>NZ_JBAGRS010000007.1:0-293235 GCF_037150615.1 Alcaligenes sp. PF14 | reverse complement strand
GATCAAGTCATCCGCCTGCGCATCCAGGCTGTAATCCATACCTTCAGCCGCTTCGCTCAAACCGCGACCACGTACGTCCTGAATGTAGGTATCAAAGTGCTTGCCGAACTGCTCGCCCACAAAGCCCCAGGTCACAGCCGGACTGGTGATACCAGGAACAATGATGACGGCTGGGCGCTGGTCACGCCCACCAACGGAACCACCAAAACGCAGGTAATGCTGACGAATGCCATTGGCGTGCACATGAGCGCCGTACAGAAATGTGCTCATGCTTAGCTCCGGTCCAGCTTGAACAGACGGGCCGCGTTGCCGTAGCAAACCAGCTCGCGTGTCTTGTCATCCATAGGCGCTGCCTCGATGAAATCAGCGGCCAGCTCGGTGGACTCGTAGGGGTAATCAACCGAGAACAGCACGGCTTCGGCACCCATTTCACCAATTGCGCCCATTAGCGTTGGGGCAGAACAGACACCCGAAGTAGTGATCAGGATGTTGCTGCCGATGTACTCGGAAGGCTTGCGCTTCAAGGTCACACCATGTGGGTACACGGCAAAGCGGCTGTCGTAGCGCCAGCGCTGGAACGGCAAGCCTTCACCCATATGACCCAAGATCAACTTCACATCCGGGCAGCGATCAAACACACCACCGAACAACATGCGCAGCGCGTGGGTGCCGGTTTCCACGCCCCAGCCCCAGGTTGCACCCATCAGCTCCGGGTGGCCCGTGTAAGCGTGCGGCATTTCATAAGCATCAAAGGGGTGCAGATAGAACGGCACATCCAGCTTCTGCACGGTTTCCCAGAAGGCATCATATTCGCGGCCATCGTAGTACACGCCATGCGTGTGACCGTTAACCAAAGCGCCTTTCAAGCCCAGATCATGCACCGCACGCGTCAATTCCTGCGCGGCAGCAGCCGGGTCTTGCATGGGCAAAGTGGCAAAGCCGCCCAGACGATCGGGATGGCGTGCAATTTGCTGCGCCAGGAAATCATTGTTCTGACGTGAACGCTCGATAGCGACGGACACATCCTTTTCCACCTGTACCCCAGGGCCGGTCTGCGACAGCACAACGTACTCGATACCGGCACGATCCATCACCTCCAGACGCTGGGCGTCGAAGTCATGCAAACGAGCCATCAGTTCACGCGCGTCGGCACTGTCAATATGTTTGACAAAGGCCTTGGAATAATCCTCAAAGCCAACGGCGTTGAAGTGCTCCTCCAGTGCTATTTTTTTAATGCGTTTCACCGTAAATTTTCCCTAAATTATTGATTTACATAAGGTCAATCGTTTGACCCCCCAACAATATCTATCAGTATGCTGATTATTATTGTTTTCAGCAAGTCGGGAAATCACATATACTTTGGGGCGTGGACAGCACCTGTAGAAATGACTGCAAATCAGAAATCAGGGCTTTTGTTCACGTTAGCGTAGCCCTGCTTTCCTTGTAGACGCCGACCTTGCAGCCGTACCCTTTGCAGGTCGTCCCGCTTTCAGTGTGCTGCCTTGTTGGCAACGGGCTGAAGGCCACTCAATCGATGACTGACTTATCCATGAAGAATCACGCCGAGCTAAAGCAAGAAGAACGACTGGAAGCCGACGAGGCCGAAATCCTGGGTCCAGTGGAAGAAGAAAATGCCGAGCTGTATCGACGCAAACTGTGGTCCCGGCCTGGTTTTCTGGTCCGCCGTCTTAACCAGATTCACTACGCCATGTTTTACGAGGAGTGCAAAAGTGACCTCACCCCTGTCCAACACGGTGTCCTGTCCGTGTTGATGGGTTCACCCTGGCTGGATCAAACCACGATCGGCTACGAGCTGGGGCTGGATCGCACCACCTCGGCCGATGTCATCCGCAGGCTGGAGGAAAAAGGTTTGCTGGGACGCCGTATCAACCCCGAAGACCGCCGCTCCCGCCAGACGTACATCACCGAAGCAGGATTGGCGGCGATGAAGGAAATCAGTGCGGGCATGAACCGCGCCCAGGAACGACTGCTGGACCCACTGACCGCCAAGCAGCGCCAGACCTTTATGACCATGCTGACGCGTGTAGTGGAGCACAACAACCAATATGGTCGTGCTGCCTTGAAAAACATGTGAGAAGCTCGGGGGGCCTCAGGCCCCTCGCGCATACCAATCAGGTAGTTCAAAGGCATGCGCTGGCAGTTGGTACAGCTGGCGCAAACTGGCCTGACTAAGCATGTCGCGGGGCTCTCCCTGCGCCAATATGCCCCCCTCCTGGTACAAGATCACCCAGTCCGCCACGCGGGCCGCATGTTCGGGTTGATGCGTACACAAAAGCACACCCAGACCTTCCTGACGCAAGTGCGAGACTTGATCCAGTACCCGTAATTGATTCGCGAAGTCCAGGCTGGAGGCGGGTTCGTCCATGATCAAGAACTGTGAACGCTGCACCAAGGCCCGTGCAATCACGCACAGCTGACGCTCTCCACCGCTGATCTGATCAATACGTTTTTGAGCCAGCTGCCCTATGCCCAACCGCTCCAGGCAAACGCCTACCCATTGCCGGTCGGCGGCCCGAGGTTGGGTGTACCAGGCCAGCTCACTGGCGCAACCCAGCAAGACCCATTGCTCTACCGTAAAGGCAAAGGCCGACTCCTGCGCTTGCGGTACATAAGCCAGTTGTCTGGCCAGGGCACGCGCACTCCATTGCTCCAGGGGCTTGCCCTGCACCTTCACCTGCCCTTTTAAAGGCGGCTGCAGGCCCAGCAAGGTGCGCAGCAAGGTGGACTTACCGCTGCCATTCGGCCCGAGCAAACAAACGACCTGCCCGGTCTGTACGCGCAGATTCAAATTACTGGCGACTTGCTTGCGCCCGTAGCCTACAGCCAGATCAATCGCTTCCAAGCCTTGTTCGCTCATCGCTGCCTCGCACCACGAGCCAGCAACAGCAAGAAGCCGGGAGCACCCACCAAGGCTGTCAGCACGCCCAAGGGCAGCTCCAATGTGCCTATGCTGCGTGCCAAGGTATCGGTTAACAAGAGGAAGGCGGCGCCCACCAACAAGCAAACGGGCAATAGACGGGAGAAGTCCGGGCCAACCAATAAACGGGCCGCGTGCGGGATCAGCAAACCGACCCAACCTATAATTCCAGCCAGGGCCACGCACACCGCCGTCATCAAGGTCGCGCAAACGATCAGCAGACAACGCAAGGCAGAGACGGACATACCCAAGGAGCGGGCCTCGTCATCTTGCAGGGCCAGGACATTGATACGCCAGCGCAAAAGCCAGACAGGGACGATGCACGCCAATACCATCAATGCAGCGGGCCAGACTTCGTAAGAGCGCACAGCGCTTAGCCCACCCAGCAGCCAGAAGGTCATGGAAGGCAATTGGGAGTATGGATCAGCCAGAATCTTGATAAGCGATAGGGCGGCACCCAGCAAGGTACCCACCGCCATCCCGGCCAGAACCAGTATCAGGATAGGTGGATGATGGCGCAGCATGCGCGCCAGACTCAAGACAATGCCCACCGCTAGCAGGCCGCCAACAAAGGCCGCCATCTGTACGCCGAACAAGGAAAAATTCAAATAAATGGCCAGAATCGCCCCCAGACCTGCACCCGAGGACACACCCAGGATATCGGGTGAAACCAGTGGATTGCGAAACATGGTTTGATACGCCGCGCCTGCGGTCGAGAGCGCCGCCCCCACCAGCAAAGCCGCTGCAATACGTGGCAGACGCAAATCCCAGACCACGCGTACGGCCTGACTCTGCCCCGCTTCTGGATCGCTACCAAAACCGGCGACCAAGGCGCGCAGCACTTCTGTTCCGGACAAGGGATACGCCCCCTGCCCCAGGGCAAACACCACCAATACGGCCAGAACTAGCCCCAGTAAAAGCAGTAGTAGCCCGTAGGACAAACCTGACTTCATGCGCCTTGCTGCGAACCCAGCAGGTCCAGCCCTTGTACCAATCGCTTGACCTGCTCGTCGCTCAAGGACATGCCGTAAAAAGCCGAGTAAAACTCCTGCAACTCTGAATACATGCGTGGCATGGCAGCACTGCCTTCCAGCAAGGCATTAAGCCAGATCACCCCGGCCAGACGATTGACTCCCGGCGGGCCATCCAGCCAGCCAAAGGGCAAGGCGGGTACGCGGTACAAGCGTCCTTCCTTCACTGCCTTGAGCTGATTCCAGGGAGCCTGAGTACGGGCCAGCTCAAAGAAAGCATCATCCTGAGCAAACAGCATGTCCGGGTCCCAGGCCAATAATTGTTCGTAGGAAATACGGCCCAGGCGATTATCGGTTTTCTCGTCACCCATTACCGTCAAACCGCAAAGCCGCAGCACCTCGGTATGAATGGATTGACCCATGCCGGTTTCCAGACCATCGTTACCGCGTGCCAAATAGGCTTTCAAGCCTTTGGCGCGGGGGTTGGCGGCCTGATGTGCGGTATCCAGAATCGCTTGTGCACGCAAGGCCAGTTGCTGGCCGCGCTCGGCCTGCCCCAGGATATGACCTGCCTGACGCAACTGCGCCGGGCTGTCGTTCAGGCGACCATCCAGCAAGACATAAGGCACGCCCGTCTGCTCTTGCACGGATTTGGCGGCAGACTCGTAATAGGGATTCACATCGCCTATATCCACGACCATATCGGGCTTCAAGGCCAGCAGGCTTTCCAGGGACAAGGTACTGCCCCGACCGGCCAGACGGCCAAGATACGGCAAGGAAAAACCAGCGGCCTCCATCATGCTGCGTGCAGCAGGAGCCAGCTGAAAAGGCCAACCTAAGAGCGCGTGGGGTGCCAGGCAATACACCAGCACAGAAGCGGGCGGACCGGCTGCCGCTACCCGCCCCACTTGAGCCGGATCAGGCAGCTTGCCCGCCACACTGATATGCAAGCTGATAGAGCGGCTGGTCCCGGCCTGCTCGGACCGGGCCAGCAAACGGGCATGAGGCGCCAACATAGTCAGTGCCACCCAGGCACACAATACATCACGACGCTTCATTTATGCCTCTCCCCCTTTAACTGCAAATCACAAAACGGCTTTAGAAACGATAGCTTCCGCCCACAAACCAGACACGTCCGGGCATGGGGTAGCCTTCTTTGTATTGGTACAGCTTGTCACCCAGATTACGCACACCGGCTTCCAGTGTGATGTCCGAATTCGGACGCCAGATACCTTTCAAGCTCAACAAGGCAAAGCCCGGTGTTTTTTCGTAGATCTGATCACCCTTGCTATTGGCGTAGGAGTAATAGCGGCCGCTTTCGGTTTCCACCGAACCCATCACTTCCCACTGCGCAGTGGGCTTCCAGCTCAGGTGAGCAAACAGGCGATGATTGGGCGTATCCACCAATTTGACGTCCGAGTCAGACTGGTTGCGACGATTCAAATATGTGTACGCCAGGCCTGCCGACCAATGAGCAGAAAGCTCCTGCTGCAAAGACAGCTCCAGACCCATTTGACGAGCCTTGCCGACGTTGGTGGCCTGATCACAAAAACCCACTGGACGGTACTTGTCACAACCGGGAGCCTGAATAACCGTGCTTTGAATCATGTCACGCACCTGGCTCAAGAACAGCGCCGATTCCAGCTGTGCACCTTCCCATGGCTGACCGCGCAAGCCCAGTTCATAGTGAATGGCGTGCTCGGGTTTCAGATCCGGATTAGGTTGGGCGTAGCCCATGCGGCTGGAGTAGCGATCTTTAATCGTGGGAAAACGAGTCTTGTAAGCCACGCTACCGTAGACCTGCATGGCATCGCTCCAGTCGTAACCCAGCTCCAGCAAACCGTTGGTGGCATCGGTATCGCCGGTTTCAAAGTTGTGCGCTTCTTTGGCTTTGCGACGTTCGTGGCTGGCACCCACGCGCAACTGCCACAGCTCACCCACAGCAATACGGTCTTCAAACGCCAGAGACGTGGTCACGTCCTTGTAGTGCTCAGTGCCCGATGGCTTGGGATCACGGTGCTGATCTTCCTTGTAGTGCAAGGCAAAATGCAGCTCGTGATTGTCCAGGCTGGTGTTGACCCATTCCAGGGCAGCGCCACGGGTACGGTCCGTGTACTCGCTGGTCGGGCCAGTCAGGGTCGCGTATTGATCATTGCTATACATATCCAGACCGTTCTTGTACTTGTCTTCGTACACGCGGGTCTTGATCGTGTTGCTCTCGCCAATCTGTGTGGAGCTCAGGAAGTACAGGCTTTCCTTGTCCCAGTATGGCCAGCGCCAGTAGCGTTGACCCAGCTTGGCATCGTTCACGCCGGTGTAGACCGGATTGTCTTTCTGACCTTTCTGGTTCACGTAGCCAATAACGTATTCATCCGTCGCATTGGGAGTGATACCCAGTTTGAAGGACGCTTTCTTGTCCATTTGAGAAGCATTGCTGCGCATGCCACCCGTGTCGGTAGGACGTGCTTTTTGATCTTCAAACCCACGACCCAAGGGGAAGCTGCGTTCGCCTGACCAGGACAAGCCTGCCTGCATGTACCAGGAACCCTGATTGGTGCCCACGTTCAAGGCACTGTAGCGTTGATCGCCCGTAGCGTAACCGGCGCGGAACTCGCCTTCAAACTCTTTGACGGGTTTACGGGTCACCAGGTTGATGGCACCGCCCATGATATTGGGGCCATACAGTAAGGAAGCTGCTCCCTTGGCCACGCGAATTTCGCTCAGGTCCATGGTGGTGAAACGGGTAAAGTCCACATAGCCGTCGTACGGCACGTACTGTGGAATACCGTCAAGAAACAAGGGCACCTGACGCGAATCGAAGCCACGCACATAGACCATCTGTTCGTTACGAGCACCGCCCGCCGAAACGGTCACGCCGGGTTGCACACTAACGGCGGCACCCACATCGCGCAAATCAAAAGCCTGCATTTCTTTCTGGCTGACTGCGCTCTCCCCCAAAGGAGCCTCGCGATCCAGGCTGGACTGAACAACCACTTTGCCCAGCTGAAACACACGGTCATTGTTTTCCTGAGCCTGAGCCTGGCTAACTGCCAAGGCCCCCATCATGCTCAAGACCAATGCGCGCGGCACAAAGCAGACGGACTGATGACGCGCTGCTGTGGCACGTTTGGACTGATGTCTCATTCCCCTTCCCTATTCGATCTTTCTAATTGATTTATGAACTGACGCCACGCAAAGATGCGGCACAAAAAAAAACGGACCCCAAGGGGCCCGTAAATAGAACCCATCATCGAGCGATGAGTGATGGTTCTTTCGAAAACACCGCTATATAGTAGAGCATATAGCGAAGAACTACAACTAGCCAGAAACTTTAAGGTTCAGGTTTTCCCGTCTTCCCAATTTGCGGCTTCTCGCCAACAATACGGCTGTACTGAGCATTCCTATCAAAATGCTGCCAGCAAAGTGCCTGCACAAACAGGCATCAAAACGATCCCAAGACATCTGGACCCGCGCAAATACTGGCGCAAATCCACAGGAGCACAATTTATGTTTAAAGCCATGACGCGCGGTTCGGTCCGCCTGGTTGAACGCTATCTACCCGATCCGTATATTTTCGTCATCCTGCTCACACTGATTGCCGGTATTGCGGCAATGGCGTTTGAGCAACGCTCTCCCATGGAGATCATCCAATATTGGGGTAACGGCTTTTGGGGTCTACTGACCTTTGCCATGCAAATGTTGCTGGTCTTGCTGACCGGTCACATGCTGGCCAGCACGCCACTGGTAAAAAGCTGGTTGCGTGGCCTGGCCTCGCTGGCCCGTTCGGCTGGATCCGCCATCATTCTGGTGACCCTGGTGTCGCTGGCGGCCAGCTGGATCAACTGGGGTTTCGGCCTGGTGGTCGGTGCCCTGTTCGCCAAAGAACTGGCTCGTCAGGTCCGCGTGGACTACCGCTTGCTGGTTGCCAGTGCCTACTCGGGCTTTCTGGTCTGGCACGGTGGCCTGGCCGGTTCTGTACCACTGACCATTGCCACCTCGGGCCACTTCTCTGAAGACAAGATCGGCATCATCAGCACATCTGACACCATCTTCGCCTTCTTTAACCTGGCCATTGTGATCGCCCTGTTCATTCTGGTGCCGCTGATCAACCGCTTGATGCTGCCCAGCGACAAGGAAAGCATTTACGTCGACCCCAAGCTGCTGGAAGACACGCCAAACGACGTCAACCAGACCACCGATCGCCCAGCAGACCGTCTGGAAAACAGCCGTCTGATCTCCATCGTGATTGGTGTCGCTGGCCTGGCCTACCTGTTTGACTACTACGTGCTGCGTGGTGCAACCCTGAACCTGAACGTGATCAACTTCACCTTCCTGATTCTGGCCATCTTGCTGCACGGGACTCCACGTCGTCTGCTGAAAAGCCTGGATGAAGCCATTCGCGGCGGTGCCGGGATTGTGATTCAGTTCCCCTTCTACGCAGGCATCATGGCCATCATGATTGACTCCGGTCTGGCTGCCAGCCTGTCCGAGTGGTTGGTGTCCTTTGCCACTGCTACCACCCTGCCCTTCTGGACCTTCATGAGCGCCGGTCTGGTCAATATCTTTGTGCCCTCGGGCGGTGGCCAGTGGGCGGTACAAAGCCCGGTCGTGATTGCTGCCACACAGGCTCTGGATGCTGACATGGCGCGCACCGCCATGGCCGTTGCCTGGGGCGACTCCTGGACCAATATGCTCCAGCCTTTCTGGGCCTTGCCGGTATTGGCGATTGCCGGTCTGAAAGCCAAGGACATCATGGGCTTTTGCCTGATTCAGCTGATTGTCTCGGGTATTGTTATCTCGATTGGTTTGACCTGGTTGTAAGACAGGCCGGGATGCCTTTATCAGGCACCGTATCCTGACTGGCAATAAAAAACGCCCCGTGAATATCCATGGGGCGTTTTGCATTGAGCAGGCAGCAATTAGCCCAAGCATAAGCAGGACGCAAACAAGCCGCCACAAAAAAGGGCAATGACACTATGAGGGGGAATTAAATGAAGGTAGAGATGGTGGGCGGTACAAGGTTCGAACTTGTGACTTCCACCGTGTGAAGGTGGCACTCTACCACTGAGTTAACCGCCCGGAGCTTTAAAGAACTACAAAAGCTGCGAAGAAAAAAACTATAGCATGGCCCTGATTGATTTACAAGTTCAGGGCCAGCTCTTTTCTTAAATAATTACTCCGTTGCCGGGTTGAGCATCTCACGCCACATGGGCGGCTTCTTGTTCTGCTTTTCCAGCACGTCCATGTATTTCTCATGCTCGGCCTGATCGGCTTCGGACGCGCGCAGCACTTTCAGCACGCTGGCGTCAAACTTGCCCAGGCTCAGATTGCTGCCATCCCCACCTTGCCCATCAGACTCGTCAAAGTCCATCAGCAAGGCGTCCTGGCCACGGGTCATGGCCAGCCAGACATCAGCCAGCAACTCCGAGTCCAGCAAAGCGCCGTGCAAGGTACGGTGGGAGTTGGAAATGCCGTAGCGTTCGCACAAGGCATCCAGGGAGTTCCGTTTGCCGGGGTGCATTTCCCGCGCCACCAACAAGGAGTCGGTGATGCTGTCGCAGTACTGGGAGAACGGGCCTTTACCTACCTTTTGCAGCTCGGCATCCAGAAAGCGTGTATCAAAAGAGGCGTTATGAATAATGACTTCCGCACCCTGCACAAAATCCAGCACCTGATCCACCACATCCTTGAAACGTGGGTGGCCGGACAGAAATTCCGTGGTCAAGCCGTGAATTGCCAAAGCTTCAGGATCAGAGTCCCGGTCCGGGTTTAGATACAAGTGCAGATGGCGGCCCGTCAATTTACGATTGAACAGCTCTACCCCACCCACTTCAACAATGCGGTGCCCTTCACGAGGCTCCAGACCGGTGGTTTCAGTATCCAGAATAATTTGACGCATTCACTTTCCCTACAAATTCAATCACAGTAATGGCACTCGACAAGGAGGCTATACAAACAGCTTCCCCGCAGACCAGCACCACAGGTTCAGACAGAGGCCTCGGGCTTATCAATCAATTCCAGTTGCTTGTCCTGCCCTTCTTTCTTGCCCGCAATCAGCGTATAGGCCACCGGCACCACAAACAAGGTCAACAAGGTTCCCAGGGACAAGCCGCCCACCAGCACCCAACCAATCTGCTGACGGGATTCGGCACCCGCCCCGGAGGCATAGGCCAGCGGCAAGACCCCCAGCACCATGGCGCCGGTTGTCATCAAGATGGGGCGCAGGCGCATCTCGCAAGCGCGCACCACGGCATTGTACAAACTGGCCCCCGCTTCGCGTTGTTGAGTGGCAAATTCCACAATCAAGATACCGTGCTTGGTAATGAGCCCCACCAGGGTAATCAAACCGATCTGACTGTAAATGGACAAGGTCCCGCCCGACAGCCATAGGGCCAGCAAGGCCCCTGTCATGGACAAGGGCACGGACAGCATGATGATGAGCGGGTTGCGCCAGCTTTCAAACTGCGCGGCCAGCACCAGATAAATAAAGGCCAGTGCCATCAGGAAGACCAGATAGATACTGCCCGAGGAATCCCGGAACTCGCGCGACTGGCCATCCAGGTCAGTCTGCACCGTTTCCGGCAAGGTCTTGCGAGCCACCTCATTCATGTGTTCGAGCACCTCACCCAAGGCATAGCCAGGGGCCACCGATGCTTCCACAATGACCGCCCGCAAGCGGTTGAAGTGGTTCAGCGATTGCGGCGATACGCTCTCGCGCACATTCAGGAAGTTGGAGGCCTGCACCATGCCACCATCTTTAGTGCGCACGTAAATATCCAGAATGTTTTGCGGGCTGGAACGAGCCTGCTTGTCCACCTGCACAATCACGTCGTACTGCTCGCCATCACTCTTGTAGCGCGTGACCTGACGCCCACCCAGCATGGATTCCAGAGTGCGGCCTACCGCTTCCACCGATACGCCGGTATCGGCCAGCTTGTCGCGGTCCACATCAATACGGATTTCCGGCGTGTTCAAGCGCAAGTCCGTGTCCACGTTCAACAGCCCTGGATAGTCTCGCAGCTCAGCCAGAAAACCGTCCACGATCTTGGCCAGCTCCGGATACGGTGCCTGGCTCATGATCACAAACTCCACCGGCTTGGACGTAGCCCGCTGTCCCAACGACGGCGGGTTAGTGGGGAAAGCACGCGCACCGGGAATGGCGGAGAAATGCGGTTGCAGTTCACGCGCAATGGATTGCTGGTTACGTGTACGCTCCTCCCACGGCTTCAAGCGCAAAATTGCAAAGGAATCGGTGACGGTAGGGAAACCAATAATGGACTGATACCCCTCTGTCTCCGGTATGCCGCGATATAGCTCTTCCACCCGCTCCACATTGCGCAAGGTGTAATCCAGCGTAGCGCCTTCGGGCGAATTCACAATCCCGAAAATCACACCTCGGTCTTCAATCGGAGCCAGTTCGCTTTTGATGACCGTAAACAGCAGCCCACTGGTCGCGGCAACGGCCACACCAATGAACAGGACCAGAAAACGCCAGCGCAAGGCGCGAATCAGGATACGGCGGTAGCCTCGAGTCAGCCAGACCAGGAAGTTTTCGATACCCTGACTGACGCGGCCCACTTTCGCACCATGTGGACGCAGCATGCGCGAGCACATCATGGGCGTCAGGGTCAGGGCCACGAAACCGGATACCAGCACGGCAGCCGCCAAGGTCAGGGCAAACTCAATGAATAATCGCCCGGTACGGCCTGTGGCAAAAGCCAGTGGGGCATACACCGCCACCAGGGTTAGCGTCATGGCAATCACGGCAAAGGCAATTTCACGCACACCCAAAAAGGCAGCCTGCATGGCCGTCTTGCCCTCTTCGGTATGGCGGTACACGTTCTCCAGCACCACAATCGCATCGTCCACCACCAGGCCAATCGCCAGCACCATGGCCAGCAAGGTCAGCGTGTTGATGGAAAAGCCCAGCATGTACATGATGGCGAAGGCCCCGATCAGGGAGATCGGAATCGTCACAATGGGAATCACACTGGCGCGGAAACTGCGCAGGAAAAACACAATCACCAGCACCACCAGCAAGATGGCCTCGGCAATGGTGGTGTACACCGAATCAATGGATTTCTGAATGAAGATGGAGCTGTCGTAAGACACGGACAACTTCATATTGCCCGGCAGGCTTTCGTTGATGCGCTCCACTTCTGCCCGCACGGATTTGGACAGATCCAGCGGGTTGGCGGTGGACTGTTTGGTCACGCCAATGTTCAAACTGTTTTGACCATTGAATCGGGCCAGTACCCGCTCTTCGGCAGGCCCGATACGCACGTCGGCAATGTCGGAAATGCGCACCGGATAACCGGCTGCCTGACTGATGATGATGTTGCGAAATTCCTCGGGCGTTTCCAGGTCGGTGGAGGAAACCACGGAAAACTCGCGGGCATCGGACTCGATACGGCCCGCCGGAATCAGCACGTTTTGTTTATGCAGAGCATCTTCCACATCCTGCACGGTCAGCTGGTAGGCTCCCAGGCGGGTGCGATCCAGGTCGATACGCATGGCGGGCAAGCGCTCGCCAAACACGCGCACTTCAGCGGCACCAGGCAAGACGGACAGGCGCGTTTTAATGTAGCGGTTGATGTAGTCCGAGGCCTCCAGCATGCTGTAGTCGCCGGTATCCACACCTACATAAATAATCGGGGTGGAGTCTGCTTCCACCTTATTGATGATGGGCTCGTCCACCTCATCGGGCAGGAAACGTCGGGCACGCGACACCTTGTCGCGCACATCGGCGGCAGCGGCATCGGGGGCCCGGTCCAAATTGAATTTAATGTTGATCAGGCTGCGCTCGGAACGGCTGCGTGAAGTCATCACGTTCACGCCCTCGATCCCGGACAACTGATCTTCAAGAGGCTTGGTCACCTGGGACTCGATCACCTCCGGTGAGGCCCCTTTATAATTGGTGATGACGGAGACTACCGGCTCGTCAATAGCGGGGTATTCGCGTACGGTCAGGCGTTCATAGGAAATAAAACCGACCAGCACAATCACCAAAGACAGAACCGTGGCAAATACCGGGCGACGGATACATAAGTCAGAAAGAACCATGATTCCGTCCTATTGCTGCGGCTGTGTTTGGACGTCGATCACTTCCTGAATATCGACCGGCACTCCATCACGAACCTTTTGCAGCCCAGCCACCAGCACATTGTCGCCCGCTTTCAGATCGCCTGTGACTTGTACCCAGCCCTGCTCGCGTACACCAACCTGCACCTGACGGCGCTCTGCCCGGCCGTCTTTCACAATATAGATGTACTGATCCTGCCCCGAAGGAGCCAAGGCGGTTTCAGGCACCATCAAGGCCTGATAACGCGATAGCTCAAGGCGTACACGGCTGAACAAACCGGGGCGCAGAGCGCCATCTTCATTCGGTACCTGGGCCCGCAGCAAAATGGAACGGCCAGCCGTATCCACCGCCGGGCTGACAGCCAGCACCGAGCCATGGCGGGTTTCGCCCAGGAAGGCATCAAAGCGCAGTTCGACCGGCATGCCGGCCTTCACATCGGCCAGATATTGTTCGGGAATACGGAAGTCCACGTTCAAGGTCGAAACCGCTTCCAGCTGCACCAGGTCCGTGCCCGGCCCAACATAGTCACCCACCGAGACATTACGCAAGCCGGTCACACCATCAAAGGGGGCACGGATACGGGTCTTGTCCAGCTGCACACGCGCCAATTGCACTTCGGCTTGCTGAACAGCCAAACGGCTACCGGACTCGTCTTTGGCCTGCTGGCTGATAAAGCCCTGGCGGCTCAATTCCGAAGAACGCTTGTGCTGACTATTGGCCAGATTCAAATTTGCCTGTGCCTGGTTCAATTGTGCCTGCGCCATGGCCGGGTCCAATTGAATCAGGAGCTGGCCTTTTTTGACGGGCTGACCTTCTTCAAAGCTGATCGCTGAAATACGGCCACTGATCTCGGGCCGCAGCACGACGGACTCTCTGGCCACCAGGGTTCCCACCGCCGCCACATCACGAATCAACTCACTTTGCCGCACGGGCAGCACTTCCACCCGCGTGGCATCAGACTGCGCCCAACTGGGGCTGCTACTGGCAAACAGTACAAGAAACAGAGAAAAAATCGTGGGACGCAGCGTGGAAATCATGGGCGGCTTATCCTGACCGGCCAGGCCGGTGAAGCTGTCTGACAAAATATGACGGGTGGCTAATAGTACTATCAGCGGGCTACAACTCTGCCCAAGATCTTATAACTGCCTGGCGATTTCCACCCCTTCATTGGCCAGTTGATCCGCACGCTCGTTACCGGGATCACCCGCATGGCCACGCACCCATAACCAGGTCAGTTCATGTTTTGCGGCCTGCTGCTCCAACTCCTGCCACAGGTCGGCATTCTTGACGGGCTTTTTATCGGCAGTACGCCAGCCGCGGGCTTTCCAGCCGGGCAACCATTCGTTCATGCCTTTCTGTACGTACTGCGAATCGGTGTGTACCCGCACCTGGCAAGGGCGTTTCAAGGCTTTGAGTGCCTCGATCACGGCCATCAGTTCCATGCGGTTATTGGTAGTATTGGCCTCGCCACCGCAAATGGCTTTTTCACGTCCGCCATGACGCAACAAGGCGCCCCAGCCCCCCAAACCGGGGTTGCCCTTGCAGGCACCATCGGTCCAAATATCGACAACATCAGTCATGTCTTGCTAATTCCTTCATCGGCAGCGCGTCCAGCAACCACCATAGGCCGACGCACACGCCGACGGTTTTTCTTCCACTTGGGCCCGACCATACGCAAGGCCGGCGTGCGTTTGACCGCACTAATCATGTAGACGGCCCCCGCAAAGCTCCACCAGCGCGCACCGCTTTGCTCCATCCAGGACCAGCGGTCCAGCCAGGACTGCTGACGGCACAACGGTGCATAACAGCCCATCTGCGTACTTTGCACATCAAAGGACAAAAGCTTTAACCAGTCGCGCAAGCGCGAGGGTGACATCACATCTCCCGGCAAGGTAGGCGTGCCCCGCTCCAGACCCGGAATCCAGTCGTGGGCACCCCACAAACTCAAGGGGTTGAAACCCGTCAGGAGAATGCGCCCTTCTGGCACCAGAACGCGCTCGGCCTCTCGCAACACCTGGTGCGGGTCGCGGGCGCTTTCCAATGTATGGGGCAGGATTAAAAGATCAATGCTTTGCGTATCAAAAGGCAGATGCTCGGGTTCGGCATAAACCAGGTTCTTCTGCTGGGCGGGCAGGACGCCGGCCTGAGCCGTACATACCTTGCAGGAGATGCGACTATGCGCCAGGAGGTCCCAATGCGGCAATCCAATTTGTATGGCATGATACCCGAAGGTGTTGACCACCTCCGCATCGATTCCGGCTTGTTCCCAAGCCCGCACATATCGCCCCGGTACGGTTTCCAACCACTGGGCAAATTGATCATTCAAAGTCTGCTCCACTGGCGCTCTCTCCCTCTACCATGATGAATGCATTTACCTGGCCTGTGCCAAGCGATGTTCGCCTGATTCCACTACCAGCCCTGAACGACAACTATATATGGGCTTTAAGTCGAAACGGTCATGCCCTGGTTGTGGACCCCGGCCAGGCCGCCCCGGTTCTGGATTGGCTGGAGCGCGAGTCCTTACAACTGGATGCCATTTTACTGACACACCACCACGGAGACCACGTTGGAGGTGTCATGGATATCCTGGCCAGGCACCCGGCTCGCGTCTGGGGCCCCGCCAACGAGCGTCTGCCTGCCTGTGACGTGCCTGTCGGCCAGTCCGATAAGGTCGAGTTACCTACTCTGGAACTGACGCTGGACGTGCTGGACATCCCCGGCCATACCGCCGGACACGTTGCGTACTTTGGTCAAAATGAGGTAAAACAGCCCTTTGTTTTCTGTGGTGATACCTTGTTTGCTGCTGGTTGCGGACGCCTGTTTGAAGGCACCCCGGCACAAATGACGGATTCCCTGGGCAAGTTGGCAAAACTGCCATCGGACACCCTGATCTGCTGTGCGCACGAATACACTTTATCCAATTTACGCTGGGCTCTACAGGTAGAGCCGGACAATCCCCAGCTGCATGAACGTTGGGAACAGGATAATCTCAAGCGTCAGCAAAACTTGCCTACGGTGCCCTCCACCTTGAAAACAGAATTGGCTACCAATCCATTTCTGCGTTGCGAGACGACTGCTGTTATCAAGGCTGCCGAGCACCATGCTGCCCAGTCCCTTAATAATCCTGTCGAGGTATTTGCCAGCCTGCGCGACTGGAAAAACAATTTCTGAAGATTCCGCAATGAACCTAATGAGACTTTTTGCGCTGCTATGCGCTTTCGTGCTGGCAGGCTGCGCCACAGGCCCCAAGGTCAGCCCTCAAAAAGCCGCCAAGACCTCCACCAGCATTGCCGCCGATACGTCTCGCACCATTGATCTGACCCACCCACCCAAAGACGCGTGGGACCGGATGCGCCGGGGTTTCTCCATCCCCAACCTGCATACCGATCTGGTTGATTACTGGACCAACTACTACGCTTCGCACCCCGAATCCATCCGTACCATGAGCCAGCGCGCCTCGCGCTATCTGTACCACATCATGGACGAGCTCGATGCCCGTGGCCTGCCTTCCGAACTGGCCTTGCTGCCTTTTGTGGAAAGTGCCTATAACCCCGTCGCCTATTCGCGCTCCCATGCGTCCGGTCTGTGGCAGTTCATCCCCAGCACCGGCACACAATACAAGCTGGAGCAGAACTGGTGGGTAGACCAGCGCCGTGACCCGGTCGAGTCCACTCGCGCTGCTTTGGACTACCTGTCTTACTTGTACGAGTTCCAGGGCGACTGGTATTTGGCCCTGGCCTCCTACAACTGGGGTGAAGGTTCGGTACGCCGCGCCATGGAGCGTAATGAACAGGCCAACCTGGATGTTGACTACTTATCGCTGAAGATGCCGGACGAAACACGTAATTACGTCCCCAAACTGCAAGCGATCAAAAACATTGTGGCTAACCCGGAGCGTTATGGCATTACCCTGCCCCCAATCAGCAACACACCGTATTTCACGGCCGTGCGCAAGAACAAGGACATTGACGTAGCCCTTGCTGCTGAGCTGGCTGAAATCTCCGTGGACGAGTTCAAGGCCTTGAACGCTGCCCACAATCGCCCCACGATCCCTGCCGATCGCGGCACCTTGCTGCTGCCCGCCAACAAGGTGGATATTTTCAATGCCAATCTGGCGGCCTATCAAGGCAAGCTCAGCAACTGGAAGGCCTACCAATCCAAGCGCGGCGAAAGCTATCTGTCCATTGCCCAGCGTCACGGCATTACCTTGTCGCAGCTGCGCTCCATCAACGGTTTGGGTAGCAAGAGCACCAAGGCCGTGGCCCAGACACTATTGGTGCCCAGCACCACCTTGGGTGAAGGCAGCCTGCAACTGGCTTCTCTGACCAATACACCTGCCGCCCCGGTAGCGCAAAGCACACGCCGTGCTCGTACGCAAACGGCCAGCGTCAACCGCAAGAATGACACTGTTGTTTTGCGTCGCGGCGCCAATGTGCGCACCCATACGGTTCGACAGGGCGATACACTTTACGCCTTGGCCAAACGGTACGACACTTCGGTGGCAGAACTGCGACGCCTGAACAATATCAAAGGCAGCTCTCTTTCCAGGGGGACACGTTTGCGTGTTCCCGGTTCCAATATTCGTGGCTAAGTCCACCCACTAATTACATAAAGGATTTTCAGCATGGGTTTCCTGCAAGGAAAACGCATCCTGGTCACAGGCGTCCTCTCGAATCGCTCTATTGCTTACGGGATTGCGCAAGCATGTCGCCAACAAGGTGCTGATATTGCCCTGACCTATGTGGGCGAGCGTTTTAAAGAACGTGTTGAAGGCTTTGCCAAAGAACTGGGCACGGATATCGTGCTGCCCTGTGATGTGTCTGAAGACGATCAGATCGAACAGGCCATGGCCTCGCTGGGCGAGCGCTGGGACGGTCTGGACGGTTTGGTGCACTCCATCGGTTTTGCACCCCGTGAAGCCATTGCCGGCAACTTCCTGGACGGCCTGTCGCGCGAATCGTTCCGCGTCGCTCATGACATTTCCGCCTACAGCTTTCCCGCACTGGCCAAGGCTGCCCTGCCCTTGCTCAAAGGCCGCAAGAGCTCGGTGCTGACCCTGACCTACCTGGGCGCTGAAAAAGCCATTCCCAACTACAACACTATGGGCGTGGCCAAAGCTGCGTTGGAAGCCTCCGTGCGTTACCTGGCGGTGGCGCTGGGCGAGTACGGCATTCGTGCCAACGCCATCTCGGCCGGTCCTATCAAGACCCTGGCTGCCAGCGGCATCAAGGACTTCTCCACCATTCTGAAATTCGTAGAGACGCACGCTCCCTTGCAGCGCAACGTCACCATTGAAGAAGTGGGCAATGTGGCCTCCTTCCTGATGTCCGAATTGGCCAGCGGTATCACAGGCGAGATCACGCATGTTGACGCCGGTTTTAACTGCATCGTTCCGGGTATGCAGGAGTAAGGCCCCACGCCTTGATGTAAAAAAATAGCGGCCAAGGCCGCTATTTTTATTGCTCAGGGACGTCTAGACAAGGCATAGGCAAGCTGCCGTTTGCCTCCAGGAGTACAACCCGAACAGAGCCTGCCCAAATCAGACAGGGTAGAAAAACCTGTAAGGGTCTAGCGAATCAATCACCCTGCGCCCCCTCTTCCACAAAGTCGCTACGCAAAATGCCATGCCGCTGCAACTTGTCGTAAAAGGTTTTGCGCGGGATACGCAGATCCTGCAAGGTCGCCTTGATATCACCACGATGGCGTGCCAGCGCCTGACGTATCTGCTGCGACTCGAACTGCTCCATGCGGGCGGGCAGGCTCAAGTCCTCGTTTTCCAGCTCCTTGATCTCCGGGTGCTGCACACCCAGCACTTCACGTTGCGCAAAGTGTGCCAGCTCGCGCACATTGCCCGGCCAGTGATGTGACTGCATATAGGCCAGACTGCGCGCATCGGGCATCTTTTGCGGCATGCCGTACTTCTTGGCAGCCAGCGCCGCAAAGTGAGCGAACAGCATGGGGATATCCTCCTTGCGCTCCCGCAAAGGCGGCAGGCGCAAGGTGACCACGTTGAGTCGGTAATACAAATCGGCGCGGAAGTTCGTACGCTGGGCGGGGTCGGACAAATCCACCTTGCTGGCGGCAACGACGCGGATATCTACCGGGTGCTCTTCGTTGGAACCCAAAGGAGTTACGCAACGGGTTTCCAGCACACGCAGCAAGCGCACCTGCGCAATCATGGGCATGCTTTCGATTTCATCCAGAAACAGCGTGCCACGGTGTGCATGTTCAACACTGCCTACACGTCTGCGCTGCGCGCCCGTGAATGCCCCGGCTTCGTGACCGAACAGCTCGCTTTCAATAATGGTTTCAGGCAAGGCACCACAATTCAGCGCCACAAAACGATGCTGTGCTCGAGCGCTCCAGCGGTGCAGCAACATGGCCACCACTTCCTTGCCTGTGCCGGTTTCCCCTTCCACCAGCACATCCACATCGGACTGTGCCAGATGCCGCAAGGTAGTGCGTAAATTGACCATGACCTCGGAATTACCCAGGAGCGCCGGGCCTTGGCCATCCTCGTCCAGTTCTTCGCGCAAGGCACGGTTTTGCAGAACCAGACTGCGCTGCATGGCGGCATGGCGTATCACCGTCAGCAAGCGTTCGGCCTGATAGGGTTTGGTCAGAAAATCAAAAGCGCCATCGTGCATGGCCTGCACGGCCATATCAATATCACCGTGGCCGGTAATCAGCACGACGGGCTGCTCGGGATCGCGAGCATGCAAGGCTTGCATCAGCGCCAGACCATCCATGCCCGGCATGCGAATGTCCGTCACCACCACCCCCGGATAATCCTTGGGCAAGCGACTCAGGGCCTCCTGCCCGCTGGCACAGGCCACCACCTTCAGGCCCGCCAGTTCCAGACTTTGCACCACGGCGGCACGCAAGTCCGCATCATCATCAACAAACGCGACTTCCATTCTTATCTCTCTCCCTGGCCCAGCTCGCTATCGGCATTGCGCAGCACGATATGGAACGTGGCGCCACCCAGGCGCGAAGGCCCTTCTTCCAAACGGCCACCCAAGGCCGCCACAATATCGTGCGAGATCACCAGCCCCAAGCCCACACCTTGACGGCGGCTGGAGCTAAAGGGCGTAAACAGACGCTGGCGGATTTCCGGGCTCAGGCCGGGGCCGTTGTCGGAAACAACAATGCGCACATGCTGCTGCTCGCTCATGACTTCTATACGGATACGCCCTTGACGGCTCCCATCCAGAGCATCGAGCGCATTACGCAGTAAATTCACCAGAACCTGCTCCAGACGTACCGGCAAGGCCCATACACGCACAGACTCGTTCACGCCCTCCAGTTCCAGGCCCACACCTTGGGCCCGCGCCCTGTGCTCCAGCAATTGCCAGGCGCTATCCACAGCCGAACGAACCCGTACCGGGCCTTCCTGTTCCTGGGGCTTGCGGGCGTAATGACACAGTTGGGAGGTAATACTGCCAATGCGTTGGGTCAGCGTCTGGATGCGGGACAGGTTCTGCCGTGCCGTTTCCGTCTGGCCCTGATCCAGCAAGCGCAAAGTGTTGTCCGCATAGACTTCAATCGCCGCGACAGGCTGGTTGATCTCGTGAGCCACCCCCGCCGTCACCTGCCCCAGAAAGGACAGCTTCTCGGCCTGCTCCAACTGTTCACGCAGATCACGCGCACGCGAACGGGCCTCCTGCAGGGCCTGCATCTCCTGCTCCAGGCGGCGACGCGCCACCTGCAACTGGGCGGTGCGGGACTCCACCGCTTCTTCAAGGGCATCACGCAGCAACTCCTGCCGCGCCTGGGCTTCTCGTCGCTGTTGATTGCGTTGCAGCGCCAAGGCCGTCAGTACCAGCGCCGCAAACAACAGCCCCATCACCGTCAGACGGGATTGAAAGGCCTGGGTCTGCAACGCAGCATCCATAGGAGCCATCGCGTGCAAAGTCCAATCACTGCCCGCGACAGGCTGCTGCACATGCAAAAAGCGCTCCTGCCCCAGTGTCCAGAAGGAGGCCCGTTCGCCGGAATCCGACATATTCAAGCCCACTGACTCCAAGGGCTCACTACCAAACTGCTGACTGGCCCGCAGCTTGACCAGTTGCTCGGGCGCGGCTTGATCCAGACTATGCAAACGCCAGTCCGGTTCACCGCTTAGCAGAATCACGCCATTGGGATCGCTTACAAACATGCGATCGCCATAACCTTCCCATTCTTTTTCCAGCAGATCGAATACCAGCTTGATGACGACCACACCAACCGCCTTGCCGTCCTGATCTTGCACCATGCGTGAAATGTACAAACCCGCCTTGCCGCTGGCAGTCCCCAAGGCAAAGTATTCCGCATGCCCCTGCGCCAGGGCTTTGGTGAAGTAAGGGCGGAAACCGTAGTGATTGCCCACGAAGCTGTCGGGCTCCTGCCAGTTACTGGACACCAGCGTCTGCGAATGAATATCCAGCAGGTACAGAACAGGAGCGCCCGTATCTTCGGCCAATTGCTGGAACTTGCGATTCAAAGCCTCGGCATCACCATAGGCAGGATTGCCCATCAGGTATTGGCGCAGAGCCTCGTCCTGTGCAAGAGCAAAGGACAAGGTGCGGAATTTGTCTCGGATAGTCCTGATCCAGCCGGCATTACCGCGCATCAAGGAATCAAGCCGCTGTTCGCTTTGTGTCAGCAAACGAGCCGTGCCCAAATCGGCCGAACGCCAGAAGGCAAACAGCCCCAGCACGACGGCCAAGCTCAGCAGCAGCAACCATTCGAGCCTGAAGCGCCGCCGCATGCTCGAAGAAACCGGAATGGAGTTCATGAAACCTGTGCGAAATATCGCCAAAAATTAGTAATAGCTGTGCGGATTTTCGCACACATAAGCAGATAGCGGGGAAGTCTCCTGTCCGCAAGCCGCTTATTTACTGGTTTTCTGCCGGCGAACAGATTGGCACGGATGTTGCTTTAGTCATGAGCTTATGGGCCGGGACAAGGATCCCGGCGAGCTTAAACCGCCTGCCCACACACAATTCCAAGCAGGCCACCAGCTGACTGCCAGGTCGGCTACATCAAGTCACGGAGACGACATCATGATGGATATAAGCACAGGAGACCGTTCGGTACCGCAGATCGTCAAAATCAAGTGGTATCGAATTTTGTACGTACAGGTCATCATCGCCATCACTATCGGGATTTTGCTGGGCCATTTTTACCCCTCGCTGGGCGAGAGCATGAAACCTTTGGGCGATGCCTTCATCAAGCTGGTCAAAATGATTATTGCGCCCGTCATTTTCCTGACGGTAGCCACCGGCATTGCCGCCATGACAGACCTGCAAAAAGTGGGCCGTGTGGTGGGCAAGGCCATGATTTACTTTCTGACTTTCTCCACGCTGGCCCTGATTGTAGGCTTGGTGGTCAGCAATATCGTGCAGCCCGGCCATGGCATGAACATTGACCCCAGCACCCTGGACCCCAGCTCTATCCAGGGCTACGTGCAGCAAGCCCATGACAGCACGCTGACGGGCTTTTTGATGAACATCATCCCTGCCACCCTGATCAGCCCCTTTACCGGCGGCGACATCCTGCAGGTGCTGTTTGTGGCCGTGCTGTTTGGTATTGCCCTGGCCGCTGTGGGCGATCACGGCAAGCCCGTGCTGAAACTGCTGCAAGCCTTGATGACGCCTGTTTTCAAGCTGGTTGCCATCCTGATGAAAGCCGCTCCCATCGGGGCCTTCGGTGCCATCTCTTTCACCATCGGTAAATACGGGATTGAATCCGTGTCCAGCCTGGCGCTGCTGGTGGTGACTTTCTACGTCACCTCCGTGCTTTTTGTGCTGATCATTCTGGGTGCCGTGGCCCGCTACAACGGCTTTTCCATCACCAAGCTGATCCGCTACATCCGTGAAGAACTGCTGCTGGTGCTGGGTACCAGCTCCTCGGAAGCGGCTTTGCCTACCTTGATGCAGAAGATGGAACGCGCCGGGTGTGCCAAGTCGGTTGTGGGCCTGGTTGTACCTACCGGCTACTCCTTCAACCTGGACGGCACCAATATCTACATGACCATGGCGGCCCTGTTCATCGCCCAGGCTTGTGATATTCCACTGACCTTGCAGCAGCAGGTTCTGCTATTGCTGGTTGCCATGCTCAGCTCCAAAGGCGCGGCGGGTGTGACGGGGGCCGGTTTCATTACCCTGGCGGCTACCCTGTCCGTGGTGCCTTCGGTACCTATCGCTGGCATGACTCTGATCCTGGGGATTGACCGCTTCATGTCCGAATGCCGTGCGCTGACCAATCTGGTGGGCAATGCGGTTGCCACCATTGTGGTTGCCCGCTGGGAAGGCGAACTGGATACCGATCAACTCAACAGCGCCATGAATGGCGAGCTGCCACCGCTGGATACCAGCGTCACCTTGCATCAGCGCGGTGACATGGAGATTCCCGCACAAGAGGCCAGCGAGCCGCGCGCGACTGTTGCAGCCTGATTCGGGCACATGAAAAAGAAAGGCCGGTTTTCAATTGAGAACCGGCCTTTTGCTTGTCTGCTTGTTCTTGCCAAGCTGCTCCCGCTCGTATTGCTTTGGGCAGGTCGTTAGCGACTCAGTCAGACAGAAGGAAACCGCACAATCTCGCTGTCTGGCGTCCAGGCAGGGTATTTATCCATGATGCTCAGGAACAAAGGGCTGGACTGAAAGTTCAGCAACCAGGTCGACAAGTCCGTCCAAGGCTGCGCATCAAACCAGTCCCTGTTCACTTGTGCGAATTGCCGCACAAAGGGGGCAATCGCCAAATCTGCCAGACAAGGACGCTGTCCCATCAGGTAGCCCTGCTGTTCGATGCGGGCATTCAGGCCCATCAATAATTCACTGGCTTGGGCTCTATGCAGGGCCGAAAAACTGGCGGCATCCGTGAATTGTTCATCCTCGGTATGGCGATCCGGGTATTTATAGCAATCCAGATGCCGCTTGAAAGGCCCGTCATTGGCCGCAATCAGGGCCAGCATTTGCTCGACATCGCCCTGCTCAGGCTGCAAATACTGCTTGGGATCTTGAATCGCCAAAGCCCAACGCATGATGTCCAGGCTTTCATCAATAACCTTGCCATCGGGCAAGACCAGCACCGGGACGGTGGCTTTGGGAGAGGCCAGGCGCAGGGCCTCGGGTTTGTCGCGCAGTACGACTTCACGCAACTGACAAGTTACGCCGCTGGCCGCAATAGCCAGCCGTGCCCGCATGGCATAGGGGCAACGGCGAAAGGAATACAAAATGGGCAGATCAGATAAGGACATGCTCAATCCCGTTAAAAAGCCGCGCCACAGGCACGGACTTAAAGCGCTGGCGTTTATGCAAAGCGCCCTTCTGTAGCAGAAGGGCGGACTATAAACGACGCAGCGCCAGAATCAAGCTAGTAGAGGTAACACAGTGGCCCGATCAGGGCTAGGCGTCCTTGCCTTGCTGAGCCAGCAGGCGTTGCTCTTCCGCCTTGCGGCGGGCGGCCTCACGGCGCTCGGTCAACTCGTCCATGCTGACGCCAATGTGACGCTCTTCACGCTCGCGCGCCAAGGCCACTTGCTTTTGACGCTCACGGAAACGCTCGATCTGCTCGGGGGAACTGTGGCCGTGGCAGTAGGGACAGCTGACGCCTTCTTCGAACTGGGGCGAGGCTTTTTCCTCTTCGCTGATAGGCATGCGACAGGCACGGCAGAAATCATAATCGCCGGGTTCCAGACCGTGACGCACCGATACGCGCTCGTCGAACACAAAGCAGTCACCATCCCACAGGCTTTCTGCTGCTGGAATCTCTTCCAGATATTTCAGAATGCCGCCTTGCAGGTGGTAAACCTGATCAAAACCCTGCGAGCGCATGAAGGCCGTGGATTTTTCACAGCGGATACCGCCAGTGCAGAACATGGCCACACGGGGCTTGCCATGCAAGACACCGCCTTCCTTGGACTGCTCGGCCACCCACTGAGGAAACTCGGTAAAGCTTTGGGTCTTGGGGTTGATGGCACGGTTAAAAGTGCCAATACCCACTTCGTAATCGTTGCGGGTATCCACCACCACCACGTCCGGATCGCTGATCAGGGCATTCCAGTCTTCGGGAGCAACATACTCGCCCACCATTTCGGCGGTTTTCAGATCCGGTACACCCAGGGTAACGATCTCTTTTTTCAGCTTCACCTTGAGGCGGTAAAACGGAGCCTTGTCGGCATAGGATTCTTTATGCACCAGGCCAGAAATACGTGGATCGGAGTTCAGATATGCCAAGACGGCACGAATACCCTCCTGAGGGCCGGCAATCGTGCCGTTAATCCCTTCGCGCGCCAGCAACAGCGTGCCTTTGACTTCATGCTGCTCGCAAAAAGCAAACAAGGGGTCGCGCATTTGTGCGAAATCGGGCAATTCCACGAACTTATATAAAGCCGCGATCAGGTAGGTAGACATAGGTAAACGAATTCTCTGGATAGAAGCGGTGGCGCAGCCCGCAGGCGGTAGGACAGCGTAGGCCGTCGTACACTATACGCGACTGATACCCCTTGGGCCTTTGACGCCCGTCAAAAAAATAGGGCGGGCCGGGGATTCAACTTTAAAATCATAACGCTAAAGCCGTCAGGCCGCATCTGGCCCCGGTCCCTGTTTCACTTTGCACGAGAGCTATGGATTCCGTAACACAAGCAGTCCTCGGTGCCAGCATCTGCGGCTCCCTCCTCGGGCGGCAGTATGGCCGCAAGGCGATCCTGTCCGGTGCCATCATCGCCACCCTGCCCGATCTGGATGTCTTCATTCAATATGGGGACCCGATTACCTCCATGGTCAGTCATCGCGGTTTCTCGCACTCTTTATTTGTGTTGAGCGCGGCAGGCATCCTGATCACCCTTTTATGGCGACTGCTGTTTCCACAAGCACGTGCCTCTGCGGGGAGGCTGGGGCTGGCGGTCTGGCTAGCGCTGATTACCCACCCTCTTCTGGATGCCTTCACCAGTTACGGAACGCAATTGCTGTGGCCTTTGGCCGCTACCCCGGCAACCTGGTCCAGCATCTTCATTATTGACCCGCTCTATACCGTGCCCTTACTGATCGCCACGATCATAGGCTTGATACGTGGACCGGCACCCGCAACGATACGGGCCTGCAACTGGGCCTTGCTCTTGAGCAGCCTGTATCTGGCAGCCTCGGTAGGTGCCAAGTTCTGGGCCGAGCAACAGGCGACCGCACAGCTCAAACAAGAGCAGGTGGAAATCACGCGGGTATACTCCGCCGCCCAACCCATGAACATCCTGCTCTGGCGTGTACTGGTGCGCGACACACAGGACCGGGAATGCGAAGTCATGGTGGGCCTGCTGGACCGGCTGCGTGCACCCAAGGGGCATCAATACGAATCCCTGTGCCTGCCCGTTCATAGCGACTACACCCAGTTGTTCCCCCCCTTGAAACAGCTGGAGCAACTGCGCTGGTTTTCGGACGATTGGCTGCGCTACGACATCATCGATGACCTGCTGGTGGTCAGTGATATACGCATGAGCCTGGGCCCCGGCCAGTACAGTTTCCGCTTTGTCGTAGCCGAACGCATTGCAGACGACACCTGGTTGCCGGTGATTCCGTATCGTTGGGCCAGTGGCCACAATATTGCTTTGCTAAAGCCCGTTCTGCGTCGTATTTGGGAGCCGACTCCACCGCTACCGCTACAAGAATGGGCCAAACGCATTGATGCCGGTGTACCTATTCCCAGGGCAAGCCCAGACTTCCAGGACATGGATTAAGCAAGGCCAAAAACCAGAGATGGAGACGGGCCTGTGCAAGGTGGGCATAGCAAACTCTTGCTAGCCCGCCCGGCCGCGTGTAGCACGCGCTCCTGAAACATAAGGTCCTAGCTTGATACAAAATACGAAGTGGTGAAGCTATAAAATTGCGTCCTGCCCGATAGGGGTTTTAACGTATTGCCAACGCATCAAAAGCATCAATCACTTTCATCATGAATTTAAAAAAAATATCTGTTTTCGCCACGCTGGGCCTTTGCATCGCTATTGCGGGCTGCAACAGCGAAGAAGCGACAGAAGCACCATCTCAAGCGGTCTCATCCGAGCAAGGCTTTATCCAGAAATACAATGCCTATGTTGAAGTTGCCAATAGCTTGCATACGCCTTTCTACCGTGCGCTTTCCGATTATCAAACCGTCTACGAGCCTGCCGTGCGCTCGGGCAAGAAGCTGGATAACTATTCCGTTGTTTCACTGGTAAGCATCAAGAACACCCAGGAAAAACTGAAGTCCGCCTTGGCACTGGAAGCCAACATGCCGGAAATAGATGGATCAGCAAAGCAGTTTGACGACTCCTTGACCAAGCTGGCACCTCTCAATTCCGAGTT
The DNA here is from genome assembly GCF_037150615.1 of Alcaligenes sp. PF14. Lineage (NCBI taxonomy): Bacteria > Pseudomonadati > Pseudomonadota > Betaproteobacteria > Burkholderiales > Alcaligenaceae > Alcaligenes > Alcaligenes sp. PF14. The sequence goes on along the minus strand of NZ_JBAGRS010000007.1, from coordinate 265,929 downwards.
GAACAACTATGCCGAATCAAAAGAGTTTCTGACGGATGGCGGCAAAAAGGCAGCCGACAATAACGAGGCGTTCGTCAGCGCCCTGACAGAAGTCGTACAGGCAGAGGCTGCATTTCTCCAAGGCATTCAAAAACAGGACGAAATAAACATCCAGACCTCTTTCGATAAAGCTCCCAAGGACTCCATGGAGCATTACCGTTTGGGTGCCGTGCTGTTCAGCAAGCAGGCCATGAACAAGGTCGATGCTATTTTCGAGCAGCAGGGAGCCAAAGAGAGCATTCCCCCCTTCCAGGAAAGTCTTGACCAGGCAGCCGCGATGATCAGCAACTGGGATAAAAAATTCAAGGAAGAAACGCCGCAAGGATGCCCACGAATCATGTCGAAAATGAATGAATTCCTGGCCCAGGGCAGAAGCGTCATCCAGCATGCCTCTGAAGGCAATTACGTACCTCAGGAAGGCTCGATCAGCTGGCAGATCAATAACCCGATAAAAAATGACGCCAGCAGCTTGCAATTGAAATTCAATGCAATGATCGGGGCGCTTAACTATCCCCGTTGCTAATGGCACCCAGAGACTGAGCTTGAAGCCGTAAACCTGGCGTCAGGCTCCAGTCTCAATGCAGGCAGTCATGCCGGCTCTGGCGGGCACGCTTCGTCTTGAAGCGATCCACACAATAAGCCCCCACGCTGCGCCTTTGGCTTAGTGCCTCCGAGGGGCTTTTTACCGGGGGCGCCGAGCTTTAGGGCAGCACGGCGCCAAAAAAAACCCTGGACGATTACGTCCAGGGTTTAAATTTACCCACTACGGTCACTACAAAATGACACCCGGCGCTCTGTCAAACCCGAGGATCACAAACAAGCCTTATTTCAGCATCCCTTCAACACGCTGGCGCAAGGCCGGGTCCTGCTGAATCGCCAGACTGATGCCGTTGTAGTCCGCCAGATCCATGCCATTGGCACTGACCACGCCTACCAGGCGCTGGTCGGCTTCCTGAACAATAGCCTGACGCTCTGCATCACTTTTGGCCGCATCCAGACGCGGCTGATATTCCGAAGCAGTTTGGGCGACCTTCTTGTAGGTGCGCGCATATTGCTCCAGCTGAGAATCCGTAGGTTTAACGATCTGGGTGGCAGCAGGGGCTGCCGAGTTGGCCGGAGCCGCATTGCCCTGGGCCATCGCAAAAGGGCTGTACATGCCAAATGCGACTGCGGTAGCAGCAAGAAAAGCTTTAACTGAGGGCTGCATGGATAGAACCTCCTAAACAGAGTCAATGAACGATCATCATGACAAGAGCGGCAGCAGCTTACAAGTTTCTCAATGTAGTTTCGTGTATCTGCATGCCACCCTTCCCCTTACAGACTTCAGTCGCGCGAGTAAGGACGTCCGTTAAAGTCCACGGTTACCAAATTGCCGTCCATCTGGCCCATGCCGGGTGAATTGGCGGGCATGCCTGGCGCGGCCACCCCACGCACACTGCCATCATTCATCATGCGTTTGACGACCTTGGCAGGCACATGGCCTTCAATCAATTGCCCCGTCTCTTCAATCATCGCGGTGTGGCAGGACGCCAGGTTCTCCGGCACTCTCAAAAGCCGCTTCACGTCTTGAATCTTCACGACCTTGACCTCTTTGACCTCAAAGCCTTCATCGCGCATGTGCTGTGCCCAGCCCCCACAACAACCACAGTTAGGATCCTGGTACATCGTAATAGCGGGACCCTCTGCCAACGCCATGGAACTGAAGGCCATCAGGCTGGCCGTCAACAATAAAGGTTTAATCACAATTACATTCCTGTTTTGCAGCGCCACAGCGCTCTGGTTGACACTCTCATGCACTTGACTAAGACTAGGCACTCGCAAAAAAGTTTAACAAAACACACTAATCCGTCCTGATCCGCCATGAGTCTTGATTCCGTCAAACAGTTTTTTAACGAACACGCTGCCGATATTCAGGTAATTGAAACCACCGAAAGCACAGCCACCGTCGTGCTGGCTGCGCAAGTGCACCAAGTCGAGCCGGGACAAATTGCCAAGACGCTTAGCTTGAAAGTGGGCGATAAAGTAGTGCTGCTGGTCGCTCGAGGTGATGCCCGTCTGGACAACAAGAAGCTGCGTACCGCCTTCGGTACGCGCGTAAAAATGCTGGACCTGGAAAGCACTGAAGCCTTGACGGGTCACCCGGTTGGCGGGGTCTGCCCCTTTGGTCTGGCTACCCCGCTGGAGATTTACTGCGATCTGTCCTTGCAGGACTACGACACGGTCTTGCCCGCAGCAGGCTCTATTAATTCTGCGGTACGCATCACCCCGCAGCGCCTGGCCGAGCTGACCCGCGCGCAATGGATTGATGTGACTCAGCCGCCTCCAGCTCAGTCCTGACCCCCACCTGCGATTGGGTCAGAGGTTGACCTGCTGCCTTGTGCCCCCCAGGCGCAGGCAAACCTGCCCGTCGCTGACAGGTAAACAGATGTGTAAGTTGAATACGTACATGACCAGGCGACAAAAAACGCCATAAGAGCTCAAGGCATGGGGACGCGGCCATAAGGTATTTTCAGAAAATAAGCGGGTTCGTCCTCGCCATATCTGGTAACGAATGCCCTTTCTATCCTGATTAGGATAAGACATCGGATCTCAAATTAACTTTGTCTATCCCAGAGGAAAAAATGCCCCACCTATTATTGCTGGAGACAGATTCAGCTTTTATAAGCCTTTTTTTGGCATTGGCGCGGCAGATGAACTTTTCCGCCATCGCTGCAAATACGCCAGAAGATGTTCTGATCCGTTATCACCAGAAAACTCCTGATGCCCTGCTGTTTGGCCCCAGTGTCAGCGCCCTGCAGGCTCAGGAGTTGAGCCGTCGCATCGGACTGGATGCGGTGGAAAGCTATACCTTGCACGCCTACAGTGGCTCGACCCGGCAAGACCAGGCGCAATTGCGCACCTTGCTGGAGCAATTAAAAGCCAAGTATCAAAACGGTGCCTGTGCTTTTCAAGCCGAGCAGCATCATGACTTTGGCGAGTTTGTAGGCTGTTCCGCCCCCATGAAAAAACTCTATGAAAAGATCAGCAAAGTGGCCAGCACCGACCTGCCTGTGCTGCTGATTGGCGAGAGTGGCACCGGCAAGGAACTGGCGGCCCGGGCCATTCACCGCTGCAGCGCTCGCAAGGAACAGGCGTATGTACCCATCAACTGTTCAGCCATTTCAGAACAACTGATCGAAAGCGAGCTGTTCGGCCACGAAAAAGGCAGCTTTACCGGAGCCGAACGTAATCGGCAGGGCTACTTTGAACTGGCGGACCAGGGCACGCTGTTCCTGGACGAAATAACCGAAATGCCCATAGACGCCCAAACCAAGCTGCTGCGCGCATTGGAAAATGGCGAATACATGAAGGTAGGTGGCGACAAGTTGATCAAACATGATGCCCGCATCATCGCTGCGACCAATCGCCCGCCCATGCGCGCTATTGAGGACAAGAAACTGCGCGAAGATCTGTATTACCGCCTGGGGGTCTTTCCGATTCAAATTCCCCCCCTGCGTGAACGCGGCGACGATGCCGTCCTGATCGCCAAGCACTTGGTAGAACAGCTGAACCAGGAGCATCAGCAGAACCGCTCACTGAGCCTGGCCAGCATGAAGGAGATCGAGCGCTATCACTGGCCGGGCAATATACGCCAGCTACGCAATGCAGTATTGCGCAGCTATGTAATGAGCAACAGCGATCAAGTGGAAATCAATATGGAGGCCGACCCCATGGAATAAATGCTTGCCCAGTGTGGAACTGAGCAAGCTTGGCAAAAGCTTACTGGGCCACGGCAGGCTTCATGGAGCCTGCCAGCGCATGAGCATGCCGCAAGTGTTGCTGCAGCATGGGCAAAGCGTCCTGAGCAAAACCCATGACTTCCTTGTCTTTGCCATCCTTGATGTAGTCCTCAAAGAGCTTGATGGTGTCCTCATGCGCTTTGACTGCCGCTTCGTTGGCATAGTCCGCATCGAACTGTTCACCCTCCGCGCCCTCTAGCATGGAGATCTTGCCGCGCTGCATCAGGCTGGGCTCGGTGGGCAGTTCCACCTTGCGGGCCTGTGCCAGCGTCTGCAATTCCTTGGCCAGCTGCTCGTGGTCGTCGATCATCATTTGTGCAAATTCGACCACTCTATCGTTGTTGCTGCGCTCCAGAGCCAGCTTGGCAGCCGTCACTTCAAAATGTCCCGATTGTGCCGCATCTCTCAAAAACCCTTTATCCGGAGAAAACAGCTCAATGGCAGAAGCACTGCGAACACTCAAACCCAATACCAGACCCGCCGCCACCGCCAAACACATCAGATGTCTTACTCGCATCGCACACCTCCAAAAACGTCAGTCATTGCCTGAAACCAGAACATCTTTGCTGACCTGAGGCCAATCCGCATGGCCAGCAAAGCCTTGACGGTGTCCTAGCAAGGGCCGTACCCGCGCCTTCAACCTTGGGGCAGGAACGGAACTTGCTATGTAGATAGCACAGGGCCCGGATCATCCCGGCAACTGTGTCCGAAGAACTGTCGGTTCGCATCACCAAGCACAAGGAGACGCCACCATGAAGCTGGAAATGGTTCCGCAGCTGCACATGCAGCAAACCCTCTCGCAGCGACTGCAACAGTCCGCACAAATCCTGCAGCTCTCGGCGCAGGAGCTGCAAACGCTGGTACAAGACAGCCTGCAAGACAATCCCCTACTGGAACCCGCTCCAGAACCCGCCGCCCCCGTACGAGAGGGCCTGTCCCATCCTGGGTCCAGCCAAAGCGCTCACCTGATCGATAAGCACGACATAAGCCCGGCTCCGCGCAGCCGTGACGAACAGATCCTGGAGCATGTACGTTTGAGTCACGCCAGTGAGCGCTGCAAGGCCTTATGTGCCCTGATCGTGAACGCCCTGGATGACAACGGATACTTGCGCGATCACTTTGAAGACCTGCTCCCCACCGGCTACGAACACATCCCCCTTGCCGAATGGCAAACCGCGCTGGCGCTGGTCCAGTCCCTTTCTGTTCCCGGTACAGGTGCCCACTGCCTGTCCGACGCGTTGCGCTTGCAGATCCAGGCGCGTCAGTCTCTAGACCCGGTTCTGAAACAGAGACTGCTCAAGTTAGTGGCTACCGAGCTGCCCGCGCTGGCGCAAGGCGAGTGGTCACAAGTGCAGAGCCGCCTGAATCTGTCCGATGCAGACTTTCATCAGGCGCTGCGCGAACTGCAAAGCCTGGACCCCAAGCCCGGTCTGGCTTATCTGGAACCGTTACGCCAGGCCATTACGCCAGACGTCCACGTCTACCGCGATGGCAAGCATTGGCGTGTGCTCGCGGACCCTCGCAGCCTGCCACGCGTTCAGGTGCATCAAGAATATGCCGCCACCCTGGAGCAACAGGCACGCACGCAACAGAACCGCCCTTTGCACAGCGCCCTGACTCAGGCTCGCTGGCTGGCCGAGAGTCTGGCGATGCGACGCAGCACGGTGTGCCGTGTCGCTGAATTCATCGTCCGGCACCAGATCCTTTTTTTCGAGCTAGGTGAGCAAGGCTTGCAACCCCTGCGCATCAGCGATCTGGCCAAGGAGCTGGATCTGCATCAATCCACCATCTCCAGAGCGACTGCCAACAAGTACATGAGCACTCCCTTTGGCACCTTGAGCTTCAGGCATTTTTTCTCCGGCGAGCTGGAGACTGATTTCGGTGGCAGTTGCTCCACCGCCCTGGTCAAGGAGCAGATACGCCGGCTGATTGCCAGCGAACCAGAACGTCAGCCTTTAAGCGATGTCGACTTGCATCAGGCGCTGCGTCAGAACAGTGTGGAGCTATCCAAACGAACCGTCACCAAGTACCGCCTGCAACTGGGTATTCCCAATGCCCGCGAACGTTTGCAACGGGCACGCCTGCGTGCTGTCAGCGGGCAGGATGTGCACCCCTTGAATTGAACGGGTACGCAATTTGCTGATTCTCCAACGAAGATCCCTTAATAAAACAAAGCGAGAATCAGCATGAGCAAAATCATTGTGGTGTCCGTACGCGTGGCCAGTTCCGATCAACCTTGCACAGGCGGGCTGGCCGTCGCAGTAGATCAATTGTTAAAGCACCCGCAGACCCAGGGCATCTGGCTGGGGTGGAATGGTCAATGTGATTCACAGCCGGGTTCGCTGCGTACCGAAGATCGGGGCAGCTACCAAGCCGTCACCTTCTCCTTCACCCAGGAGCAATACGAACAGTTTTACTGCGGTTACGCGAACACCTGCCTTTGGCCCGCCTTTCACTACCGCCTGGACCTGATGGACTTCCAGACCCACCACTTCCAGCAATACCTGGAGATCAACCGGCAAATTGCCGCTTATTTGCGCCAGATTGCCGAAGAGGACGACTTGATCTGGGTCCATGACTACCACCTGATGCCATTAGCCCATTTTTGCCGAGAGCAAGGAATGCAGCAGGCTATTGGGCTGTTCTTTCACACCCCCTTTCCGTGCCCGGAGATTCTGCGCTCCATTCCCCGCTATGAACAATGGCTGCCCATGCTGCACCATTACGACCAGATTGGCGTCCAAAGCCGTGGCGACCATCATGCGCTGACAGCCGCACTCCAGACCTTAGTGCCACCGCGTACGAGCGAGTCAGGCGTCCGTACCGTCAGCACAGACATCTATCCCATCAGTATCGACGTGGATCTGGTTCAGGCTCTGGCCAAGGCCCCCTCATGGACCGACAGCGCCACACCAATCGAGCCAGTCAACGGGCCTGACACCATTATCAGTGTGGACAGGCTGGATTACACCAAGGGTCTGGCCTATCGGCTGCGCACCCTGGATACGCTGCTGCGTAGTTACCCGACGCTGCACGGGCAAACAACGTATGTCCAAATCGCCCCCTCTACCCGCGGCGATATTCACGATTATCAAGTCATGCGTGAAGAGCTGGAAAGTCTGGCCGGACAGATTAACGGTCAATTTGCCACGCCAGGCTGGAGTCCGGTGGTGTACATGAACCGCGCCTTTCCGGCCGGCCAGCTGATGCGCATGTTGCGCCGCGCCCGCGTCGGTTTTATCGCACCCTTGCGTGACGGAATGAATCTGGTGGCCAAAGAATATATCGCTGCCCAGGACCCCGCCGACCCCGGTGTCCTGGTTCTGTCCACCTTTACGGGCGCGGCACAATCCCTGCAAGGCGGCTACCTGCCCGTCAACCCATTTGATGCGGACGCCACCGCACGCAGCCTGTATCAGGCCTTGAACATGCCGCTAGAGGAACGACGCCGACGCCACCAGCATTTAATGATGCAACTGCGACAGCAGGACCTGAGGCAGTGGTGCGAACAGTTCCTGCATGATCTTGGCATCAGCTCGGGCTTGAATCAGGCCCATGACCCTCTGGCTGAGCTTCCAGCATCCTGACGCGTACAAATGCATCCGGTTGGTGCTGACCCAGATAGGCCACCAAGCGCTCGCGCAACAAACAGCGCAAGTCGAACAAACGGCCCGAGTCGGCAGCACTGACCAGAAAGCGCAACTGCATCCCCCACTCATTGGTATCGGTCACCTGCAACACCTGAACGCGCCCATCCCACAATTCAGAGGACTCGCACAAGTCCTTGAATGCCGTGTTCAAGCCCTGCATTTCAACCTTGTAGTCCACCCATAGAAATACCGTGCCCAGCAAAGAGGCGCTGCGACGGGTCCAGTTCTGGAAGACAGTTTCTACAAACCATTGCAAGGGAACGATCAGACGGCGCTCGTCCCACACACGTACCACCACATAAGTGGCCGTGATTTCCTCTATCCGGCCCCACTCCCCTTCCACAATCACCACATCGTCAATGCGTATGGGCTGGGTGAATGCGATCTGCAAACCGGCAATAAAGTTACCCAGCACCGGCCGGGCAGCAATACCGGCTACCAGCCCCGCTACCCCGGCCGATGCCAGCAGGCTGGTGCCCAGTTGCCGTGCGCCGGGTAGAACCATCAAAGCAAAGGACAAGCCCAGCAAGACCAGCAAGAAATGCACACTGCGTGCCAGCACACGCGCCTGGGTGTAGATCTGACGCGAACGCAGATTGTCGGACACATTCAAGGGGTGACGCACCACCACAAGCTGGAACAGAGATTCGACTGCACTCATCAGCATCCAGGTCGTGCAGATAATCAGCACCAGCATGTCCCCAACGATCAGATAGGACTGCCACTTGGCCGAAATGGGGGCCAGCGGAATACATATCCGCAAAAATACGGCCAGAAAAAACAGCCGCGACGGCCAGCGTATCCGTTCGCTGAAAAACCGCAGAAAGTGCTCTGGCGAGGCCAGTCTTTCAATAATCTTGCCACCCAGAAAATGCACCAGCAGCAGTATCGCCCAGCCGCCCAGCAATAACAGCAGCCACATCCACCACGTCATTGACATCATGATTGCTCTCCTGAAAACCATGTCTCCAGATACAGCAACTTGTGTGCCGCGCCCCGCCCCCAGGCAGTCAGGCACGCTTTGTGCTGGGTCAGTCATAACCAATCACGTGATTGGTGTTCTTTCTCAAGGAGAGTTATATGACCCAGCACACCAACAAACAGGATCATAAAGATCAACGTGGCTTTGCCTCCATGGACGACAAAAAGCAGCGCGAGATTGCTGCTGAAGGTGGGCGTGCCTCGCACGAAAAAGGCACCGCGCACGAGTTCACCCCGGAAGAGGCCCGTGAGGCTGGCGCTAAAGGCGGCCGTGTAGCCCATGAACGCGGTACGGCGCACGAGTTCAACTCTGAAGAAGCTCGCGAAGCCGGTGCCAAGGGCGGTCGCGCCGCTCATGAAAAGGGCACAGCTCACGAGTTCACTTCCGAAGAAGCCCGCGAAGCCGGTGCCAAGGGTGGCCGGGCAGCCCATGAAAAGGGCACGGCCCATGAGTTCGACTCCGAGGAGGCCCGCAAGGCCGGCGCCAAAGGTGGCAAGGCCACCCAGGACCAGCGACGCTAAGCCTTAACCAAGCCCCAGTTGGACGCGGCGCACCCACCAGGGCCGCCGCGCCCTGTCCCATTCCTTGTCTATTTCAGGAGCCGTCATGACAACGCGTCAAACAGTGAAAGAGCAACGTCACCTGCAAGAACAGCAGGACCAGAAGGACAAGAACGGGGTCGGCCAGAACGAGCCCGTTACGCACGATAAGAGCCACCCAGGCAGCGATTACCCCACTCCCCCCCTGCCGCAACAACACCTGGAAAAGCCTGGGTGTGAAAGTGATCTGGACCCGGCCCCCCGCTACGAAGCCTCCAGCTACAAGGGCAGCGGCAAGCTGGAAGGAAAAGTAGCCGTGATTACCGGTGGGGACTCGGGCATAGGCCGGGCCGTTGCCGTGCTCTATGCCCGAGAAGGTGCCGATGTGGCGATTGTGTATTTGCACGAGGATGAAGATGCCGGACGCACTCGTCTGGCCGTCGAGGCCGAAGGCCGCCAATGCCTGACACTGCGCGGCGATGTGAAAGACCCTGAATTTTGCCGACAAGCGATTGAGCAGGTACTGGACCGCTTCGGTCACCTGAATATTCTGGTCAACAATGCCGGCTTTCAGGAACATGCCCAATCCTTGCTGGACCTGACCCCGGAGCGACTCAATGAAACCTTCCACACCAATATCTATGGCTATATCTACATGGCCCAGGCCTGCCTGCCGCACCTTCACGCGGGCGATGCCATCGTCAATACCAGCTCGGTCACAGCCTTGCGCGGGGCCGCTCATCTGCTGGACTACTCCAGCACCAAGGGCGCCATTATTGCCTTCACGTACTCCCTGGCGGCCAACCTGGCGCCCAAAGGTATACGTGTAAACGCGGTCGCTCCCGGACCCGTCTGGACCCCCTTGAACCCCGCCGACTCCCCGGCCGAAAAAATCCCCGAGTTTGGTGCCGATACGGTCTTTGGCCGCCCCGCCCAGCCGGAAGAACTGGCGCCTGCCTATGTCTACCTGGCCAGCCCAATCACCGCCAGCTACATCACCGGCACCGTGCTCCCCATCACGGGTTACCCAGGAAGCTGATATGAATAACGCTCTGCATTTGGATCAGACCGCCTTGTTTCTGGATCTGGACGGTACCCTGGTCCCCTTGGCTGCGCGGCCTGACCAGGTATTTCTTCCCCCGTCCACCGCCGGTCTGCTGCTGAATCTGCACGCTGCCTGCGACGGCGCGGTGGCACTGGTTTCAGGCCGCGACTATGACAGCCTGCATATCGCCTGCACCAAGCTTCCGCTTGCCATGATCAGCAGCCACGGCGCAGCCATGTATGACGCCGAGGGTCAGGAATGCTGGAACATCCCGATCAACCCGGCTGAGCACCACAGCCTGTCCCGCTCTGTCGCCGCCCTGATCCACCCCTACTCACTGGTTTGGATGGAGCGCAAATCGCACGGTGTGGCTGTGCACTTTCGGCAACGCCCTGAAGTTGGCGAGGCCTTGGCCACCGAACTGCACGTGCTGTGCTCGGAATATCCCGGCTTTGATCTGATCCGTGGACATTGTGTCATCGAACTGCGCATGAGCGGCTTTGACAAAGGCCAAGCCCTGGCCCGGGCCCAACGCCTGCCCGCGTTCGCCGACCGCAAGCCCGTCATGATTGGCGACGACTTGACCGATGAGGCCGCCTTTGAGTTTGTGAACCAGAAAGGCGGGCTGAGCATACGCATCGGTCCTCAGGAGCCAGCCAGCGCGGCCCAGCTTTCCTTGCCACACCCCTCTGACCTGCTGACACTTTTGCAAACCAGTCTGCTGGAGACGCGCTTTTTCTCCGAGCTGGCACAGCGAACGCCCTCAGGCGCCAAAACGGTTGCGCCATGACTCGCTGACACTGGCCGCACTCTCTTTACTTAAAAGGATGGCCCCATGAGCAAGATACTTACCTCTACGCCCAAGACCTCCTTGCAAATCAGCCTGCCCAGCAAGGGCTGCAACAAGGGCGCGCTCCAAAGTCTGGAATTCATGGCCAGGGAACTGGCGCAATTCCTGGATCTGCCTCGAGTCCATATTGACTATGAAGACCAGCTAAAGCCCAGCTCCGGAAACACTTACTACCTCCCCCTGCAGACCTTGAGCCTGGAGCAGGCGCGACAACTGGGTATCGAACAGGCCTCCCAACTGTATGGGGGTGTAGTGCCATATGACTTTCTGGCCCATAAAACCGTCGCCCATCCCCTTCCCCAGGACGATATGGACCGCCCGGAAGGCTGGAACAATGAGCTGGGCCTGGCGTTACGGCACACGGTCTTGCCAGGCTACAGCGTCTTTTCAAGAAACGACGCGCTACGCACAATGAGCCTTCTGGATGAAGCAGGCCAGACCGGCATACGGGCCAAACTGGCCAGTGCTAATGCAGGCAAAGGCCAGAAGGTGATCTACAGCCGTCAAGAGCTGGAAGAGCTCTTGAACCTGCCGCCGTGGCAGAGTCAACTGGAACAGGGTCTGGTACTGGAGGAGAACCTGCTCGATGGCGAGACCTTCAGCATCGGCCAGACCCAGGTGGGCGAGCATCTTTTTTCCTATATCGGCCAGCAACACCAGACCACCAACCTGCAGCACGAGTCCGTATATGGCGGCTCCAGCTTGCTACTGGTTCGCGGCGGGTTTCAGCAGTTGCTGCAGCTCTCGGGCATGAAGCGCATTGAGCATCTGCTTGAGCTGACCATAAGCTACGAAAAAAACATCAGGCAGGCCTTTCCTGAACTGTATGCCTCACGTCGCAACTATGACCTCATCGTCGGTAAAAATGCGCGTGGCCACTACAAGGCAGCCGTACTGGAACATTCCTGGCGTTTCGGCGGAGCGTCCATTGCAGAGATTCTGGCCATCCGCACCCTGCAACGCCACCCTGAGCTCCAACATACCCACGCATGGACACGCGAGCGCTATCTGGACGATGCCAGCCTGGTGAAAAACTCCCCTCATCTTTACAGCCTCGACCAAGAAGACGAGGCTTATCTTGCCCGCTTCGGCGGCCCACTGCCATCATGAGTACGGAAATTTTCAACACCACCATCAAAGTGCCCCATCAGCACCTGGATGCACGCCTGCTAGTCCCCCAATCCCCTGTCCCTGGCATTTTGTTCGTGCACGGTTGGGGCGGCAGCCAGCACTTTGACCTGAAACGCGCCCACACCATTGCCGGTATGGGCTGTATTTGTCTGACCTTTGATCTTGCCGGGCACAATGCCAATCAGCACGAGCGCGAGAACGTCACCCGAGAACAGAACTTTCAGGACATCTGCGCGGCCTTTGACACCTTGAGCAGCCACCCTATGGTGGACTCCAGCTCCATCGCCATTGTGGGGCACAGTTATGGCGCCTATCTGGCCTGCCTGTTAAGTGAATTTCGATCGGTACGCTGGCTCAGCTTGCTGGCTCCTGCCTTGTACCCGGACGACGACTGGCTGTCTCCAAAGGATCAGCTCAATCGAGAGTTGCTGCAGGACTACCGTCTGCATACTCATTCTCCGCAAGAGAACCGCGCCTTGCAGGCCTGCTCCAAATTCACGGGAGATGTTTTGCTGTTTGAAGCGGAATACGATGAGCTGATTCCCCGCCAGACCTTGCTAACGTATCGCCAAGCCTTCAGTCAGGCTCATTCCCTGACACATCGAGTGCTGGAAGGCAGCAACCACGCACTGGACGAGAAAGTCGCCCAGCGTGATTACTCCGTGCTGCTTTACCGCTGGATTCAGGAAATGATTATTGGCGCCCGTATTGGGCACCTGCCCAACAACACCACTTGACTCACGCGACAGCCGGACGGTTGGCATAGCCGGAGACAAACTCCTTGGCCTGCCCAGTCTGCGGGTCAAAGACGTGACGGCGTACCTTGCCGATATCCGCACCATAAACGTGAATGCTGATGGATACCTGGTCGTCATACATATTGGAAACCTCGTGTATATCACCCACCGTGGGTGACACCACTTCCACCACGCCTGGTTCCAGAGTCTGTGTGTCTTGTTCTGTCATATGGCCGGTATCGGGATCACGGTCAAAAGGCCGGGAGCGTTCCGCGCCACGCAACATACCAATCAAGCCCCACACGGTATGGTCGTGGATAGGGGTTTTCTGGCCGGGACCCCACACAAAGCTGACCACGGAAAAGCGTTCCTGCGGACAGCAATACAGCAAGTACTGCTGATAAAACTGGGGATGGGGCTGGGTGTACTCCGGGGCCAGCCAATCGTCCTGGGCCACCAGTTCGCCCAGCAGGACACGGCCATCACGCAGGATATCCGCCTCGGCGACAGCCGGGCGGCCGGTCAATTCATTCATCCCTTGAATAAAACGCTCAAAACGGGGGTGCATAAGGGGATGTCTCCATAGTTGACTGGGCCTTGCGGCCCAATTCGTGAATCAGTTCTTATTTATTCAGATACACCGGGGCACGCTTTTCTTTGAAGGCGTTCATCCCTTCCTTGGCATCATAACTATCCTCGATCGCTTTCAGTTGCCGCATGGTGCGCGCCATCTGCTCGGACGGGCCGCGCGTCAGCACTTCATTATTGATAAAGCGCTTCAAGGTTTGCAAAACACGCGGCGACATCTTGGCCAAGTCCTGCGCCATACGCACAGCAGCCTGGACTTGCTCGCCTACCGGCACTACTTCATTGGCAAAACCCAGATCGTAAGCACGGCGGGCTTCCAGCGTGCGGCACAACAAGATCACTTCCATGGCGGCATGATGCGGAATGCGCGAGGCCAGGCCCGAGATGATGCCGCCGGTAAAGCCCAGCTTGGCTTCGGGGTAAGAAAACTTGGCACTCTCGGACGCTACCAGCAAGTCCGTCATCATGGCCATCACCAGGGCTCCCCCCACGCACCAACCGCTGACGGCCGCAATAATGGGCTTGTCGGTTTCAAAGCCTACCGTGGGAATGGCGCGCCACAACTCGGGCCACTCATTAATATCCGCCCCGGCAGAAAAAGCATCATTGCCTGCCCCGGTCAGCACGGCTACGCGGCGTGTGGGGTCTTCGTCAAAGGCCAGAAATGCCTGCTGCAGTTCCTTGACCACGGTAGCGCTCAAGGCATTGCGGCGATCAGAACGGTTGATCGTGAAGATGGAAACACCGTCATCATGGTTTTCTACAAGAATGCACTGATAATCCGACATGGTTTACTCCTCCTGGGTATTTTTCAAAGAATAGGTTTTGGTTTTATTCGCCTATGGACAGGCGGGCATCGACGGCGTGACAGCGGGTAGCCGCCACGATCAAGGGGTTGATGTCCAATTCAAAGTTGGTGTCGCGCAAGTCGTGGGCCAGGAAGCTGACACGCATAATCGCATCGAGCACACCGTCACGATCCAGCATGCGTCCCCGGTACCCCTTCAGCAGCTTGTCGATCATCAAGGTAGATAAAAGTCGATCTGCATCAGCCAGGGTTAAAGGGGCCGCGGCAATCACCCGGTCCGACAGCATTTCCACCAGAATGCCGCCTGCACCAAACACCACGACCGGGCCAAACTGCGCATCCTGACGGGCGCCGATCAGCAGCTCCACATCCCCCTTGGCCATGGCCTGTACCAGCACGCCTTCCAGACGGGCATCTGCTTTATAGGCTTTGGCATTGGCGTAGAGCCGGGCAAAATCGCGTCGCAAGCTGGCGTCGTCGGCCACATCCAGCGCCACCCCACCCGCCTCGGTTTTATGGACGATATCGGGGGAAACAATCTTCATCACCACCGGATAGCCAATCTGCTCGGCCTGCACCACGGCCTGTTCCACGTCCTCGCACACCTGGCCCAGATTCACGGGCAGGCCGTAATGCGCCAGCAGACGTTTGGACTGATCTTCATTCAAAACACCGCGCGGCATGACCGTGGGCGCTTGGCAGGCACTGGGACGCAAGGCTTGCTGGCGCGGCACAAACTGACCGTGACGTTTCCAGGCGGACAAGGCCAGCGCTGCTTCCAGGCTGGAGCTGGCATACGCATGGCCATGCTGGGCCAGCTTCTGCCGCAAAGGCTCGGACGTTACGCCCGCATCAAACGCCACCATGACGGGCTTGGCCCAGTGCGGTTCGGGATGGATGATTTTTTCAATCAGGGCCGCCATCCACTCCTGCGGACACATGGAAGCCGTGATCAATACCGCGTCACTTTGCTGATCCTGCATCAAGGCATCCAAAGTAGCGCGGGCCACTTCGGTGGAGTCCTGCGTCAGACGCGCTCCCAGATCAACCGGGTTATCCGCCTGCCCTGCCGGGTAGTGGGCAGCCAGAGCCTGCTTGGTAGTAGCGGAAAAACTGGACAGTTCCACGCCATGCTCTGCCAAAGCATCTGCAGCCAAGGCCCCACCGCCACCCGAAGGCGTCACAATCGCGACTTTGGAGATCTTGTTGCAGGTAAAGCGCACCATGCTGTTTGCCAGCAAGAGCATGGCCCCCATATCGTCCATCAGGCTGATGCCTTCATCGCGACAGACACTGGCAAACACATCATGGTCGCCCGCTACGCTGGCGGTATGCGAAAAGGCGGCCGCCTTGCCCGCACTGGAGCGCCCTGCCTTGACGGCCAGCCAGGGCTTGCCCGCCGCCTGCGCCCGACGAGCTGTGCGACGCAAAGCCTGGGTATCTTTAATGCCCTCTATATAAGTACAGATCACTTGCGTCTTGGGATCATCAATCAGGAAATCCACAAAGTCGCACAGATCCAGGTCAGCCTGATTACCCACCGAAAAACCGTAGGTAAAGCCACCGCCCATCGCCCAGGCCCGATCAAAATAGGTAGTCATCAAGGCACCGCTTTGGCTGACAAAACCAATAGGCCGTTCCGGCAGGCTGTCTCTGTCCAGCACCGGCGAAGAGCACAGCACCAGACTGCGGCTGGGGCTGATCATGCCCAGGCAATTGGGGCCGATCAGTCGCATGCCCGAGTCACGACAGATACGCAGCAAGGCCTGCTCGCGCTCCAGCCCGCGCTCGCCTGCATCAGCAAAGCCTGCGGAGATCACCAGCAAACCGCGTACCCCCATTTGGGCCGCAATCTGCGCCTGTTCCAGAACGGTATCGGCCCCCACCGTAAACACGGCCAGATCCGGAGCGCTATCCAGTGCAGCCAGACCGGGCACAGCGGGCAAACCAAACAAACTGCTGCGGCTGGGATTGATAGGCAGGACCTTGCCGCCATAACCGTGCTTGAGCAGCATACGGAACAGTCGGCCGCCAAACTTGGACTGATCTTCCGAGGCGCCGACCAAAGCTATGGATGCCGGGTCCAGCAAAGCGTCCAGCGTGCTGGCGCAAGTGACGGTTTCCATCACGTTTGTCTCCTGTTGGTGGTTCTGTGAGCGTTTAGTCATCGCTCATCTTGATGGTCTTGAGCAGCTCGCTGTAATAAGCCCGACTCTGCTCCAGATCCTTGGCATACGCATCGCCGTCTTTCCAGCTGGCACTGACACTGATGCGGTGGAAACGCTCTTGAGTCTGCGGCTCGGCCAGAATTTCTTCGGTAGCCTTGGCCAGCTTCTTCATGACATCGTCAGGGGTGCCAGCCGGCACCGCCAGCCCCCAGAACCCTTCAAAAGGCAGGGCCAGATCAAAACCGGCTTCTTTCGGTGTGGGCACATCCGGCAATTCGGGATGACGCACGCTGGCATAGGTCACCAGGGCTTTGGCCTTGCCGCTCTTCACCAGCTCCAGCCCGACTCCATCAATAAAGAAATCGATGTGATTGCCCATCAAGGCCGTCATGGTGTCTGCCGAGCCTTTGAACGGCACATGCAGCAAGTCCAGTTTCTCGGCTTTTTCCAGAATCTCTCCCGCCAAATGACCGCCAGACGCTATACCTGCCGAACCATAGGTCAAGGTGCCGGGCTCCTTGCGGGCCAGCTCGACAAACTCTTTCAAATTGGAGACGGGCAAATCATTGCGCACCGTCATGATGGGAAGGTAACCGGCCAGACTGCCTACAAAATCAAAGCCCTTGATCGGGTCATAAGGCACGTCTCGTATATAGGGCAGCACGGTAAAGGCGGTGCTGGTGGCCAGCAACAAGGTGTAGCCATCGGGTTTGGCGCGACCCACAATAGACGTGCCCAGCGAGGTGGTGCCGCCGGGCCGGTTTTCAATCACGATGGGAACACCAAGCTTGACGCGCAGACGGTCGGCAAACAGACGCGCCAGATTGTCGCTGTTACCACCTGGGGGATAGGGAACCACAAAGGTCACTTCACGGCTGGGATAGGTATCGGCCGCGATGGCAGCCGGAGCAGAAAAGCTGCTGACTGCCGCCAGTCCCGAGACCAGCACTGTGCGTAGAAACCCTGTGCGCGAAAAAAAAGAACTGAACATGATCCTTGCCTCCTGTGTGAGAGTTTTCCTCTCTTTTTGTTCCAATATATAGAACGCTGTTCTTGTTTTTGATATTAAAAATGCCGTGAGAACGGCTTGAATACAACAGACAGCAACAACACAAGCAACTTAGGACAACGGTTCAAATAGTGGGATATTTGATTTCAGGTGTCAACTATTAAACCCCTTCGGGATTTCCCCAGTTCGATCATCTGGTCGCATTGGGCTTGACCGCAACGAGCTTCTGGATAAAATGAAAACACTGCTTTTCCATGTCAATTTGAAGAACGCTGTTCCAAATATCAGAACACAAACCCTTAACTGATCGAAGGAATTCACTCATGTTCTCTGCCATCGTCATCGACAAAACCGACGGCCAATACAAAGCCAGCCTGCAATCCCTGGACGAGTCCGCCCTGCCCGAAGGCCAGGTTACCGTCCGCATCGACTACTCCACCCTGAATTTCAAAGACGGCCTGGCCATGACGGGTAAATCCCCCGTAGTGCGCCAGTTCCCCATGGTGCCCGGCATCGACTTTGCTGGCACAGTGACCGACAGCAGCGACCCGAATTTCAAGTCCGGCCAGAAAGTGGTGCTTAACGGCTGGGGCTTGGGTGAGGTCCATTGGGGCGGTCTGGCACAGCAAGCACGCGTGAAAGGCGATTGGCTGATTCCCCTGCCCGACGCTTTCTCCACCAAGCAAGCCATGATGATAGGCACCGCCGGCTATACCGCTGCACTGAGCGTGCGTGCCTTGCAGCGCCAAGGCGTCACGCCTGACAAGGGCCCGATTCTGGTGACAGGTGCCGCGGGTGGCGTGGGCAGTGTCAGCGTGGCCCTGCTGCATGCCCTGGGCTACACCGTCATGGCCAGCACAGGCCGACCTCAGGAAGAAAGCTATCTGAAGGCGCTGGGCGCCAGCGAGATTGTGGACCGCAACACCTTGAGCGAACCGGGCAAACCACTGGGCAAGGAGCGCTGGGCCGGAGCCATCGACAGCGTAGGCAGCCATACCCTGGCCAATGTCTGCGCAGGCACACAATACCTGGGTGCAGTCGCCGCTTGCGGTCTGGCCCAAGGCATGGATTTCCCCGCTTCCGTGGCCCCCTTCATTCTGCGTGGTGTGCAATTGATTGGGGTGGACAGCGTCCATTGCCCCAAACCCGAGCGACTGGCGGCCTGGGACTTGCTGGCCAAGCATTTGTCTATCGAAGCCCTGGAGCGCATCGGCGCCAGCACCATCACACTTTCCCAAGCCATTGATCAGGCCGGCCAGTTACTGGAAGGCAAGGTACGCGGCCGCATCGTGGTTGATGTGAACGCATAAGGCCCTGTCGGCCCCCATCTACCTATCATGCTCTGGAGCTGATTCATGGATACGACATTGCCCCTGAACGGGGTTCGGATACTGGAATTTTGCAATGTGGCCGCTGGCCCGTACTGCGGTATGTTGTTGGCCGATATGGGGGCTGACGTCATCAAGATCGAACACCCCAAAGGCGGTGACACCTTGCGAAGCTGGCCGCCCATCAACCAAGGGTATAGCGAGAACTTCGCTTCGCTGAACCGCAATAAGCGCTCGGTCACGCTGGACTTGAAGAACCCTGAAGATGTAGCCAAGGCACGCCAACTGGTGCTGGATGCCGACGTCTTGCTGGAGAACAACCGGCCCGGCGTCATGCAGCGTTTGGGACTGGACTACGAAAGTCTGAAAGCTATTAATCCCAGACTGCTGTATTGCTCAATTTCCGCCTATGGACAAAGCGGCCCCCGCTCGCAAGAAGGCGGTTTTGACCTGACGATTCAGGCCATGAGCGGCGTGATGAGCGTGACGGGCGAAGCAGGTGGCGCCCCCGTTAAATGCGGAGTTCCACTGGCGGACTTTGCGGCCGGTTTGTATGCGGCGTTTGCCATCAGTGCCGCCTTGCCTCAAGCCCGCGCCACCGGTCAGGGCGCACATATCGATGTGCCCATGTTGGGGACCACCTTGGCCATCGCCGCACTGCAAACCTCAGAGTATTTCGGCAGTGGTCGCGACCCGGACAAGCTGGGTTCCGCCCACCCCCGTAATGCCCCCTACCAGGCGTTCCAGTGCAAAGGCGGTTACTTCGCCATGGCAGCGGGCAACGATGCGCTGTGGCGCTCCGTCTGTCAGGTTGTAGAACGCCCGGACCTGACCGAGGACGAGCGTTTCACCAGCACCACCCTGCGCGCCAAACATCAAGACGCCTTGCGTGAACTGCTGGAAGCTATTTTTGCGCAGCACGACTCCGAACATTGGCTGACGCAATTCCGTGCCCAAGGCGTACCCTGCAGTCCCATCAACCGCTATTCCGACGTGCTGCGAGACCCGCAGGTCGAGCACATGGAGTGGGTGCAAAACATTCGCCTGCCGGGCACAGACACCGAGACGCGCACCTTTGTCTCGCCCCTGCGTATCAATGGAGTGGGCTTGCCCGTCCGTATGGCCCCCCCGGCATTGGGCGAACATAACGACAGCATCTTGCACGGAGTTACCCCATGACAGAGCCGTATTGCAGCAGCAGTCCCGACCTGAACGTGGACTGCGCGGGCAAAGTCTGGACACTGACGCTGAACCGGCCTGACAAGCGCAATGCCTTGTCGGCCGATCTGGTCGAAGCCTTGATCGCGGCCGTGCAGGCCGCAGAAAAGGCCCAGGCGGATCTGCTGATATTGCGCGGTGAAGGCCGCAATTTCAGTGCCGGTTTTGACTTCAGCGACTACGAGCAACAAAGCGAAGGGGACCTGGTACTGCGCTTTATCCGCATCGAAACCCTGCTGCAAATGCTGGCCCATACGCCTTGCGCCACCCTGGCCCTGGCGCATGGGCAGAACTTCGGCGCCGGGGTGGATTTGATTGCTGTTTGTCGTCAACGTATCGCCAGTGCCGATGCCCGCTTTCGCATGCCCGGATTGCAGTTTGGTCTGGCACTGGGAACAGGCAGGCTGGCTGCCCTGATCGGCGGCCAGCAGGCTCATCAACTTCTGGCAGGAAGCCAGGTTTTTGATGCTGCCAAAGCGGAGCAGCTGGGTTTTATTAACGGCATACAAGAGCCCGATGCATGGCCTGCTGTCATCGAGCAGGCTCAACAGACTGCGGGCTTGCTGGACGCCACCAGTCGCACCTATCTGCATCAGTTAACGGGCTGCCCACAACAAGCTGATCGGGATATGACAGCCTTGGTACGCTCTGCTTCCGCACCCGGCCTCAAACAAAGAATTGCGGCCTTCCGGCAAGCCGCAAAATCTTGAACTTTCATTCCTGAATGGAACTGCCCCCAAAAACTGGAGACGCATCCAGATTTTGGGGGCAATTGGCATCCGGGCGGCTTCTTGCAGCCCGGACAAGCTGACGGGGGCTGTAGCAGCTTAACGGCCGCTATAGCCCAAACGGCGCGAGATCTGTGCCGCTGCCGTCATCAAGGTTTTACCGGCCTGAACCAGCCGGGCTTCCTCCAGACGTTCCGCAGGCCCGGAAATACCCAAAGCCGCCACCACCATTCCACGACTATCGTAAATAGGCGCAGCCGCCCCCACGACCTGCTCACGCCATTCGCCACGGTTAATGGCATAGCCCTGTTCACGCACCTGCTCCAACTCTCGGCGCAAATCACCAAACTTGACCAGACTGCGAGGCGTATAAGGCTTGAGGCGGTTCTTGACCAGATTCAAGGTGTCTTCACTGGCCCATGCCAGCATGGCCTTGCCGGTAGCCACACATTGCGCAGGCGAGCGACCACCCACCGTGGTGTAGGCGCGCACGGGCTGCGGGCTGTCTATCTTTTCGATATACAGCACCTCGACTCCGTCCAGCAACGACAAATGCACCGTCTCCTGGGTTTGCTCGGCCAGCTCTTTCATGAAAGACAAGGCTTCCACCCGCACATCCAGACGGTTGGCCAGGCCCGAGCCCAGCTCCCAGAGCTTCATGGTCAGCTCGTAGCGACCCGTATCTTCATTCTTGCGTGCAAAGCCCTGGTGAACCAGGGCCTGCAACAGGCGATGCACATTGCTTTTATTGAGCATCAATTGATTGGCCAGTTCGGTGACACCCGAACCGCGTTCGTGCTTGGCCAGGGCTTCCAGGAGCACCAGGCCCTTAACAAAAGTCTTGTCCAATCGAATATCCCATCAGTCACTAAAAGTGCATGAATTGTCTCATGGAACAGAACCACGCCATAGCCAGACAAGCCCGTATAGCAAAGCAGCAAGCGGCTTTCGCAACAGTTCCATCCGCTGTTCAAGCAGAAAGGCTTCGAGACTTGAACCTTAAACAACAAGCCTGCTACCCACCAAGGCCAAACACCGGCCAGCAGCACAGAGGTTTTTCCGCTTTCCAGCCCAGGCCAAATGCGTGTACAAAGAGCCTTGCCTTCTCTTTCTACTGCCCGGAGCCACATCCCGATGGACACCAATTCCCCGCCTCTTGCCCTTGCGGCCATCGTGCACGCAGGCAAAGGCAGTGCCGACGCCTTGCTACTGGAATTCGTGCAGGAATTGCGCGCGAAGAACTATCGCGTCTGTGGTCTGGTGCAAGGTCCGGAAATTCAGAAGGAAGACCATAGCCTGCGCACGGTACAGGATCTGGACAAGGGCACGCTGTATCCCATTACCCAGAACCTGGGGTCGGAATCCACCGCCTGTTGCCTGGACATTGGTGCCTTGCTGGAAGCCAGCGAAGTACTGCGGCAGGCGCTGGAAAGCCCGGCTGATCTGGTGATTGTGAATCGCTTTGGAATCATGGAAGCGGACGGCCAGGGCTTCAACAACGAGATCCTGGCCTTGATCGACCAGGGCTACCCGGTGCTGACTGTTGTGGCCCACACCTACCTGCCTGCATGGCGTGAGTTTACAGGTGGCCTGGCGGTGGAACTGGAGCCGGAGCGTCAGGCACTGTGGGACTGGTTCGAGAACAGCCGCCAGGCCGCCTGAAGGCCTTCAACGGGGCTAGCGTGATCCAATTTACGGAGCTGCCAGAATCAATCCGGCAGTTCCCTAGCAAATAGTCATGGCTAACAGATAGCCCTTCAAAACCCCGGCTAATCCAGCCTAGAACGCCCAGTTCAGCGACACACTCCCCGAAATATCTGCCCGGCTATTGCCCAGCAAACGGGTCCCCGCCGATACCCCCAGACGCAAGCGCTCGGAGCTTTGCAGCGTCAATCCTGCGCGCAAGGCCAACGCATGATTGTCTACCCGTGCATAGCGACCATCAAAGCCCGTCTGTGGCGAGGCCTCAAACTGTGCGTACTGCGTCTGCTTGCGGCCCAGCAAAGCCTGCTCCCACGAAGCCGAAACCTCAGCCTTCAAACGACGGCCCTGTTTCAATTCCCAAGCCTGGCTAACAGCCAAGCCCAGCGACGCTTGCAAGGACTGGGCGCGGGTCGAATCCAGCTGCAAGCGGCTACCTGCATCACCCTCTTCACCTAAACCGGGGCGACTGTAACGCAGGTAATCCAGGGCCAGCACTGGACCTATGCTGCCTGCTTCACCCAAGGGCCAGTGATAGGCCGTCTGCACGCCTGCAGCGAAGGTATGGCCCGTCCAGTCAGATTTGGGATTGGCCTGATAATCAGAAAACGCAATGCGTCGGTTCAATTTACCCTGCTCCAGGCCCATACGGACTTGCGCCAAGCCTTTCCAGCCCTCACGAGCATCCGCACGGTACAAGGCATGCACACCGGCACCCAACCCCGTCAGCGTGCTCTTGGCCTGATAAGGGGCATCTATATTCAAGCTTTGCTCATTGGCAGTCGCATGGGCACCCCAACTCCAATCGCTGCCTGCAGCGCGATGTTCCGCACCGAACACGACACCATAAGTCTGGCTGCGGTGGTCTACATCATTGCTGCTTAACTGCCAGTGATAACGGCCACCAAAAGGCTGGATGAAAGTCTGCCAGCCATCCTTGCCCAGGCCAGGGCGCTGACGCAGTTGCTCGGACACCAACTGCTCGCGACGCAAGCTGGCCGCCAATTGAGCCCCATAAGCACCAGCACTTAACTGATTGAGTGCGTCACCAATCTCGCTGCCATCCGCTGCGGAGAAGTCCAAAGCCTGGTAGACAGAGGCCAAGGGACGCTGATTGTCAGTGGAAGCCTGCTCCAGACTGCGGCCCACGGCACCCGCATTCGGATTGCCTGCGTAGGGCGAATAAGCCGTTGCCTGACGGCTGACCGACCAGCCAGCGTTATTCACGTGCACGCTCAGGCTGGGCGAATTCAGGCTGGCAGTCAGCAGATCAAAACCACCCTGGGTCTGTGTGGCCTGAAAGACCGTGTTCTGGCTCAAGGACCAGCCATCGGCATACCAGTCAGGCTGCAATTGCAGCTTCAATTCACCAGCCAGTTGAGCCAGACCTTGCACTTCAATCCGGTCATGCTGACGCGTGTCGGCTTCGATCAATACCCGGCCTTCAGGAGCCTGAACGAAATCGCCTTGAATCGTCATCTGACCAAAGGAGTTACCCGGGCTCAAGGTGCCGTGGTTACTGAAATTACCTTCCGGATTGATGGCGTAGCTGCTATTGCCGCTCAGCGTAGCGCCTGCATCCACACGCAGACCATGCAGTTGATGCTGGCCATTGAGCGAGCTTTCGCCCCCTGCAATCACCACGGCCAAGTTGTCCGCGCCCTGAATATTGCCGTCATAACGCAGGCGGAAATCAGGATCGGCCTCTAGCGTGGCACGCCCTTGCTCATCTGCCTTCTGCCCAAAATTCAAATGGGTGACAAACAGCTCGCCGTTGCTTTGACGAGTGGAATAGTCAGACAGGATATCGCCCTGAATCCGGGCACCTTGCATGATGTTGATATTCTCAACCTGTGCATTGCTGGAAATCTGGATAGCGGCTTTCTTGCCCGACAAGAGACCGGCTAAATGGTAATCCTTGATAAGGGCGCCCTGCAAAATCTGGGGCACATAGCCAAGCGGCTTGTTCTCCAACGGCGAGAACCATTGCCATGAACCATGATAACCATCCTGATTGCCCCTGGCGTTATTGCCAAAATCAAACAAGGCCGCCACCCCGTCCTCACCCTGCGCACGCACTTCGCCCTGCTGCACGATCGTGTGATTACGACCATAGCTGAACTGCAGACCACGACCAACCCAGCCCTGGGCATGGATACGTGTGGAGGCCGGAATAATCAGTGTGTTTTCACTACCGTCCACCCGCACGCCTATACCGCCAGGGCCGGCGCCAAGCAAATCCGCCGCTTGGGTAATCGTATTGCGCTGGCCATAAATGTGCAGGCCCAGGCCCTGAGTCGCGGTGTTGTACTGCCCCGGCAGATACGCTGTACCCTCGGCATTACGCGCAAAGAAACCATTCTGATTGACCAGAGTGACGTCATCCCCGTAAACCGAATAACCATAGAAATTACGCCGGTCGATCTGCAAGCCCAGATCCTGCATCACCGCGATTTCAGCTTCCATGAAGTTGGTGTAATTGCGGTAACGTTGATGGCTCATCAGGCTGTTGCGCAACTCGCTGTGACTCATGTAATCCGTGTCTATACCGGCAGCAGGATTGTCATGAAAAGTCAGAATGCTGACCGGGACGCCGGGCATGGCATCACCCAACACCTCCTGCACATGCTGGCCGGTAAAGTAGCCCTGATCCTTGCGCAGATCGAAGGCCTGCGCATCATAGGGATGACTGCAAGGCGTACACAGAATGTTCTGCTCAGGGCGGGCCGGATTGCCATTGTCATCCCGCAAACCCGCCGCCCACCGATTCAGGAAAGGAGCAAACTGCGGTGTACCTGTGCCAGGCCCATTCCTGTCGGCAACCACATTCCCCAAACCCAGGGCATGCGCCAACTCGTGAAAAATGACCCCGTTATAGTCCGCCTGACCCGTCAAGGGTAATTGGCTGGGATTGACCGGGGCCGTATCAAAGGGCATCAGCCCGATATTGATAATCCCATGGGGGCTGTCGTAGTCCTCTGGCGACAAGGCATTGAACAGAGCGGCCTGCAGCATGGAAACCGCCACCGGATCACCCGCCATCAACCAGGGATCGCTGCTGGCAGAGGCACCGGGCGCCGCGAAGGTGCCCAGATGGACAACGCCGGGACGGTAATTCGGCGGCAGAATCAGGATTTCAGCCCAGCGCTCCAGCGCCGCACGAATCTTGCGGCGGCCGTTTTCGTCCACATCAAAGGCCGACGGCCCAATATTGCCATAAGGACCATCCTGAGGGCCAAAGACCCGCAGTTCAAAGGCCGCTTCCCCTTTCTTGTTGTAGATAATTTCAGTCTGGTAGGCGTGGGCGCTGGCCGAAGCCGCTAGCAAGACACCAGCACTGAACAGGGTTTTCAAAATCGCGGACATGAGCTTGGGCTCCAGGCGTGGGCAATACACAAGACGTCCCATGTAGTAAACGCCCCAGGGACAACCTCCGAGCAAGCACATTAATGCAAATAAAGCCTGGAAACCGTTTAATTCAAACCACCAAAAACCCGCTGTGGCCATATGGCAACGCGGGTTGGTGGCTCAAAACACAATAAGCGGTTTACGCGTCCCACCCCTCCAGCACCAGCTTGCCACGTGCTTTACCCGACTCCAGCAAGGCATGGGCTTTTTTCAGATTGCTGGCATTGATACTGCCAAAACGCTCGGTCAAGGTTGTGCGGATCAGACCGGCATCAATCAGGTCAGCGACTTCGCTCAACAAGCGATGCTGGGCCAGCATGTCGTCCGTGCCAAACAAGGAGCGGGTAAACATGAACTCCCAATGCAAGGACACAGATTTGCGCTTGAGCTGGCTGACATCCAGACTGGCGGGATCATCAATCAGGCCAAACTTTCCTTGCGGGGCGATGGCCTGAACAATCTGCTCAAAGTGCTGATCGGTATGCGTCAGACTGACGACATAGTCCACTTGCGGGTAGCCGATACGCTCCAGCTCGTCAGTCAAGGGCTTGCTGTGATCAATCACATGGTGGGCACCCAGTTCACGCACCCAGGCCTGGGTTTCGGGGCGGGAAGCGGTGCCAATCACGGTCAAGGAAGTCAGGCGGGATGCCAGTTGCGTCATGATGGAGCCCACTCCACCGGACGCCCCTACAATCAGCAGGCTCTTGCCGCTGGGAGCCTTGCCAGGTGCGATCCCCAGACGGTCAAACAGCATTTCCCAGGCAGTGATGGTGGTCAGGGGCAAAGCGGCTGCTGCGGCAAAATCCAGCGATTTGGGTGCATGCGCCACGATGCGCTCATCGACCAGATGCAGTTGGCTGTTCGTGCCCGGACGCGCAATCGAACCGGCATACCAGACGCGATCACCCGGTTTGAACAAGCGGACCTCAGGGCCAACCGCCTTCACAATGCCACTGGCATCCCAGCCCAACACCTTGTACTGCTGCCCGGCATCCGGCCCACCACGCTGTCGCACCTTGGTATCGACCGGGTTGACGGACACCGCTTTTACCTGGACCAGCAAGTCGCGGCCTGTGGCCACCGGGTCGGGCAACTCAATATCCATCAGGGACTCAGGCAGCTCTATCGCTTGGGGCGCTTTATACGCAATCGCTTTCATCTTTTTTCCTTATAAAAATCAATGACCTGTCTTAGGCCATGCTCGGATAATCGGTATACCCGTGTGCGCCACCCCCAAACAAGGTTTGTGGATCGAAGCTTGCCAAGGGAAGCTGATCACGCAAGCGTGCAGGCAAATCCGGATTGGCGATAAAGGGGCGACCAAACGCCACCAGATCAGCCAGGCCACTCTTTACAATCTTCTCGGCTCTGTGTGCGTCATATTTGCCCGCAACCATAATTCGACCCGAAAAGTGGGCACGCAAGGCATGGCGAAAATCATCAGGAATCTCAGGGGCATCATCCCAATCAGCCTCTGACAAGTGAATGTAGGCCAGACCCTTGCCGTCCAATCCCTTGGCCAACTGCAAGATCGTTGGAATGATTTCGGGGCAGTTCATGGCTCGCTGCGTAATAAAGGGGGCCAGACGGATACCCGTGCGCTCTGCTCCTATCTCTGCCGCTACTGCTTCGACCACCTCTGTGGCAAAACGAATACGGTTCTCCACACTGCCCCCATACGCATCTTCACGGTGATTGGATGTGGTGCGCAGGAACTGATCAATCAGGTAGCCATTGGCACCATGGATTTCCACGCCATCAAATCCCGCTTGCATGGCCTTGGCGGCCGCCTGGCGGTAGTCCTTAATCACAGCTGCAATCTCTTGCTCGCTCAGGGCGCGCGGTACGGGGCAATCCAGCATCCGCCCCACCCCGTCCTCCCCCACTACCCAAACCTGAGCCTGGGGAGACAAGGCGGAAGGGGCCACAGTCTGACCATCTGCATGAAAGCTGGCATGAGACATCCGACCCACATGCCACAGTTGCAAGACAATCCGGCCACCTGCTTGGTGCACAGCATCTGTTACCAAGCGCCAGCCCTGCACCTGCTGCTGGGTGTAGATGCCGGGAGTAAAGCTGTAGCCTTGCCCTTGTCGCGAAATCTGCGTCGCTTCGCTAATTAACAAGCCTGCACTGGCACGCTGAGCGTAATACTGGGCCATCAGCGCATTCGGAATATCTCCTGGCTGATCAGTGCGGCTACGTGTCATGGGAGCCATCACGATACGGTTAGGCAACTGCAAGCTGCCCACTTTCAATGCCGAAAACAAAGTAGATGTTGCTAGACCCATGATTTGTATGCCTCATCAAGAAAATGAAAATGTGGATCACAGTGTGCCTTTTCAGGATCTTTAGAAAAACAGGCTTTTGCTTGAAACGATATTCAAAAATACGTTGAAAATAGCGTCATAATTAATTCCATTAATTAGCTTTTCAGCATAAAAACCCAGCCCAGCGAGGCACGTTATGAAAGCACTGCAAGATCTGGAAATTTTTGTTCGCACCGCTGACAACGCCAGTCTGTCCGCCACGGCACGAGGTTTGGGCATAACACCGGCAGCCGCCAGTGCGGCAATCAAACGCCTCGAATCAGAAGTGGGTGTACAGCTTTTTCTGCGCTCCACGCGCCATTTGCGGCTGACCTCTGAAGGCGAAGTGTTTCTGGCTCAATGTCGTCCCGCCCTGTCCGCCTTGCAGCAAGCCAGCCTGCAATTGTCCAGTGGCCGCCCAGGCTCCCGGGGCCAATTGAAGCTGGCCGCCCCGTCCGATCTGGGGCGCAATGTGCTGTTGCCTTGGTTAAATGAATTTCAGGATGCCAATCCGGGCGTGGACATACGCCTGCATCTGTCCGATCGGCTGGCTAATGTATACAGCGAACCCATTGATGCAGCCTTTCGCTATGGTCATCCGGCAGACTCCAATTTGGTGGCTCTGCCTATCGCCCCCCAGCATCGGCGCGTGCTGTGTGCAGCCCCCTCTTACCTAAGTCGTCACGGTACCCCCAAGACCCCTGATGAGCTCAAAAACCATGACTGCCTGTGTTTTATGCTAGGTGAGGACGTACACGATCGTTGGCGTTTTGAACGAGGCGGTGAGCCGACAATGACTGTAGCTGTAAGAGCCGTAAATGTGTCTAACGATGGGGATGTTGTCAGGCGCTGGGCTTTATTGGGCAAAGGCATTGCCTATAAAGCCTACTTCGACGTAGCGAACGATCTTGCCAAAGGGCACTTGCTTCCACTTTGCCAAGACTGGGGCTTTGAAGCCTCGCCCCTTTACCTGCTGGCTGCTGGCCGCCAGCAGATCACACCGCTATTGCGCGAGCTGCACCAATTTATAGTCCAGCGAATCAAGGCATGGGGGCAGGCACCCTCTTATTGAGGGTGGTTATTGAAACAGACTGGGCTTAGCCGCATAAATCTTTACCTTAGTCCGTCCAAAAAAGCATCCACACGGTACGCAATCACGGCATCCAGTTCATCAGGCACCTCAAGCTGATACACCCATTTGCGTACCCCCATATAAAAGAAACTACTGTGTAGCCCCCACCAAGCCTCGTTCTCCAGCATCGCCTGATCTGATGTCAAGGCCTGCTCCCGCCCCAAGTCGTAATGCAACTCCTGGCTCAGAATTCTGAAAATCCGTTCATGAAGCATTTGCAGATAACGTTGGTTCAAAGACGGATCCTGCAAGCCCGCATACAGAAAAATCCGTACCCATTCGCTAGTTAATATTGCCTGGGTGTAGTCCACAAAGTACTGCACCAAACGATCCCGGAATGGACGACTTCGATCAGCCAGCCAGACCTCCCAAAGCGGATTCCAGCGACTTAAGAACACCCGCTCATACACTTGCTCAATCAGCTCCTGCTTGCTAGGAAAGTATCGATACAACAGTGGTTGCGTGATGTGCAGCTCACGAGCCAACTCTCTGGTCGTCAAGGCAAATCCCTTTTGAGCAAAAAGCTCGATGGCCTGCTCCACCATTTGATCTCGTCGGTCTACCCCAGACAAATGCTTCCGTGGCATATCAGCCTCTTTTCTGGGTGTATCTGAAGGCGGTAAGTGCTCAGCCATGCTAGGGAAACCCCTCATTTAAATTAAATTGCGGAACTTAAATTATCGCACGATAATCTTTTTTATCGTTTGATAAACTTTAAGGAAAGAGACAATGATTGAGCACAATCAAAACCCCACTAATTCCAACCGCATCATCCCCTGCAGAGTTGCCTCTCGCCAGGAGATGCTGACCCGTGTCGCTAGATTCGCAGATCTGCGTGGTGCCAGCACAGGACTGCCCGATATGAATCACCCATTGGGGGTCCGAACCCTGATGAACGTCATAGGCTTTGCTCCACCTGAAGAGGGTGGGCTTTCTCCTGTCGGCTCCGCCGCCTCTGCGGCTGCAGCCATTGCAATCAATGAGGGATTTAATCTGGGCTTTGCCAGTGCCAAGCCAGGTTGCGGTGCCTTTGCCCATGTGCATGACACCAACGAGACTTTTATGCCTTTAACAGGCCGTTGGCGATTTTTCTTTAACGAGGGCTCTGAGCAAGAGCATGTAGATCTGGGCCCCTACGACGTGATTTCCATGCCAGCCGGCATTGCCCGCGGATTTGAAAATATCACCGAGGGCGACCCCGAGGCAGAGTCCCTGCTGCTTTACGTCATTGCCGGAACACAGCCTAAGGTCGAGTACACCGAAAACGCGGTACAGCGGTTTGCCCCCTACCAACCCAATACTCAGTAGTCCTCCAGTTGCCTGGCCCATGCTCTCAAGGATCCCTCTCATGGATAAGAACGCTCTCTGCTCCCCAAAGCGTCGTCGATTACTCCAGTTTTCGGCGGCCTCACTCACGGCTTTATCCGTGCCTAGCTGGGCACGGGCACAAGCCAACTCACCTATAAAGGTCGGTTTCATCGCTCCACTTACAGGCCCTTATGGCGCCGACGCTCGCCTGGAAGTGCTGGGTGCCCAATTAGCTATCCAGCAATTCAATGAAGCTGGCGGCCTGGGGGGGCGCATGGCTGAACTGCTGGTACGCGATTGCAGGCTGAATGCCGGCGAGGGTGCAACACGCGCACTGGAACTGATCGAAACGGAAAAGGTTAATTTCATTGCAGGTCCTTTTGGCCCAGCTGCCTTCTCGGTCAACAGTGTCATCAAGGCCAAAGGTGTACCGTACACCCCTATAGCCAATTCCGATTCGATAAACCAGGCGACTGAATGGAGCAAGTACCTGTTTCATGAAGGGCTAACACCAACGGCCACTGCAGGCGCACTGGCTCGCTACGTGGTGCCACAAGGTGCCAAGCGTATCGTCATGCTGACTGCCGAATATATCTATGGGCAAGAAATGGCCGCAGGTTTCAGGCTCGCAGCAGAACAGCAAGGGGCAGAAATCATCGACGATATTCGTCACCCTTTAGGCGTCAATGATTACTCCACATTGTTCCCGCGCATTCTGGCGCTCAAACCGGACCTGCTGGTCATCAATAATTTCGGTAGAGACCAACAAGTCGCTTTAAAGCAAGCCCGGGAGTTTGGCCTGAAACGCAAAATGAAACTGGCTGTTCCCCTTATGGTGCATACCGCCAGGCAAGTGGACGGACATAAGGTCTATGAAGACGTTTTAGGCTGCATCGGCTACTACTGGGGAATTGAAGACTCGGTGCCTAGCGCGGCCAAATTTAACGCTGGATTTCGTGCAATTTCGGATGGTGCCAATCCATCTGATTACGCGGCCTTGGGTTATGCCAGCGTCCTGTCTCCCTTGAAAGCCGCAATCCAGGCTCAGTCGATTGAACCTGACGCACTTGTTCACACGCTCAGCTCAATGCAGTACGACTACTACAAAGGTCCCCAGTTTTACCGTCGTTGCGACCATCAATCAGTGCAATCTGTTTTTATCGTGCAGTCCAAAGCTCCCGAACAAGCCAAGACTGACGATGATTTATTTGAGATTCTGGCAACCGAAGAGGCGGCGGAAAATCGTTTGATGTCTTGTGAAAGCCTGGGCTTTACCGCATAGGGGCAGCGCTATGGAATGGACAATAGACCTGATTTTCCAACAAGCTGCAGCTGGACTGGCGCTCGGCTCCATCTATGTTCTGCTAGCGGTAGGACTAACACTGATTTTCGGCCTGCTTAACGTGGTGAACTTCTCACATGGAGCCTTTTACATGCTGGGCGCCTACCTGGGCTTTGTCACGCTGGAGTACACGCAAAGCTTTACTGCAGCCCTCCTTGTAGCCGCTCTGGGTGGGGCTGCCATTGGAGGACTTTTTGAGCGCTTTCTGATTCGGCGCTTGTACGGCAAAGGTATCGATTATCCCCTCCTGCTTACTTTTGGGGCAGCATACGTCATCGTCGATGCGGTGCGCATGATTTTTGGCCGAGAGGGTGTCCATATTGCTACTCCTGAGGCCCTAAGCGAGGTGGTTGATCTTGGGTTTGGCCTCTTGCCGGGGTATCGGCTCTTTCTAATCGCGCTCTGTCTGGGACTCGTATTGCTGTTGTGGCTGCTGCTGGAGCGCACACGTTGGGGACTGATTATCCGCGCTGGAGCCCAAGACGGGACCATAATCCGCATTCTGGGCATCGACATTTCGCGAGTCTGGCTTATGGCCTTTGCCCTGGGGTCAGGACTGGCCGCCCTATCAGGAATTCTGGCTGCACCCATGCGGGGCGTCCATCCGGATATGGGTTCGGCCATTCTGGTTGATGCCTTCGTTGTAACGGTCGTAGGGGGGATGGGGTCCTTATCTGGCGCTGTACTGGCCGGCCTGCTGATCGGCATGGTTGTCAGTTTTGTGACCCTGTTCGCCCCCGAGTTCCAAGAACTCTCCATCTATGTGCTGATGACTCTCATGTTACTGGCGCGTCCCCAAGGCCTTCTGGGGCGCCGTGGGGCTTTAGGCTAAAAAATTATGCAAACATCAATTCTTACAAGAGCACACCGCGACACAAGACCGGCTGCTCGCATCCACCGATCCGGACGCTGGCTGGACCTGCTTGGAACACTGGCGTTCCTGGGCCTGCTTCCCTGGCTGGTTCCCCATCAATCCCTGGCTACCTCCATGCTGATTTTTGCACTCTTTGCCAGTGCATACAATTTAGTCTTCGGTTATGGCGGCATGCTATCGCTAGGACACGCAGCCTTGTTTGGAGGTGGAGCTTATGCGGCTGGCATCGCGGCTGTCCACGGCCAACTCCCTTGGGAACTATCTTTGCTGTCTGGCGCCTTGGTGGGTTTGGGGATCGGCCTGCTCTTTGCTTTTTTATCCTTACGGGTGCGTGGAATCTACTTTGCCATGATCACATTGGCATTGGCGCAATGTGCGTACTTCTTCGCTTACCGCAATCCAAACTGGACCGGAGGGGACAACGGCTTGCGAGGCGTGCCCCCCTTGGAAATAGACTGGGGATTCTTACAACTGTCCAGTTCCGACCCACTCAGCAAGTACTACCTGATTTTTGCAATTGTAGCGGGCGCTTTGAGTCTGCTGCGTGCCTTGCTCTACACCCCCCTGGGTCGCTCCTTGTCCATGATCCGTCAAAATGAGCAGCGTGCAGCAGCTTGCGGTGTGCCTGTTCTACGTGTTCGGCAGATCACCTTTGCAATCTCCGGCTTGCTGTCCGGTTTAGCAGGAGCTCTATATGCCTATCACATAGGAACAGTCCCCCTGGAGACGCTCTCGGTCCACCTGTCCGGGCAAGTAGTGATGATGGTGCTACTAGGGGGCATGGCCACTTTTGTCGGCCCGGTGGTAGGAGCGGTTGTCTTTCTAGGCGCTGAAAACCTTCTTTCTGACTTGACTGACTACTGGCAAATGATCAGCGGTATTTTGTTCATGCTGCTGGTACTGTTTTTCTCAAAAGGTATTTGGGGTGGCGTTCAAGCAATACGACAGAGCCGTCCTGCGGAGCCAAAGCCATGACACACGACATTATTCTTTCCGCCCAAGGTTTGAGCAAAACTTACAGTGGCTATGTCGCCAATAGAGACATCAGCTTTAACATCCGACGCGGAGAGCTGCTTTCAATTATCGGCCCCAACGGGGCCGGGAAAAGCACATTATTCAACATGTTGAGCGGCACCATCAAACCCGATACTGGTCAACTTTTGTTTAAGGGCCAAGACACCCGGTCTACCCCCCGGCACCGGTTTGTCAATATAGGTATTGCCAAGTCTCATCAAATCACGAGCCTCTTTCTGGAAAGCACTTTGGCGGAAAATATTTTTCTAGCCTTGGAAACTCCTAAAACCACCCTGAATTTCTGGACCGTACGTGATGAGCGCCCCCAGGCCCAAGAGCGCATCACAGAACTGCTAGCCATGGTCAGACTGGATCATAAGGCCGGTTTACTGGCTAGTTCCCTATCTCATGGAGAGCAGCGTGCACTAGAGATTGCCATGGCTCTGGCCAGCGATCCAGAGCTGCTTTTAATGGACGAACCAACGGCCGGCATGGGACCACAAGAGACAGTACAAATTATCGAATTGATCCAGGCATTGCGCCAACAACGCACCATTGCACTAGTCGAGCACAAAATGAAGATGGTCATGGATATAAGTGATCGGATTCTTGTCCTCCATCATGGTGCCCTACTGGCCGAGGGCCCTCCCACCGACATCATGAACAATGCCGAGGTCAAACGTGTTTATTTAGGGGAAAAACATGCCGCCCACCACTAGTAGCCCACCGCAAGACACGCTGCTGCACATTACCGGCCTCCAAGCCTGGTATGGGCCCAGCCATATTCTTCAAGGTATCGACCTCTCCGTTAAAGAAGGTGAACTGTTAGCTATTCTTGGTCGAAATGGCGCCGGCAAAACCACTACCTTGAAGGCAATAATGGGCCTGGTACCGAAAGTCCAAGGATCAGTCTTGTACGGAGGACAAGAAATACTTGCCCGGCCCGCCCATCAACGCTTCCGCTACGGTCTGGGCTACGTCCCTGAGGAACGCAGGATCGTCCCGGGACTTACGGTCCTGGAAAACCTGCAGTTAGGTCTGGCAGCGACACCCGGCCAGTACAAGCTGACAGAGCGTATTGAGGAAATTGCACAAACCTTCCCCCGCCTGAAAGAACGCTTCAAGCAAGCAGCCAGCACCATGTCTGGTGGGGAACAGCAAATGCTAGCGATTGCACGTGCCCTGATGAGCAATCCGAAGCTCATTTTGCTTGATGAGCCCTCTGAAGGGATTATGCCCAAACTGGTCGATGAAATGTTTGCGCTATTTACCGAGCTGCGCCAGCAAGGAAAAACGTTGGTTTTAGTCGAACAAAATGTGGCTCTCGCTCTGGAGATCGCAGACCGTGCGGTGATTATCGACAATGGCACTGTTGTGCACCGTGCCAGTGCTGCCGAACTACTAATCGATCAAGAAATGCAGGACCGCTACTGCGCAGTTTAAAAAGAGTCTGTCATGTCCAATATTGTTTTACTACATGGAGCTTGGCACGGAGGCTGGAGCTGGGGCGGCCTACAGACCTTGCTAGAGCAACATGGCCACCGGGTTTTCACACCCACCTTCACAGGCTTGGGAGACCGTGCCCACCTTCTGACACCAGAGGTTGGGATACACACTCACATACAAGATATTGCGATGTTCTTGCAATATCAGGAGCTCGATGACTGTGTCCTGATCGGACATAGTTATGCGGGTCTGATCATGCCCGGCTTACAAGAGCAACTGCATATCACCGGCAGCACGCACATACAACGTGCCATTTATCTCGATGCTGTCCTGGTCCCTTGCGGTCAAAGCTGGTCCGACGCACACGACCCCGCGACACGCCGACAACGCTTGATTTCCAGCTACCAGGGTAGCAACAGCACAACGGTCTTTCCTGTCCCCACGGTTGCAAATATGGGGGTACATGACCCAGCAGACATTCGCTGGGCAGACCGCATGCTGACGCCGCACCCCGCCCGCACCTACACAGATATACAAGATGTAGGCCCAGACTTATATCCCGGCATCTACGTAGACTGTACTCAACCTGCTCTAAGCGCTCTGGAAAGCAGCAAGCTATATGCCCGCCAACTAGGCTGGCCTTATCTGGAACTACAAGCTGGCCATGACTGCATGATCTCCCATCCCCTTGAAACACTACAAACTCTGAAGCCTTACCTATCCTGCGCAACTCCTACTGTTTAAGCGTTCCCTCTTTAACAAAACAAGCCCGCTAACAGCGGGCTTGTTCACACTCCAGAACCGGCACTGTTGACTCGCGCTCCAAACCTCCAAGAGATTCCGCCGAAAAAACAAACAGCAACGACGATGAACGTCTAGGATATCGACCCAAGGCCGTCATGCTGCCTTGCTCTAATTCGATCGATCCTTTCTTAACGTCAGCGACAAGGCAATCGAATCATGAGACATGCGCACATGGCCAGCCCCCTTTCTCAAGGGCCCGGCTTTCCCCCTCCTTCTGCAACCCGGTATCTGAACGCGGCCCAAGCTGGCTGCTTGCAGCACCCGCCCGTGGGCCGCGCAGGACGCAGCAAAACAGGCCTGATCAAGGCCCTGGCAGTAGCAAGCCTATCTGCCGCTCTGGCCGCTTGTGGTAGCTCTGAAACCAGCTC
Source organism: Alcaligenes sp. PF14 (assembly GCF_037150615.1). Classification (NCBI taxonomy): domain Bacteria; kingdom Pseudomonadati; phylum Pseudomonadota; class Betaproteobacteria; order Burkholderiales; family Alcaligenaceae; genus Alcaligenes; species Alcaligenes sp. PF14. The sequence goes on along the minus strand of NZ_JBAGRS010000007.1, from coordinate 229,621 downwards.
GGGCCCGGCCACCGCCCCCGAAACCCCCACCAACCCGGTAAAGCCTGACACACCCAGCACTCGTCACGCCCTGATCATTGATCTGGACGGGGCCACCTACCGCGCTGTGCAGCAAGGCATGGCAGCGGGCAGCCTCCCCAATCTGGCCAAACTGAACGTCCAACTGGCCTATAGCGGCGGTGTGGTGGGCACCCCCAGCCAACAAGCCAATCTGGACATGCCGGGCTGGGCCAGCCTGCTGACCGGCACCTGGGCCAATCGTCACGGCGTGGTATCTACGGCACCAGACCAGGTCTTGCGTCAAAACAGCCTGTTTCACTCTGCCCAACCAGGCCAGAATGCCGCGGCCGTTGCATCCAGCGGACTGGCCCATTTGCTCAAGGCTGACCATGATGCCGAGCGTCTGCACGAGCTGGCCGATTGTTCTGCACAAGCCGTGACCCTGTCCTGTGTCTCCACCCAGGCAATGAAGATGATTGAAGGGAACTACCGCAAGGTTCTGGTTCAGTACCGTTCTGCCAAAGATGCGGCATTGGATTTTGGTGTCGAGTCACCTGACTACCTGGCCACCCTGAGCAAGCTGGACAAGGAGATCGGTACCTTGATGGCGGCCACGGCCAAGCAGCAGGATCGCCAATGGTTGATTGTCGTGACAGGCAACCACGGTTTGAGCGAGCATGGGCAAGACAATGGCCTGCCCTTGCTGTCCCAGTCCGCTACTTTCCTTGCCTTCAACCAAAGCGTCAACACAGGGGAACAAGGCATAGGCGCCAGCCTGCCCCAGACACTGGCCGAGCTGTATCAGTACAACAGCCTGGTTGATGTCGCTCCCACCGTCATGCGCTATCTGGACACGCTGCCCCCAGCGGCAGAATACAAGCTCGATGGCAGCAGCCTGCTGGGCCCACAAGCCGTGTCCAATCTGAATGCCACCGTCGTGGACAACAATTCTTCGTCCGTGGCCATCAAGCTGGACTGGAAAGCACCGGCCGACGCCCCCATCGATATCCTGCGCGATGGCCAGGTCATTGCTTCGCGTCTGCCCGCAGGGACACAAAGCTATACCGACAATCAGTTGACGGCCGACCTGAGCAGCAAAGGCACGTATCAGTTTGACTACACCGTGCAGGCAGGCTCGGGCGAGCAGGCCGCCTGGCGCAACCTGATCAGCCCGCCCATCTCCTACTTGCCGCCTGTGCCATTGGCCACCACCTTGCGCAACGGTCTGCTTTCTTACTACCCCTTCAGCGCGACCCTGCCGCCTGTTGATGCACAAGGCAACAGCAGCATGGCCCCCGCCTCTGCCGATCTGCCTTCGGCCGCAGGGGTAGTGGTACCCGGCCCCTTTAGCGGCACGCATGGGCTGCTGGTCGATACCAATCATGTCACCGTGGAAGGGCTGGAAGGCTACCGCATGACGCCGACACAAGGCTTTGATATTTCCACCGGCAGCAGCCCCCAGTTCACCATCGGCTTCTGGTATCAGGTGCCCCAGTGCATTGACCGCAATAACGTCACCATCCTGTCCAACAAGAACTATGTCAGCGGTGGCAATGCCGGTGTGGCGATTGGCCTGTTCAGCAGCTCCACCAAGAATCAATGTGGCGTGGCCTTCAATATTGGTTCAGGCGGTGTTCGTGCCGACGGCCCCACCAATCCCTACACGCAAATTCCGGTAGGCCGCTGGGTCTACATTGCCTTTGCGGTGGACGGTGTGGCCAAGAAGATGAACATGCAGATCTTCGACCCGGTCATCGGCCAGACAACGCAGGTTGCAGCTGGCAAATCCACTGGCGCTGTTGATCTGTCCAAGCTCTCTCCCTATCCGCAATGGGGGATTGGCGATGATGGCACCGGCAAGTTCCTGATGAACAAGTGCAATGGCTCGGTTACGCCGCCCTACACCGTGGGCAAATGTGCTGTTGCTCCGCCAACCCAGCAAATGTTTGGTGATCTGGCCATGTGGAATCGTGTGCTGAGCGACGAAGAGCTGCAGTCGATCTATTGGTCCAACAAGCCGCTGTCCAGTTTGTCCACCCACTAAGCGAGCGCGCCATGACCTCTTTGACTCTTCTGGCACGCTTGATGCGCACCTTGGCACTGGCTAGCGTCACGGCCCTGATACTAAGTGCCTGCAGCGATGGCAGCAGCGGCGACCCTTCCCCAGCAAGCGACACGGGCTCGGGCAGTGAACAGGTGCCCATCGTCACGCCTCCGGCCAGCGGTTCGCTGGGCGAACAAGGCACGGACAAGCCCGCCACCCCCAATTCGCAACTGGACTGCGCTCCCTGACAGAGCACCCCGGCCGGGCTGTGGTCACTGCCGCGCCTGGCCCTCTTGCTACCTTCAATCGACAAGGCTTTCCCATGACTTACCTTAATCGTCGCAATTTTCTGCGGCTGGCCGCCAGCGCCGCTGCCTTGGGGCCCTTTCCCCCCGCCATTCAGAAAGCACTGGCCATCCCGGCCAACAATGCCACCGGCACCATCAATGATGTGGAGCACGTCATTATCCTGATGCAGGAAAACCGCTCGTTTGACCACTACTACGGCACCATGCCGGGAGTACGCGGCTTTAGTGACCGCTTCACCATCCCTATGGCCTCAGGCGAATCGGTCTGGCGTCAGCAAGGCAGCAGCGGCGTGGTGCAGCCCTATTATCTGGACGCCACCAAAGGCAATGCCCTGCGCGTGGGTGGTGCACACGACTGGAATGACCAGCAGGAGGCCTGGGACGGCGGCCGCATGGCCTTTTGGCCCAAAGCCAAATACACCAATGTGGCCATGGGCTACCTGAAGGAGTCGGACCTGTCCTTTCACTGGTCACTGGCCAACGCCTTTACCGTCTGTGATGCCTATCACACCTCCATCAACACCGGCACCTTCACCAACCGCATGTTCCTGTGGAGCGGCACCAATGGGGCCAATGTCACCGGGCGTGCCTGCGTCACCAACTCTAACTGGGGGGGCCTGGGCCCATCCGAAGACGGGCTGGACTGGACCAGCTACCCCGAGCGTCTGCAGGAAGCAGGCGTGCGCTGGAAGGTCTACAACCGTCCCGGCAACAACAGCAATAACAATCAGCTGGTGGCGTTTGCGTCCTACCGCAAGGTCAATGAAGATCTGGCCTCGATGGGCTCGCCCTCGGCCACTTATTCGCCACAAATGGAAGCGCTGTCTCCCTTGTACAAGGGCTTTGGCAATACCATGCCCGACGGCGGCTTTCTGCAAGCCATTGCCGACGATATCGAGATGGGTGCCCTGCCACAGGTCAGCTGGATTGTGGCCCCTGGCCCTTACAGCGAACACCCCAGCATGGGCGTGCCCGGACAGGGTGCCTGGTATCTGGAGCGTTTGCTGAACATCCTGACGGCCAATCCCGAGGTCTGGAGCAAAACCGTTCTGATCGTGAACTACGACGAAAACGACTGCTTCTTTGACCACATGCCCCCACCAGCCCCCCCATGGCGTCACCGCGACGGCACTCTGGCCGGCAAGTCCACCGTGGATGTCTCGAACGAGTACTACACCATGCCCGCCCCGGATGGAGACTCGCGCAAGCTGCCCCCCGATGGCCGCCCCTTTGGTGCCGGCCCCCGTTTGCCAACCCTGATCATTTCTCCCTGGAGCGTGGGCGGCTGGGTGAACTCCCAGCAGTTTGACCACACCTCCGTGCTGCGCTTTCTGGAGCAGCGCTTCGGTGTGCAGGAGCCCAATATCAGCCCCTGGCGTCGAGCCGTATTCGGCGACATGCGCTCCTGCTTTGACTTCAAGTCCCCCAATGCCAACAAGCCTGCCCTGGTGTCAGCCCCCACCCGCGATCAGGCCGATGCCACACTGGCGCAGCAAGTACAGGCGGGCAAGGTTCCCATGCCGCCTGTGGGTTCCGAGCCCATGCCCACACAGGATCTGATGCTACGCCCCTCCCGTGCCCTGCCTTATCAATTGCATACCAGCGCCAATGTGGATCTGGACAAGGACAAGGTGTGGCTGACCTTCAGCAATACTGGCACCCAAGGCACCGTGTTCCATGTGTACGACGAGCTGCATCTGTCCGAGTACCCACGTCGCTTTACCGTGGAAGCCGACAAGATGATTTCGGACTCCTGGACCGTGGGCGCAGACCAGAACGGCGACTACAGCTTGTGGGTGCTGGGCCCCAACGGCTACCACCGTCATTTCAAGGGCAATCTGCACGCCCTGCGCCAGGGCCCCAAACCCGAAGTCCGCGTCTGCTACGAGCCCAAGGCCAACACCGTCTCCCTGACCATCATGAACGTGGGTAGCGAAGCGGCGACCGTCACGGTCACCGCCAATGCGTATCGGGAAGATGGCCCATGGGTGTACACCGTAGACCCCGGCATGCAGATTGACGCGCGCTGGTCGCTGGAAGGCTCGGCCAACTGGTATGACTTCACCGCCACCATGGGCGAACATTTCGAGCGCCGCTTTGCTGGCCGTCTGGAAAATGGCCGCGACGGGATCAGTGATCCGGCCATGGGCGTCGCACGCTAGTCATACTGATCAGGCAAGATAGGGCAGCCAGTCCCGAAAAAAAACAGTTAGAGAAACACGATGACGCTCAACCAGATTCGGGCCTTCGTCATGGTGGCCCAGCACGGTGGCTTTACCGCCGCCGCGCGGGCCCTGAACATGAGCCACACCACGCTCAGTTCACAAATACAGATGATTGAACGCGAATACGGAGCCGAGCTGTTTCATCGCCGGGGCCGGCGTGTCGAGCTGTCCACCCTGGGGCTGGAAATGCTGCCCATGGCCAGGCGCATGATCTCGCTGGAATCCGACATGCGCCAAATGCTGGATGGCACGGGCAAGCTGCACTACGGCACCCTCAAACTGGGTGCCGTCAGCCCTTACCACGTCACCGAACTGATCGAGTCCTTCCACGCGGTGTACCCGCGCATCAAGCTGTCCGTCAAACTGGGCAACTCCGAGCTGGTCCTGGACGACCTGGACAAGTACGTCTGCGATGTCGGCGTCGTGGCCAGTTGCCAGCCCCAGCGCCGCTACTACATGCAACCCTATGCCCGTTATCCGGTCATTGCCTTTGTGCGCCATGACCACCCCTTTGCCAAGCGCGATGCCATTGCCCTGGACGAACTGGCCGGCGAGCCTTTGCTGATGCGTGAGGAAGGCTCCACCACTCGCAAAGCACTGGAAGATGCCTTGCATGAACACAAGATCAAGGTGGATATCGCCATGGAAATCGGCAGCCGGGAGGCCTTGCGCGAATCCGTGGCTCGTGGCCTGGGAGTGGGTACGGTCTCCGAGTCCGAATACGTGCCAGACCCGCGCCTGCGGGTGGTACGTATCCAGAATGAGCCGGTCTGGACGCAAATCCATGTCTGCTGTCTGCACGAGCGACGTGAGTCGCGCCTGGTGGCCGCCTTCTTCGAGGCCATTGCTCAACACCAAAGCGCCCTGTCCAGCGACTGCAAGCTACGTGCCTAGTCGCCTGGCGGCGCAATACCTGAAGCACGCCCGGCCATACTGATACCAGGCATAAAAAAAGCGGGGCATAAAGCCCCGCCCTTCCCTTCACGCCTGATTCAATGCCCCCACGAAATCAGGGTGTTTCGCCTTGTGCCAGACGCGCCTGGATCGCCTGGACAATGGCTGGGAAGTCCGCAATGGTTTCAATCACGTAGTGCGCGCCGGACTGGCTCAAACGCTCGCTGGCTCGCTCGACTCGTGCTTTTACTTCAGCTGGGTCAGCAGTCTTCAGTTCGGCCAGCGACAAGCCCACTTCGTTACCCGACAGGCTCAAGCCCACCGTCCACATCCCCGCACGGCGGCCTTCTTCGATACCGGGCACGGTATCGTCCACTTTGATACAACGACGCACATCACCCACGCCCAGAGCCAGAACATTGGCCAAGGCCATGAAAGGACCGGGACGACCACCAGCAGGCAACTCATCACCAGCGATAACGCAATCGGGAGCCAGGCCCTGGCTGGCTGCAGCAGGTAGCAACACATCAAGCACCTGACGAGGGTAGCCCGAGCAGGAACCCACTTTGATGCCCTTGGCACGTAACTGCTCCAGAACAGCTGCCGCCCCTTCAATCGGAGCGGAGTACTCGGCTACTTTCTCGATCTGCATGGGCATGAAACGCTCGTAGATGGCATCAATATCGGCATCCGTGGAAGCACGCTCGAACTGGGCCACCCATTGGTCCTGAATCGATTCAGTCGCCAGCAAGGTACGGATATGATCGCGCTTGGACAAGCCCATGGGACCACGTGCCTGCTCCAGGCTGATCTGAATCCCGAAGGTGGCAAAGGCATCCACAAAAATCTGTGTCGGTGCCAGAGAACTGAAATCGACCAGCGTGCCAGCCCAGTCAAAAATAACGGCCTCGACCTTGTCCGACATAAGCGTATCCAGAGCATTGAAATTCTGAGTCATTATTGAAAAACCTTCAGTTTTGAAAACAAACCGGATCAATAGCCGGGCTTATACCTGCACAGCATCCAGAGTCTGTGCACCAATGAAATTACGTCCTCGTGGGCCTTCCAGAGCCTGGGCAATTCGTTCTTGCCACTGCTCGGGAGCCAGACCGTAAGCGGCCGGGTCTGTACTGACGCCCAGCCCCTGCAGAAAACGGGCCAGAGCCGTCACCGCCTGCAGGCCGTTGTGCGCATCAAAAATGGACAGCAGCAAGCGGTCCAGATCGGCATCCTGCCCCAGTGCCATTTGCATCACATGCGGCAAGCTGAAGGAGCAGGCGATGCCATGCGGCAGCCCTTGTTCCAGAGTCAGCTCGTAAGACAGGGAGTGAGCCAGAGCCGTCTTGGTATTGGAGAACGCCAGCCCTGCCATGACGGCCGCAACCGCCAGTTGGCCGCGCAGCTCCAGGTTGGACAGGTCCTGCATCAGCAGTGGCAGGCTGCCCATGATCTGGCGCGCTGCCGAGACCGCCAGACTGGCCGACACCGGATTGCGGTTGACGTTCCACAAAGACTCCAGGGCGTGCGACAAGGCATCCAGGCCGCTGGCCAACGTCGCCGCTGCAGGCAGGCTGCGCATCAAGCCCGGATCAATAATGGCGGCCTGAGGCCAGGTCCAGGGCAGATGCAGGGAGTACTTGCGCCCCTGTCCCTTGTCCCAAATCGTTGCCCAGGGGGTAACCTCGCTCCCGGTGCCTGCCGTGGTGGGCACGGCAATCAGGCTGCGCACCCGCCCTGGAGGCTGGCTCAGGCTGGTCTTGCCGGACAGGCAGTCCAGCAATTCGGAAAACGTGCCCGAAGGCGTGCTGCTCAGCATGGCTTTGGCACAATCGATCACGCTGCCACCACCCAGAGCAATGATGCACTCCACATCGGGATGATCGCGCCACAGGCGCTCATACAGCGGGGCCAGCCAGGACACATCCGGATTGGGCTGTATATCGGTTTCGATCGCCACCAGTTGATCGCCCAGCAAGGCTTGCAAACGATCGCACTGGCCCAGCTCACGCGCTTCGGGAAAGGCAATCAGAATGGCTCGCCGGGTTCCCAGATGCTCGGGCAGACGCTCAAAAGCCCCATGCCCTGCATCGATCTGAACTGGATTGAAAAAATGCCACATAACAATCTCAAAAGAAAAACTGCAATCAATCGCGCCCGTTGTGGCGAATCGCTTCGCGCAGGCGGTTGGAGATAAGGTCGGCCACCACCACCATCACGGTAATGACCACAATGCAGGTCGCTGTTTCCTGGTACTTGAACAGTTTCAGGCTGCTGACCAGTTCAAAGCCCAAGCCGCCAGCCCCCACCATGCCCAGCACGGTGGCCGAACGCAGGTTGACCTCGAAGCGATACAGGATCACGGCAATCCAGGCGGTAATAACCTGCGGCAAGACACCGAACACAATCACCTGCAAAGGACGCGCGCCGGTAGCACGCAGGGCATCCAATGGCCCCTGGTCAATTTCCTCAATGCTTTCGGCAAAGAACTTGCCCAGCATTCCCACTCCATGTACGGCCAGAGCCAACACACCAGGAAAGGGGCCCAGACCCACGGCAGCCACAAACACCAGGGCCAGAATCAGCTCATTGATACTGCGGATGATGTTCAGGCTTTGGCGGGTAAAACCGTACAAGTAGCGGTTGACCTTCAGGTTATGGGCAGCCAGAAAGGACACGGGAACTGCGCCGATCACGCCCAACACCGTGCCCCAGATCGCAATCTGAATAGTCTCGATGGCCGGAGCGAGCAAATTGCCCAAAATGCTCCAGTCCGGTGGAAAGGTGCGGCTTAGAAAGTCGGCAATTTGTGGCAGGCCGGCAGCAAACTCGGCGGCGCTTAACTGCGCCCCCTCTGCGCTCCACTGCAATCCCACCATAATGGCGGCCACCATCAGGGCGGTCAGAATCCAGCCCTTGGCGCTGGTCGGGGTAGACATGACCCAGGAGTACTTGCTGTCCATCTTCACGCTCCCTTGGTAACAATGCTTAGCGGTTCGGCCAGAAAAGAAGCGGCATCACCCGTACTGCCCGACACACCGCTGTGCCCAGGCTCGGGGCCGGGGTAAATGCGTGCCAGATCATCCTCAGTCATCTGCTCCGGGGCACCGTCATACACCACACGGCCATGAGCCAGACCCACAATGCGATCCGCAAATTCGCGTGCGTAATCAACCTGGTGCAGGTTGCAGACCACGGTAATGCCCAGTTCCCGGCTGGCATCGTGCAGATAACGCATCACCAGACGGGCCGTTTTAGGGTCCAGACTGGCAACCGGCTCGTCGGCCAGAATGATGCGCGGGCGCTGAGCCAGCGCACGGGCAATGCCCACCCGTTGACGCTGACCACCGGACAGGGAGTCGGTACGGGCCTGGGCCTTGTGAGCCAGCCCGACCCGTTGCAGACAGTCCTGGGCCAGAGCGATATCTGCCCGGCTGAACAGTTGCAAAATGGAACTCCACACGGGCACCGCTCCCAGGCGCCCAGTCAACACATTGCGCAGCACCGACAAGCGCGGCACCACATCGTGATGCTGGAAAATCATGGCAACCTGGCGCCGCAAAGCTCGCGTATCCTGGGCGGACATGGCGTCAATGCCGGCCACGGACAACTCGCCCGTATCCGCTTGGGCCAGCCGGTTCATGCAGCGCAGCAGGGTGGACTTGCCCGCCCCGGACTGGCCTAGTACCACCAGGAACTCGCCAGCCTCTGCATCCATGTCCACACCACACAGCACCTTATTGCTGCCGTAGCACTTGTTCAGGCCACGCACACGGATCATTTCATGCTCCGCAGATCCAGATCCAGCACCTTGGCAGTATCGCGCACTACGTTGTAAGCCGCGTCAGTGGTAGGCTGGAAGCCATTGAGCATGCCTTGATCGCCCCAAGGAACATTTTTGATATTGGCCAGTGCCTTGGCGACTTTCTCTTTCACGCTTGGATCCAGATCCTTGCGCCAGACCATGGGCGACTCGGGAATATCGCTGGACGACCAGACAACTTTCAAATCGCCTTCGGCCAACTGACCCTTGGCAATGGCGCTGGTATAAATACGGTCTGCAACAGCGGCAGCATCAACTTTCTTGTTGGCCACGGCCAGCAGGCTGGCATCGTGCGAACCGGAGAACACCACACGGGAAAACAGCACCTCGGGCTTGTAACCGTCGTTCTCCAGGCCCGCTTTAGGGAACAGGTGGCCGGAGGCGGAACTGGGGTCAACAAAGGCAAAGGTGCGATCTTTCAACTGCTCCACATTTTCAATGCCACTGTCTGCGCGCACCACGATCAAGCTCTTGTAAGCGCTTTTGCCCGTCTTCTTGGTCACAGCCACGGCAAAAGCTTCTACATCGGCCACCGAATTGGCCAGCACATAAGAGAATGGGCCCAGATAAGCCACGTCCAGCTTCTTGGCACGCAGGGCTTCGATGATGCCGTTGTAGTCCGTGGCGACAAAGGGCTCGACCTTCATGCCCGACTCGCGCTCCAGCTGTTCAATCACCTGCTTGCTGGATTCGATCATGGCTTGGGAATCCTCGGCAGGGATCAAACCAATGGTCAGCGTGTCCTGTGCGGCCTGAGCCGCTGTACCGAACACCGAAAAAACAGCTGTAGCGGCCGTTGCCGCGATGAAAGAGCGGCGGGCAGTCTGAAATACGTTCTTGTTCACGGCAGTCGTCCTTAGGGTTTGTAGGAGGAATGCCGACATCTTAGGAAGGTCACATTGCCTTCATGTTATCGATTTAGGATTGAAAACATCAGTTATCTATAGATGGAGTCTATATGTCCGCCGCACGCCTACGTGCCTTTCTGGCTGTTGCCCGCCACGGCAGCTTCAGCGCCGGGGCTCGCGCCCTGGGACTGGCCCAACCCACCGTTACCAAACAGATTCAGGGCCTGGAACAACAACACGATGTCGAGCTTTTTCATCGCCGGGGGCGCGGGATTCAGCTAACCCAGGTCGGGCTGGCCCTGCTGCCCGTGGCACAGCAACTGGGGGCTCTGGAAATAGATGCCTTCAACCTCCTGCATGACAGTGGCAAGCTGCACGTGGGGCGCTTGCGCATTGGGGCCGTGGGGCCTTTTCATGTGATCGAAATGGTAGAGGCCTACCACAAGCTATTTCCAGGGGTGGATATCTCCATTCATATGGGGAACTCGGCCGAGGTGCTGGCCGACCTGGCCGACTATGCCACCGATATTGCCGTGCTGGCCGGAGCCTGCGAGGACCCGGCTTTTCACACCGAGCACTACGCCAGCCATGCTGTCATTCTGTTCGCCCCCTTGTCGCACCCTTTGGCCCGGCACGACAGCGTGCCTCTGTCCGCCTTGCAGGATGCGCCGTTATTGCAGCGGGAATCGGGCTCTACCACACGGGCCTGTCTGGAAGCAGCACTGGAAAAGGAGCATATCCGGCCCCGCGCCGTCATGGAAATTGGTAGTCGGGAGGCCTTGCGGGAAGCCGTCGCCCGAGGGCTGGGCGTCGGTACGGTATCCGAGGCCGAATTCATTCCGGACCACCGTTTCAAAGCCGTTCGTATTCAGGGAGACCCCGTGCGCACCGACACGTATTTATATTGCCTGGCCGAGCGCCGGGACAGCCGCATGATTGCCCAATTTTTCACAGAAGCTTTGGCATTACGCAAGCAAATACAAACGACTACATAGACGTATTTGTGAGTTTCAGGCTACTGTGCAAACGTAGGCCATGACAGTCAGTGATGTGTTTCGTCCATTTTCTGCGCGTAGACTCACAGTTTCAAGGCCCGTCAGTTCTGTTTGATTTACTCCCAGGGAGGACGAAGACCATGCTTGGCATGATGATGAATACCCCACTGCTAGTATCATCCATACTGCGTCACGCAGCGAACTATCACGCAGACCGAGAGGTCGTCTCCCAAACCGTTGAAGGCCACATTCACCGGTACACCTATACCGATCTGTCCAAGCGCAGCCAGCAACTGGCCAATGCGCTGAAAAAAATGGGTCTGCAACATGGCGACCGCGTCGGCACCCTGGCCTGGAACGGCTATCGTCACCTGGAGCTGTATTACGGCGTATCGGGCTCGGGCCTGGTGTGCCACACCATCAACCCGCGTCTGTTTCAGGATCAAATTGGCTACATCATTGAACACGCAGACGATAGCGTGCTGTTTGCCGACCTGAACTTCATGCCGATTCTGGAGTCCTTGGCCGATCAGCTGTCCAAGCTGAAAGCCGTGGTCATCATGACGGACGAAGCGCACATGCCCAAGTCGGACCTGCTGCCCAACCTGCAGTGCTATGAAACCCTGATTGCGTCTGAATCCGATCATTTCGACTGGCCGGTGTTTGATGAGAACACGGCCTGCGGCCTGTGCTACACCTCCGGCACCACGGGCAAGCCCAAAGGCGTGCTCTACAGCCATCGCTCCACGATCTTGCATGCCTTTGCCTTGAGCATGCCCGATGCCCTGTGTCTGTCTGCTTCTGACACCATTACCCCCATCGTGCCCATGTTCCACGTCAATGCCTGGGGCCTGCCCTATGCGGCCTTGATGGTGGGCGCCAAACTGGTCTTGCCCGGCCCGAAACTGGACGGCGCCAGCCTGCATACCTTGTTTGAAAACGAAGGGGTCACCATGACAGCCGGTGTGCCTACCGTCTGGCTAGGCCTGCTCGACTGGATGCAAGCCAATGGCAAAACCTTCAGCAGCCTGCAACGCCTGGTGATTGGCGGCTCGTCTGCGCCTCCGGTCATGATTACCCGCTTCCAGAAGCTGGGTGTCAAGGTACGCCACGCCTGGGGCATGACGGAAACCAGCCCGGTCGGTCTGGCGGCTGCCCTGCTGCCCAAGCACGAGTCCTTGCCGGAGAACGAGAAACTCAAGCTGCTGGCCAAGCAAGGTCGTCCGCTCTTCGGGGTCGAGTTCCGGGTAGATGGCGACGATGGTCAACCCATTGCCCGCGACGGCAAGATGTTTGGTGCCATGATGGTGCGCGGCCCCTGGATTGCGGCTTCTTACTTCAATAGCAATGACACCTCTGCCCATACAGAAGATGGCTGGTTCAATACGGGCGACGTGGTGACCATTGATCAGGATGGCTTTATCCAGATCGTGGACCGAACCAAGGATGTGGTGAAATCCGGTGGCGAATGGATCAGCTCCATCGAGCTGGAAAACATTGCCCAGGCTCACCCGGCGATCAAGGAAGCGGCTGTCGTAGCCAGGCCCGACGAGCGCTGGGGCGAGCGTCCGGTTCTGGTGGTCCAGCTACAGGACGACGCCACCTTCACCAAGCAGGACATGATTGATCTGTTTACAGAACAAGTCTCCAAATGGAGTATTCCTGACGAACTGATCGTGGTCGATGAACTGCCCCACACAGCAACCGGCAAGCTCTTGAAAACCGCTATTCGCAAGCTGATTCAGGAGGATCTGGACAAGCTGGCTGCGCAGAACAAGGCCGGTTAACCAGGCTGCATCCAGCCAGATGCCTGAAAGCAGAATCAAGAAGCCAGGCTCGGCTTTCTTGACGCGCAATCGCAAACAGCCCCCCGACAGTTATCCAACTGTCGGGGGGCTGTTTTTTGCCTTTGCCATTGGCTTTGTCAGGGCCAGAATCAAGGCCAGTATCTATGGCTGGCCCATATCAACAGCATGCCCCCTTCAAGGATGCACAGGCGTAGGAATATCCCAGATATTGAGATCCGCATTCTCGCGCTCCCAGGCCCGCACAGAGAACTTGGCACGATTGAACAGACCCAGATAGTTTTCATAGCGAATCTTGTTGCCTATGGCCACTGGCAACTCGTCCAGAAACTCCCTCATCTTGGACAAGTCCGCATGGTACTGAGCCGGTTCCATCAAACCGCCCGGTGTCACTGAAGTGGGAGGGGCCGACTCAAAGCGATTACGCGTAAAGATCACCACATCTGAACCCCACAGAATCCGGTTCTGGTATTCATTGAAGAAATTCAGCCAATCCTGGCGACTGGGCATGCCCGGCTCGGGATTCAACATATAGTCCTGCACCAGATCCCAGGAAATATCGGTAGACCAGCTGGGGCAGGCATCCAGCACTTCTTTCACGCGCGTAATGTGGTCGCTGGTGGGTTTCACAAAACGCCCCAGGCCCGTATGCGCCCACACCACCTTGGCTTTGGGCGCATGTCCACACACGTGCTTCAAGCCGTCCACATAGTCCTGATCGGGATAGGAATGCTCCAGCTCACCCTGGTAATTGACCTCTACCCGGTACATATCATTGTGCAAGATCGCGACCAGACCAATCTCTTCAATGGTCTTGAACAAATACTCCAGCGACTCGGAATACAGCGATACCTTGCTGCCATCGCCCGCATCAGGCGGTAGCGGCACAGAGGGGGCCTTGGTTTGTTCTACCGTTTCACCAGCCAGCTTGCTGGACACCAGCTCCTTGTGAATGGTGAACTCTCCCACCCCGGCAAACACGCCTGGAAAACTGAGCACCGCACGCTTGATATGTTGCGAGGCATATACGTCCATGGGATTGAAGGCCGTAATCATGACATCCAGCTTTTCCTGATACTGGGGCGGCAAGCGCTCGTACTCGCGCGCAAACATGGCATCCACAAAAGAGTAGTAATACAAGTCTGCTTTGGGGCCTATGTAGTAGTTCGGGCCATACATCTGATTGCCAGACTGTGCCTGGTACTGTTCAAACCCATCCCAGCGTTGCTGCAAAGGAATCGGCATGATGGTGGAGCGCACAATTTGCTGGCGATTGGCGCTCATATAGCGCTCTGCATATTCCTTTAAGGAAATACCTTGCATGGCGTAATTGGAAGCGTGGAAATGCACGTCTGCATACAGCTGGCTGGTATCCAGCCGGGGCTCCGGGCTTTGAGCCATAACACCGCTCTGAACCGCTGCGAATAAAGCCAGGCCAGACGCAGCCAGCGCTTTTGCGTTTATATGATGGCAAGTCATTCTTGTCTCCCTCTCTACAAGTAGTGTGCGAAACCTGAAACGGCAACGTAACAACCATACCCAGAGCGCCGTCAATAAATGACAGAAGATAACAGATATTCTTTTAAAGAATTTAATTCATATTTTTTTCCATACTTTTATATTTTTATTATTAATAGCCATACAAATATAATTCAAAATCAAATTAAAAATAAAATACTCAATTAAATTCTGAATTTAATTCAAACCAATTTATTAATCACTTCAATAATCAGGCAGTACAAATCGCCTGTGCACAGCACCTGCTCCCGCATGGCCGCCCTAAGACACCGAGTTGGCAAATAGCAGCGAAGCGCCCAAGCTGAACAAGGCCACGCCTATCACCCTGTCCAGCAATCTTTGCCGGGCCAGCATGGCTGCCCGCAAGCGCTTGTTTGAGAACACCAGCGCCACAATGCTGAACCAGACCCAATGGGCAAAAGACATGAAAAATCCATAAGCGAAATTCAGCCAGAACGATGCATCCGGCTGCACCAGCTGCGTAAAGGTGGCCACCACAAACAACATGGTTTTGGGATTCAAGGCATTGGTCAAAAACCCCATGCCAAAAGCTTGCCAGGCGCTGGGCATATTTCCTGCCTCGCCGTCCGTATTCAAAACAGTGCGATTACGGAAAGACTGATAGCCCAGGTACATCAAGTACGCTGCCCCCACCACTTTCATCACCAGAAACAAGGTGGGAGACTGAGTAATCAGAATCGCAACGCCCAGCACCGTGTAGACCACGTGCACCTGCACCCCGGCAGCAATACCCAGAGCCGAAATCAGGCCAATCTTGCGGCCAAAGGAATAGCCATTACGAGTGACCATGGCAAAGTCGGGGCCTGGGCTGATCACGGCCAGGATAGTGATAGTGGCAACGGCCAACAGTTCATGCATTTTTAACAAGCCTAAGTTTGATGAAATCGGTGTGACAAGCTAGGTCAAAGGCAGCCAAACCGCAGAGCCAGTCCTACACTCTAGGAATGAGATCGTTCCTTCGCGAACGATCTACCAGTCTGCAAAGACCGCTCCAGTTGGAATGTGAAAACCCTTCCTGGTGAGCTATGTATTCATCCAATTTATATAGTTTTTGCGATTCTCAACGGGACCAATCCAGATTTTCAAAACCCAAGAAAAACCCTCCCAAACTTCTATCGTTTTCTTGTTTGAATATTCGCTCTCAGGATTTCATTATTGATAATCCTGTGCTAATTTAAAAACGATAATTCCTGCGCTATTTCTGTGAGTTTTCATCGACCATGCAAATCCCCAATCTCACGGCCTTCCGCTACTTCGACACGGCCGCCAAGGCAGGCAGCTTTGTGCAGGCAGCCCAGCTGCTGCATGTCACTCACGGCGCGGTCAGTCGCCAGATTCGGGCGCTGGAAGAATCTTTGGGGGTAGAACTGTTTGAACGGCGCAATCGAGCTGTATTTCTGACACAGGCAGGCCGCCAGCTTTTGCATGTGACCGCGCCCATGTTCGAGCGCTTGGAAGACGTGGTGTATCAGTTGCAGCAGACACAGCGTGAACATGCGCTGGTCGTTTCCTGCGAGCCCACCATTGCAATGAAATGGTTGATACCCCGACTGGGGGATTTTCACACTCTGCACCCTAATATCACCGTGCATCTGATTACAGCCGGGGGGCCAGTGAACTTTGCTCAAATGGGAGTGGATCTGGCCATACGCCGTGACGACTTTCATTGGGCAGACTCGGTCTGCGGCCTGAAATTGTGCGAAGAAATGATAGGGCCGGTCTGCCAGCCTCACTATCCCCACACCCAGGACACGGCCAAACAGGTGCTGATACAAAGCAGCTCCCGTCCGCAAGCTTGGGCCACCTGGGCGCGACTTAGCGGCCAAGTCATACGCTCTGCCAACAAGCTGGAACTAGAGCATTTTTATTTATGTATCCAGGCCGCCTTGTCCGGACAAGGCATGAGTATTGTGTCGCGCCTGATGGTGCAAGATGAACTGCAAAGCGGGCAGCTCATTGCCCCGCAAGGATTCATTGCGGACGGCTCGGCGTACTACCTGCTCTCTCCCCAGGCTCTGGATCAAAACCCGCGTGCGGAAGTATTTGCCGACTGGTTAAGTGAGCAGTTGGCGGCTTAAGCCCAGCGCTGGCGGCAAACAGCAAAATGGGCCATACGCGCTATACCAGAACATCATCGTGACTTTGTCTTTCAAATAGATAAGCAGTCCGCAAAAGTACTGCGATTGGAAAGCAATAATTAATTCAACAATTCTTGAATTGTTGTATTATTACTCCATGGAAGAATCTCAAGTTATCCGCTCCCTGGCCGCTCTGGCCCACGAAGCCCGCCTACGGGTTTTCCGCGCACTGGTTGTTGCCGGGCCCACCGGACTGACACCCGGCTCTCTGGCCGAGCAGCTAGGCATTGCGCCCAACGCCCTGTCCTTTCATTTAAAGGAGCTTAGCAATGCCGGGCTGATCCACGCCGAGCGGCAAGGTCGCAATCTGCTCTACAGCGCCACCTTTCCCGCCATGAACAATCTGCTTACTTATCTGACCGAGAATTGCTGTCAGGGTCAAACCTGCCTCCCAACGCAAGACCTGTGTCAGAACTGCTAGAGCGCCGGACACTTGATATCCACGTCCTGCAAAAACTATTCGGAACTTAACTGCCTTGCTGGCTACCCCCTGATCAGAGCACTCCGTCATGCTTCTTGCTGTACTCATTTTCATCGCTACCTTAACCCTGGTGATCTGGCAGCCCAAAGGTTTGGGCATTGGTTGGAGTGCCTCTTTAGGCGCAGTTGCTGCCTTGCTGTCTGGCGTCGTGCAATGGACTGACCTGGCCCTGGTCTGGAATATCGTCTGGAACGCCACCGCCACATTTGTCGCCATTATCATCATCAGCCTGATATTGGACGAGGCAGGTTTTTTTGAATGGGCCGCCCTGCATGTCGCCCGTTGGGGAGCCGGCAACGGGCGCAAGCTCTTTGCCTTTATCGTGATTCTGGGCGCAGCAGTCTCTGCCCTGTTTGCCAATGACGGGGCCGCACTGATTCTGACGCCGATTGTCATGGCCATGTTGCTGGCCTTGGGCTTTTCACCGGCAGCAACTCTGGCTTTTGTCATGGCAGCCGGTTTTATTGCGGACACAGCCAGCTTGCCGCTGGTCGTCTCCAATTTGGTGAACATCGTCTCTGCCGACTACTTCAAACTGGGCTTCACGGACTACGCCGCCATCATGGCACCCGTCAACATCGTGTCTGTACTGGCCAGCCTGGTCGTTCTGATGCTGTACTTCCGTCGCGACATTCCCGCCCACTATCGCCTTGAACAATTAAGAGCGCCTGCTGAGGCTATCAAGGACATGGCCAGTTTCAAGGCTGGCTGGATGGTGCTGGCGTTATTGCTGACAGGCTTTTTTGCACTGGAACCCCTGGGTGTCCCCGTCAGTGCGGTTGCCGCAACAGGCGCCATCATTTTGCTGGCGGTTGCCGCCCGTGGCACAGTCATCAGTACGCGAAAAGTGCTGCGTGGCGCCCCCTGGCAAATCGTCGTGTTCTCGCTGGGCATGTATCTGGTGGTTTACGGCCTGCGCAATGCCGGGCTAACCGATTACCTGGGTTTACTGCTGGATCAGTTCGCCCAAGCTGGCGTGTGGGCAGCGGCCATGGGTACCGGCGTCCTGTCTGCGTTGCTGTCCTCGGTGATGAACAATATGCCCACGGTCCTTGTCACCGCCCTGTCCATTGACGCTTCCAGCGCCGAGGGCATCGTCAAGGAAGCCATGATTTACGCCAACGTCATTGGCAGCGATCTGGGCCCGAAATTCACACCTATAGGCAGTCTGGCCACCTTGCTGTGGCTGCATGTCCTGGCCCAGAAAGGCACAAAAATCAGCTGGGGCTACTACTTCAAAGTAGGAGCCATCCTGACCACACCCGTCTTGCTGATCACCCTGGCAGCCTTGGCGCTGCGACTGGGTATCGCCCACTAAACCCTGATATCAGGATCGCGCCATGACAGACATCATCATCTATCACAACCCCGCCTGCGGCACTTCGCGCAACACCTTGGGCCTGATCCGCAATAGCGGGCAAGAACCCACCATCATCGAGTATCTGCAAACACCGCCGGACCGCAGCACGCTGACTAAGTTGATCGCAAACTGTGGCCTGAGCGTGCGTGAAGTCCTGCGACAAAAAGGTACGCCCTATGAAGAACTCGGGCTCGGCGACCCGAAATGGAGCGATGAACAGCTGATTGATTTCATGTTGCAGCACCCGATTCTGATCAACCGCCCTATTGTTGTCACCCCATTGGGAACGCGCTTGTGTCGTCCCTCGGAACAGGTGCTGGAGATACTTCCCCAAGCACAACAAGGTGCCTTCCGGAAAGAAGACGGCCAAGCCGTTATTGATGAAAAAGGACAAAGAATTGAGCAAGCCTGATTTACCCAATCTGGACGAGCACGCATTTAACACTCCAGATATGGCAGAACTGCTGCCTCAAGCACGCGCCACACACCCACCTCGAATTCTGCTTTTATATGGTTCCCTGAGAGAACGCTCCTACAGCCGCTTTCTGACACAAGAAGCAGCACGGCTGCTGGAAGCAATGGGTGCAGAAACCAGAATTTTCGACCCGCAAAGCCTGCCCTTGCCCGACGGTGCAGCAGAAGACCACCCGAAAGTGCAGGAGTTGCGCCAACTCGTGCAGTGGGCCGAAGGCATGGTCTGGACATCGCCCGAGCGCCACGGTGCCATGAGCAGCGTTCTGAAAGCACAAATTGACTGGATACCGTTAAGCATCGGTGCTGTACGCCCAACACAAGGCAAAACACTGGCCGTGATGCAAGTGTCAGGCGGCTCGCAATCCTTTAACGCCTTGAACCAGATGCGGGTTCTGGGCCGCTGGATGCGCCTGATCACTATCCCCAACCAGTCTTCGGTTGCCAAAGCCTTTCTGGAATTTGACGAAGAAGGCCGCATGAAACCTTCGTCCTACTACGAGCGCGTGGTGGATGTGATGGAGGAACTGATGAAGTTCACCTTGCTGACGCGTGACTGTGCGCAGTATCTGGTGGATCGATATAGCGAGCGCAAGGAGACGGCGCAGGAGCTGTCTGCACGGGTACAACAGCGCAGCATCTAGCGCGCCAATCAGAACGGAAAACACCTCGCTGCACTTTTCAAAAACACACAGTCGCTATACAAACAAGGTAGGGGCTTGCCCCTGCTTTACCTCATACCCCGCAGCTACATCAGTTTCCCTTCATCTTTCCCTGCCAGGCTTTGCACATGCGTATTCTCTTAATCGAAGATGATCCTTCGCTGGGCAGTTCCTTGCAGTCCTGGCTGCATCTGGACGGCTATGCTGTGGACTGGTTGCAACGTGGCGATCAAGTTGCCACAGCCCTGGCCACTCATACCTATCAGTGCATCTTGCTGGATCGGGGCTTGCCCGGTGTGGACGGCGATGCGGTTTTACGCAGTCTGCGAGGAGCCAGCGGATCTCACGCACAAGTGCCCGTCATTGTGATCACTGCGCGCGATACCTTGGCTGACCGGGTACAGGGTCTGGATCTGGGCGCGGACGACTATCTGGTCAAACCGTTTGATCTTGAGGAGCTGTCCGCGCGAGTACGTGCGGCCTTGCGCCGCAGTGCCGCCCAAGCCTCTCCCCAATGGCGTCACGGTCCCGTCGCCATTGACCCGACAGCCAAGCGCGTCACCTTGAACGACAAGCCTGTGGCCGTAACAGCACGCGAATTCGCTGTTCTGCAAGCCTTGATGCATCATCCCACCCATATTCTGAGTCGTGCCCAGCTTGAAGAAGCCCTTTATGGCTGGAGCGAAGAAGTGGAAAGCAACGCTATCGAAGTACACATCTACAATCTGCGCAAGAAATTGGGCAGTGACTTCATCGTCACCGTACGTAATCAAGGCTACGTTCTGGCACCCGCATGAAAAACCTGCTCCAGAAACTAAAGCGTATCCGCTTTACCGCCAAGTCCCCGGTGTCACGCCCGAAAGGCTGGTCCTTACGACGTCGTCTGCTGCTTACCGTCATGGGCACCAGTATTGGGCTGTGGCTGGTCAGCCTGGCCATCGTAGTCGGAGTGGCCTGGCACGCAACCGGCGATGTGCTTGATGATGCCCTTGAAGAAGGGGCACGTCTGGTACTGATGCTGGACCCGCAAGAGGCGCAGGCTTCTGCCAATACAACAGACACACGACTGAACCGTGACGCGGCTCTCAAGCTGCGCATGTATTACCAGCTCGTGGCCGCAGATGGCCGGGTACTGCTACGCGGCGACGACACTCCCAAAACGGCTTTTATCCCCCAGGCGAAACGCAAGCAAATCACCACTGTCTGGGTTGATGACGAACTCTGGCGGGTTTACGTGCGCCCCGGAGCCGGAGGGGTCACAGCCCAGGTTGGCCAGCCTATGGAAGAACGCCTGGAGCTGCTTGAAGACATGGCCGAGAACCTGGTGTGGCCCGCAGTGGGGCTACTGGCGCTGCTGGGTCTGTCCAGCTGGTTCCTGATCCGACGCCTGATGCGTCCTTTGGAGGACACGGCTAAACGCATCAATTCCAAATCGCCCGATGACCTCACTCCTGTAGAAGGCGGAAATCCCCCACGCGAGCTGCAACCCATGCTGGATGCATTGAATGCGCTCATGGCACGCTTGTCTTCCGCACTGGAAAGTGAACGGCGCTTTACGTCCGATGCCGCACACGAACTGCGTACGCCCTTGGCCGGGCTGCGCATGCGCGTTCAACTAATTGAGCGCGAGCTGCAACTGCCTGACGCCCATCTGCAGCAATTGCGTGCGGACCTGGACCGTTGTACCGCCCTGGTAGAAAGCCTGCTCGCCCTGACGCGACTGGAGCCGCAGGCCGAGCCCTTGAAGCGTGAAACCGTAGACCTGAATCAGGTCCTGGACAGTCTGGTTCCATCACTGCCTTCGGCATCCATCAACATGGAAAGAGCCCTGGCCGTCACAAGCATACAGGCGGCGCCAGTGCTGTTAAACAGCGCTTTACGTAACCTGATTGGCAATGCCATTCGCTACGGCGGCGCAGGCGTCCGAGTACGGGTCGAAACAACACGCAGACACGATGGCGGTGTACGCCTTGCGGTCCGAGACAATGGGCCTGGCGTCCCCCCCGAACAACGGCCCAGACTGGGAGAACGCTTCTTTCGCGTATTGGGAACCGGCCAAACAGGCAACGGACTGGGTTTGTCCATCGTGGCCCGCATCGCGGCCTTGCACGAGGCCACGCTTTCCTTTGAAGAGGGGCTGGACGGCCAGGGTCTGAGTGTCGTGCTGGATTTCTCACCCAATTACGTATCTTAAGATTGCCTTCAGGTTCGGGGGGTCTAATAAAACTATTCCGCAATCGGCGGAACATTGACCCGATAACCCGATACAGGAAACTCAATCATGCGATTCACTTTACCCACTCTTGCTGCCGTACTTGCTCTGAGCGCCACCGCTGCCCTCGCACAACCAGCCAACTACACAGGCCCAAGCAATGCACCTCAAGCCGCCACGGCTGCCGGCTCCTACTCTGGCCCTAACAATGTGCCGCTCATGACCGTCAAGCAGCTCCTGGAAACCGGCCGCGACGATCAAATCGCGCGTTTGCAAGGCCGTCTGGTGTCGTTTGAAGGTGATGAGCGCTATATTTTTGAAGATGCCACCGGCCGTATCACGGTAGAGATCGACAACAAGGACTTTCCGGCTGGTCAAACCATCAGCGCCGAACAGAAAGTGGAGCTGACAGGCGAGTTCGACAAAGGCCTGCGCAAAACTGAATTTGAAGTCGACCGCCTGAGCCTGCTGCCTTAATCCTGTCTGATCTGGCGTCCTAATGAAATTGGTACCGGACAAGCTGAAATCAATTGGCTTATCCGGTACCAGGCCCCCTCAGCCATCAACCGCATAAGCCACCAAAGGCGAGGCCGTCAATCCGGCGGTCGCTCAGGGTGGCAAAATCAATCGGCAAGCTCAGCAACAAAGCCATCAAGCTGATAACAAGATACCGAAACCATTGCCTGGAGCGTCGCCCGCTATCTGACAGCACCAGCGCATGGAAAGTCAGTACGACAGAAAACAACAACGTCAAAAACATCTGTCCCCCTCATTCCAGCGTCTCAAGCAAGGAGTAGCCCCGCACACTCTGATCCTTCTGAGCAAGGGCAATCTGGAGTGCCAGATCCATATCCTGCTGCAAGTCGGCAAGTGACTCCAGGCCCACAGACAAGCGCACGAGATTGTCCCCAATCCCGCAGTGCATGCGATCCTCCGGCGACCAGCGTCCATGTGTCGTTGATGCCGGGTGCGTGACCATGCTGCGTGTATCTCCAATATTGGTGGCAATTGAAATCAGCTGCAAAGCATCCATGAAAGCCCAAGCCTCTTTTTGGCTCGTGCCCACTTCAAAGCTGACCACCCCTCCAAAGCCGGCCTGCTGCGCGCAAGCGATTTCATGGCAGGGATGCGACTCCAGGCCCGAGTAAAACACCGAACCGACATTCGGATGCTTATCCAGCCAACGCGCTATCGACAGTGCGCTGGCACTGATGCGCTGCATACGTAACTCAAGCGTCTCAAGACTCTTGAGCAGTAACCAGGCATTCATGGGGCTCAGGCAGGCCCCTTGCGAACGCAACACCGCCCGCAGTGGCTGCATCAATGCCTCGGCCCCACCGACTACACCGGCTATGCACCGCCCTTGGCCATCCATATATTTACCGGCAGAGTGCAATACCAGATCCGCGCCGTGCCTCAATGGTCGCTGCAAAACTGGGGTCAGCATGGTGCTGTCTACCAGGAGCAATGCCCCATGGGCATGGGCCATGCGCGACAGCCGGGCAATATCGGCAACCTGCTGCATCGGATTTGCTGGAGTTTCAACAATAACCAAGCATGTAGCACTATCGATCGCCTTTTCCCAAGCGTCGTAATCCAACATGCCAACGACGCGCACCTCCACTCCATAAGGGGAAAAATGCTGACGCAACATCGTCAGAGTCGTGCCAAACACATCACGTGCGCACACGATATTGCGACCACTCGCGGCAAACGCCATCACCACCGCTGACAATGCGGCCATGCCGGATGCAAACGCTACCGCCGCTTCAGCCTCCTCCAGGAAAGCAACCCGCTGCTCGAAAGTCTTGACTGTTGGATTGGTAAATCGACTATAGACATTGCCCGGCTCCGTCCCGCCAAAACGAGCGGCTGCCTCACTGGCTGAACTGAAGCAATAGGCAGAGGTCAGTGCAAGCGGTTCGCAAAAGCTGTCAGAGACATCGATACCCTGTCCAATCCTGAGCATTTGAGTAGCACCTTGGTCATTGAACATCATGGAGATCTCAGTTGAATTCAGATTGAGTCCGTCGAAACGCAACAGACGACAGAAAGAGTGAAGAAATACCGGCAATCGCGGTCAGCATGGCCAGGACCATGACTGTGGCCTGATAGCTACCCAAACGGTCATAGCCGTAAGCACCTAATTGAGCAGACCCAAAAGCGCCGATCTGATGAACCAGAAAAAGCATGCCAAATACCTGTCCCTTGACGGCGCCTCCATAGCGATCCAGACAGATCGCTGAGGTCAATATGACTGTTCCGAGATAACTGGCCCCAAATACAGCCGCAAATACATAGGTCGTCACTATCCCGGAGGGAGCCAATAACAAGCTCATGGCCAGACAGCGTAGTACGTAGAATGCCGCCAGCAGCCGATACTGGGAGAAGCGCAGCGCCAACCAGCCAGCCACTAAACCGCTAATCATTTCCAGCACGCCAAACAGGCTCAAACTCATCCCCATGCTTGCGCGGCTGACCCCGGCATCGCGCCATAAAGGCACCAGATGAACGTCAATGAACGCCATCGACGCCCCACAGCCGAAGAAACCAAAGGCAAGCACGTAAAAGCCAGGATCGCGCAACACGACAGGCCAAGTGCCAACGCGTTTCTCCTGAATATGTCCGACAGACTCTTTCGCAGGCAAAGGCACTCGTGCCCCCAGCCAGAACAGCAAGGCCAAAGGCTCCAGGAACAGCAGACCAACAACAAAAAAGACCTGCTGCCATTCGAAATGGGCTTGCAACCACAACCAGAATGGGGAAAGGACAATGAATCCAATTGCCGTGCCATTAGTGATCAAGGCATAAGCGAAGCTTTTATTTTTCTGGTCGAACAACCGGTCAACCAATATGCCCATGGGCACAAACGTCATCGCCGCCAGAGAAAACGCCGCCAAAAGTCCATACAAAATGACAAAAAGCCAGTACTGATGAGGTAGAAGGCCAAGCAAAAGGAATGCTCCCCCTCCAAGCACACTGCCGATCAAGACGGTCCAGATGGGCCCAAAGCGATCCGACAAGGCACCGACCATCGGCGATGCCAGCCCGGATACCAAAAGGAACACCCCGCCCACAAAACCGAAATCTGATCGGCCGCGCTCAAAAGACAGAGCCAGGTCATTGAAATAAACCTGGAAAACCCCTTTGAACGCGCTCGAGAGAAACATGGCAAGAAATCCCAGCCCGACCAGAGAGCGGACAACATTCTTGTTTTGCATGAAGCAACATCCACCTCAGATTTTCAATGGCGCAGCGAATCAACTCAGACGAACGGGGCTTGGCTGGCAGTACTCTCGATGCAAGTTGTCATACATGTTCCAGAACAAGGTGCAGGTATGGTCCACGGCCTCCAGCGCCTGTTTCGGTAAACCTTGTCCACGAAACCCCGGCGCCACGACCGCCTTGGCGAGTTCAGCACTGTGTCGGCAATTGGGCATGCCACTCAAATTCATCATCACAAAGAAAGCGGGTTGACCGGCATAGCTGGCATACAAGGCTTGCGTATCGCCGTCTGCCACTTTGCGGTTCAAGGCGTCCAGGAACAGACGCGCCTGCTCTCCCGACAGCTCAGAGGCAAACCCCAGCGTGCCCTTATCAGCGACCGTCATATTGATAAGCTCCAGCACCCCGGCCCCCGTTGCTCCCGTAAAAGCGGGATTCCAATGAAGCTCAATGACTCTTGATTCTTCCGCCACGAGGACAAATCCTTTCGATGTAAAAATTTCTTGTTTATCGTAAATTCTCGACCATCCAGGCTCCAGACTGTTTCAGGACATAAATAGAAAAGAAAACACCATTAAGAAAAAGGAATAAAAAGCGATAACATCGCTAAATCAAATCAATGATTCATCCGAATAACACATGAAACGGATTTTCTTTGTCGTCCTTCCCCAGATGCACATCCTGGATCTGGGAGGGCCTATGCAGATTTTTGCTTCTCTAACAGAACTGGATATAGCCGACATCAAGATCCAGTGTGTCGGGCCGGAATCCCACATCAAAAGCTACCAGGGGATTTTTCTAAGCGCGATTGCTCCTCTTCCCAAGCGTCTGATCGCAGGAGATGTCGTTGTCGTAGTCGGAAGCAAAATCCAGGCCGAACTCCCCGCAACGCCGGCACAGCAACAAGTGACGCAATGGCTACGTGATATCGGGGGCAAGCTACCGTCGGGAATAGTGATCGCCAGCGTTTGCACAGGCGCTGTGCTGCTGGCACAAGCAGGACTGCTGGATGGTCGCCTCTGCACGACACATCACAATCACCTCAAGACCCTGCAACAACTTGCGCCACAAGCACGGGTTATCAGCAAACGCATCCTTGTGCAGGATGGTCCTATCTATACCTCAGCTGGCGTTTCTGCAGGAATAGATCTGGCATTGCACCTGATCACCCAGTATTTCGGCAGCGCAATCAGCGCACGTATCGCGCGCGAAAATCTGATTCAGTTTCGTCGTCTGGAAGCAGACCCGCAGTTAAGCGTCCATCTGAGTTATCGCAATCATCAACATCCCTTGATTCATGAAGTACAGGACTGGTTGGCACAACAGACGGTTCAAACCCCGCTCAACGAATCCTTATCAGCACAATTTTCAGTCAGCTACAGGCATCTGAGCCGCCTGTTCATGAAAGAATGCGGCATCAGTCTGAAGCAGTACCAACAAACCATGCGGCTGGACAGATCGCGTCAATTATTCATGGATACCGACTGGTCTATTGAGCGAATTGCCGAGCATTGTGGTTTTGCCAGCCTGCAATCATTTCGCGCCGCCTGGCGGCAACACGAAACACTTCCTCCCTCAAAATGGCGAGAGAAACAAAGGCAAGACTCTCAAGGCCTGCGCTGATCTTGCGCGGTTCCCGGTCAGCGACCTTTTTTGCAACGACGACGCAGAGCCTGACTACAAATGAATTATTAATTTCACCGACTCTGTAAAACGCAGCCAAGAAAAAAGCCCCCACACATTGCTGTGCGAGGGCTTTTGAATTCTGGCGGACAGAGGGGGATTCGAACCCCCGATACGCTATAAACGTATACACGCTTTCCAGGCGTGCGCCTTCAACCACTCGGCCACCTGTCCTAACTGTTCTTTTGGCCAAGCAATTTGAAGCTGCTAACGCCAAGTCCATAATAATAGCAGCAATTATCCTTATAACGCAAGTGCTCAAATTCTTTCTTCGGCTAATTAGTAGCAACTAAACAGTAAAGCGTACAAACAGCTTATTCCGAGTCCGGCGGATAAGCCCCACCCACCGCTCGCAGCAAGGCTTCCCAATGATCGCGCTGGCGCGCCAGGACGCGCAGGTCGGCACCCAGCAAGCGCACATCGGTAAATTCAAACGGCTCTACATCGTCCAGCCCGGCCAGTTCGGTAATATCGGCCACGCCTCGCCCCTGCCCCAGGATCTTGGGGGCCAGGTACATCAGTAATTGGTCCACTACACCGGCATCAATCAAGGCTCCGGAAAGGCGAGCACCGGCTTCTGCATGGACTTCATTGATCTGTTGATCTGTCATCCAGTCCAGAACGGCACGGACATCCACCTGACCTTCGTGCAAGGGCATGGGAATAACCTGTGCATTTCGATCTGCCAGCTCCGCCTCCAGCTCGGGATCACGACGGTGACTGAATACCCAGCACGGCGTGCCGTCCAGCAAGGCAGCTTTCGGGTCCATGCGTAAATGCGTGTCCAGCACCGCCTTGATCGGGGGACGCGGCGTAGAAACCGCACGCACATTCATTAAGGGATTATCGGCATGCACGGTTCCGATGCCTGTCAGCACGACGCAACTGCGGGCACGCCAGTGGTGGCCATCGTCACGAGCCTGCGGCCCGGTAATCCATTGAGAGCGACCGTCCGGCAAGGCACTGCGGCCATCCAGCGAAGCGGCCATCTTCATCCACAGCCAGGGACGTCCACGTGTCATGCGGGCAAAGAAACCGGCGTTGATCGCCAGCGCCTGCTCTACGCACAAGGGGCCATCTACGGTAATACCCGCCTGACGCAAGCGTGAAACGCCGTTGCCAGCCACCAAGGGGTTGGGGTCGTACATGGAAAAGACAACACGCCCAGCGCCTGCTTTAATCAGCGCATCGGCACAAGGAGGGGTTCGCCCGTGATGACTGCAAGGCTCCAGGGTGACGTAGAAAGTCGCACCGGCCACACTGACGCCGCGCTCTTTGGCTTGGCGCAAGGCCATCACTTCGGCGTGGGGGCCACCCGCTTGCTGTGTGGAACCCGAAGCCAATAATTGGCCATCGCGCACGATCAGGCAGGCGACTCGCGGGTTGGGGGCACTGATATAAAGGGATTTCTCGGCCAGCTCCAGGGCTTGCCGCATCCAGATGACGTCTTCTTGCTCGACCATAGCCTTAGCCGCGGTCGGGATCGTTCATTTCGTCGATCGCCTCTACGAACTCGCGGATGTCTTTAAAGCTCTTGTAGACCGAGGCAAAGCGCACATAGGCCACCTGGTCCAACTGCTTGAGCTCAGCCATGACCAGCTCGCCTATGGTCTCGGAGGAGACTTCGCGCTCGCCAGTCAGTTGAAGTTTTTCTTCGATGCGCTGCACAGCGGCATCGACCTGAGCCATGGGGATGGAACGCTTGCGCAGCGCAACGCCCATGCTCGCCCGCAAACGTGCGGGGTCAAAATCCATACGAGTGCCATTGCGCTTGGCCACAACAGGCAGGCTCAGCTCGGCACGCTCGTAAGTCGTGAAGCGCCGTTCACAGGCCGAGCATTTACGACGTCGCCGTATGGCGTCGCCTTCTTCGGTGATTCGAGAGTCGATCACCTGGGTATCGGCATGGTGGCAGAACGGACACTTCATTCAAGATCGCGGGCCTCACGGCCCGCTCCGGCTGGATTACTTGGAGGAGTAAACGGGCAACTTGGCAGTCAGCTCGTGTACACGGCGACGAACGTCCGCCAAAACGGCTTCGTCGTGAGGGTTGTCCAGTACATCAGCAATCAGGTGCGCCGTCAATTCCGCTTCGGCTTCTTTAAAGCCGCGAGTGGTCATGGCAGGAGTACCCAAACGCACGCCGCTGGTGACAAATGGCTTTTCTGGGTCATTAGGAATGGCGTTCTTGTTGACCGTGATGTGAGCCTTGCCCAGTGCCTCTTCAGCCACTTTACCGGTGATGCCCTTGGGACGCAGGTCTACCAGCATGACGTGGCTTTCGGTGCGACCGGACACGATACGCAGACCGCGCTCAACCAGAGTGCGGGCCAGAACGTCAGCGTTCTTCACAACTTGAGCAGCGTAGGTCTTGAACTCGGGAGCCAGAGCTTCCTTGAACGCAACAGCCTTACCAGCGATCACGTGGATCAGTGGACCGCCTTGAATGCCGGGGAAAATAGCCGAGTTGATGGCTTTTTCGTGTTCGGCCTTCATCATGATGACGCCACCACGAGGACCGCGCAGGGACTTGTGAGTGGTAGACGTCACAAAGTCAGCGTGAGGCACGGGGTTGGGGTAAGCACCACCAGCAACCAGACCGGCGTAGTGGGCAATGTCGATCATCAGCAAGGCGCCGTTTTCATGAGCAATACGAGCCATGCGTTCGAAGTCGATGCGCAGGGCGTAAGCCGAAGCACCACCCACGATCAGCTTGGGCTTGTGCTCTTTGGCCAGGCGCTCCAGCTCGTCGTAGTCCAGCTCTTCGTTCTCGTCCAGACCGTAGGATACGAAGTTGTACAGCTTGCCCGATGCGTTCACGGGGGAACCGTGGGTCAAGTGACCACCTTCTGCCAGGCTCATGCCCAGAACGGTATCACCGGGCTTGAGCACAGCCATGTACACGCCCTGGTTGGCTTGCGAACCGGAGTTGGGCTGCACGTTGGCGGCTTCCGCACCGAACAGCTCTTTCAGACGGTCAATAGCCAGTTGCTCGACCACGTCCACGAACTCGCAACCGCCGTAGTAGCGCTTGCCAGGATAACCTTCCGCGTATTTGTTGGTCAGTTGTGTGCCCTGGGCCTGCATCACGGCGGGGCTGGTGTAGTTTTCCGAGGCGATCAGCTCGATGTGCTGCTCCTGGCGCACATCTTCGCTTTGAATCGCAGCCCAAAGATCGGGATCAACTTTGTCAAGAGTCGCAGAACGGTCAAACATGAGGGTTCCTAAGGATAAAGTGGTAGCAAACTAAGAAAGCAACATTTTAGCGCGGAAGCGCGTCAAACCACCGAGACAAACGTCTCTGGTGGCAGAAACCCCAAAAAACATGGAAATAAGTAAGGCGGCGGCAGGCGGACTCAAGAGAATATGAAAAAAACTCAAACAGTCCGCCCTGGGGAATCAGGATTGCTGGATCAAACGGGGATTCAGGGTATACATGCCGGTCAGGGATGCACGACCCAGAATATGACCTTCCATGGCGCGCAACACGTCCTGGCCATTGAAGCGACCCTCCAAAGGCAGCTCGGCAATATCCAGGGCATAAACCGTAAAGACATAACGGTGCGGCAAAGCATCGTTCCACGGAGGGCACGGGCCGTCGTAGCCGAAGTAATCACCGTTCATGTCGCGGTCGCTGGCAAACCAGTTGGTAAAGTCGTTCACGCCCTGGCGCGTATCGTCCAGAGCCAGTGGACCGGCTTTACCGCGTGGCGTGATGCCCTTGGAATAAGAGCCTTCTGCCAGGCTACGCAGCTCGGGCGAGATGTTGATCAAGACCCAATGAAAGAAATCCACCCGAGGCAAATCCGCCGGTACCTCGCGCCCATCCTGGTTCACATCGTCCGGTTTACTGGGGACATCGGGGTCGTGGCAAATGACCACAAAGGATTGGGTCTGCTCGGGAACATCGGACCATTCCAGATGCGGATTGGCGTTACCGGCCAAGGCGACTCTCGATTGCGCGTCGTAACGGCAAAACGCCAGACGCTCGGGAATCACGCTCTGATCTTGAAAAGAATCACTACGCAGTTTCATTGCAGACCTCCACAATCAATCAGCCAGTCAAAGTGACTCGCGCAAACTTGCGCTTGCCCACTTGCAGCACATAGCTGCCCGGCTCCAGTTGCAAACCTTTATCGTCCACACGTTCGCCGTTGATGCGCACGCCGCCCTGCTCCACATTGCGCTGGGCTTCGCTGCCGGAGGCAACCAGACCTGCTTCGCGCAAGACACGCAGCAAGGCCAGTTCACCCGCCACGGTTACCTCGGGCATGTCCTCGGGCATTTCGCCACGACGGAAACGGGCATCGAAAGCTTCCAGCGCCTGCTCGGCGGCCTGGGCGCTGTGGAAACGTGTGACGATCTCCTGTGCCAGCTCCACTTTGACTTCACGTGGGTTACGGCCTTCTTCAATCTGCTTTTGCAGACCGGCGATGTCTTCCAGACTACGGAACGACAACAGCTCGAAGTAACGCCACATCAAGGTATCGGAGATGGACATCAACTTGCCGAACATGGAGTCCGGCGTTTCACTGATACCAATGTAATTGCCTTTGGATTTGGACATTTTTTCTACGCCGTCCAAACCCACCAGCAATGGCATGGTCAAAATGCATTGCTGTTCCTGACCATATTCTTTTTGCAATTCACGACCCACTAGCAAATTAAATTTCTGGTCGGTACCGCCCAATTCCACGTCCGCTTTCAATTGAACCGAATCGTAGCCTTG
Source organism: Alcaligenes sp. PF14 (assembly GCF_037150615.1). NCBI lineage: Bacteria > Pseudomonadati > Pseudomonadota > Betaproteobacteria > Burkholderiales > Alcaligenaceae > Alcaligenes > Alcaligenes sp. PF14. The sequence goes on along the minus strand of NZ_JBAGRS010000007.1, from coordinate 198,182 downwards.
CAGCAAAGGATACAAAAACTCGTGCACCGAAATAGGCTGATTCGCCTTGAAGCGCTTGGTGAAATCATCACGCTCCATCATGCGGGCCACGGTGTAACGCGAAGCCAGTTGAATCATGCCGCGCGAACCGAGCTTGTCGCACCACTCCGAGTTGTAGCGAACTTCGGTACGGGCCGGGTCCAGAACCAGCGCAGCCTGATCGTAGTAGGTCTTGGCGTTGGCAATGACCTGCTCGGGCGTCAGGGGCGGACGAGTCGTGTTGCGGCCGCTGGGATCACCAATGGTGGAGGTGAAGTCGCCAATCAAAAAGATGACGGTATGCCCCAAATCCTGCAGCTGGCGCATCTTGTTGAGCACCACTGTGTGCCCCAGGTGAATGTCGGGAGCCGTGGGGTCCAGACCCAGCTTGATACGCAGCGGCTGTCCTGTTGCATGGCTGCGCGCCAGTTTGCGGGCAAACTCGGATTCGACGAGCAATTCGTCGCAGCCGCGTTTGACGATGGCTAAATCAGCCAGGACTTCTGGAGAAAGGGGCTCTGAGGGGGATGACATAACAAATCTGGTGACAAACTAATGAGTAAAAATGCTCGAAAAATTAAGCCTAATGCGCTAGGATAGCCTGCTATTGCGAGACGTGCTTAAGAATTGAGCAAGGTTTCGTAAACCAAATTATTTTATCATTCCCGCGCAGGTCAGATCGCCAGGGCTGGAATGTTCTGTCCGCCCAGTACAACTGACCTCCGCCTGCCAGCCGGGTGGACGGTAAACCGTACGTCCAACAAGGTTCTGGTTTTATGTTCAGCAAAGGGAAACGCTCCTCCTCCCACCTCAACATCCACCAGCCTCGGTCCGCCCGAGCCCTTTTTATCCGTGCCGGTTTGATCACGCTTGCCCTTGGCTCTTTTGTAGCCGCCGGTGCACTTGCCGTGGTGATGCCCAGCAGCCCGGAACCCCAGATTTACCAAGCCCGCACCGCCTTGACCCTGCCATCGGACCTGACCGTGCTGCAGGCCCAGGACCAGCAAGCCTACATTACTGAAACCCGCATCCGCCGTGGCGACACCTTGTCCGCCCTGCTCCAGCGCATGGAAGTCAGTGAAGAGGGCCTGCTGCAATTTCTGACGCATGACAAGAAAGCGCGCTCCATCTACAAGCTTTACCCTGGCCGTACCGTACAAGCCGCATTGGATGCCAATGGCAATTTGCAGTGGCTGCGCTACCGTCATACTCCCTACTCCGATCAGTCCGGCCAAGGTCTGGCAAGCTGGCTGGAAGTACGCCCGGATGGTAACAATGGCTTTATCGCCCAGGAACAAACCGACCTGACCCAGACCCGAGTGCGCGTGGCTCAAGCTACCATCAACAGCTCGCTGTTTGGCGCCAGCGATCAGGCCGGCATCCCCGACAACATCACGCTGCAAATGGCGGATGTGATGGGCAGCAAGATCGACTTTCTGAAAGATCTGCGCAAAGGCGACAGTTTCCGCGTGGTCTACGAGTCCTACGGTCATGAAGGCCAGGACGTGGGTTCGGGCCGCTTGCTGGCAGTGGAATTCATCAATCAGGGCAAAATCCATGAGGCCGCCTGGTTCCAGCCTGAAAATGGCTCCGGCGGTTATTACGACTTCAGCGGCCAAAGCCTGAAAGGCGCTTTCCTGCGCACCGCATTGAAGTTCACCCGCATCAGCTCCACCTTTGGCGGTCGCCGCCATCCGGTGCATGGCGGATGGCGTGACCACAAGGGTGTGGACTATGCCGCCCCATCCGGCACCCCCATCCACGCTACCGCGGATGGCACGGTCGAGTTTATTGGCCGCCAAAATGGTTACGGCAACACGATCATCCTGAAGCATCACGGTCAGTTCACCACCTTGTACGCTCACCAGAGCCGCTTTGCCGCTGGACTGCGTAAAGGCGACCGCGTAGAACAAGGCCAGTTGATTGGCTATGTGGGCTCGACGGGCTGGGCAACAGGCCCACATCTGCATTACGAATTCCGTATCGCCCAGAAAGCTGTTGATCCCCTGTCGGTAGACCTGCCAGTAGCACGCGTTCTGGATGCCCCGCAGCGCAAGCAGTTCCAGCAAACCCTGGCTTCCTACCAGAACAGCTTTGCCTTGCTGCACACAGACGCTGAGCCCGTAAAGCTGGCCAGCCGCTAAACCATGAAAGCCCCCCTGTTTATCGGACTGATGTCTGGTACCAGCATGGACGGTGTGGATGCCGTGCTGGCATCCTTCGGCCCACAGGGGGCACAGATACACCAAACCCATAGCCTGCCCATGCCAGCCACTCTGCGAGACGAGCTGCTGGCTTTGCAGCATCCAGGGCACAACGAACTGGCCCGCGCCAGCATCGCCGCCCAGCAGTTGACCGAGCTCTATGCTCAGACTTGCACGCCCTGGACTCAAGGCCCCGAGAAAGACCTGATCCGTGCGATTGGCGTACACGGTCAGACTATCCGCCACGCACCTGACCAGGGTTATACCCTGCAATTGAATGCCCCTGCTCTTCTGGCCGAACGCTGTGGAGTGGACGTGATTGCGGATTTCCGCAGCCGGGATATAGCGGCGGGCGGCCAAGGTGCACCTTTGGTGCCCATCGTCCATGAAGCCCTGTTCCGTCACGAACATGGCCGCGTCATTCTGAACCTGGGTGGAATTGCGAATATCTCCCTGCTGCTGCCTGGACGCGATGTTTTTGGCTTCGATACTGGCCCGGCGAACATGCTGCTGGATGCCTGGGTGAACAAGCATCAAGGCCAGTCCTACGACAAGGGCGGACAATGGGCTGATAGCGCGGCATCTGATCCTGCCTTGCTTGCCAGCCTGTTGAGCGAACCGTGGTTTGCTCTGCCTGCCCCTAAATCTACAGGTCGTGATCTGTTCAATTTGGGGTGGCTGCAGGAGCATCTGGATCGTGTTGATCCGAAAGGCGAGCTTCAGCCTGCTACGGTGCAATCCACTCTGATGGACTTGACCGTACACAGCGTTGCACAGGCCATCCAGCCTTACGCAGATCAGATTCAAGAGCTGATTGTGTGTGGCGGTGGCGCTGCCAATCCGGCCATGCTGAAACGCCTGGGCGATCTGGTGACTATGCCTATCCGCTCCAGCGCCGAGCTGGGCATGGATCCGCAATCCATCGAAGCCCTTGCCTTTGCCTGGCTGGCTTACGCGCATATCGAACGTATTCCTGCGGGACTGCCCGCTGTGACAGGCGCACGGCGCGCTACGGTGCTGGGCGCTTGTTATCCGGCCTGAGCTACGAACAAGCCCCTCCCAAGTTGAACCAAGAAGCGTCCTCCAGCGGTTTACCCCTTAGACCTAACGGTGCACGGCCTTCAACAAAACCCCATAAACAAAACACCCCAGACTCTGGACTCAGAGTCTGGGGTGTACTTTGTAGCAACCTGCTAAGGCCTGGAACGCTGAGCAATCAACGCCAGCCTTGCTTCCTTACATCGTGAAGGAAGAACCGCAGCCGCAGGTAGTCGTGGCATTCGGGTTACGAATCACGAACTGAGCGCCGTCCAGGTCGTCCTTGTAATCAATTTCAGCGCCCACCAGGTATTGGAAGCTCATGGCGTCAACCAGCAGTTGCACGCCATCCTTATCAATAATGGTGTCGTCGTCGTTTACCAGTTCGTCAAAGGTGAAGCCGTACTGGAAGCCGGAACAGCCGCCACCTTGCACGAAGACGCGCAGCTTCAGTTCGGGGCTACCTTCTTCAATCAGGAGCTCACGGACCTTCTCAACCGCTGAATCGGTAAAGATCAGTGGGGAAGGAGGGGCTTGCAGATCAACGGATTCGGTAAGAGTGCTCATGTGGTTCTCCTGCCGGCCCCCGCCGGCATGAATAATTATCATGTGATCGCCTTGCACATGACCACCCGCGGGTAAGGTGATTAGTCTGGCTGGGCGATTTTTTCCTGGCGAGAGGCGCGGATAACGCTTCCTTCCAGGACGTTCAGCGTCAAGGCGGTGGGTTCAAAGCCTGGCGGCAAAGCCAGCCAACCCATGGCGCGCTGAAACTGGTTGAAGTTTAAAACCAAAGGATCGATCTGTTCTACAGACGACTCTGCCAGTACCGAGTCCGGCCCGGAACTGGGTGATAAATCGATTTTAACGTTTTTTCCGTCTTGCCGCCCAGTCAGCTGAAACTGGAGGCGACCGGAAAAAGCCTTTCCTTCTGGGGCGTTACGTTGCAGCAGTACCTTGTACTCCAGCAAATCACCCCTTTTTGCAACGTCCAGGGCTCGGACAGTAACAGAACCACTGGGACCGGGTGGGAGCAACTGTTCGTAAAAGGCCAACTGTTCGCGCGTCTGCGCCAGTTCGGCCTGGGTAGACGATAAGGACTTTTCCAAACCCTTGCGGGTGCTCTCTTCCAGAACCAGTTGCCCGCGCAGCCCTTCAAATTCACTTTGAATTTGCTGCAGGGATTGCTGGCTACGCGCCAGATTTTGCATGGCCAGCTGTATTTGTTCGGACTGATCGGCCGGTTGAGTCAGGCTGCGGTAAAGCCACAGGCCTCCACCGCCCAACAGCACCCCCAACAATACGGCCAGCCCAATCGTAGTCGCCCCACCCCGCGAACGGGAAGGAGCGACATTAGAAGAATTGGTTTGCGGTGATTCAGCCATAAACATTTGACCTGTTCACCAAGACCAAGTTCCCTTTAAGGCAAAATTGCAACGTGATTCAAGCCGGTTTGTTCTGGCAGACCGAACAAGATATTCATGTTCTGCACAGCCTGACCCGAAGCCCCCTTAACCAGATTGTCCTGCACCACCAGAATGATCAGCTGATCGCCGTTACCAGGACGCTGTACAGAAATGCGCAGCTGATTGGAAGCGCGCACCGAACGGGTTTCTGGCAAGGTACCGACAGGCAGCACATCCACAAAGGTTTCCTGGGCGTAGCGCTGCTCGTACAAGGCCTGAAAGTCTGTATCCATGGCTTCGGGCTTGATACGTGCGTAGATCGTGGAGAACATGCCGCGAATCATGGGCACCAGGTGCGGCACAAAGGTCAGACCGACCGGGCCATCAGCCAAGCGCTGCAACTGTTCCACAATTTCCGGATGGTGGCGGTGACCCGACACGCCATATGCCTTGAAGTTGTCGCTGGCTTCAGCAAACAGATTGGGAACCGAAGCACCCTTACCGGCACCGGACACACCGGATTTGCAGTCTGCAATCAGATGCTGGGTATCAACCAGCGCCTTGCCGCCTTCCAGCAAGGGGGCCAGGCCCAACAGAACGGTGGTGGGGTAGCAACCAGGATTACCAATAACCTTGGCTTGAGCAATCTTGTCGCGCAGCAGCTCTGGCAGGCCATAAGCCGACTGGCTCAGGATGTCCGGGCAACTGTGCTCCATCTTGTACCACTTCTGGAATACGTCCGTATCTTGCAGGCGGAAGTCTGCGGCCAGGTCAATGACGCGCACGCCCGCTTCCAGCAGACGTTCGACCTGGCTCATGGCCACGCCATGTGGCGTGGCAAAAAAGACCACGTCACACTGTTCCAGATTGGCATTTTCCGGCGTGGAGAACTTCAGGTCCACATGACCACGCAGGTTCGGATACATATCCGATACCGGCACACCATCCTCTTTACGCGAGGTAATGGCAACCAGTTCTACCTGGGGGTGCTGACTTAACAGACGCAGCAACTCGACCCCGGTGTAACCTGTACCGCCAACAATCCCTACCTTGATCCGGGTATCGCTATGTGTAGCCATGAACTTTCCTGAAAGAGAGACGAGCAAAAATTCTATCTTAACGTAGTCCTGCCTGTTCTCAAGTACCAGAGCGGGCAAAGCAGGACAAATGTAGCCAGCAAACAAAAACCCCGGACACGTCCGGGGTTTTTGAGCACCATAAACAGGTCGCGAAGCGAATTAACGCTTGCTGAACTGTTTGCGGCGACGTGCTTTGTGCAGACCGACTTTCTTACGCTCAACAGCACGAGCGTCACGAGTCACCAAGCCAGCTTGTTTCAGTTCTGTCTTCAGTGTTGCGTCGTAGTCGATCAGAGCGCGGGTGATGCCGTGACGGGCAGCACCGGCCTGGCCGCTTTCGCCGCCGCCATGCACGTTGATCTTGATGTCAAACGATTCAACATGGTTGGTCAGCACCAGGGGCTGACGCACAATCATGCGACCCGTTTCACGAGCAAAGTATTCGTCAACAGGCTTGCCGTTGACTACGATTTGACCCGTACCCTTCTTGATGAAGACACGAGCAACGGAGGTCTTGCGACGGCCCGTACCGTAATTCCAGTTACCAATCATGACCTATCCTTAGATGTCCAGAGTTTTAGGCTGTTGAGCACTGTGAGGATGCTCGGCACCAGCGTAAACCTTCAGTTTCTTGGCCATGGCGTAGCCCAGAGGGCCTTTTGGCAACATACCCTTGACGGCCTTTTCGATGGCACGGCCTGGGAAGCGCTCTTGCATGGTTTGGAAGTTGGTTTCGTAAATACCGCCTGGGTAGTTCGAGTGACGATAGTACTTCTTATCCTGCGCCTTGTTACCGGTCACGGCAATGTCAGCAGCGTTGATGATAATGATGTAATCGCCGGTATCAACGTGAGGGGTATATTCGGGTTTGTGCTTACCACGCAAACGGCGTGCGACTTCGCTGGCCACACGACCAAGGACTTTGCCTTTAGCGTCAATCACAAACCAGTCACGTTTGACTTCAAGCGGCTTGGCCACGAAGGTCTTCATGATGGTTCCTAAATATTAAAATTCTGGGTCAAAGCAACATGCTCGGCCCATACAATCTACCCGCTGTTTCAAGCCGGGCAGCTCTATTTGACCCTGCCAAGGCGTTATATTCCGCCCGTGCATTTCTGCCAAATAGCTCGCCATAATAACATAAATAGTGGATAACACTAGGGTTTTGCACAAAAACACAGGTTTTTTGCCACAACCAGGCGCTCTCTCATAAAGGGAAGGCGCATTAAAAACCCCTGCTTTCCAAAGGAAAAACAGGGGTTAACAAGACTGGTTAGTCGAACCGGAGCAGACTGCCCTGCCCGGTCCCAACTACGGGGATCAGCCTTTTTTCTGGTTTGCCAGAGCAATGCCCAGGTAGTTGTCGTAAGAGCCTTCGGCCACACGGAACCAAGGCACAATCGCGTCACGAAAGCCCATGTAGTCGTCGTGAATCTTCTTGAACATGGGATCCTTGTCGCAGAACTCCTTGTACAGAATATTGGCGGTCTTGAAGGACTCGTCCATCACGTCTCGCGGGAAGGCTTTCAGTACCGCACCGCTGGCGATCAGGCGACGCAGGGCGCCTGGGCTTTGGGCGTCGTACTGACAGATCATGCGCTCGCCCGCAGCACGCGAAGCAATTTCAATCAGGGACTGGTATTGCTTGGGCAGTGCATTGAAAGCAGCGTCGTTCACGTACAGCGAAACCTGGGCCGACCCCTCCCACCAACCGGGATAGTAGTAATACTTGGCCACTTTCTGGAAGCCCAGTTTCTCGTCATCCACAGGACCGACGAATTCCACGGCGTCCAGTGTGCCTTTTTCCAGCGATGGGTAAATATCGCCTGGTGGCACTTGCTGAGGCACCACGCCCATGCGGGCCAGCACTTCGCCAGCAAAACCGGCCGTACGCATCTTCAGACCTTTCAGGTCTTCCAGAGAGTTGATTTCCTTGCGGTACCAACCACCCATCTGGGTGCCGGTGTTACCGAAAGCGAAGTTGATGATGTTGCGAGTGGCAAACAGTTCACGCAGCAGCTTGGTACCGTTGCCTTCCTGCATCCAGGCGTTCATTTGACGGGCATTCAGGCCAAAAGGCACGGCCGTGTCAAAGCTGAACGAGGGGTCTTTACCGTAGTAGTAATAAGAAGCTGTCTGACCGCACTCCACCGTGCCATTGCTGACTGCATCCATCACACCAAAACCGGGGACAATTTCACCGGCTGGGTACAGACGGATGTTGAAGTTGCCGTCCGAGGCCTCTTCCACCATCTTGCAAAACGACTGGGCTGTCGAAAACAGAGCCGGGGTAGCGGGACCGTAAGTCGATGTCAGCTTCCAATTAACCTTGGGATTGCTTTGGGCAATAGCAGGAGCAGCAATAGCGGCGGTACTGGCTACGGCGCCAAGACCTGCCTTTTTCAGAAACGAGCGACGCTGCATGAATAACCTCCTTGTGGGTATTCGATAACTGGGAAATATTTTTATGCTATGGATAGTACACTGGCGCGCCCCGAATGGGGGGCTGGGAAAGCCCGGATTATCCCGCAAATCCGGCCCTATATTGTCGGGTCTTTGACCTGAAACACCTGAACGGCGCTCCATAGAGAACGGCCTGAGTCGGAAGCGACTCCGAACTCAGGCCGTAAACATCTGTTTATTGAGCGCCCTCTTGCCCGTGGCAAGGTATAAGGGGCCAAGCCAGTTTTCCAGGTAGCAGAAATCAGGAACCGGCCACCGACATCTGCTCGATCAGGATGGAACCCGTACGCTTGGAGCCAGCCGCAAAGGTATCAGCACCCACGGCCACAATCTGCACAAACATCTCGGCCAGATTGCCTGCAATCGTCACTTCTTCCACGGCATGCTGAATGCGACCATTTTCCACCCAGTAGCCAAAGGCACCACGCGAGTAGTCGCCGGTCAGGTAATTGATACCCTGGCCGATAAGCTCGGTTACCAGCAGACCACGGTCCATTTTCTTCAACATGGCATCCAGGTCGTCCTCGGGACGAGTCAGGCGCGAGCTCAGCAGCAAATTGTGCGAACCACCGGCATTCCCCGTAGAAGGCATGCCCAGTTTGCGGCCTGCGTAGGAAGACAGAAAATAGCCTTTCAGCTCGCCGCCACGCACTACATCACGGTCGCAGGTACGCACCCCTTCCGAGTCAAACGGTGCACTGCCCATGGCGGCAGCCAGATGCGGACGCTCCAGCACGTCAATGTGCTTGGCCATGACAGACTTGCCCAAAGAATCCAGCAGGAAGCTGGTTTTGCGATACAGGGCCGAGCCACTGGTGGCCTGCACCAGAGAGCCGATCAAGCCCACAGCCAGCGGGGCTTCAAACAACACCGGATAGCGGCCGGTCGGAATACGGCGGGCCGACAGGCGCGACAAAGTGCGCTCGGCCGCATAACGCCCAACCGACTCGGGGCTGGCCAGGCGGGAAGGGTCACGCGAGCTGCTGTACCAGTAGTCGCGGTGCATATTGTCGCCCTTGCCGGCAATGGGGCTGACGCTGAGCGAGTGACGGCTATAGGGGTAGCCCCCAAGAAAGCCGCGGCTGTTACCCATCACAAAATGCCCTTCCAGCGTATCGACCGACGCGCCTTCGGAATTACTGATCAGAGGACTCAACTCCAGCGCAGCCTGCTCGGCACGAATCGCCAGTTTGGCGGCCTGATCCGCGTCCAGCAGCCAGGGATGGTGCAGGTGCAGATCGGGATAGCTTTGCGCCAGCATGTCTTTTTCAGGCAGCCCAGCAAAAGGATCTTCAGCGGTGTAGCGGGCAATATGCCAGGCGGCTTCCACCGTTTCACGCAGCGCCTTGATCGAAAAGTCCGACGTGGAGGCCGAGCCACTGCGCTGGCCTGCAAACACGGTCACACCCAAGGAGCGGTCTTGCGTCTGCTCTACCGTTTCCAGTTCCATCTGGCGCACAGAGACGGCCAGACCTTTGTTTTCTGAAATATCGACGGCAGCATCACTGGCGCCCAGTTTTTTGGCATGCCGCAGCGCTTCATCCACCAATTCACAAAACTGGAACTGATTGGCACTGATCGACAATTGGGAAATAGTTGGATGACTCATTGCTACTCTTTGAGGGTTAGGCGGTTATCATAGCCAATTGGCGACAATCTTTGCTATTTCACTTCTTATGGCCCGTCCACGCACTGAAATCGATGAAAACGGTTACGACCGCCCCAGCAAATCGCAGGTAAAACGCGAAATGCACGCTCTGCTCGACCTGGGCAAACGCCTGATTGAGCTCTCGGACGACCGACTCAAACAACTTGATCTGGGCGAGCCCTTGATGGCTGCCATCAAGGATGCCAAGCGCATCAGCCCGACGGCCCGCGAAGGACGCCGCCGTCAAATCCACTACGTGGGCAAGCTGATGCGCAATGTGGAGCCCGAACCGATCCTTAAACAACTGGACGTCTGGGAAAACGGCTCCAAGGAAGACACCCGTGCCATGCACAGGCTGGAAGCGCTACGCGACCTGTTGTTGCGTGATGACGACGCTCTGACCGAATTCATGAATGAATTTTCCGGCGCCGATATCCAGCAATTGCGCACCCTGATTCGTGCCGCACGCAAAGAAGCCGAGAAAAATTCCACACTGGTACAAGGCCAAGACCCACAGCGCAAGCACTACCGCGCCCTGTACCAGTACATCAAGACCTTGGTAGATCTTTCGGAGTCCGCATGAACCCTCTGCTTGAGTCGATTGAGATTGAAACCGGTGCCAACCCTCAGCACGCCGTTATCTGGCTTCATGGCTTAGGCGCTGACGGCCACGATTTCGCCCCTATAGTGCCAGAGCTGGGCCTGCAAAACGCCCCCGCTATTCGTTTCATTTTCCCGCACGCCCCCATCCAGCCCGTCACCATCAATGGCGGCATGGCCATGCGTTCCTGGTACGACATTTATGTGGCGGACCTGGTGCGCCACGAGGACGAAAGCGGCCTGCGCCAATCGCAGATCGAAGTGCAGAACCTGATTGCCCGCGAAAACGCTCGCGGCATTCCCACGGAAAATATTGTTCTGGCCGGTTTCTCGCAAGGCTGTGCCATGACGCTGCAAACCGGCTTGCGCTTGCCAGAGCGTCTGGCTGGCATGCTCTGCCTGTCCGGTTACCTGCCTTTGGCGACAGCGGTGGAAAAAGAACGTCATCAGGCCAATCAGAACACGCCTATATTCATGGCGCATGGCAGCATGGACCCGGTCGTGCCTCTGACACGTGCCGAAGCCAGCCGTCAGCAACTGGAAGCCATGGGCTATCAGGTGCAATGGAATGTCTACCCCATGCCCCACGCTGTTTGCCCGGAAGAAATCAGCGCGATTGGCCACTTCCTGAAACAGGTACTGCGCTAATCAGAGCACAAGACAAAAAAACGCCGCTGCAATCACAGCGGCGTTTCTTATTCAGCTTTTCATTGATAGATCCGAGCAATACGCTCTTGCCAGGTCTTTTCCCGAACCTGCACCCCATCCTCTTTCAGCACCCGCGTGAAAGTCAGGTAGAAATACGACTCGTCGGACTCGATCCGAGCCTGGGCTGACATATCAATCTCCCGCCCCTTGATCGTAAAGACATTGCGCCGATCACCCTGATAGCGCGCCTTGGCAGGCGTAGCATCATTGACCTCCCAGCGATACATCTCCTCGGAGCGGTACAAATTGTCATGCAGCACCCAGCTAAGCTCATTGCTGGTGGTGAACGTCGAATCGCCCGTAGCTTCATTACGAACACTGCTGAACATGGGGCCATCCCCGTCAATAGTGCGGCCGAAAGGAGCCGCTTCACTCGCCTGGGGTGGCGACATGACGCAAGCCTGCGTACCCTGCTCCCGCACAGGCACCACGGGCAGGTCTACCCAGGTATCCGCACCCGGAAACAGACTGGTGACACCCGGCGTCGGGCTGGGCCAGACCATAGGGAACTGCGCATTGCTCACCGCCAGGCGGATACGATGGCCCGGCTTGAAACGCCACGTAGTGAAGTGAATGGATGTTTCCAAATTGGTGGCCTTACCCGGCACCAAGGGCTGTGGTTCCAGACGTGAGATACGCTGGGAAGGGTTGATGATTGCCCCGCTGACCAAAGAAACCTGCCCATTCGGGGCCACATCCTCCAGTCGCACTGTCCATTGATAGAAAGGCGCATCAGCCGCGACCTTCAGACGTACCTTAGGCATACCCATGATTTCCATGGCATCGCTCAAGGGCGCGGAGTCATACACCAGGCTATGTGCATCATCGGCAGCCATATCGCCCGTTTGCTCACCCCACCAGCCACCACCAGCCAAACCCGCTCCAGCCTTGTAACGCAAGGTCTGAGCCAAACCGGAGGCAGGAGAAATAGCAGCCAGCTGGTGTCCGGCCTGAGGATGCAGACGTTGAGTCCGCGCGCCTTCCACCGGCCATTGCGGATCACAGCGCCAATAACCGGGCACGCTGGTCCGATCGGTAGCGGGAGCATGGCCTGTACGCATGAAGGCCATCCGACGCGGTTCATCCAGAATTCCGGTATCTATGTCTTTAAGCCAGTAGTCCCACCAGCGCACCGCCTTCTCGCGCCACTCATAATTCGGGCCAGGCACGCCATATTCTGGCCAGGCGTGGTTCCAGGGCCCCATTTCCACAATTACAGGCGCTTTCGAGGTTCGACTGACATCCAGCGCAAAATCACGATAGCCATCCAGCAAGCCACCAATCAAATAGGCCGGGACTTCCAAAGGCTGCTTTTTGAAGGCCAGGGACTCGGCACGCCAGAAATCGCCGTCCTGTTGTTGACGCAGCCAGGTAAAAATCCAGGGCTCGCGGTCAAAACGGTTCTTGAAATACTCCTGGTCAATCCGATAATCCGGGCTTTGCGGCATGGCGTTATCGGTATCAATCTGGTGCGCATAGGAGTCAATATGCAAGGCACCATCAATATAGTGAACGTCGTTGTAAAACAGATCGGTAGAACCGTGCGCCGCGATAATGGCCTTGAGTGCTGGCGGTTTTCTGTGAGCCGTCATCAAGGAGTTGAAGGCGCTCCAGGACAGGCCGTACATACCCACCTTGCCATTGGACCAGCTCTTGCGAGACAACTGATCGATCAGCTCCTCGGCATCGGCAATCTCGGCAGCGGAATACTCGCTGACAGGGACAGGGCCAGAGCTGCCACCTGTGCCACGCACATCAACCCGCGCCAGCACATAGCCCCGCTTGGCAAAATAAGAGCCGTACTCGTAGTCACCCAGCGCGAAGAAGTCGTCCTTGCGATAAGGCAGCATCTCCAGAATGACCGGGAAGGTTTCACCCGGTGTTTTAGCCGATGGCCGATAATACGTCACCGCCAAGCGCACACCATCGCGCATTTCCAGGCTGTCGTTCTCCATGGAGAACTCGTAATGGTTTTTTTCAGGTGGCATCACTGTCTGCCCGGAGCAAGCCAGCAGGCCGCCTATCAAGAACAAGCCCAGCACCCAGCGCTGCAAAGCAGCCAGATTCAATCGCATCATTGTGTCCCCGGTATGTGGCGCCGTCGGTGGTGGGCACCATCCATTGATGCGGCGGCAGCCAGCAATCCAGCGCTGTACTGCCTGCCATCACGAGTGCATCATAGTCCCGCCACCGTTGAGTGAATCGGGACATCAGGGGAACAATTAAACGGGTATTTACCTGACAAGCAGACAGGCCTGCCTGTGCCTAATCCGAGCGACGGGTCTCACCCAGATCCAGCCAGACACGACGCATGCTGGGATCTTCCGGGTCCGCATCGTTCTGAAAGCCCAGACGCTTCATCAGAGCTTGCATAGGCGCATTGGAGGCCAGCACATAGCCGTCGATGTAGGTCAGCCCCTGCTCGGCGGCAGCCTGTATCAGCGCCTCCATCAGGATGACTCCCAGACCACGCCGCTGCCAGGCATCCCCGATAACCAGGGCGTACTCCGCCCCCCGACCATCACCATTACGAAGATAGTGGGCAAAGCCAATAATCTCGTCACGGGGATGGTTACGGTTATCTGGATTGGGCGAACGCACGGTAGCGATCAGCGCCAGCTCCCGGTCGTAGTCGATACGGGTGTAGCGCGACAACATGCGTGGAGTCAGCTCTCGCAGCATGGACACAAAGCGCATGTAGCGACTTTCATCCGACAAGCCACGCATAAAGGTCTGCAAGGCCTCGGCGTCCTCGGGACGTATAGGGCGCAAGGTCCAGCGCTGCCCATCCTTGAACTGACGCCGCTCAATCATGTGACGCGGATAGGGATGAATCGCCATGTGGCGATAGCCAGCCGTTTCCGGCAGTACCAGCATGGACTGCTTGCTCAGGGAAATGGAAATGCTCTTGATGTACAGACTGTTCTCGCCCGCCATGATGGGGTCCAGCACCACACGGCGCACGCCGGGCAACTCGCTCATCAAATCCGAAAGACGCTCCAGCACCTGCAACAGCTGCGTCAACACCAAAGGCGTCAATTGCGAGGACAGGCTCTTGCGCCACAAGGGACTACGCTCCACCAACTGGCGCGCCAGATAGCGGTTCAGCGGTGGCAGTTCTACCGCCGGATAGGATGAGGAAAGCCAATCCGCGTGATCGGCCCCACCAAAGACGGCGTAAGGGCCCAACTTGTCGTCGGTCTCAAAACGCAGACCCATGGGCGGGACATCAGGATCAGGCTCACCCTGATCGTGCGTCACACGCAAGTCGACAACAGGCACGTGGAAGTAGCGCAGCAGATCGCGGCACTCCTGCTCGCTAGCCTCGCGGCGCTCGCTTTGAATCTGGCGTACCAGTTCTCGGGCAGGCTCTACCTCTGGCAAGGTGCCCAGCGGCAAAGGCGGCAAGGTCTGCTGCGACAAATGCTGGTTGTAGTGATAGCGGGCCAGCAGATCGAAGGCGTTGGCAGCCGTATCCGGGGTACGGAAAGCCGGCGTCCCCACACCATCGAGCAAATGACGCAGGGGACGCATATCCGCATCCCCAATCAAGCACGTAATAATGGGTTTGCGAGCACTGGCCGACAGCATGGCCAGCTCACGCGATACCGCCGGCATATCGGCCAAGGGGTCTGGTGTCAGCAAGACCAGCACCCCGTCAATTTCCTTGTCATCCAGCAAGGTGGAAATAACCGAGTCGATACGCATGGGCGTCAGTGGCACATAAGTGACCACCGGGTTCTGAACCTGGTCGCCAGGAGCCAGCAGATTATCCAGCGCCCGCTGGGTCGAGGGCGACAGCTCCGGGCAGGTTACTGCGGCATCCGAACCCAGTACATCCAAAGCCATCTGCGCGGCCCCATTCCCATTGGAGAACAAGGCAATACGCCGCCCTTTGGGACGGCGGGTGTAAACCAGCACTTTCAGGGCCGAGAACAGCTGCACAAAATAACGAATGCGCACCGCCCCCACACGCCGCATCAAGGCATTGAAGACCGCCTCGTGGGCCTCGCCCTGCTGACGCTGACCGCCTACTTTCAGGACCACCACAGGTTTGACGGCCGCTACGGCGTGCAAGGCACTGGTGAAACGACGAGAAGCAGGTGTGTGCTCCAGATACAGCGCAATACTGTCCGTGCGCGGGTCCATGGCCAGATATTCAAGCACCTCGGGCACGTCGATAACGGCCTCGTCCCCGACCGACACAATGGCAGAGAAACCCAGGCTGACATCCTCAGCCCAGTCCATCAAGGCCGAGGTAATGGAGCGTGACTGAGACACCAAGGCCACACGGCCCGCCAGAGCCATTTGCGGCTCGTGACTTAAATTGATGCCCAGATGCGGCCGTTGTATCCCGAAGGCACGCGGCCCCAGCACCAGACAATTATTGATACGGGCCCAGGAGCGCGCATACACCATGTCTTCCATAGGATCGCGGGAGGCCAGATTGGAGGGCAGCAACAGAACCACACGTGGCTTATGCACCCGGATGGCATCCAGGGCCTGTGGCAAACGCACCGGCTCGATACACACCAGCGCCAGATCCAGGCGCTGTGTATCGGTCAGTCCTTCCAGACGATCGGGCACCAGCACTTGCGTGGCTGTAATCCGTGCCTGCGTGATCCGCCCAGCCAATCGGGCTGGCATCTCGTTGATCAGGGGCAAAGGCAAGGTGGACACGACCAACACCGAACGGGGCTCAAACAATGCTGTCAGACGATGCCTTAGGGCTGCCATGATTGTTCCGCCATAAGAAAACCACACACCAAAATAATGAATTCTCCCATCTTAAGCACAGCCGCCTACAAATAAAAGAGACTTGGCTGGCTATCTCTGTCTTGCATCATGCAGCCGGTTTTTATCCCGTGGCGGGCCATTCATGTACTTTCGTATAGCAACCATACGCCAATGCCTGGGCAAAACGGGCGCAAAGCCAGTCGCAAAGCGGCTTGCAGGTCGTAAAATAACACCCGTTCGGAAAGCAGGACCTTTCGTTCTCTCTGACAGGAAAAAACACACTATGTCCAGCGACGACAGTCGAAGAAAGATGCTGCACAGGCCCCTCAGACGCTACTGACCCACCGGGTTGTCTGCTGATGTGGCTTGCGCAGCACGATCAGGAGTCAACCATGCACCGCATTATTCATACTGGACCGATCCGGGCCCTGACCTCGTCGGGTTCGCATCTTGCCACACCTTGCCCTCGCGAGCGTGCTGTTCCCGGCCGCCGCCCCGCTATTGCCTGGCGTATCAACACGGCCAGTCGCAAACCAGAAATTCACTGGATTGCAGACAGTGACAAACCACCCTCAGCGCGAGTGTGGCGCTGCACCTTGCCCAGCCACTAAACGCTGGCCTGACGCTTACTAAATCCGCTTGTTCTTATCTTTAGTTTGCCGACCCTCACACCGGTCGGCAGGACCTGCTGTGTCCATCTCTTGGGATGGACAGCACCGTCACGCCTGTACACCAGGAGCATTACATGAGCATTCAACAACATCGTCCGCCACTGCGCTCAGTGGACTACGACGCCAAGCTGCGCACGGCCACCGAAACCGGGCTTAGCCTGGAGACAACCCTGGCCTCTGTACAAGCCAATCTGAATGGCCTGACCGACGCCGAAGCCTTGAGCCGCCTGACCGAATACGGACCTAACGAGGTCGCCCGGGACAAGCCCGCCCACGCCCTGATTCAATTGGCGCTGGCCTTTAAAAATCCCTTTATTGCGGTCCTGATGGTGCTGGCCGCCGTTAGTGCTGTCACCGACATTATTTTGCCCATGCGCTCGGGAGAAGAAGTGGACTACACCGGCGTGCTGATTATTGTGGTCATGGTCACCTTGAGCGGCCTGCTGCGTTTCTGGCAGGAGTACCGTTCCGGCAAAGCTGCCCAGGCTCTGAAAGCCATGGTTCGTACCACCGCCAGCGTACAACGACGCTCTACCGTGTCCAGCGCAACGGTCATGCGCGAAATCCCCATGAGCCAGATCGTGCCCGGCGATATTGTGCGCCTGTCGGCTGGGGACATGATCCCGGCAGACCTGCGCTTGATAGAGTCCCGCGACTTGTTCGTCAGCCAGGCCGCCCTGACAGGTGAAGCCCTGCCTGTCGAAAAGTACGATGTCTTTAGCGCAGTCAGCAGCAAAAGTGCTACGGCGTCCAGCTCCCAGGCCGGTGTGCTGGACCAGAACAATATGTGCTTTATGGGCACCAACGTAGTCAGCGGTACGGCCACGGCAGTGGTTGTGGCCACCGGTGCCAAGACCTATTTCGGCTCGCTGGCCAAAGCCATTGTCGGTTCGCGCGCCGAAACTTCTTTTGACCGGGGCGTAAACAGCGTCAGCTGGCTGCTGATTCGCTTCATGCTGGTCATGGTGCCCATCGTGCTGCTGATCAACGGTTTCTCCAAAGGCGACTGGACCGAAGCCTTCCTGTTCGCACTGGCCGTTGCCGTGGGCCTAACCCCTGAAATGCTGCCCATGATTGTGTCCTCCAACCTGGCCAAGGGCGCGGTGGCCATGGCCAAGAACAAGGTGGTGGTCAAGCGTCTGAACGCGATCCAGAACTTTGGTGCCATGGACGTGCTGTGTACCGACAAGACCGGCACCCTGACACAAGATCGCATCATTCTGGAACACCATCTGGGTCTGGATGATCGCAACAGTCCTCGCATTCTGGAACTGGCGCTGCTCAACAGCCTGCACCAAAGCGGCGTGAAGAACCTGATGGATCAGGCGGTACTGCGCTTCGCAGAAAAAACACCCTCTGCCCTGCAAGCCATTGGCTCCTACCGCAAGATAGACGAACTGCCTTTTGATTTTGTGCGTCGTCGCCTATCGGTTGTCGTGCAAAATCCGCAAGGAGAGCAGCTCATGGTCTGCAAGGGTGCGGTGGAAGAAATGCTCAGCATTGCCACCCACGTACAAGACGGTGACCAGCGCTTGCCACTGGATACCGAGCAACGTGCCCGTTTGCTGAAAATGGCTTACCGCTACAACTCGGACGGCTTCCGTGTCCTGCTGATTGCCACTCGCCGTATTCCTGTCGAACAGGCCAAGAGCCGTTATGAAGCCCAGGATGAACGCGAGATGACGGTACAAGGCTTGCTGACCTTCCTGGACCCACCAAAGGAAAGTGCTGCCCAAGCGATTGCCGCCCTGACCGAGCACGGTGTAGCCGTAAAAGTGCTGACCGGCGATAACGAAATCATTACCGCGAAAATCTGCCGTGAAGTGGGCCTGGAGCCCGGCAAGCCTTTGCTCGGACCTGAAATCGAGCTGATGCAAGACCCCGATCTGCGTTGCGCTGTCGAGCGCCATTCGGTTTTTGCCAAGCTCACGCCCCTGCAAAAATCACGTGTGCTCAAAGCGCTGCAAGCCAATGGTCACACCGTCGGTTTTCTGGGGGATGGCATCAACGACGCCCCCGCCCTGCGCGATGCCGACGTGGGGATTTCGGTGGATAGCGGCACGGATATTGCCAAGGAATCGGCAGACATCATCCTGCTGGAAAAGAACCTGCTGGTTCTGGAAGAAGGCGTGATCAAAGGCCGCGAGACCTTTGGCAACATCATCAAGTACCTGAACATGACAGCCAGCTCCAACTTTGGCAATGTGTTCTCGGTGCTGGTGGCCAGTGCGTTCATCCCCTTCCTGCCCATGTTGGCCATCCACTTGCTGATTCAGAACCTGCTCTACGATATCTCCCAGCTGGCTTTGCCCTGGGACCGCATGGACAAGGATTTTCTGCGCAAACCGCGTAAATGGGATGCCAAGAATATTGGCCGCTTCATGATCTGGATAGGCCCGACCTCATCCATCTTCGACATCACCACCTTTGTCCTGATGTGGTACGTGTTTGGCGCCAATACGCCCGAACTGCAATCGCTGTTCCAGTCCGGCTGGTTTATTGAAGGCTTGCTCTCGCAGACACTGGTTGTTCACATGCTGCGTACGCAAAAGATCCCCTTCATCCAAAGCACCGCAGCCCTGCCTGTGATGCTGATGACCTTCCTGATTGCCGCTATTGGTATTTATCTGCCCTTCTCGGGCGTCGGTGCACTGGTTGGCCTGCAGCCTTTGCCTTGGGAATACTTCCCGTGGCTGGTCGGCACCTTGCTGGCTTACTGCCTGGTCGCACAGGGTATGAAAATGCTGTACATCCGCCGCTTTGGCCAGTGGTTCTAAGTCGGACAGGTCTGGGCCCCCGGAAATCCTTTCGGGGGCTCAGGCCTTAACGCACATTCTGAAAGAACCTCGGGTATATGATGGCCACACGACAGACACCATCCTGCAGCCTGGCCCATACACGAAAGATATGACACCGCCCCTTCGCTTCCTATCGAGCAAAACCTACCGAGCCTTGGCCCTGACCGGCATCTGTATTTTGATGGCGCTGGTCTTCATTGCCGATACCGTCACCAACTACGCTATCGCCGCTGCGGTCTTTCACACCCCGCTGCTGCTGATAGCGATTCGTTTTCTGTCGGCACGGCAAGTTGTTGCCCTGACTACCATCAGCATGGTGCTGACCGTGGTCAGTTTTCTGCTGACCCGCTCGGGCGACTACGACGTGGGCCTGGTCAATACCGGCATCAGTATTATTGCCATCGCGATCACCTCGTATCTGGGGCTGAAGCTCAAATCCGTGCAGGCGGCGGCTCATGAGACGCGCGAGCATTTGCTGCGACTGTCCCGTTTGACTACCCTGGGCCAGCTCAGCACCTCGATTGCCCATGAAGTCAGCCAGCCTTTGGCCGCCATCAACAGCAGCGCGGGCGCCTGTCAGCGCTGGCTGGAAGCCTCGCCCCCTAATGTCAAGAAGGCACAGGCTGCCGCGCAGCGTATTGTGTACGACGCCCAGCGCGCCAAGGATGTGCTGGATCGGGTACGCAGCATTACCCGTAACGAAGCCCCCACCAGCAGCGCGTTTGATTTGAATCTGGCTCTGACCGAACTGCTTAGCCTGTCCGGTGGCGAGATGCGACGTCAGCATATCGACCTGCGTCTGGCCCTGCAGTCCGATCTGCCCCAGGTCTTTGCCGACCGGGTTCAAATTCAGCAGGTAATGGCCAATTTGCTGCTCAATGCCATCGAAGCCCTGTCCCCTCCCTCGGACTATCATGCGGCTCATATCACCATAGAAACCAGCGTCTTGCCCGGCGACAAGCCGCAAGCCAACAAGGTGCTGTTTTCCATCAAGGACAATGGTCCCGGCTTGTCGGGCACGCAACTGTCTCAGTTGTTTGATACCTTCTGGACCACCAAGGCAAGCGGCCTGGGCCTGGGTCTGACCATCAGCCGCACCATTATTGATGCCAACAACGGCCATATTTGGGCCACTGACCAAGCCGATGGCGGTGCTGCCTTTCATTTCACCTTACCTTTGGCGCCATGACAGAAAATCTGGATTCCTCTCTGAACACGCCCACCGTCTACATCATTGATGATGACCCGTCCGTTCGCGCTGCCCTGGACGATTTGCTGGCCAGCGTAGGCTTGAACGCGCTGAGCTTTTCCTCTACACGAGACTTTCTGGCGCATCCTTTATCTGATGCCCCTGCCTGTCTGGTGCTGGATGTGCGCATGCCCGAGCAAAGCGGCACGGATTTTCATTTGCAGATGGAATCGCGCGGGCTGCATATGCCGGTCATTTTTATTACTGGCCACGGCGATATTCATATGGCGGTCAAGGCCATCAAGCATGGTGCCTGGGATTTTCTGACCAAGCCTTTTGTAGATCAGGCCCTGATTGATGCCGTGCAGTCGGCTCTGGCGGCTGATGCGCAGCGCAAGGAAGAAGCCAGAACCCGGCTGACTTTGCAGCAACGCTGGGACAGCCTGAACGCCGGCGAGCGCGATGTCTTTGAGCGGGTGGTGCAAGGCCTGCTGAACAAGCAGATCGCGGCCGAGCTGGATGTGAAAGAAGTGACGGTCAAAGTTCGCCGCGCCCGCGTGATGCAAAAAATGCAAGCCGGGTCACTGGCGGAACTGGTGCGCCAGTTCGATCAACTCAATACAGAAAGCGGCCATTAGGACAGTTCTGCGCGGCGGTTCTTTCCTAGTTGGCGTGCTGGGTTAAAATACGCAGATTCGGTCCCGTATGCGGGCTTCCCAAGGTCAAGGCCACACACAAGTTATGAGCACGTCTACTTCCAACGTCATCCGCACCCGTTTTGCCCCCTCGCCCACTGGTTATCTGCACCTGGGCGGCGCACGCACTGCACTGTTCTCCTGGGCCTTTGCCCGTCATCATCAAGGCACTTTTGTGCTGCGTATTGAGGATACGGATCTGGAGCGTTCCACCCCCGAGGCGGTTCAAGGCATTCTGGATGGTATGCAATGGTTGGGCCTGGATGCCGACGAAGGTCCGTTCTACCAGATGCAGCGCATGGATCGTTACCGCGAGGTCATCGCCCAGCTGCTGAAAGACGGCCATGCCTATTACTGCTACAGCAGCCCCGAGGAAGTGGAAGCCATGCGCGAAAAAGCGCGTGTTCAGGGTTTGAAGCCTCGTTATGACGGTACCTGGCGTCCTGAGGCTGGCAAGGAGTTGCCTGCCATCCCGGCTGATCGCAAGCCTGTAGTTCGTTTCAAGAGCCCCCAGTCCGGCGCAACCAGCTGGGACGATATGGTGAAGGGCCGCATCAGCTTTGATAACAGCGAGCTGGACGATCTGGTCATTGCCCGCCCGGATGGCACGCCTACATACAACTTCTGCGTGGTGGTGGACGATTGGGACATGGCGATCACTCATGTGATTCGCGGTGACGATCACGTGAACAACACGCCACGTCAAATTGTGATTTTGCAGGCTTTGGGCGCGACTTTGCCTGAGTACGGTCACGTGCCCATGATTCTGGGCCCTGATGGCGAGAAGCTGTCCAAGCGTCATGGTGCGGTCAGCATCATGGATTACGACAAGGACGGTTATCTGCCTGAGGCCATGATCAATTACCTGGCTCGTTTGGGCTGGAGTCACGGTGATGACGAGCTGTTCACTCGCGAGCAGTTGGTAGAGTGGTTTGATACGCGCAGTCTGAGCAAGTCGGCTTCGCAGTGGGACCCCAAGAAGTTGAACTGGGTAAATGCCCATTACATCAAGGCCAGCGACAATGCGGATCTGGCCGAGCGTGTGGCGCCTCGTATTGAGGCCTTGGGTGGCAAGACGGATGGTCAGGACTTGCCCGGCATCATGGGTTTGTTGAAAGACCGTGCCGAGACTTTGAATCAGCTGGCTGAAGGTGCTTTGCTGTTCTGCCGTCCTTTCGAGCCCGCCAGCGATGAGCTGATGGCCGAGGTATTGACGCCGGAAGCGCGTGTTTTGCTGCGTGATTTTGCCAGCAAGGCGATTAGCTTGCCGCAGTGGAATACGGAGAGTCTGGCTGCTTTGATCAAGCAGGTTCTGGCGGATCATGAGGTCAAGATGCCCAAGCTGGCTATTCCTTTGCGTGTGGCTGTGACGGGGCAGAAGCAGACGCCTGCGGTGGATGCTGTGCTGGCTTTGGTTGGGCGCGACAAAGTGTTGGGGCGTTTGGCTGGGCTGTAAGAGTTATAGATCAGTAGTTGAAGGGCATCTCATTCGAGGTGCCCTTTTTGTTTTTTGCTTTGTTGTGTGAAGTACTGGTTTGATCGGTGTTGCTTCTGGATGGCTAATGTGGCTTGCCGAAGTTTGCTTCAAGCCTGGGTCTTAAGTGGGAGCGATTGAAGACCATGTGGGGCTGGGTGCCGTCTCTGGACTGAAGGAAGGCGTTCTGAAGACGTCGTTCAAGTGGGTGGAGCTCTGGCCGGGCTGATAGCTTGCCGGTGCTGCGCACCGGTGCCCTTGTCAAGTGATTGCTACGGGCGCGACCTGAACTCGCCGGGTACTTGGTCCCCCGGACCAAGTACAAACGCCCGGCTCAAACAGCAGGTCGCTTGCATCCCTACGCAATCACTCGCCCGCGGCAAGCCATCTGAATCGCCCCGCCAGAGCTCCACCCACTCGAACGACTCAGAATTGCTTCAAATTCCAGAGCCCGTTTAAGAAAGGGTTCTGTGGGTTTGGATAACGATGCTCGGAGCTAAGATCTGGACGCGCTTGGGAAACCGCACGGGTCGGAGAAAAAAGCAAAATTTAAATGGGGTCTATCTATATTGACCTCCAAGCTCATAAATCAAAGGCCGAGGGGGTCGCCCCTCGGCCTTTGGCCCTCCTCCCCTGCTACTCTTTTATGTCGGCTTTTTTCTTATCCGCTTTTTAGGCTGGCATCAGGCCTGCTGGTTTCAGGACTCCAAGCCGTGTAATCAAGGCGATGCAATGTTCTCTTGCTCTGGCCACGACTTCTTGTTTGGAGACGCACTGGCTTTGGCCGTTTTCGTAGATGACTTGGCCGTTCACGATGGTCGTAGTGACGTCGCGGCCGCTGGCACAGTAGACCAGGCTGGCGACTACGTCGAAACAGGGGCTCAGGTGGGGTTGGTCCAGGTTAACCAGTGCCATGTCGGCCAGCTTGCCCTCGCTCAGTTGGCCGGCGTCTATGCCGAGCATTTCTGCGCCGCCTCGGGTTGCCAGCCAAAAGGCGTCCTGGGCGTTGCTCGCTTGTGGGTCCAGTCGTGCCAGGCGTTGGACGTAGACGGCTTGGCGCATGATCTGGAACAGGTCGACCTGGTGACCTGCGGCTCCATCTGCGCCCAGGCCTATGCGCACGCCAGCTTCCAGCAGTTCTTTCAGGCGGATGGGGCCAGAAGCCAGGTATTCGTTGGACATGGGGTTGTGGGCAATGCTGCATCCGGCGCGTCCTGCGCGCTCGATTTCGTCGTCGTCCATCCAGATAGCATGGGCAAATCCGGCTCGTTCATCCAGCCAGCCTTGCTCGTCCAGCCAGCGGAAAGGACGTGCACCGTAAGCTTTCTGGAAGATATCCGGGTCTACGGGCGCTTCTGAGCAGTGGGTTTGCCAGCGCACGTCGAATTTGCGGGCCATTTCCGCGGAGCCCAGCACCAAGTCCAGGTCGTTGTAGATGATGTTGATGGGCGATGGCCAGATCTGCACGCGGCCTTGTTTCCAATTGCTCAAACACTCCTGCATGGTGTCCAGTTCGTGTTTTACGCTGTGGCGAAACAAGGTGTCCTGCAAGCCGTTGTCGCGGGCGACGGGGGTAAAGGGGCCAAACATGCCTCGGGCCACGATGCCGCGCAAACCAGTGTCTTGCAGGGCTTGGGCTACGGCAATGGTGGTTTCCGGATCTGCGGGAGCGTAGTGGTTGTCCAGCACGGTGGTCACACCGGATGAGGCGGCTTCCAATGCGCCCAGGCGTACGGCAGCCAAGGCTTCTGCCGGGCGTATATCAGCAGCCAAGGGCAGCATGAACTCACCCAGCCATTGCCACAGGGCCATGCCATCTCCCAAACCGCGCCCTGCCAGCTGGAACAGGTGATTATGGGTATCGATCAAGCCAGGGATCAGGGCCTGCATGGGGGCATGGATGGTTTTCTTTCCCTGCCAATGCTGCATGTCCTGAGCCTGACCCACCGCACAGATTCGATTGCCGCTGATGGCCACGACGCCATTTTCCAGGACCTCGTTCTGGTCGTTCATGGTGACCACTTTGCCTGCGTGAATCACGATGTCGCACATTTGGCTTGTCATTGTCTATCTCCTGTTTCTTATCCTTGCGGTGTCACCCGCACGACGCTCAGAGGCGTTTCTTCCTGTGTTTCCATCACCAGTTCTTCTGTAGGTTGCCGGCCACTGGTTCCGTTGAAAAACAGATTCAGCACCACCGATGAGATCACGGTCAGCAATACCCCGCTATGCAATAAGGGGATCAGGTATTCCGGAAACTGGTCAAAAAAAGTTGGGGCGACGGCGGGAATCAAGCCTACACCCAGGCTGATCGCAAAGATGAAGGTGTTGTGTTTGTTGTTCTTGAAGTCTACGGTCTGCAAGATACGCACACCAGAGGCGGCCACCATGCCAAACATCACAATGGCTGCGCCCCCCAGCACGTAATGGGGAACCAGGGCCACGACGTGGGCTATACGCGGCACCAGTCCCAGAACAATTAGGATCAGGCCCGCGACCAGACAGACGTAACGGCTACGTACCCCCGTCACTCCAATCAAGCCGATGTTTTGTGCGTAAGAGGAATACGGGAAGGTATTGAATACGCCTCCAATTACCGCACCCAAGGCATCGGCGCGCAGACCACGGGCAAAGTCCTCGTGGCTCAGTGGGCGGTTCAATATCACAGCTAGGGCATAGAACAGGCCGATGGCTTCCACCATGGTCACAATCACGACCAGCAACATGGTGAAGGTGGCACTAAAGGAAAAGGTAGGCATGCCGAAGTGGAACGGCGTAACCAGCTCAATCCAGGGCAGTTGATCCAGCCCTTCTACGGTGACGCGCCCCATCAGGATCGCCAGTATCATGCCAGCGGCCAAACCCACCAGCACGGCGATGCTGCCAAAAAAGCCGCGACCAAATCGGGCGACCAGCAAGGTCACCAGCAGCACGGTCCCGGCAATGCCCAGGTACACCAGACTGCCGAAGTCTTTGGCTCCATGCCCGCCCCCAGCCCAGGTAATCGCTACACCAAACAGACCTACGCCCAGCGACACCAGGGTAGTGCCGGTTACCAAAGGCGGAAAAAGCCATAGCAGGCGAATAATCAAGGGCACCATCAGCACGGCAATGAAACCGGCCGCAATAATGGCTCCATACAAGGCAGGCAAGCCCATACCGGGCGTCAGCCCGATGGCGATCATGGGGGCAATCCCCGCAAAGGAAATTCCCATCATGACGGGCAAACGTATCCCTACCCAGCGCCCTACCCCCATGGATTGCATGATGGAAATGATCCCACAGCACAAGAGGTCTGCATTGATCAAAATGGCAATGTCTTCCTGGCTTAAACCCAGAGCACTGCCCAGAATCAAGGGTACGGTCACCGCTCCCGCATACATGACCAGCACATGCTGCAAACCAAACAAGAAAGAGCGTCCAACAGGCAGCCGCTCGTCAATACTGTCCTGAATTTGACGGGTGTTCATAGGTTTGTCTCCTCATCTTTTTCCCGTTATTTTTTTACTCAGTACATCAGGTAGCGGCACCGTCCCCCTTGCTGCCTGTCCGGGCCGCTCTATAAAAATGCCCCTGCCGGTGCAGGACCCAGGGGCATCTATCATCAATCTGCTGTCAGAAATTCCTCCAAATAGGCGGCTACAGGCTCAGGTGCCTCCAGAGGCAATAAATGGCCTGTATCCGGCAACTCGTACAGACCCGCCGGGTGCCGCAAGCGAGCGTGCATTTCCTGCATGATGGCCAGGCGCACAAAGCTGCGTTCGCCATGCAATAACAAGGTCGGGCAGCGCAGCTCCTCCAGCTGCGCCCAGACATCGTCATTACGAAATGGCCAGCGCCTCAAAAAGTACGGGTCATGCCGCCGCTGCCATAAGTTCAGTTCAACCTGACTCACGGACTCGTAGGCAAACAACTGCAGCAAGGACTGCGGTGCTTGCGGGTTGGCTTTGTGCTCGTACTCCATAACCGCAGCACGGCTGGGAAAATTCGCCGGGCGTGCCATCACTTCATGCTCGCTTTGCGTAAAACTGGGCTCGACATCCAGTACTGCCAATCGGCGGACCCGTTCCGGATAACGGGCCGCGTACTGCAGGCTGACCAAGCCCCCCCAGGACAAACCGGCCAGATCGTATTGGGGCTGACCCAATGCCTCCAGCAGGCAAGCCAGATCCTGCACATGAGCCGGTGTGGCATAGTCCTGCTGCGCACACCAGTCACTTAAACCATGTCCGCGCATGTCCAGGGCGATCACTGCCCGGTTCTGCGACAAGGCGGTAGCCACCTGATGCCAAAGCCCCGCATGGCCGGTTACGCCATGCATAACGACCAGGGGCACCTGTGCGGTACGGAGAGTGCCGTACTGACGGGCGTGCAACAAACCTGCGCCGCCCTGTACATAGATGGATTGGCTCATCGCAAGCTCTCGACCTGCGCGACCAGGTCATTCAGCCAGCGGCGGTATTCCACCGTGACAATATCCGCACCACGCACAGGTGTCTCACGTTCCTGAGGCTGATCGCCTTGCAGATTGATCCACAAGGGCCGCTGCGATTCGATAATGGGCTTATCCTGACCCAGCACCTCGTCCTCAAAGTCCATGAAAAAGTCATCGTACATAGGCTCGGTCCCGAAATCGCGTGCCTGCCACCAGAAACTGCGGGTGGTGAATTCGTCCACCGGACAGGCGGCCATCAGCAGCACATAACGCTTGCCATTGGGAAAGGTACGCTTCAGATGCACGGTATGCGGCATGGTGACGTGGTATTCATTCACCGGCTCAATCAGCTCTTCTTCAATACCCAGCAGTTTTTTCTTCAAGCCTACGCCGGGCTCTTTCACGCCACTGCGATCAAAGCGCAGGACATGCTCTTCGCGCCAGACTTTTACAGCTTCCACCCGTGGGTTGTCCCGGCTGCCAATGGTGCCGTCGTGCACGTAGGCAAAGTGACTGAAGTCCACAAAATTTTCCAGGCGGCGCGGCGAACTGGTGCGCCAGTCGTACGTCTTGCCTTGCAGCACCCGATAGCTGGGGTCGTTCATTTCAGGAAAGACCGGCACAGGCATTTGAGGTGTTTCCAACGCCACCCAGACGATGCCGCCCGACTCGGTAACGTTAAAACGTTTCACGTTTACGCGCATGGCACAGGTCAGCTCCTCACGGGCCGGAATGCGCACACACTCGCCTTGGGCATCAAAGCGCCAGCCATGATAGGGGCACTCGATCGTGGCATCGACAATTTCGCCCAAGGCCAGATTGGTCCCCTTATGCGGGCAGCGGCTATCCATGGCAACCAGCTCGCCATTCAAGCGCGCCAGCACCAGATCCTGGCCCAGCAAGCGCGCGCCAAAGGGCTTGTCCAGAACCTGGCTGCTATAGGCCACGGGGTGCCAGAAATGCGCCAGTGCGCGATACAGGGGATTGCTCTGTTCCTGTGGATGACGGGCCTGGATCATCGGCACCTCATTCATGACTGTCATGGTCTACTCCTGAAAATTCCAGCTGATTCTGTTTACAGAAAATGCGCGCCGCCGTTCACCAGCAGGCTCTGCCCCGTCACAAAGTCCGAGCCGCTGCCCAACAGGAACAGGGCTGCTCCCACCATGTCTTCGGGTTTTTGAGTGCGTTGCAGACAGCGTCCCGCCACGGTGCGGCGGTCGGCCTCATCGCCCTGGATGGCGGTAATGCCCGCGTCGGGAATCAGATCCGGGCACAAGGTATTGACCTGAATATTGAACGCCCCCACTTCGCGTGCCATGGCACGGCTCAAGCCCACAACTGCCGCCTTGGACGAGACGTAGTGCAGAAAATTGGGCACGCCTTTGTAAGGCGTGTTGGAGGACACATTGATGATCTTGCCGCCGCCTTGCTGCTTCATGGCCGGGATTACGGCTTTGCAGCACTGCCACAGGCCGCGCACATTGATGGCGTAGCAGCGGTCCCATTCCTCGGCAGGAATATCCATCAGGGAGCCAAAGGTACAGCCGCGGAAAAACCCGGCGTTATTGATAATGCCGTCGATGGAACCGAAGGCATCCAGAGCCGCTTTAGCCATGGCCTGGGTCTGGTCGTTATTGGAAACGTCCACCTGAACGGCGATAGCTTTGCCGCCCTCATCGCAGTATTGCCGAGCCTTGTCGCTTAAATCGCCCAGGTCGGCCATGACCAGATTGGCTCCCTGCTCGACCAAGGCATCGCAATACGCCAAACCAATCTGCCCCCCGGCGCCGGTGACGATAACCGTCCTGCCTTTCAATGAAGCATTCATTTTCCTCTCTCCTCCGTGTACGGGCGTTTGCGCCCTGCTCTTATAAATCCAGCGTCAGTGCCTCGCCGCGACTGCGGGAAACACAAATCATCATGCTTTCAGATGCGGCCCGTTCCTGTTCGCTCAGGACGTGGTCGCGGTGCTCGGGTGTGCCTGACAGGACTTTGGTTTCACAGGAACCGCAAATCCCTTCGCGGCACGAGCAATACACGCGTATGCCCTGATCCAGCAGACATTCCAGAATGCTGCGGCCTGCCGGGACTTCAATGGAGCCGCCGGTACGGGCCAGATGAACGGTGAATGCGCTGTCTTCACCCTGATCAGCAAGCGCAACCGGTGCCGCCGCAAAGTATTCGAAATGCACTTGTTGGTCTGGTAGATCGGCACAGGCCTGCTTGTAGGCTTGCAACATGCCCGCCGGGCCACAGCAATAGAAATGGCTACCCTGTTTCTTATAGGGAGCCAGTGCGGCGTCCATATCCATGCGCGCACCATTCATTTCGTCTTCGATCAGGACATCCAGCCGCCCCAGACCTTGGCTGTTCGCTTCTAATTGATGAAGTTCGTCCAGAAAGGCGGCGCGATTGCGACTGCGCACACAATAGAAAAGATGCCAGGGCTGGCCCAAGGCTTGCAGACGTTGTGCCATGGCGTGAATAGGCGTGATGCCTATGCCACCTGCCAACAAAACACTGGTCGCCGCCTGGCTTTCATCCAGCTTGAACAGATTGCGAGGCTCGGAAATTTCCAGCGCATCGCCCACGTTCAAGGCTTGATGAACCGCACGTGAGCCGCCCCGGCTGGCGGGGTCCAGACTGACGCCAATCCGATACTGCCCTTCGTGGCTTCCAGCCAGCAGCGAATACTGCCGGACCAGGCCCCCTGACAAATGCACATCGATATGGGCCCCCGCCTCCACAGCTGGGAAGCGGCCTTCCTGTGGACAGAGCTCCAGTGAACGGATGCCCTCGGCCTCGATGCGTATGCTGCGTATCCAGGATTTCATGATGCTCATGCCTCCTTTTCTTATCTGACCTTTGCAGCCCCCGCTGCGATCTATGGAAAACATTTAAGCACCCTCAATTTGATAAAACAATTGAATTTATTTTATTTATTAGTAAGATAATCTGATGAATATAACGCTTAGACAACTTCGTGCTTTTGTCGCTGTGGCGGAAGCGGGCCAGTTCACTCAGGCAGCGCGCAATCTGCACGTCACTCAATCGGCATTAAGCATGTTGATTCGGGAGCTAGAGTCCCAGACCGGGCTAAGGCTGTTTGATCGGCACACCCGCAAAGTGGTGCTCAGCGAACCGGGTCAGGAGTTGTTGGGGACGGCGCGGCGTGTACTGGCCGAGGTGGAAGAAGCCGTGCGCCATTCCAGGGAGTTGACCAGTCATCAACGGGGCCGCGTGTCCATTGCCAGCGGTACGGTCTTGTCCTCCAGCTTGCTGATTCCATTTATTGCCCTGTTTCAGCAGCGCTACCCCGGCATTCGGGTGGAGTTGCTGGATATGGCAGAGCAGGACATCAGCCGCCGTCTGGAGCAGGAGCCGATTGATTTTGGTTTGGGTACAGACTGGAATCGGCCCGACACGATCGAGGCGCATCCGGTGATGCAGGACCAGTATCAGGCCCTGCTGCCCCACCATCATCCGCTAACGGCCAAGGCGCAAATACGCTGGCATGATCTGGCCGCCCACCCTTTTATTGCCTTATCCTCGCACAGCCCTTTGGGTCAGGCCATACAAAGGCAATTGACGGCTTTGGACATACGCTTTGCGCAGGTGCATGAAGTGTCTTTGCACACCACAGTGCTCAGCATGGTCAGGCATGGTTTGGGGCTGGCGATCCTGCCTGCAAACACGCAAAGCCTGCCCGAAGCTGCGCAAATTATATTTCGCCCCTTGAAGGCCCCGGTGCTACCCCGGCAGGTAAGCCTGCTGCAACTGCGTCAGCGCTCTTTGGCCCCAGCAGCAACCTTATTTCGTAGTGAGCTGCTGGCTCATATCAAGCGGCAGCATTCAGGTGGCTGACTTCGATAGTGGCTTCGCCTTTGTCGCTACTGGCCCAGACCGTGCCGTCCTGGACATTCAGATTAATGGTCATGCCACGCTCGGCCAGGGCGGCTAATGCGTCAGTCCCGGCAGCATCCAGCGCATAGACCTGTATATTGCGGGCGCGACTGATCTTGTCCTTGATGCCACTCCACCAGACGGAGACATTGCGGCCATAGGCCAGCACCGTCACTTTGTCCGCACGGCCACTGGCTTTGATCAGACGTCTATCGTCCGGCAGGCCCACTTCCAGCCAATGCAGCAAATTGCCGCCCAGATCATGTTCCCACAAGGCGGGCTCGTCCGAGTCGCTTAGCCCGCGCGAAAAGCTCAAGGCTTCGTCCGCTTGCGCATACAAACCGTAAGCCAACAAACGCACCATCAGACGCTCTTCGGTCTCGGAGGGGTGACGGGCCAGCGTCAGGGTATGACTGCCGTAGTAGGCCCGATCGTTATCGGCCACATTAAGTTCAGCTTTATAAATCGTCGCGCGCAGAGCCATGGAGCGTCCAGCAAAAGAAACAGACAAAAAACTGGCCGCCCCCAGGACGGCCAGGAATCATTCAAGCAAGCAGAGATCAGAATGGCAGGCGGTAGCCAGGCGACATTCTGGTCAAGCGATAGGTGGTACCACTTTGGTCACGCAGCACCAGATTGCGGGCTGTCAGACTGACGATGTTGTAGTGGTTTTCATAAATCGGGTCGCCCGGTTCGGTTGTGACCCCATTGGATTCTTGCGTGCTGATTTGCAAGTCGTTGCCCTTGCGCACCCAGCAACCGCTTTCGTTCAAGCCTTGCGAAGGCTTGTTGGGGCGCTTGACCTGTTCGGTATACGCCATGGAGCCGTCAGTTTGCAAGGTGAACAAGGTACGCAACTCGCCAACCACGCCTTTCTGGCGGTGCTTGCTTAGCCAATTACCAGCCAGTTGGTCCCCCGCCGCAGCAGGCTGACATGCGGGATGGACAGGCTTGGTAGCCGCTTGTGCAGCAGGCTCGGGAGCCGGCGCTTTGACCGCGCAGGCGCTTAAAAACACGGTAGCCAGCACAGCAACCCAGGAAGTGCGTCGCAAGATATTCGCCTTCGTCATAAAACCCCGTCCTTCATGCGTACATACCGACCCACCACAGGCCAGCGAATCCTGATTATTCTACCCGAAGGCGCTTGTATTACCCCATAACAAGATGCTTCAAAGTGGCAAAGGCAAGCGGGTCACGTTCTTGATTTCACGCATGGCCACAATCGTGCGGGTTTGACGCACGCCCGGCATATTAAACAGGAAGCGGTGCAGGAAATCGTCATAGGACTCGGCGCTTGGCACCATGATCTTGAGCAGAAAATCCGCATCGCCAGTCACGGCGTGGCATTCCAGAATCTCGGGCGCATCGCGCACGGCACGAATGAAGTTATCGACTATTTCACCCGAGTGACGGTCCAGACTGATCTGGGTAAACATGCAACTTTGCAGTCCCACCTGACGGCGATCCACGCGCGCATAATAGCCTTGGATAACCTTGTTTTTTTCCAGATTTTTGATGCGCCGCCACACGGGCGCAGTGGACAAACCCACCTGCTCGGAGACCTGCTGAGCCGAGGCTCGGCCATCCAGCTGCAAGGCATCCAATATTTTTAAGTCAGTTTTATCCATATTTGAATATTTACGAAATGAACATTTCAAAGAATAGGGAATACACGCAACTATAACGCAAAAAAAAGCGAGGGCAGACTCTCTATCATGATCTCTATCTGGAGGTTTCATCATGACGCAGTCCGTCGACACTCAATACAAGCTAAGCGACAACCTGACCGCACAATCAGGACGCATCTTTTTAACTGGCACACAGGCCCTGGTGCGCATGTTGCTGACCCAGGCTCGCCTGGATAAAGAACACGGTTTGAACACCGCCGGTTTTGTCTCCGGCTACCGTGGTTCGCCGCTGGGTGGCGTGGACATGATCATGTGGAAGGCTCAGAAGTATCTGGACCAGGCCAAGGTCCGTTTCCAACCCGCTATTAACGAAGACCTGGCCGCCTCCATGATTATGGGCACCCAGCAAGCTGGCGAGCGTGCCGACCGTACCGTCGATGGCGTGTTCTCCATGTGGTATGGCAAGGGCCCCGGTGTAGACCGCGCGGGCGATGCCTTGCACCACGGCCATGCTGCCGGTGCCTCCCAACACGGTGGCGTCCTGATGATTGTGGGTGATGATCACGTGGCCTCGTCCTCGTCCATTCCCCACGCCAGCGAACAATCCCTGATCGCCTGGGGCATCCCGGTGGTCAACCCCAGCTCGGTTGAAGAATACGAACGCTTTGGTATCTGGGCCTGGGCCTTGTCGCGTTACTCCGGCTCCTGGGTAGCCTTCAAAGCCATTACCGAAACCGTGGAAAGCGGCCGCTCTTTCGAGATTGCCCCTCTGGATGATCTGGCCCCGGCCTTGGCCGACAAGCAAGGCGGCAAACACCCCTACGACCCCAGCAAATTCCTGACCCCTTCCATGGAAGGTACGCTGGACGCCCGCCTAGATAGCGTGCGTGAATTTGCTCACAAGTACAGCCTGGACCGCGTGCTGGAAGCGGCACCTGATGCGCGTATCGGTATTGTGTCCACCGGCAAAGCCACACTGGATACGCTGGATGCGCTGCAACAGCTCAGCAGCCTGAAAGATCTGCCCGCCATTCGCCATCTGAAAATTGGTTTGAGCTGGCCTGTTAACCCGCAATCGCTGAACGATTTTATTGAGGGCCTGGACCACGTTCTGGTCATTGAAGAAAAGGGCCCAATCATTGAAGACCAGTTAAAGAATCTGCTCTTTAACCGTGCCCAGCGCCCTACGGTGTCTGGCAAGCGCGATATCGAAAATGAAGTGCTGATCCCTGCCGATGGCCAGCTCAGCCCTGCCCGTGTGGCCGTGGGTTTGCGTCGCTGGCTGGGCCATCACGCCAATGTACAGTTGCCTGCCTGTACGGTGCAAAACCTGGCACCGATTGATACCAATGGTCTGACTCGTCGCCCCTACTTCTGTTCGGGCTGTCCGCACAATACTTCCACCAAAGTACCCGAAGGCAGCCAGGCTATGGCGGGTGTGGGTTGCCACTACATGGCGACCTGGATGGACCGCAAAACCCGTGGACTGACTCAAATGGGTGGCGAAGGCACGGACTGGGTGGGCCTGTCGCCCTTCATCCAGACCGGCCACATGTTCCAGAACATGGGTGAAGGCACGTATTTCCACTCCGGCTATCTGGCGATTCGTCAGGCCATTGCCGCGGGTGCCAACATTACCTACAAGATTCTGTTCAACGATGCGGTTGCCATGACAGGCGGTCAGCCGGTTGACGGCCCGATATCTGTGCCTCGCATTTGTCAGCAGACCATTGGTGAAGGTGCGCGTCGTGTGGTCATCACCACCGATGAGCCAGAACGCTATCGCGGTGTCAGCCTGCCTGCCGGTGTGGACGTTCATCACCGTCGCGAGCTGGATCGTTTGCAGCGCGAACTGCGCGAGATCCCCGGCGTCACCATTTTGATTCACGACCAGACCTGTGCGGCTGAAAAGCGCCGTCGTCGTAAAAAGAACGAGTACCCCGATCCTGCCCGTCGCCTCTTTATCAATAAGGCGGTCTGCGAAGGCTGTGGGGATTGCGGCGTGCAATCGAACTGCTTGTCTTTGGTGCCTGCTGAAACTCCCGAAGGCCGCAAGCGCCAGATCGACCAGTCCAGCTGTAATAAGGACTACTCCTGCGTGGACGGTTTCTGTCCCAGCTTTGTGTCGGTGATGGGCGGTGCCCTGCGCCGTGGCGATCAAAACGGTCAGGCCGATATGAAAGCCCAGTTGCTGGCCAAGCTGGACACGCTGCCACAACCCAATATTCAAGCCAAGGACTGCAATGTAATTGTGGCCGGTGTGGGTGGTACTGGTGTGATCACTATTGGTGCGGTGCTCTCCATGGCGGTACACCTGGAAGGCCGCTCCAGCTCCGTGCTGGACATGACGGGCCTGGCACAAAAAGGCGGCACCGTCATCAGCCACATCCGTCTATCTGCCAATAAAGAGAACACGGGTGCGGTGCGTGTCGATCCCGGCCAAGCCGACCTGGCGATCTTGTGCGACGTGGTGGCCGCCGCTCACCCCAACGCCCTTTCCTGCCTGCGTCCTGGTCATACCCACGCCATCATCAACGAATACCTGGCCCCCACGGCCGAGTTCACCCGCAACCCGGATGCCCCTTTGGATGCCCAGCACTTGCTGAGCCAACTCAAGACCACCGCTGGCGAAAACCAGGTGCGCTCTTTCAATGCTCACCAGGCTGCCACCCTGCTGTTTGGCGATAGCCTGTTGTCCAATATGCTCTTGATGGGCATGGCTTGGCAGCAAGGTTCCATGCCCGTTAGCAGTGCGGCTGTTGAACAGGCTATCCGCCTGAACGGTGTGGCGATTCAAGCCAACCTGGATGCCTTCCATTTGGGTCGCGTGCTGGCTCACGATGAGAAAGCACTGGCCAGCCTCCTGGCTCCAGCCGCTCAGGTCGTAACCTTGCAGCGTCGCGAAACACTGGAACAAATCATGCAGCGCTGCACCAGCAGCCTGGAGCAATACCAGAACGCCGCTTATGCCCAGCGCTTTAGCAGCACCATCAATGCTCTGCGTGAAGCCGAACAGAAACTGCGTCCGGGTCAGCGTCCTACTTTGACGGAAAAAGCCGCACGCAGCTTGTACAAACTGATGGCCTACAAGGATGAGTACGAAGTTGCTCGCCTGTTCAGCTCGCCCGCTTTCCGCCAGGATCTGGAGCAGCAATTTGAAGGTGACTTCTCCTTGCGCTTTCACTTCGCACCACCTTTGCTGGCACGCCGTGATCCATCTACCGGCCGCCCGCGCAAGATCACATTGGGCCCACGCACCGCCACCTTGCTACGTTGGATGGCGAAAGGCAAAGGTCTGCGCAACACGGTACTGGATCCATTTGGCTACACCCATGAGCGTCGTATGGAACGTCGCTTCTGGCGCGAATATCAGAGCCTGCTCAACAGCTTGAGCAAGAACCTGAATCAAGCCAACTACGCCACAGCGTTGGAACTGGCCGAGCTGCCCCAACAATTGCGCGGCTTCGGTCCCGTGAAAATGGAATCGGCCAAGAAGTATGAAGCCCGCTTTGCCGAGCTGTCGCAGCAGTTGAAAAACACTGGCCCGGAAATTCAGGCTGTTCCCGCCTAAGCCTTGCCCACTGCGGCTTTCGAAACGATTAACCTGCCCTTTCAGCCCTGCTTATGCAGGGTTTTTTTTTGGTTTGAGCAGACATTGAAAACAGCAGATCAGTCGTGAATTGAAGTCCGTTTTCAAACCGCTTTTCCATACTTAACACAGGCCTTTCAAAGCATGAAAAGGCCATGCAATCGATCCAGCAATGCGTCAAAAATCAGAGACTTGGATGCGACTATGGGCCGATTGCACGTGTCCAGAACGCAACTTATTTGAGACAGCAGACACCGATTCCTAATTCCATAAGCCCCAAGCCATGATTAATGCTTGACTGTGTAGGGGCTTGCGTTAGACTTCTAAGCGTATAAGGTATCGACCTTAAACGCCTGCGTCATTTGAAAAAGGCCATTGCAGTTTTCCAGGCCAGGTCAAATGGGTGTGGACAAACTAAAGACTTGTTCTCAAGGAGCATGATCATGGCAACAGCCAAGAAAGGCGCAGCAAAAGCAGAAAGCACAAAAGCCGTTAGCCCCAAAAAAGCAACGCCAGCAAAAGCAGCCGCAGCACCCGTAAAAGCTACTGCTACCAAGACCAGTCCCAGCAGCAAAACCGCTGCCCCCAAGTCCCCCGCTAAAACCACCGCTACCAAGACCAGCAAGGCTGCTGTAAAAGCCCCTGCCAAGTCTGCAAGCAGCGCACCCGCCAAGAAAACGGCTGCGAAAAAAACAGCGGTAAAGAAAGCCACTCCAGCAAAAACCACGGCTGTTAAAGCCGCTGCGACCAAGACAAGCACCGCTAAAACCGTAGCCGAAAAAGCAGCTGTTAAAAAGACAGCCGCTAAAAAGGCGGTAGCCAAGAAAGCCGTTGTCAAAAAGGCCGTCGCTAAAAAAGCGGTAGCCAAGAAGACGGTGGCAAAGAAAGTGGTTGCCAAAAAATCGGTAGCTAAAAAATCAGCTGCGCCCAAAACGGCCAGCGCCAAACCCGCTACCACCACACCTGCTGCCACCGCTGCCGCAAAAAAACCGGCCAGCACCAAGGCAAGCAAACCCGTGGCCAAAAAAGCCACCCCCAGCAAAGCGGCAGCGAAACCTGCCACCAAAACCGGCACCAAAGCAGTTGTAAAGACCGCGGCTAAAAAAGCCAGTCCTGCTACCAGTGCCAAGAAACCCGTAGCTCCAAAGAAGAAAGAAGTTAAATCCGTGACCGCAGAAACCAAGACTCCAAAGACCAGCACAACGACTAACGCCACCGCTAAAGCAGGCAATAAAACAGCGGCTCGCAAAGCGACCAAAACAGCAGCAGCGCCTGCCGAACCTCGCCGCGAAGATGTCAATCCTGCTGGCTCCTGGCCCTTCCCAACAGGCAAGCGTCCTTAAGCACACGCTACTTTTATGTTTCTCCTCAAAGAGCCACCCTGATCAGGGTGGCTCTTTGGTTTGTAGCACTTGCATGCGACAATTCCCTCTCCCATCAATTCATACCAAGCAACTATGTTCAGTGAAGTCGCCCTCTTCCTAATCCATATTGTTCTGTCGCTGCTGGGCACGATTTTGCTACTGCGTGCCTGGGTGTATGCGCTCAGAATCCATCCCTTCAACCCTTATTCGCAAGCTATGTTCAAGGTCACGGACTGGCTGGTCATGCCTTTGCGCCGTGTCATTAAAAGCGGCAACCATTGGGACTGGACCTCTTTGTTCGCCGCCTGGCTTAGCGCCCTGGTATACCTGGTTTTGAGCGCCATGGTACTGACCGGATCGGTGTCCATGCTCTCGAACTTCCCCATGTTCTTGCTGGCAGCCGTCTTCACCGTTCTGCGCTGGACCTTGAGCCTGATCTTCTGGGTGGTCCTGCTGCAAGCGCTACTATCCTGGATTCAGCCACAATCGCCCAGCATGCCCTTGCTGCGTTCCATTACGGCCCCCTTGCTGGACCCGATCCGTCGCGTCTTGCCTGACCTGGGTGGTCTGGATTTGTCGCCGCTGGTCGTCCTGCTGCTGACTCAAGTGCTCAATATGGTCATCACGCGCACCGCTTTCAGTCTGGTGCCAATCTAAGCACAGCGGACTGTACGCATGAAAAACCTGGGTATAGCCCAGGTTTTTTTTATCCTGAATTCAAGAGCAAGAATCAGGATGTCTTGTGCGAAAGTGGACCTTATACTGGCCTCACCACCAATCAGCAGGCCACTTCCATGACTCGCCTTCCATCAAAACCAGACACATCCAGCCGCTACCGCGAGGCCGAACAATTCCTGGCCGCACTGGACCCCGACTGGCAAGCGCTGGTCGCCCACGTGGGCCCTTGCATCCATCAGCCACGCCCCGAGCGCGACCCTTACGAAGCCCTGATCCGCTCTGTTGTGTATCAGCAGTTGCATACCCGGGCGGCTGAGCGCATCCTGCAACGCCTGATTGATATCTATCCGCACGGCCATTGCCCAACGCCCGAGGAAGTGCTGGCGACGCCGTATGACACCCTGCGCGCTTGTGGCTTGTCCGGTGCCAAAGCCAATAGCATTCTGGGCCTGGCCCAGGCTCGCCTGGATGGCATCATTCCCGACCAGGCCACCGCTTTGCAAATGCCGGATGAAGAGCTGATCAAGCGGCTGACCACGCTGCGCGGCATAGGTCGCTGGACGGTGGAAATGATGATGATGTACACGCTGGAGCATGAAGACATTCTGCCCGCGGACGACTTTGGGGTGCGCGAGGGCTATCGCAATTTGAAGCAGCTGGACAAGGCTCCCTCAGCCCGTGTCTTGCGTGAAATTGGCCAAGCTTGGGCACCCTACCGCAGCGTGGCTTCCTGGTACTTGTGGCGCATGCCCAAACAGGCGCCAGCATTGGCACCTTCTTCGAACAAGGTAAATCGCGCCCCGCGCTCGCAGGACAAGCCCGTTCGCCAACAAACTCCAAGTAGCCCTCTTTATTTTGCGATTGCCCAATGCAGCTTGGGTACATTGCTCGTTGCCGAAAGCGAGCGCGGGATTTGTGCGATTTCCCTGGCCGATGATGCCAAAGTCTTGCTGGAACAGTTGCAAGAGCAATTCAAGGCCGCTGAGCTGATCGAAGCCGATCCGCAATTCAATCAACGAGTGGCCCAGGTCGTTGCCATGGTAGAAGAGCCGACCCTGGGCTTGGATCTGCCCCTGGACATCCAGGGCACCCCTTTTCAACAACGTGTCTGGGAGTTTCTACGTCATATCCCAGTAGGCCAGACCTTGAGCTATACCGAGATTGCCGAACGTCTGGGCATGCCCAAAGGCGCCCGTGCCGTGGCACGAGCCTGCGCCACCAACACCTTGGCCATTGCCATCCCCTGCCATCGGGTCGTGCGGCAAAGCGGGGATCTGGCAGGCTATCGTTGGGGCCTGGAGCGCAAGAAAACCTTGCTGGAGCGCGAACGCCCCCAAAAGGCTCAGCGCTGACAGGCGTAAAAAAACCCGGCCATTGGCCGGGTTTTTTATGCACCAAGCACTAAAGCTCTGATTACATGGGCACCACGCGAGTTGGGCCATTACCACTAAGCATACGTACACGCTGACCAACGGACAGAGGTACATCGGCTTCCTGGGCCACCACACGGGTTTCGCCATTATCCAGTTGAACCGTGATTTCCAGACCCTGGGTCTTGCCCATGCGGTTTTCAACCGCATTACCAACCAGACCACCCAGAATCGCACCACCGATACTGGCCAGGATGCTACCGCGGCCACCACCAATGCTGCTGGCAGCGACACCACCCAAGGCTGCGCCACCCACGGTGCCCACGCCCGAATTCTGGTCTTCCTGAATAGTGACGGCGCGTACCGAAACCACGGTACCCAAACGCACGATCTGTTCGCGCTGAGCCTGACCGTAGCTGTATACCGAGCTGGATGCCGATTTATTGGCACAACCTGCCAGCAAAAACACGGGGGCTGCCAGACTCGCCACTACCAGCAGACGCACTTTGGGTCGATCGAAAAAAGAAACGTACATACGGTTTACTCCAAAAAACGTAGCTGGCCGAATCATAAAAAACTATCGAGCGCTCTTTTACAGACTGCGCTCAATACCATAGTGCTGTTTTAGCATGGCCGAGATATCTGACCGTTTAAATTCATGATTTTGCGGGCCATCCGCCTGAATTTTAATACTGCCCATCAAGTTACCCAAGCTGCAAGCCTCCTGCCAGCTCCAGCCTTTTGTAAGACCATATAACAAGCCTGCGCGATGAGCATCGCCACAGCCGGTGGGATCCACCACATTTTCCACGGGCACAGGGGCAATCTCGTAAGTCTGACCATTGTGATAAAGCGTGCTGCCATGCTCTCCATGCGTCACGACAGCGGCTTGCAAGCCCTGGGCGATCTCGGCCATGCTCTTGGAGGTGCGCTGCTCGATAACTTCAGCTTCGTATTCGTTAGCCGTAAGAACTTGACACAGTTCCAGCATCTCCAGCAGGTCCTCACCCGCGAACAAAGGCATGGCCTGACCTAGGTCGAAAATAAAGGGCGTACCCTGCGCATGCAGGTGGCGGGCATGAGCAAACATGCCGTCTTTGGAATCCGGAGCCACAATGCCCCATGCCGCTTCCTGACCAGACAAATCGATCTGGGCAGAATTGATCATGGCGCCCGGGTGGAAAGAGGTGATCTGGCTGGCGGCCAGATCTGTGGTGATAAAGCATTGAGGGGTGAACATCTCGGGCATCACACACACCATGCTGGTATCAATACCCAGGTTCTGCAGACGCTGTACATAATCCACACCGTCGCTGCCAACAGCCCCCACAGGAACAGGCTGGCCACCCAGCATGTTCAAGGTGTAGGAAATATTACCCGCACAACCGCCCCACTCTTTACGCAAGCTGGGCACAAAGAAGGACACGCTCAGGGTTTTGATGCTGTCGGGCAAGATGTGATCTTTGAAGTACCCCTCGAAAACCGCGATCGTATCAAACGCGATCGAACCACATACCAGCACTCGCTCGGTCATAAATTACCTTAAGGAAAAAAAGGGCTAATCTGGTAGCCATTAACTTGGAGCTGCCCGGTATTCAAAGGCAGGCGCACCATGATTTCACTGCGCGCTGCAAAAGCAGGCTCACGTCGCTCGGAAGCCAGGTACTGATCGGGCGTAATATTGCGCCGGGCGATCAGGGCTCCGGAAAAATCTTTCAAATCCAGTACCAGCGTAGGCCACTCCTGGGGCCGTTCAAACTCGTTGCGCAGCGTAAAGCCCAAGGTGGACTGTCCGGGCTGATTCGGCGCTTTATGCAAAGCCGAAGCCTGCACGCGAATCTGGTCCAGACGACGTTCGTAGGGAACCTTGCACGACAAGGTCTGACACGCGCTCTCGAACACGGGGCGCAGCATGGGTATCTGGCTGACAATCTGTACGCGATACACGTACATCAGCTGCACGACGAACAGGACAACGCCCAGAACGCACAAGCTGGTCCAGATCAGTGAACCCACACGCTGACCAAAGCTGGCTTCGCCCTCATAACGTGTCTCGCGTTGCAAGGCTGGGTTGGGGTCAATGACCCAGCCCTGCTGAAAATCCTCGCCATCCCTATCATGCGTACCATCAGCCTGACGCGAGGGGAAAGAGGCGCGCAAGGCACTGGCACGATCGCCCACACTGAACTCAGGCTCGGCAGCCGACCACGATGCCTGACCAATATGATGGTCCCCATCTGGCTCAGAAACAGAGCCGGTCGATACGAAAAACGAGGTGTCCTGATCATCCTGCGGCAAAGGCTCGTGTCTGGAGCGGGCGCGAATGACTGACGGCTCTACCGCAGGCTCTGCCGGGCGGACAAAAGGCTCGGTAGCTACAGCAGCAGGCGCGGCCGGAGTGACAGGTGCTTGTGTCAGGATGGAGTCGGGGAATTTGCGTACCTGCAAGGACTCGTGGGCCGTACCTTCATCACGCGGCGGGGCATGACGGGAGTGCTCCACAAATCGCGGCCCTGGAATGGGCACTTGCAGGTCCACCGACTGCACCTGTTCCTGCCGTGGCGAAACAGGTGGCTCGGACGCCAGGCGCGGCTCGATCTGAACCGGCGTGGCGGGGGAATGATAGGAAGGCTCAGGGGCTTGCTCATCAATGACTTCTTCAAAGCCATCGAAGATATGCGCACATTGAATGCAGCGTATATAGCCCCGGCGGCGTTGCAGCGTTTCTACACTAGCTGCAAACGATGTCCCGCAACGGGGGCAGCGAGTCTTTAGCTCCATGAACTCACCTTAAGTTCTGCCGTCTTATAACGGGCGTTGACCAGCCAAACACACCCAGCCATCGCGCTCCTGCCAAACCGACATGGGCAAGTAGGAGGAATAGACCTCGATCATTTCCTCGGCCTGCCAATCGTAAATACCGGACAGGATCAAATGCCCGCCCGGTTTGACACGGTTGGCCAGCATGGGAGCCAGCATACGCAGGGGATTGGCCAGAATGTTGGCGACAACCAGATCCGTTTGCCCGGCGGGCATGGCATCGGGCAGCAAACCTTCAACCTCGACCTGATTGACTTGCGCATTGTAGCGCGTGGCAATCACGGCCTGCTCGTCAATGTCCACACCAACCGTATGGCCAGCACCCAGCTTGCGGGCGGCAATCGCCAAAATACCGGAGCCACAACCGTAGTCCAGCACGGTCTGACCCGCTTGCACATGATGGGCCAGCCAATCCAGACACAAATGCGTCGTGGGGTGACTGCCGGTACCAAAGGCCAGGCCGGGGTCCAATTCAATACGCACCAGGCCGTCATCGCCTTCCTGGGCGACTGGCAGGTCCTCGTCGTCCTTGTGCCAGCTGGGCACAATCAAGATACGATCGCCCACCGGGATGGGACCAAACTGCGATTGCGTCAAACGAACCCAATCCTCGTCGGGTACTTCGCGCACGCTCCACTGGGCCTTTGCAGGATCCAGCACACCGGCTTCAAAAAGCGGTTGCAGCAACTCTTCTGGCTCCAGCTCCTCGGGCAGCAAGGCCACCACCCGATTTCGATCCCAGGCCAGCACATCCGGTTCGATACCAGGTTCGCCAAACAGGGGCTTTTCCTGGTCGGTATCACCATCGGCATCTTCCACCGACACCGACAAGGCGCCCGCCTCAAGCAAGGCATCGGACAAGCGCTCGGCCTCGTGTTCCTGGCAGCTCAGTAAGAGTTCACGCATACATAGTTTCCATAAAGCAAAACAGGGGGCTCGCCCCTGTTTTACATAGTCATCATTCTTGTCAGGTCAGGGCTGTGGCCTGACCTGTTGCTGCCCTTACTTGCTACGTTGGGCCAGCTTTTGTTCCAGGTAGTGAATGCTGGTGCCGCCTGCCTTGAAGCTGGCGTCCTGCATCAATTCCCGGTGCAGATCCACGTTCGTCTTGAT
This sequence comes from Alcaligenes sp. PF14, assembly GCF_037150615.1. Taxonomy (NCBI): domain Bacteria; kingdom Pseudomonadati; phylum Pseudomonadota; class Betaproteobacteria; order Burkholderiales; family Alcaligenaceae; genus Alcaligenes; species Alcaligenes sp. PF14. The sequence continues at coordinate 154,551 of NZ_JBAGRS010000007.1, read as the reverse complement.
CCCTTCCACCACCATTTCGGACAAGGCAATGTCCATACGGGCAATGGCTTGCTCGCGCGTCTTACCGTAGGTAATCAGCTTGGCAATCATGGAATCGTAGTACGGCGGCACGGTGTAGCCGGTGAACACGTGCGAGTCGATACGCACGCCAGGGCCACCGGGAGTGTGCCACTTGGTAATCAAGCCCGGGCTTGGTACGAAGTTGAATGGATCTTCCGCGTTGATACGGCATTCGATCGAGTGACCTTCAAACTCGATGTCACGCTGGCGCAGCACGAACTTCTCGCCTGCGGCCACTTTGATCTGCTCCTGGACCAGATCAATGCCGGTGATCATTTCAGTGATGGTGTGTTCGACCTGAATACGGGTGTTCATCTCGATAAAGAAGAACTCGCCGTTTTCATACAGGAATTCAAACGTACCAGCACCGCGGTAACGCATGCGACGGCAGGCATCGGCACAACGCTCGCCGATACGCTCGATCAGGCGACGCGGAATACCTGGAGCCGGTGCTTCTTCAATCACTTTCTGGTGACGACGCTGCATGGAGCAGTCGCGCTCACCCAGCCAGACGGCATTGCGATCACCATCCGCCAATACCTGAATTTCGATATGGCGTGGATTCTCGAGGTACTTTTCCATGTAGACCTCGGGATTATTGAACGCAGCGGCGGCTTCGGTTTTGGTCGTGGCAACGGCCGTCAGCAAAGCGGCTTCGGTGTAGACCACGCGCATACCGCGACCACCACCACCGCCAGAGGCCTTGATGATGACCGGGTAGCCCACTTCACGGGCAATGCGCACGATTTCTGCGGGATCGTCGGGCAAGGCGCCATCCGAACCGGGAACCACAGGCACACCGGCCTCGATCATGGCTTTTTTGGCCATGACCTTATCGCCCATCGTGCGGATGTTCTCGGGACGTGGGCCGATAAAGACAAAACCGCTCTTTTCGACACGATCAGCGAAGTCCGCGTTTTCAGCCATAAAGCCATAGCCAGGGTGAATGGCTTCCGCATCGGTGACTTCTGCTGCCGAGATAATGGCAGGCATGCTCAGGTAGCTGTCACGGGCTTGGGCGGGGCCAATACACACGGCCTCGTCGGCCAGACGCACGTACTTGGCACCACGATCAGCTTCAGAATAAACGACGACTGTCTTGATACCCATCTCGCGGCAAGCGCGCTGGATACGCAAGGCAATTTCGCCCCGATTGGCGATTAGGATTTTTTCAAACATATCATCAACCGATGACGAACAGAGTCTGACCGTATTCCACCGGCCCGCCGTTTTCAACCAAAATTTCCTTGATCACGCCGGACTTGTCGGCTTCGATCTCGTTGAGCAGCTTCATGGCTTCGATAATGCACAAAGGCTCGCCTTCCTTGACCGTCTGGCCCACTTCCACAAAAGGAGCAGCACCTGGGCTAGGAGCACGGTAGAACGTGCCGACCATAGGAGCCTTGACGGCGTGGCCTTCGGGAACGGCGGGTGCAGCGGGAGCTGCGGCAGGAGCGCCAGCGGCGGGGGCTACCACCTGGGCTACAGGAGCCTCGGGAGCATAGACCACGGGAGCTGCCGAGCTTTGCGAAAATTTCACAATGCGAACCTTGTCATCACCTTCAGTGATTTCCAGTTCGGCAATGCCAGACTCGGCTACCAGATCGATCAGGGTTTTGAGTTTTCTAAGATCCATGCGTACTTCCCGCAACGCCGCACTAGCCACTGACTGGGTCAGGACGGCATTAAAAAAATATTGGTCAAAAAAACGAAACGAACCGCCTAACTATTCAAAGCAAACCGCAGCGCGGCTTCATAACCGTAGGCCCCCAAACCAACAATGACACCGCTAGCGATGTCAGAGAGATAGGAGTGGTGACGGAACGGCTCACGACGGTGAACATTGGACAGATGAACTTCAATAAACGGAATACCGACACCGGCAAGCGCATCCCGTATCGCCACGCTGGTATGGGTGTAGGCCCCAGCATTGATCAGGATGAAATCCACGCCCTCGGTACGGGCTTGATGAATTCGATCGACGAGCCCGCCTTCGTGATTACTTTGAAAAAAATGACACTGCGCGCCATGCTGGTCGGCCAGCACCTGTAAACCACTGTTGATATCGTCGAGAGTCTGATGTCCGTAGACATCGGGTTCTCGGGTACCCAGCAGGTTGAGGTTGGGCCCGTTAAGGACCAGGACATGTTTCGCCATAGCGGATTTTTCGTCAAGACAGACCGCCTTTTTACGCTAAATAACGTCATTTGTCCATAAACCTGCTTGGCTTACAAACAGTTAGCATTGGACCCATCCCGTTTGAAACAGGGGTGGACCAGACCGACAATTTGACGAAATTAAGCGAAAAAGTCGGCCAGTTAGCGTTGAGCTTTAATAACTTCGTCCAACTTTTCGGGATCTATCTGGCCCAAAATGCGTTCGCTGACCCGGCCATTGCTGCCAAACACGACAGTAAAGGGCAATCCGCCCTTTTTATTGCCCACGCTGCGCATTTGTTTCAGGCCGCCCGAACCAGCCAGCAAAATGTCGTAACTGACCGGCACGCGTTCCAGAAACTCTTTCACGTTATCCAGCGAGTCCACTGCAATACCCACAAAGTTCACCTCGGGGTAGCGTTTGTGCAGTTCCTGCAGATCCGGCATTTCCTTGACGCAAGGTGCACACCAGGTCGCCCAGAAGTTGACCACCAGGGGCTTGCCTATATAAGTAGAGAGCGCACGATCTTCGCCCTGAAGATCCTTGAAGCTTTGCGCCAGGAAGGGGTCTGAAGGCAGCAAACTGGCCCAAGGGGCGGGATGCAGGGCCAAAAGACTTGCACACACTAGCGATTTCTGCAGAAAAAGACGCCTACGCATACCGGCTCACACCTGAAAAAATATCATCTGGGGATGATAGCACCGGCCCTCACCAAAGCTCACGCATCAGATCAAACAGTCGTCTAGAATACAGGCCGGAGGATTGTCATGCACATACATATACTAGGAATTTGCGGCACATTCATGGGTGGTCTGGCCCTGATTGCCCGCTCGGCTGGCCATACGGTTACCGGTTGCGATGCCGGGGTCTACCCGCCCATGAGCACGCAGCTGGAAGAACAAGGCATTGAGCTTATTGAAGGCTTTGGCGCAGAGCAAACCAGGCTGTCCCCTGATCTCTATATAGTGGGCAATGTAGTTACGCGCGGTAATCCTCTGATGGAAGCCATTCTGGATCAGGGTCTGCCTTATACATCCGGCCCGCAATGGCTGGGCGAGAACATTCTGCACAAGCAGCACGTTCTGGCCGTGGCCGGCACGCACGGCAAGACCTCCACCAGCTCCATGCTGGGCTGGATCCTGGAACAGGCCCAGCTGTCCCCCAACTTCCTGATCGGTGGCGTGGCCCCCGGCCTGGGTGTGTCGGCCCGCTTCAATCCAGAACAATCCTTGTTTGTGATCGAGGCCGACGAATACGACACCGCCTTTTTCGACAAGCGCTCCAAATTTGTTCACTACCGCCCCCGCACGGCCATCCTGAACAATCTGGAATACGATCACGCTGATATCTTCCCTGATCTGCACGCCATCCAGACCCAATTTCACCATCTGGTGCGTACCATCCCCTCCACCGGGCTGATTCTGCGTCCCACCCACACCCCCAGCCTGGACGAAACCCTGGCCCGTGGATGCTGGACGCCGGTTGAACAGTTTGGCCCCGACGGAGATTGGGACAGCAAGGCAATCAGCGCCACCTCTTTCGACGTGATGTTCAAAGGCCAGTCCCAAGGCATCGTCCAATGGACACTGACCGGCGAACACAATCGCCTGAACGCTCTGGCCGCCATCGCCGCTGCCCACCATGTGGGCGTCAAACCTGAACAGGCTTGCGCGGCACTGAGCCAATTCGCCGGCATCAAGCGCCGCATGGAAGTGCGTGGCGTGGTCAATGACATTACCGTCTACGACGATTTTGCCCATCACCCTACCGCCATTGCTACTACGCTAGCCGGTTTGCGCAGCCAGACAGGTAAAGCCACCCGAATTCTGGCCGTGTTGGAGCCACGCTCCAACACCATGAAGCTGGGTGCCATGGCTGCCCGCCTGCCCGGTTCGCTGGAAGATGCCGACCTGGTTTTTTGCTACGGCGAGACCCAGGGCAAGCACGCGCTGGGTTGGGATGCGGCCAAGGTCCTGGCTCCTTTAGGGGATCGCGCCACAGCGTGGAATGATTTGGATAAAATGGTTCAGGCCATTGTTCAGGCCAGCCAGCCCGGCGATGCCATTGTCGTGATGAGTAACGGCAGCTTTGGCGGCATTCATCAGCGCCTGCTGGATCAACTGTCACGCTGACCCTCTTATCTATATAGCAGGTGCCTCCATGATCCTCTATCTACACGGCTTTCGTTCCTCGCCTTCGTCCTACAAAGCGCAGCGCCTGAAACAAACCATGCAGGACAGGGGCTTGCTGCACCTGTGGCGCTGCCCGCAATTGCCCGCCAGCCCGGCCCAGGCCATTGCCATGTGCAAGCGCATTGTGGACACGGCAATGCAGGCGGGCATGAGCGCCGATCAATTGTGTGTGATCGGCTCCTCGCTGGGCGGTTACTATGCCAGCCACCTGGCGCAGCACTATCACAGCCGCGCCGTGCTGCTTAACCCGGTGGTCTACGCAGGGCGCGATCTGGCTACGCAGGTGGGCGAGCATGTCTGTTATCACTCGCCCGCCCCGTTTCACTTCCTGCCCGACTATGTGGATGAGCTCAACGACATTCACGTACCACGCCCCAGCGATCCCCAGCGCTTTTACCTGCTGGCCGCCAAAGGTGATGAAGTCCTGAACTGGCGCGAGATGGCGGACTGGTACAAAGGCAGCCAAGGTCACATTCTGGAAGGCGGAGATCACGGCCTGACCGACTTTGATCCCTGGATCGACGAAATTTTGCGCTTTGCCCTGCAACAACCTTAACTATCTTTACCGGATGGCCAGCACCATCCAGATGGAAAATCATGTACGTCCTTTTTGAAGACAGCGGTAATTTCAAAGCAGAAAAAATATTTTCTGACAGCGATACCACCATGCAGGTGGAATCCGCGTCTGGCAAACGCAGCAAAATAAAGAAAAACAGCGTTCTATTTACCTTCGAGCAGCCCGCCCCGGCAGAACTGCTGGAAAAAGCCCAAGCGCTGGCCGAATCCCTGGATATCAATTTTTTATGGGAATGCGCCCCCCAGGAGGAGTTTGAAGCGTCCACGCTGGCACAGGATTATTTCGGTCACGCGCCCAGCGCTGTCGAAAAAACCGGCACCATCTTTGCCCTGCACAGCGCACCCGCCTACTTTCACCGTCGTGGCAAAGGGCTGTACCGCCCTGCTCCGCCAGAAATTTTGCAAGCCGCTCTGGCCGCCATTGAAAAGAAACGCCTGCAGCAAGAGCAAATCCAGACCTGGGCCGAACAGATGATCAAGGGCGAACTGCCGCCCGAAGTTGCCGAGAAAGCCAGCACCTTCCTGACTCAGCCAGACAAGAACACGCTGGAGTGGAAAGCGTTTGATCAGGCCCAGAAAGAACTGGGTGTCAGCACGGAAAAGCTGCTGCTGTCGCTGGGTGCCTGGTCCAATCCACTGACTTTGCATCAACATCGCTTTTTGGCCGCGCACTTCCCCAAAGGGACAGGCTTTCCGGAGATTGCCCTGCAAAATTGGGGGCAGGACCTGCCCGAGGCCGATGTCACCGCCTACTCGGTGGACGACGCCAATACGATTGAAATTGACGACGCCCTGTCCGTCCAGCATCCGGAACCGGGCCGCCTGCGTATCGGGGTTCACATTGCCGTGCCTTCGCTGGCCTTGGCTCGTGGCAACGAGATCGACCAGATTGCCCGCAATCGCATGGCAACGGTATACACACCGGGCTACAAGATCCCTATGCTGCCGCCCGAGCTGATCGCGCATTTCTCCCTGGATCAAGGGCAGACTCGTCCTACCCTGTCGCTGTATGTAGACGCCGACATCAGCACTGGTGAAATCCTGTCGCATCAGACTCGTCTGGAACGCATTACCGTGGCGGGCAACCTGCGCCAGCACGAGCTGGACCCGCTCATCAGCGAAGAAGCTCTGGCCGACGAAAACGCCGAACTGCCCTATGCACAATGGCTGCGTCCGCTATGGAACTTCTCGCGCCAACTGTCAGCCCAGCGTGAAGCCGTGCGTGGCAAACCGGAAAACAATAACCGTGTGGAATACAGCTTCGAGCTGGATGGCCCGCACGACGATCCAAACTCCATCATTCGTCTGGTGCCACGCGTGCGCAATGCGCCGCTAAGCCTGCTGGTGGCTGAATACATGATTCTGGCCAATCAGCTGTGGGGCGGTTTGCTGGCCGAGCACAATGTGCCCGGTATTTACCGCTCCCAGCAGTTCATGCGTACGCGTATGTCCACCACCCCCGGCCCGCACGAATCCATTGGTGTGCCGCAATACATCTGGTCGACCTCGCCTCTGCGCCGTTATGTGGACCTGATCAATCAGGGCCAGATTCTGGCGGCGGCCGAGCACGGCATCTCCGCACGCCTGGCCGCCCCCTTCCAGCCCAAGGATGCGGATCTGTACGCCATTATTGGCGCCTTTGAATCGCAATACACCCAGTGGTCGGACTACCAGTCGTCTCTGGAGCGCTTCTGGTGCCTGCGCTGGCTGCAACAAAACGACATCAAGCAAGTCCAGGCCAACTTCATCAAGGAAGATCTGGTGCGCCTGAGCAATGCGCCGCTGGTTCTTCATGTCCCCGGCCTGCCAGCACTTGAACGTGGTCAGGAAGTCACGCTGGATCTGTTGTCCTTCGACGAACTGGCTTTGACGGTGGAAGCCCGTTTGCGCTCGGTCGCCACGGCTGACTGACGATCATGACCAAGCTCGACCGCCGCCACGCGCCCAAAGACTATTTGTGGCTGGCGGTCGCCCTTTCGGCACTGATTCATCTTTTGCTGATCTTCTGGCCGGCTCGCGCGCCCTCGCCCGCACCAGCCAACAGTCTGGATGTAGCACTGGTCAATTTCAGTACCGACTCGGCACCGTTAAGTCCCCAACTGTTAGCGCAGTTGAATCTGGATGGCGGCGGAGAGCATCAGCAAGGGCAAGCCAGCAATCCTTTGCCGCTGACCGATCCCAATCTGCCGAATCAGTTAGTGCTGGAAGCCTTGCGTGCACGCCAGCAAAGCCTGGAAGCTGAACAGCAGCGCCTGCTGGGCGAGCTGGAAAGTCAGGACAAGGCACCTTTGTCGACACCCAGCTTTGAATATATTGGCGCGTCCATTGAGCCCGGCCCGAACGACCATGATCTGGACCCACAAGTGCAAAATAGCCAACTGGCGATTTTGCGTGAGCAGATTCGTGAACAACAACGCCAACCCCGCTACCACTATGTAGGCCCCAGCGCCAAAGCCAGCGAACAAGCCCAGTACCTGGATCAGTGGCGTCAAAAAATTGAGCAGACCGGCACCCGCCACTATCCGAAGCAAAATGGCGAGCAACTGTACGGTCAACTGCAAATGACAGTCTATATCCGGCGCGATGGCAGCCTGCTGCGTGCCCAGATTACTGAGCCTTCAGATCAGGCCGCCTTGAATCTGGCGGCCCGCCGCATTGTGGAACTGGCCGCCCCCTTCGCCCCCCTGCCCGAACAAGTGGCTCCTGGCGCGGATGTACTCGTCATTACCCGCAGCTGGAGTTTTACGCATGACAGGCTCAGTATGCACGGCACGGATGTGCAATAAGATCGTATTGTCCACAGCAAGCTCTGGCAAAAGCAGACCCTAGGGTAAAATATGCGCTTTCAGCCTTGGGGCTGACACCTCACAACAAGACAAGCATCGCTTAACCATGCCCGACACGACTCCCGCCAAGCGCTACGGCGTTATTGGTCACCCTATCGAGCACAGCCGCTCTCCACAAATCCATACGCAGTTTGCCAGCCAGTTCAATCTGGCCCTGAGCTACGAGCGCATTCTGGCACCACTGGATGGCTTTAACGCCACCGTGGAGGAGTTTTTCAAGGACGGCAGCGGCCTGAATGTCACCTTGCCCTTCAAAGAGCAGGCTTATGATCTGGTGGGCCCACGCTTGAGCCGTCGCGCTCGCATGGCCGGAGCCGTCAATACGCTATGGCTGGAAGATGGACAGTTGCATGGCTGCAATACCGATGGCGTGGGCTTGTGCTCGGACCTGCTGCGTGTCGGCCACAACCCGGAAGGCAAGCGTATCTTGCTGATCGGTGCAGGTGGTGCCTCGCGTGGAGTGGTGTTCCCCTTATTGGAAGCCGGTTGCGAAATGCTGCACATCATCAACCGCACCAGCGCCAAAGCCTACGACATTCGTGAGCAGGTCGTTGCTCTGGACCCGGATGCCTCCCGCCGCCTGAGCGCGGGCGGTCTGGACGATCATTGTGGCGACTGGGACATTGTGATCAATGCCACCTCGGCCAGCCTGAACCAGAATCTGCCCGAACTGCCAGATGCCCGTTATCGCAGCAACTCTCTGGCCTACGATATGTTTTATGCCAGCGAACCCACTGCCTTCATGCGTGCCGCCGAGCAAGCCGGTGCCACACATAGCAAAGATGGCCTTGGCATGCTGGTAGGCCAAGCGGCCGCCAGCTTTCAGATCTGGCACGGCGTAGAGGCCGATGTCGAACCCGTACTGGCCCAGCTGCGCCAGGACATCGGACAAATCTGACGTGCGTCGCCTTCTGGCCCATCCCTGGAAACTGGCTGGCCTGGCCGTTCTGGCCGTGGCCGCTGGTGTTCTGCTTTATCAGATCGCCCTGTTTCTGATGGTGCTCTGGTACAGCGTGGTGCCGCCCCGCATGACCACCTTCATGGCGGCCGAGCAGGGCCAGTTGCGCAGCGCCAATGCGGATGCCGAACTGCGCTATCAATGGGTGCCGTACGACAAGATCAGCGCCAATTTGAAACGCGCAGTGATTGCCTCCGAAGATTCGAACTTCCTGAACCATTCGGGGGTCGAATGGGATGCCATTCGCAAAGCCTGGGAATACAACCGTCGCCAGTCGGAAAAGGGCTCTACCCGCCGTCGTGGTGGTTCTACCATTTCCCAGCAACTGGCCAAGAATCTGTTTCTATCGGAATCACGCAGTTATCTGCGCAAAGGTCAGGAATTGATTCTGACCTATATGATTGAAACCGTCATGAGCAAGGAGCGCATCCTGGAGCTGTACCTGAACGTAGCTCAATGGGGAGAAGGCGTTTTTGGTGCCCAGGCGGCGGCACGCCACTACTTCAAGGTTGATGCGGCCAAGCTCAGTGCCATGCAGGCCGCCCGTCTGGCGGGCATGTTGCCCAACCCGGCCTACTATGACAAAAACCGTAACAGCCCCTATTTGCAATCGCGCACGCGCACTATCAGTCAACGTATGCGACAAGTCGCTATTCCCTGACTGCAATCCGCATTTTTGTTAAGCTAGCCACGTCTTTCCTGGGCCCTATTTTCATGCGCACCGCACGCCGCTATCTCGCTTCCGAAATCTATCGCTCCAGCGCCGTGGTGCTGATTGCCCTGCTTGGCCTGTTCACCTTTTTCGCCCTGATTGAAGAGCTGGACAAGGTCGGTTCCAAGTTCACCCTGATGAATCTGTTTTACATCCAGGCCCTGGAGCTGCCCACCCGTCTGTACGACCTGCTGCCCATTGGCCTGTTGATTGGTGCCACCCTGGCCCTGGCCAGTCTGGCTCAGCGCAATGAGCTGGTAATTTTGCGTGCGTCAGGCGTTAGCGGCCTGCACATGATGCTGATGCTCTGGACCATTACCCTGCCCCTGGTAGGGGGGGCCTTTGTTTTGTCCGAGTATGTCACCCCCATGGCCGAGATCAAATCCAGTGAGCAAGGCATGGCCTTGCTGGGACGTTCCGGTGGCGGCCGTCTGGACAGTGGCTACTGGTTCAAGGAGAGCAATGACAGTGGCGGGGTGCGCATCATCAATATTGCCAACCTGCAGGGCGATGGCAAAGTAAGCGATGTCAGCGTGTTCGACTTCTCGGATGGGCAGCGCCTGAGTGCAATGACTCAAGCTCCCAGCGGACAGTTCCACAAGAACCAGCTGGACTTGCAGGACGTTACCGAAACCCACGTCAATGAGCAGGCCCACACGGCTCTGTCACAGGATAAGGCGCCTGATCAAGCGCTGGTCAAAATTGAAAAACGCCCCACCTTGACGCTGACCACCACGCTAACGCCGGATCGACTGATTGCACGCGTCGTGACACCCGAGCGCATGTCCATTCTGGACCTGAAGGATTACATCGGCTACCTGGACGCGAACAAGCTGCAGACCAAACGTCAGGTTGTGGCCCTGTGGCGCAAAGTCGCTTACCCCTTTACCTTGCTGGTCATGATTACCATTGCTGCGCCTATCGGCTTCATGCAGACCCGCCACGGCGGTGTGGGCACCAAGGTCTTTACCGGTATCTTGCTGGGCGTGGGCTTTTTCATGATCAATCAGTTGGCCTTGAACGTGGCCATGCTCAGCAATCTGGCGCCGTGGGTCACCGCTCTGGTTCCGAACCTGATCGCCATGGCCATGGCCTTGAGTGCTCTTATCATGATGGAAAACCGGCACAACCGGCGTCGTCGCAACTCCAGCACAACCAACTAAATCATGTCCTTAGCTACTTCCCCCGCCATCTGGGCGATTGGTGATATTCAAGGCTGCTGCCACCCCCTGGACAGCTTGCTCAGCCATCCTGATATTGCAGCCGACAGCCAGGCCAAATTCTGGTTTGCAGGCGATCTGGTCAACCGTGGCCCGGACTCTCTGGGAGCGTTGCGCCTGATTCGTTCTCTGGGCGATCGCGCCGTCTGTGTACTGGGCAACCACGACATTCACTGTCTGGCAGTCGCTGCCGGGGTGCGCAAGCCCGGCAAACAGGATACCTTGCAGGAACTGCTGGCCGCGCCGGACGCACAAGAGCTGCTGGACTGGCTGCGACACCAACCGCTGGCTCATTATGAGCATGGCCATCTGATGGTACATGCCGGAGTGCACCCCGACTGGAGCCCGGAGCAAACGCTGGAATACGCCCACGAGCTGGAAGCACTCTTACGTGCGGATGACTGGCAAGAAAAGATTATTGAGTTGTTCGGCAACAACCCGGATCGCTGGGATGCTGGGCTACAAGGCTACGATCGCCTGCGCGCCATTGTCAGCACCTTGACCCGCATGCGCATGTGCGATGTGAATGGCCGCATGGACTTCAAGCACAAGGGTGCACCGGATGCCGAGTCCGGCTTGCTAGCGTGGTATGAAATGCCGAATCGCGCCTGTGCCCAGGTTCCTATTATTTTTGGACATTGGTCTACGCTGGGCTTGCTGAACACGCCTACCGTGATCAGTCTGGATACCGGCTGCGTCTGGGGTCGCCAGCTTAGTGCTGTACGCCTGCAAGACCGGCATCTGGTTCAGATTCACTGCCCGGAAAGCAAGAAACCGGGCTAAAGCCATCAGGCCTCGACAGTGACGGCCTCGGGGCACACGACCGCACGGATCTGTTCACGAGCTGTTTGTGCCGTTTGCGAACGTCCCCACTCCGTACAGGATTGAGCCGGCATCAGGTCCAGAAAATGGCAGTGCACAGAGACATTACGCGCACTGAGCAGAACCCAGATATTGCCAACCAGAGACTGCTCGCCCACAAAGGCAAAGCGCTCACTGCGCTGGCCTTTCTGCTCAAATACCAGAGCCACCGGCTGAATATCCACATTCAGGCTGATAGCCGTCTCAAACAAACTGGCGTGGAAAGGCTGTACATCCAGACCGGTTGAAGTGGTGCCTTCAGGGAACAGACCTACGGCATCACCACGCTCAAAGCACACAGCCATTTGCTGGCTGACAATCTGAATGGCACGACGCTGCCCGCGCTCAATGAAAACCGTCCCTGCACCCGCCACCAGCCAGCCAATCACTGGCCAACGGCGAATATCGCTTTTTGCAATGAAAGAGGTACTACGCACGCTGTTGAGTACAAAAATGTCCAACCAGGAGATATGGTTGGACACATAGAGCACGGATCGATCCTGAACGGCCTGGCCGTGCTGCAGTACACGCACGCCGCAGATCAGCATCAAGAGGCGCGACATGCGCAACACCATGACGCGGCGCCCGCCTGGACGCAATACCGGAAAAAGCAGACCGACGCTTAACAAGCCGACCACGATCCACACAATCAGAGCGACAGCGCGCCAACTAAAACGAAATAAACTAATCAAAAGGCTGCAACCTTGTAGAGAGCTCAGGCCGGTGGCAGGCTGTCCAGATATCGCTGCAGGATCACGCAAGCTGCCATGGCATCATCATCGTCATTATTGCCCAGCAATTCTTGAGCCTCCATGCTGGAGCCCCGCTCATCGACCAGGTCTACTGCAACGCCATAGCGACCGTGCAGTTGGTTGGCAAAACGCCGACACCGCAGCGAAGCATACTGCTCGCCACCATCCAGGGTCAAAGGCAAACCTACCACGACGCGATCGGGCTGCCATTCCTTGAGCAAAGCCTCGATAGCCGCAAAGCGCTGTTCCCGTGTAACGGGCCGCAAAATCGTATAAGGGCGGGCCTGGCGCGTCAAGGTGTTGCCCAGCGCCACACCAATTTTTTTCAGGCCATAGTCAAAGGCCAGCAAGGTTTGCGCCGAGCTGACCATTGACGGTGTTTCGTGTTCAGGCATGGCCCGCAGCACCTGTCAGGGTAAAAGGACTGATTCCCAGCAAGGCCAGGGCGCGATCATAGCGCTCCCCAACCGGGGTAGAAAACAGGATTTCATGGGTAGCCTTGATGCTCAGCCAGGCATTGTCGGCCATCTCGCTTTCCAGCTGGCCCGCAGCCCAACCGGCATAACCCAGCGTGACCAGCATATGCACTGGCCCCTGGCCTTGGGCTACGTCCTGCAGTACGTCCCGCGAAGTAGTCAGAGTCAGATCACCTACCCCCAGACTGGAGGTATAGGTTTTATCGGAATCATGGAGAACAAAGCCGCGATCCGTTTGCACCGGTCCACCGAAGTAGACAGAAGTCGCGGCCAGATCAGCCCGGTTTTCCACATCCACCTCGATACGAGACAGGAGCTCAACCAGGCTCAGATCCGTTGGTCGATTGATAACAAGGCCCAAGGCACCTTGTTCATTATGTTCACAGACATAAATCACCGTGTCGGCCAAGCTGCCCGAAACCACACCGGGCATGGCAAGTAACAGGTGGTGCGTTAGATCAGCGCTTTCTTGGATTAGCGGGGACTGGCTAGTGGCACTCATACACACCTCCCGTCAAAACAAACCACCTTGGAACTTGAGATGATCACACTTGGATCATTTCGAAGTCTTCCTTACGAGCGCCGCATTCGGGACAGACCCAGTTCGGAGGGACGTCTTCCCAGAGTGTGCCCGGCGCAATGCCTTCCTCAGGCAAACCTGCTTCTTCATCATAAATCCAGCCGCAAATCAGGCACATCCACGTACGCATAGTATTCCTACTGTATTTGTAAACATAGTCCGATCCGCGTGCAAATCGGGGCAATCCATTAAAATGGGGTTCATATTACTAAATTACTCAACCCGTGACATCCAGAGCCTTGCCGGCCCTGCATGGGTAACCAAGACAAGATGGCTGCTGAAATCAAAAATTCAAGTCCTGCTCTGGCGCTCGTGCTGGCTCCTTATGATCCCAGCGGCGGTGCCCACCTGCCCGCCGATGCCATCACTGGCGCTCATCTGGGCTGCCATATCGTCAGCGTGCCCACCGCCTTGCTGGTGCGCGATAGCGCGCAGCAAGAAAACATTCAGACCCTGGCAGAGGACATTGCCGACGACCAGGCGCGCTGCTTGCTGGAGGACATGAACATTCAGGCCATCAAGTGCGGTCCTGTCTACAGTCCTGAAATCGCCAGCATGGTGGCCGAGCTTTGCTCCGACTACCCTGAACTGCCCTTGGTCCTGCACCTGAGCGCCATGCCCACCGGCCTGGACGAACTGGATGCGGACGATGCTCTTGATGCCAGTTTACGCCTGCTCCTGCCCCTGAGCTCCTTATTATTGATCGACCACCCCAGCCTGGAGCGCTGGCAGGCCGACGAGCTGCTGGGCGACACCCCCGATGCCGTGGAAACCTTGTTGAACAACGGAGCCAATGCCGTACTGGTCACCGGCGTCCCCGGTGCTGCCGGACAATGGCACACGCGTTTTCAGGGACATCACGGTCGTCTGGACTACAGCATGCCGCTGGATGGCGGCCTGCGTCAGCAGGACATAGACAGTTTGCTGGCTACCGCCTGCCTGAGCTTTCTGGCTCAAGGCCACGAGCTGGATAACGCGGTAGAATCAGCCTTGTTGCACCTGCAGGCACGTGCCAGTGACACCTTCCAGCCCGGTATGGGCCACCGCCTGTTCAACCCTGTTGCTCCCCAAAATGACTGACACCACCACCCTGCGCTTTCCTGCCGGTCTATACGGCATTACTCCCGAATGGGACGACACCGCCCGCTTGTTGAACGCAGTGCGTGCCGCTCACGAAGGGGGTTTGCAGGTCTTGCAGTTCCGTCGCAAGAACGGCCCGGAACCAATCCGCCAGCAACAACTCAAAGAGTTGATCAAGCTGTGCCTGTCTTTGGATCTGCCACTATTGGTGAACGATCACTGGAGCTGGGCGCAAGAGTTTGATGTGCAAGGCGCGCACCTGGGTAAAAGCGATGGCGAATTGGCCCAGGCCCGTCAGGCACTGGGGCCGCAAGCCCTGCTGGGACGCTCCTGCTATAACAGTCTGGATCTGGCTCGCCAGGCCCTGACAGACGATGCAGACTACATTGCCTTTGGGGCCATGTACCCTTCCAGCGTCAAACCCGAAGCCCCCCCGGCTGAACTGAACACCTTGCGACAAGCTCGACTACTTTGCCAAGAACAAGAACACGAGGGACGGCGTGCTGCCATTGTTGCGATTGGCGGCATCACACCCGAGAAAATGCCCGAACTGCTGGAAGCAGGGGTCGATAGCGTTGCCGTTATCAGCAGCCTGTTTGAAACCAGCGATATACGCGCCACGGCGCAACGCTTTACCGACTACTTTCACGCCCAGGACTCATCGCGCTTTGTGCGCTGATCCCTTGCCTGGCCTTGACCTTTTCACATCTGGATTCTTGCCTCATGTCCCGTAACTCCGAACTTTTTGAACGTGCCTGCAAAGTCATCCCCGGCGGCGTCAACTCGCCCGTCCGTGCCTTCGGTTCCGTGGGCGGCACCCCGTGCTTTATCGAACGCGCTCAGGGCCCTTACATCTGGGATGCAGACGGCCAGCAATACACGGACTACGTGGGTTCCTGGGGACCGGCCATTCTGGGCCACTCCGATCCGGACGTTATCAAGGCCGTACAGGAAGCCGCCGTACACGGCCTGTCCTACGGCGCGCCTACCGAAGGCGAAGTCGTGCTGGCTGAAACCCTGACCAAGATGCTGCCGTCCATCGAGCAAGTGCGTCTGGTCAGCTCCGGCACCGAAGCCACCATGAGCGCCATTCGTCTGGCCCGTGGCTTTACCGGCCGCAACACCATCATCAAGTTTGAAGGCTGTTACCACGGCCACGCTGACAGTCTGCTGGTCAAAGCCGGTTCCGGCTTGCTGACCTTTGGCAACCCCACCTCTGCAGGCGTGCCAGCCGAATTTGTCGGCCACACCCTGGTGCTGGACTACAACGATCTGGACGCCGTGCGCGATGCTTTCAAACAGAAAGGCAGCGAAATCGCCTGCATTATCGTTGAGCCTTTTGCCGGCAACATGAACCTGGTGCGCCCAGCCCCCGGCTTCCTGGAAGGCTTGCGCGAACTGTGCACCGAATACGGTGCCGTACTGATTTTTGACGAAGTCATGACCGGCTTCCGTGTTGGCCCTCAAGGCGTGCAAGGCCTGACCGGCATTCGTCCTGACCTGACCACCCTGGCCAAGGTGATTGGTGGCGGCATGCCCGTCGGTGCTTTCGGTGGCCGTCGCGACATCATGCAATGCGTCGCTCCCGTCGGTGGCGTTTACCAGGCAGGCACCTTGTCCGGTAACCCTGTTGCTGTGGCCGCGGGTCTGGCAACCTTGAAGAAACTGGCTCAACCCGGTTTCTACGACACCCTGACAGCCAACACCGCCAAGCTGATCCAGGGCTTGAAGGCCGCTGCAAAAGAAGCAGGCGTACCTTTTACGGCAGACCACCAGGGCGGCTTGTTCGGTATCTACTTCAGCGAAACCGTGCCCACCTCCCTGGCCCAAGTGTCGGCTGGCGACATCGAGCGCTTCAAGCAGTTCTTCCACGCCATGCTGGACAAGGGTGTGTACTTCGCACCCTCGGCCTTTGAAGCAGGTTTTGTTTCGGTGCAGCACACCCCGGACATTACCGACGCCACTGTGCAAGCGGCACGCGAAGTTTTTGCCACCTTCAAAAACTAAAAGTACCAGACACAAAAAAGCGGGCTATATGCCCGCTTTTTTTATGCTCTGAACAATCAGTCTTGCGCCATCTGCCGCAAGACAAAGCGCTGCAACTTCCCTGTCTCGGTACGAGGCAGCGAAGTCACGAACTCAATGGCGCGTGGATACTTGTACGGCGCTGCGTTCTCTTTCACAAAATCCTGCAGCTTCTTTTTCAGCTCGTCGTTTCCGGTAAAGCCAGGCTTGAGCACAATGAAGGCCTGCACAATCTGGCCCCGTTCCTCATCGGCGGCACCTACAACGCCACACTCGGCCACAGCCTCGTGCTTGAGCAAGGTGCCTTCCACTTCAGGACCGGCAATATTGTAGCCCGAGGAAACAATCATGTCGTCGTTACGAGCCTGGTAATACAGGTAGCCGTCCTCGTCCATCTTGAAGGTGTCGCCAGGGAAGTTCCAACCGCCCTGAACAAACTGCTTCTGACGCTCGTCGTTCAGGTACTTGCAGCCTGTTGGCCCCTTTACGGCCAAACGGCCTACCGTACCGACTGGCACCGGATTCAGATCATCGTCCAGAATCGTGGCGACATATCCGGGCACCACTTGGCCAATGGCACCAGCACGCACTTTTTCAGGTGGGCTGGACACGTACACGTGAATCATTTCCGTACCGCCAATGCCGTCCGTCATCTCGATGCCGCTGGCCTGCTTCCAAAGCTGACGCGTTGCATCTGGCAAGGCTTCGCCTGCCGACACGGTGGCACGCAAGCTGGCCAAGGAGTAACGATCCACCAAACCAGCCATCTGACGATAGAAGGTGGGTGCGGTAAAGCTCATGGTCACTTTGAAGCGATCAATCATGCCCAGCAGATCGGAAGGCGTCAGACGCTCCAGCAGGACAGTGGATGCGCCCACACGCAGCGGGAAGCACAGCAGACCGCCCAGGCCGAAGGTAAAGGCCAAAGGAGGCGTACCGCAGACCACATCATCCGGGGTCAAACGCAGTACGTGACGCGAGAAGGTATCGCACATTGCCAGCACATCACGATGGAAGTGCATGCAACCTTTGGGCTGGCCGGTCGTGCCGCTGGTGAAAGCGATCAGACAAACATCGTCAGCCGCCGTATCGCAAGCGGTGAACTCTTCGGGCTTGTCAGCCAACAAGGCTTCCAGACCCTTGGCGCTTTCATCGTTAAAGCACAGCAGTTGCTTCAGAGCAGGCGTGTAGGAATCATGCGTGGAGTCCATGCAGTGTTCCAGCTCTTCACGCAGGCGCTCGTCACACAAGGCAGCATGAATCTCGGCCTTGTCCAGAATCGTCTTCAGTTCCACCGCCCGCAACAAAGGCATGGTGGGAACCGTAACCAGACCGGCCTTGATGCTGGCCAACCAGCAGGCGGCCATCATGGGGTTATTGGGACCACGCAGCAAAACCCGGTTGCCGGGCACCAGCTTCATGTCCTCAACCAGAACATGAGCAATACGGTTGGTCAGCACGTCCAGCTGCTTGTAGGTCAGGCTGCGATTCTCATCGCCCTGTGCCCACTGCAAAGCCACGCGATCACCATGCCCCGCTGCTACCTGCTCTCCCAACAGCGCCACGGCACAATTGAGACGAGCGGGATAGTCCACATCCGGATTGCCTTCCAGCAACATCTCTGGCCACCACTCCATGGGTGGCAGATTGTCGCGTGCAAAGGTATCAAGGTGCGCTGAACGTTCCATCCTTATCTCCTGCGTAGATTACGCCCCACTCAGGCGTAGACCTTGGTCCATCAAAGGCGCCAGCCAAATTGGCAAGGTCTATATTGTTTAGTTCTAAAGGATATTAGCAAAAAAAACGCTCCAGTATCAGCAATCCCGACTACGGGTTATCCGCAGTAGCGCATCATCCTCCGCTGTTTCAAGGGGTATCCTAGACTGATCCCGGCTCCTCTGAGGCCCTTGCCTGCGCAACGCAAAATTCAATAATGAATTTCAGGATATAAGAAATAAATCGATCTTCAGCATGCATTTTTTTCAATTAAGAAAAATTACGGCAGGCATTATTTTTGAAACAAAAAAAAGTATCAAAAAAAGCAGAAAAGTGATTAAGCGAACAGGCGATACAGAGGCAAATGCCTTATACTTCAACTAAATAATCACTTGAATTTAGCCAGCTTATCGTGTCGGATCAAAGTTAGAGTGCCGTCCGAAGATTATTCAAAGCCGTGACCCTAAAAGTAAATAGCAGACAAGAGTTTGCATTTCCTTACCCAATGCTTTGCCTGCTTTGCCGGTGCTTTCTATCAAGTTGATTAATTTAAGCTTAAAAACGAATTTACTTTGATCTGTCGCAATGTCAAACTTCGAACCAGCCCCTAAGATACCCACCAAGCTAACCCAGCTTGCTCATGGCTGCGGTCTGCGTCCTTCAAAGCTAAACATTTTGGACATGCACCATTAAGGCAAGCTATCTATGATCATGAACGATATCCCCGCTTCCGCCGTCGCCGATGCCGCTCCCGACTTGGAAAGCCGTGCCCATAGCGACGACCACTTCGACACCCGCCTGTGGCTGCGCTTGATGGCCTGCACCAATCTGGTTGAAGGCGAAATTCGCAGTCGCCTGCGTACCGAGCACACGACCACACTGCCCCGTTTTGACCTGATGGCTCAATTGCAGCGTCAGCCCGCTGGCATGAAAATGAGCGAGCTGTCCCGTCACCTGATGGTCACCAACGGCAATATCACGGGCATTACCGATCAGCTGGAAAAAGAAGGTTTGGTCGAACGCATCAAGGTGCTCACCGATCGTCGCAGCTCCCTGATCCGCCTGACACCCAAGGGCAAGCGCCAATTCAAGAAAATGGCTGCCTCCCACGAACAGTGGCTACAAGAGATGTTTGCCAACCTGTCGGAAAAAGCACGCGTCAACCTGTTTGAAGCCCTGGGCGAACTCAAGCTGATCACTCGCAACAACGTGGCCATGGCTGCTCGCGAAAGCTAAGCGCTCCGGCGCGACCAAAGATATGCTCAGGCGGCTCAAAGCAAGTATCATTACTGCTTTGAGCCGCCTTTAACATTGTTTTTCGGATCGCGTCATGGCCGTCAATCTGTTCATCCCCTCTGAATCTGATATTCACCCTGTTGCCGGTGTCAAAATCGGTATTGCCGAAGCCGGTATTCGCAAGGCCAACCGACGCGACCTGACCGTGTTTGAATTGGCCCCCGGTACCAGCGTGGCCGGTGTATTCACCACCAACCGTTTCCGTGCTGCTCCAGTACAAGTGTGCGAAGCGCACTTGGCTACGCACGATGGCATCCGCGCCCTGGTCATCAATACCGGCAATGCCAACGCTGGCACAGGTCAGGCTGGTTTGGAAAAAGCACAGCAAACCTGCACGGAAACCGCGCGCCTGCTGAACATCCTGCCCCAGCAAGTGTTGCCCTTTTCCACCGGTGTGATTCTGGAGCCTCTGCCCATGGATCGCCTGCTGGGCGCTCTGCCTGCGGCGGTAAACGATCTGGCCGACAACAACTGGTTCAATGCTGCTCACAGCATCATGACCACCGACACGCAACCCAAAATCGTGTCTCGTCAAATCCAGTTGTCGGGTAAAACCATCACACTGACCGGCATCAGCAAGGGCGCGGGCATGATTCGCCCCAATATGGCCACCATGCTGGGTTACCTGGCTACGGACGCCGGTATTGCTCCCGAACTGCTGCGCGATATGTGCCGTCTGGCAGCGGACCGCTCTTTCAACCGCATTACGGTTGATGGCGACACCTCCACCAACGACTCCTTCATCATCATGGCAACCGGCCAAAGCGGTGTCACGGTAGAGTCGATTGCAGACCCGAACTACAACACCTTGCTGGATGCCCTGGTCGACGCCTCGCGCGAACTGGCCCAGAAAATCGTGCGTGACGCCGAAGGCGCTACCAAGTTCATGACCATTCAGGTTGATGACGCCGGCTCCAGCGAAGAAGCACTGAAAGTGGCTTACGCCATCGCTCACTCACCTCTGGTGAAAACAGCCTTCTTTGCCTCCGACCCGAACCTGGGCCGTATTCTGTGCGCCATTGGCTACGCCGGCATTAGCGATCTGGACGTGAGCAAATTGCGTCTGTGGCTAGGCGATGTGCTGGTGGCCGTGGACGGTGGCCGCAACCCCGACTACCAGGAAGAAGATGGCCAGCGCGTCATGCAGGAAGCCGAAATTCTGGTACGTGTTTCTCTGGGCCGTGGCCAACACAGCGAAACGGTTTACACCTGCGACTTCTCGCACGAGTACGTCACTATCAACGCGGACTACCGCTCCTGATAAAAAAACCGTCTCTACCCAATCGGTGGAGACGGTTTTGACATACAGACAAGCCCGCCACTGGCGGGCTTGTTCTATTTCTTGCCCATGCCCTTGACCAGCGAGAGCACCGCCAGAATCAGGAACACGACAAACAGGATCTTGGCAATCGAAGCAGCACCAGCGGCAATGCCACCAAAACCCAGCACAGCAGCCACGATAGCTACAATAAAAAAGATTACGGCGTAGTAAAGCATACGATTCTCCTCATCATCAGTACGTACAGGGACAGCACCTTGTCTGACGGACCATCTCAACGACAGCTCATGAAATACCTACAGACAAAAAAAGGTTCCCACCCGCTAACGGTCGTACTTGTCGTAGAAGTCTTTAACCTCGCGCTCCGCCTCTTCGCGGGTACGGCCATAGCGCTCTTGCACCAGACCGGCCAATTGCGTGGCATCCCCTTTCACCTTGGCCCACTCATCATCCGTAATTTCGCCCCAGACGCTGCGGGCTTTACCAGCCAGTTGTTTCCATTTGCCTTCGATCGTGTCCTTATTCATACGCTTCCCCTTAGTAGGTCCGAAAAATAAATGACTTACGCTTCTGTGAACGCAACAGCTCTACCGTAGCGGAAGGCGAGCCACTCAAAGGCCACAGATTGAGGAGAAATGTAACAAATTAGCGATATGCCCTGTTCTGGACGAGGCAGGTCCCCTCACACGTCCTTTACGCCCCCAAGACAAGGGGCCTACCCTGCCTACCCAGTGAAAAACGAAAGGATTGGATGCAAAATACAGACAGGAGAAGGCCCAAGCCATTGACAGCAAAGCCTTTTTATCCTATTATTTTTTGCTTGGCATTTTGCGTGTCAAGATTTTTTTATGTTAGATGGCATTACAGCGGGCTGTTATTGGCCTTTTACGCGATGCCTGTTTAACTCTTTAAGGGATTCCCTATGTACGCGGTTATAAAAACCGGCGGTAAGCAATATCGCATTACTGCTGGCCAAAAACTCAAAATAGAACAGATACCGGCAGACATTGGGCAAGAAATTTCGCTTGACCAGGTTCTGTCCGTCGGCGAAGGTGAAGCACTGCAAATCGGTGCTCCTTTCGTTGCTGGCGCTGTGGTCAAGGCTACTGTTCTTGCGCAAGGCCGTCACGACAAAATCAAGATTTTCAAAATGCGCCGTCGCAAGCACTACCGCAAAACGCAAGGCCATCGTCAAAACTACACCGAAATCCGCATCGAAGCGATCAACGCCTAAGTTGTTGCTAAAAGCGAATTTGGTATTTTCTTCATCTAGGAGCTAAAGAAATGGCACAGAAGAAAGGCGGCGGCTCTACGCGGAACGGCCGTGACTCACAGGCCAAACGTCTGGGCGTTAAAGTCTACGGCGGTCAGGTAATTTCGGCTGGCGGCATCATTGTTCGTCAGCGCGGCACTCAGTTTCACCCCGGCGTGAACGTGGGCATTGGTAAAGACCACACACTGTTCTCCCTGGTCGATGGCAAAGTTAAATTTTCCATCACTGGTGCTCTGAACAAGCGTACCGTTTCGGTCGTTGCTGGCGAATAAGCCACCCGATCAAAGCGTACTCGCTGCGAAAAAGCCCTGCCGCCCTAGGCAGGGCTTTTTTTATGCATGGCCAACCTGCCATCGCCCAAACCCGCCCACCCGGCTTAGCCAGTCTCCCTACGGCCACAGCAAGAGATTAAAAATCGGCCACTATCACGGCACATACCGGCAGATAAGCCAATCTCCTATACACTAAGCAATTGGGGTTTTTGTTTAAAATGGTCTGCTCCCAGACCAGCAGCCCATACGGTTCTGCGGCCCCTGGACCTATACAGCACTCATCACCATGAAATTCGTAGACGAAGCGACCATTGAAGTGGTCGCAGGCAAAGGTGGAAACGGCGCTGCCAGTTTCCGCCGAGAAAAATTTATTGAAAAAGGTGGCCCCAATGGCGGCGACGGTGGACGCGGTGGCAGCATTTATGCCGAGGCCGACCGTAACGTCAACACCTTGATCGACTACCGCTACGCCCGCCTGCACCGCGCTCGCAACGGCGAAAACGGCCGTGGGTCCGACCAATATGGCGCGGGTGGCGAGGACATCACCCTGCGTGTGCCCGTTGGCACCATGATTTTTGACGCAGAAACCGGCGAGCAGCTGTTTGACATGAAGCGTCATGGCGAAAAAATAACCCTGGCCCAAGGCGGCGCCGGTGGTTTGGGTAACCTGCACTTCAAATCCAGTGTGAACCGTGCCCCGCGTCAATTTACCTACGGCAAGGAAGGCGAGCATCGCAAGCTGCGTCTGGAACTGAAGGTGCTGGCTGATGTCGGTCTGCTGGGTATGCCCAACGCCGGTAAATCCACGCTGATCACCCGCATTTCCAACGCCAAGCCGCGCATTGCGGATTACCCCTTCACCACCTTGCACCCCAACCTGGGTGTGGTGCGTTCGTCCGAAGCCCACAGCTTTGTAGTGGCCGATATTCCTGGCCTGATCGAGGGCGCTTCCGAAGGTGCCGGCCTGGGACACTTGTTCCTGCGCCACCTGACCCGCACCCGTATCTTGCTGCATCTGCTGGACGTATCCAGCCTGGACCCGGACGAGGATGTTGTAGCCAAAGTGGCTGCAGAGGCCCGTGCCATTGTTGAAGAACTGCGTCTGTACAGCGAAGAGCTGTACGCCAAGCCACGCTGGCTGGTTCTGAACAAGCTGGACATGGTCTCGGACCCGGAAGACCTGAAAGCCCGCCTGCTCAAAGAGCTGAACTGGGAAGGCCCGGTCTTTGGTATCTCCGCCCTGACCGGTGTCGGTACACAGGATCTGGTCTATCAGCTGCAATCCTGGCTGGATGAAGAAAGCCGCAAAGAGCATATCGAGCAAGATATTGCCGACGGCACCCATATTTACGACGAGAGGTTTGCCCCAGACTGATCGTGCTACACAGGTCCAGGATCTAGACTCCAGGACTGAACCCCAAAATGCCCGGAAGACGCGGTTAAGCCAACCGCCCTACTCCTGGCATTTTCTCTATTTACACGCCAAGCGATGGATTTCTGAACTCGTCATGCAGCACTCTTCTCATTCTGAATCGGCCGTTGCGCAATCGCGCCGATTGGTTATTAAAGTAGGTTCCTCCCTGGTCACCAACGAGGGCAAAGGGATTGACCTGGATGCCGTAGAGCAATGGGCTACCCAGATTGCTCAACTGCATGCCCAAGGCAAGCAATTGGTGCTGGTTTCCAGCGGTGCCATTGCCGAAGGCATGGCTCGCCTGGGCTGGCCGCGCCGACCGAAGGCCATGAATGAGTTGCAAGCGGCGGCGGCCGTCGGCCAGATGGGCTTGATTCAAGCCTATGAAGTGGCTTTTGCCCGCCATGGTGTGCGCACCGCTCAGATTCTGCTGACCCATGAAGATCTGGCCGACCGCCATCGCTACCTGAATGCACGAGGCACCATCAACACCTTGCTGGACCTGGGTGTAGTCCCCATCGTGAACGAGAACGACACGGTGGTCACGGATGAAATCCGCGTGGGCGACAACGATACATTGGGCGCACTGGTCACCAATCTGATCGAAGCCGAAACCCTGATTATCCTGACCGACCAGGCTGGCCTTTACAGTGCCGACCCGCGCAGCAATCCTGATGCGCAGTTCATCTCGCTGGGACAGGCGGGCGATCCGACGCTGGAAGCCATGGCAGGCGGCTCGGGCAGCAATATCGGCACCGGCGGCATGATCACCAAAATCCTGGCCGCCAAACGCGCTGCGCAAAGCGGTGGCCACACCATTATTGCCTCTGGCCGCGAACAGCAAGTCCTGTCCCGCCTGGCGCAAGGTGAGCGCATCGGCACCGAGCTGCGCGCCACCTTGCCCGTACGCTCGGCCCGCCAACGCTGGCTGGTCGACCAGTTGCGTGTGCGTGGTCGCGTATCGCTGGACGAAGGCGCTGTACGTGCGCTGGTAGACGGTCACAAGAGCCTGCTGCCCGTCGGTGTCACCCATGTAGAAGGCGAATTTGACCGTGGCGATGTCGTTGCCTGCGTGGATAAGCACGGCGTGGAATACGCCCGTGGTCTGATCAACTACTCCTCGGACGACACCCGCCGCATCATGGGCCAACCCAGCCACCTGATCAATGAATTGCTGGGCAGCGAACACGATACAGAGCTGATACACCGTAACAATATGGTGTTCCCACGCAGTGCACCGGATCAGGACTAATCCTTGACCCCTACCCTGCCCGCCTGTTGAAATAGACGGATAAAACGTATCGAATTGCGACAGTGCGCGCGGTTTTTGCGCGCCTGATTGCAACACTTTCCCTTTCGGGCGATGCGCCCAAGGAACCGTATGAAGATCCTCGTGCTAGGTGCTGGCGTAGAAGGCGTAACCAGCGCTTATTATCTTGCCCGCCAAGGACACAGCGTAACGGTCATCGACCGCATGGCTGGGCCCGCTCTGGAAACCAGTTTTGCCAATGCCGGTCAGTTGTCCTTTGGCTATGCCTGCCCTTGGGCTGCGCCGGGTATCCCGCGCAAAGCCATCAAGTGGATGTTCGACGAGCATCCGGCCCTGACGATTCGCCCGGATGGCACGCTGACACAAATCAAGTGGCTACTGGCCATGTGGCGCAACTGCACAGCAGACCGCTACGCCATCAATAAAGAACGCATGGTGCGTCTGGCTGAATACAGCCGCCACTGCATGGCCGAGTTGCGCGCCCAGACCGACATTCAATTCGAGCACCGTGCCCAAGGCACCTTGCAGCTTTTCCGTACGCAAAAGCAGCTGGACGGCATTGCTGCCGACATCGAGGTCCTGAAAGAAGCTGGCGTGCCTTACGAGCTGCTGTCCGCCTCCGAATTGCACACGATTGAGCCGGCTCTGCGCCACGTAGAGCACAAACTAAGCGGTGGCCTGCGCTTCCCGGAAGATGAAACCGGCGACTGCCAGATGTTCACCCGCCGCCTTAGCGAATTGGCCGAGAAGGAAGGCGTGGAATTCCGCTGGAACCAGAACATTCAGCGCATTCACAGCAACGGCACGCAGATCAGCGGCGTCCAAAGCTCCGATGGCCTGCTGACTGCCGATGCCTACGTGGTGGCCTTGGGCTCCTGGTCTACGGGTTTGATGAAAGACCTGCAGGCCATCCCGGTCTACCCGTTAAAGGGCTACTCCATTACCGCCACAATTGCGGATGCCTCGCGTGCGCCTCAGTCCACTTTGCTGGATGAAAGCTACAAGATCGCCCTGACCCGCTTTGATAATCGCATTCGCGTGGGCGGCATGGCCGAGGTCGTCGGCTTTAACAAGCGCCTGAATCCCCGCCGTGAACAGACCTTGCTGATGGTCCTGAATGATCTGTTCCCCGGCAGCTACCAAAGCGATGCAGATCTGCATTTCTGGACCGGCCTGCGTCCCAAGACGCCGGACAGCACCCCAATTGTGGGGCGTAGCCGCTACTCCAATCTGTTCCTGAACACCGGCCACGGTACGCTGGGATGGACCTTGGCTACCGGCAGTGCGCAATTGCTGGCTGATCTGATCAGCAACAAGGAGCCTGCCATCCGTGCAGACGACTTGTCGGTGCAGCGCTACTACTAAGCCCTGCCCCCCACAGCATGAACAAAGGCTCTGCCGGTATAACCGACAGGGCCTTTTTCAACTGCCCTGCCCTGATGACATCCTGACTAGGCCAGCAACTGGCAATTAGCAGCGAACATATAGCCCCAGTTATGAATCGAGCGGATAGGCAGAACCGTGCCTCCCTGGTTGAATTTGCGTCTCATACGGCTGACCAGAACGCCCAGGCGGTTGATATGCGAAGCACCGGGCGGATTGCTGATTACATCCGTTTTACTAGCCACAGCCCGCATCAACTCGTAATGACTGGCCCGGCGATCCTCTTCGCGCAGCAATCGGACGATGAAGGCGCGCTCCGTGCTGGTCAGGCTAAACGAGATCCCGACAGGCGATATCAAGGCCCAGCCCTCCTGATCCAGCACCCACTCCTGGGGCTGAGACGGCTCAGGAATGATGGGCATCTGCATCATGCGCCGCTGCAAGCTGTGCAAACTGGCTGCCAGCAACTCCAAAGACGCATCCCTGGGGCAAAACTGATCTCCGCCGCTATGCAAGGCTTGCAGCATGGCCGAGTCCGTCGCATCGGACTGCATCAGGATTCCAATTTGCGGACACAGCATACGTAAGCGCACGGCCGCCGAGCAGATTTCCGCCAAGGCCCCGCCCAACCAGGCAATACATATCGAACCGGCGTAACGGCCCCGCGTTTGGGCCAACTGCAGCAAAGCCGTCGCATCCGGACAAAAAATAAGACGATAACCACGTTCTGCCAGAGCCTGAATTTGTTGTTCTAGTAAGTTTCGATCAGGGATAGCCGTGGCCAGGTACAGAACAACAGGACCGCCAGCAATTTCATTTGCAACCGACATAGTTGATACCTTAACTATAATGACATCTGATGACTATGCCGGACAGTATAAATCACGACTGTGATTTTTAATTAAAACCATCGTGTTTGGCTTTACATCAACAATCTGTTGTGTGAAACATTTCTCCGAACGCCTTCGCCACGCACGTCAACATCGCGGTCTTTCTCAGGCAGATTTGGCACGTCTATGCGGATTGACCCAGAGCGCCATCTCCAATTATGAAAATGGCACTCGTCGGGATGCACGTGAAATTCTGGAGTTGAGCAGAGCCTTGAATGTCAGCGCTTTGTGGTTGCGCAAGGGTATCGGCACGATGGAGTTCACGCAGGACAGCTACACATTGTCCGAACCCCTGGATGGTCCTCCCATTGTTACCTGGCCTTTCCGTCTGTTTTCCGTCGATGAAGTGGTTGCTTTGGCAGATGGCGAACGTGATTTGCTCGATCGCACTTTGCGTCATTTACTGGACGGCATGAAAAAACGCTAGGCACCGTACGTTCTACCCGCCTATACCGCCTGCCTTGTTAAACACCCCTGACATTCAAGCTTTAAGCACAGGCTTGAACCCGACAAATCTGGTGCTGCTCCCATCTTAAGCTTCTCTTCGTTTCATTCAGCCGGTTAAGCCAGACATTTTTATCACATACGACATCTTTACTCAAAACCATCGTGCAGGGCGTTCCATGAACAATCTGTACTGTGAAACACTTCTCTGATCGCCTCCGCCACGCCCGCCTGCAACGCGGCTTTTCTCAAGCCGAGTTGGCTCGTCTGTGCAACCTCAGTCAAAGCGCCATCTCCAATTACGAGAGTGGTACGCGGCGTGACGCGCGCGAAATTCTGGATCTGGCCAAAGCCCTGAATATCAGTGCTCAATGGCTGAAAAACGGGCTGGGCAATATGGAGCTGAGTGCAGCCCATGCTACCACCTTGCAAGACTCCGGCGAAGGCCCACCGATTGTGACCTGGCCCTTCAACCGCTTTTCCGTGGACGAGATTGTGGCTTTGCCACCCAAAGAGCGTGACCACCTGGATCAAACCATCCGTCATCTGCTCAACGGTATGAAAAGAAAATAAGCCTTATACGTCCACAAGCAGCTCCAAGATACCTATACTTGTCAGCACGCAGGGGTACTCGCCATTTGGCGGGTTGAGATAAACCCTCGTACCAGTACGGATAATGCCGATGCTGGGAGCGTGTGCCACAGGTGCAATGCCTGCACGGCACTTCTTCCTATATCGGCTCCACCATTTCTTTGGAGCTGCAATGACAAGCAAAACCCCTTCTTTTACGGCCACAGCGGCCAGCGTAGACCCGGCTGCGATCCAGCCCTTACCCAACTCCCGAAAAATCTACCAAACCGGCTCACGGCCTGATCTGCGTGTGCCTTTTCGGGAAATCTCCCTAGCTGATACGCCCAGCCACTTCGGCGCCGAGCCGAATCCTCCCTTAAGCGTTTATGACACCAGCGGTCCCTACACAGACCCCTCGGTGCAGATCGATATTCGCAAAGGCCTGCCCCCGCTACGCCAAGCCTGGATCAGCGAGCGCAAGGACACCGAGTTGATGGCAGGACTCAACAGCCAGTACGGTCAAGCCCGCCAGGCCGACCCGGAACTGGACACGTTACGCTTCGAGTTGAAGCGTCAGCCTCGACGCAGCATTTCGGGAGCCAATGTCACGCAAATGCATTACGCACGGCGCGGCATCATCACTCCCGAAATGGAGTTTGTGGCGATTCGGGAAAATCTGCGACGCGAGCAATACATTGAAAGCTTGCGCGCCAGCGGTCCGCAAGGTGAAGAGATGGCTCGTCGCCTGACCAAGGTACACCCTGGTCAAGGTTTCGGTGCCAGCTTGCCCACCACGGTCACCCCCGAGTTTGTTCGTGATGAGATTGCGCGTGGCCGAGCCATTTTGCCCGCCAATATCAACCACCCGGAAACCGAGCCCATGATTATTGGCCGCAACTTCCTGGTGAAGATCAACGCCAATATCGGTAACTCCGCCCTGGGCTCCACCATTGGCGAGGAGGTCGAAAAAATGACCTGGGCGATTCGCTGGGGTGCGGACACCATCATGGATTTGTCCACGGGCAAGAATATCCATGAGACGCGCGAATGGATTATTCGCAACTCGCCGGTTCCTGTCGGTACGGTGCCTATTTACCAGGCCCTGGAAAAGGTCGGCGGCATTGCCGAAGATCTGACCTGGGATATTTTCCGCGACACCTTGATTGAGCAGGCCGAGCAAGGCGTGGACTATTTCACCATTCATGCCGGTGTGCGTTTGCCCTTTATTCCCATGACGGCCAGCCGCATGACAGGCATTGTTTCGCGCGGTGGTTCCATCATGGCAAAGTGGTGTCTGGCGCATCACCGCGAAAGCTTCCTGTACGAGCATTTCGAGGACATCTGCGAGATCATGAAGCAGTATGACGTGGCTTTCTCGCTAGGCGATGGCTTGCGTCCCGGCTCGGGCTATGACGCTAATGATCAGGCACAATTCGCGGAACTGCGTACCCTGGGCGAGTTGACCCAGGTAGCGTGGAAGCATGATGTTCAAGTCATGATTGAAGGTCCTGGTCATGTGCCTTTGCATTTGATTCCAGAGAACATGCAGTTGCAGCTGGAGCACTGTCATGAGGCCCCCTTCTACACCTTGGGGCCTTTGGCAACGGACATTGCGCCGGGCTACGATCACATCACTTCCGGTTTGGGTGCGGCGATGATTGCCTGGCAAGGTACGGCGATGCTGTGCTATGTGACGCCCAAGGAGCATCTGGGCTTGCCGAACAAGAAGGACGTGAAGGACGGCATCATCACTTACAAGATCGCAGCACATGCCGCGGACTTGGCCAAGGGACATCCTTCTGCGGCATTCCGGGATAATGCCTTGTCCAAGGCGCGCTTTGAATTCCGCTGGGATGATCAATTCAATCTGGGTCTGGACCCGGATACAGCGCGTGAGTTCCACGACGAGACTTTGCCGAAAGACTCGATGAAAGTGGCGCACTTCTGCTCCATGTGTGGCCCCAAGTTCTGCAGCATGAAGATTTCGCAGGATGTACGGGACTATGCCAAGGCTAATGGCCTGGATGAGCAGTCCGCTGTGGATCAGGGGATGAAGGAAATGTCAGTGCAGTTTGTTCAACAGGGCAGCAAGCTGTATCAGGAGGCTTGATGCTGTGTTGAATGCGGGCCTGGTGTGAACATGATCTTTGTTTGATCAGGCCTTGATAGGTTGAAGCCCTGGGTGGATTATTTCTGCCTGGGGCTTTTTCTTTTTGGGGGCTTCGTCATTTCATTTATTGGAAAGCAAGGTTTAACAGTCAGAAGAGATCGTTGCTGAAGACGCCAGTTAAGCCTAGCTTCAGGGTGTCCGGGCTGAGGGTTTGCCGGTGCTGCGCACCGGTGCCCTTGTCAGGAGATAGCTACGGGCGCATCCTGAACTCGCCGGGTACTTGGTCCCCCGGACCAAGTACAAGCGTCCGGCTCAAACAGCAGGATGCTTGCACCCCTACGCTATCTCCCGACCGCGGCAAACCCTCTGAACCGCCCGGACACCCTGAAGCTAGGCTTAACTGGCTCACAATCGTTTTTTTCTGGACGGTTCAAACTGTATGCTTGAATAGCGTGTGGCACTTTCCTGGTCTGCGTCGAATCTCTGACCTCTGACCTATCACCTATCACCTATCACCTATCACCTGAGACCTTTCACCTCCGACCTCTCTCCTCAGACGTCAAACCTCAGACCCAAGATCCGAAATCCCAAATCTCAGACCCAGACCCAGACCCAGACCCTCAATACATGATTGCTTGAATAGCCACGGTATGAGCCCTTGGGGGCGGTGGGCACCCGGAGGGGCGATTCAAAGTACTTGCCGCAGGCGGGGGCATGATCCGGGGTGCAAGCACTCTGCTGTTTGAGCGGGACGCTTGTGGTTCGTCCGGGGGACGAACCACCCCGCGAGTTCAGAGTGCGCCCGGATGATGCCCTCGACAAGGGGACCGGTGCGCAGCACCGGCAAGTGCTCAAGCCCCTCCGGGTCCCCACCGCCCCCAAGGGCGTGCTCACTACCTGGTTCTACTCAATAATCAGCGCTGACTCCCAAGCAACGGTAACGCCCTCAACGACAACTGATAACCGTCAATTGCCAGCTCACGGCTAACAACAGACAACAGACAACAGACAACAAGCAAAGAATACCGCCCTCAAACCGCGTCACTCCTCCCCGATCGAACACAAAAAAAGCCCGGTTAAAAAACCGGGCCTTTTGTCAGCACGCCCTAAGGCGGCAAGCAGAGACTTACTTCTGCGGAGCGTACAAATACAACTCCACGCGGCGGTTCATGGCACGGCCTTCAGCCGTCGCATTATCCCCAATAGGAGCGTTCGGGCCACGGCCTTCCACCATCAAACGACCTTGTCCCACACCTTGCTGCGTCAGGTAATTCGTCACAGCGCTTGCGCGGTTAACCGACAAAGTTTGATTGGTCTGTGCCGACCCGGTGCTATCGGTATGACCGACAGCCTTGGCACGCAGCTCTGGATGCTGATTCATGGCGCGAGCCACACTATCCAGAACAGGCAGCAAAGCAGGCTTTAACTGATAATGGCCGGTATCAAACGACACACTGCTAGGAATATTGACCCGCAAGCTGCCATCGGGCATTTCGGTCACATCCACACCCAGGCCAGTTGCGCCAGACTGCTGAACATCCTTTTTAATGCCAGACCAGTTGTACGCTGCAATACCACCAGCCAGTGCACCGATACCTGCACCAATCATGGCGGCCTTGCTGCTATCACCAATCAAAGCCCCAAGACCAGCCCCCACAGCAGCGCCGCCACCCGCACCCACTGCGGTACGACCACCTGTGCTCATATTGTCCATCGTGCCGCAAGCGGCCAAAAGGGAAAGAGCACCAGCACATGCTGCTAATTTTGCAGAACGAATGGAAATTGTCATTATTGGCTCCGTAATCTCAAATTAAGTACCAGGACCGCTTGAATGCCTCCAATACTAGCAAGAGGCACCGCAAGCAGGTACTTCAAAACAGACTTCACTGCCTTCTTTAACAATTCTTGATCTTGCCAGCGACCACACAAACTGCAGTCACTGATTGCCTGGGGGCTAAGTACTTGAAAGCTTAGAACAACTCGGCACCCGAGTCGGCAACGACTTCTTTGTACTTCTTCAGATCATTACTGACAAGCTCGCTGAACTCAGCCATGGTACCAGGCTGCACATCCGAGCCCATGGTAGCCAGTGCTTCACGCACGGCCGGGTCCATCAAAGCCTTGGAGTAAGCGGCATGCAGCTTGTCCAGCACAGGCTGTGGTGTACCGCCCGTAGCAAACACTCCAAACCAGGTGCCCAGATCAAAAGGCTTCACGCCAGCCTGCTCCATGGTGGGAACATCAGGCAGGAAGCTGGAACGCTCCAGAGTCGTCACAGCCAGGGCCTTGACGGTATCTGCCTTGATCAACGGCGCTGCCGAAGCCAGGTTATCAAACATGAAATGCACTTGGCCTGCCAGCAAGGCCGTTTTGGCAGGGTTGGCACCGGCGTAAGGCACATGCACGGAATTGATCTCGGCACGGGTGTTCAGGACCTCACCGGCCAGATGACCCGCACTGCCATTACCACCCGAAGCAAAGTTCATTTGACCGGGATGCTCTTTAGCGTAGCTGATCAGATCCTGCACCGAAGCAATCTTGTTTTGTTCGGCAAACTCTTTGTTCACGATCAGAATGTTAGGCACCGAGGCAACCAGGGCGATAGGCGCAAAGCTTTCGACCGGGTCAAAAGGCACCGTCTTGTACAGCCAGGGGTTGATGGAGTTGATCGCCACCGCCCCCATCATCAGGGTATAGCCGTCCGGAGCGGCCTTGGCCACAATGCTGGCACCGATATTGCCACCCGCACCCGACTTGTTCTCCACCACAACCGTGCCCAGGTCGCCTTTGACGCGTTCAGCCAGCAAGCGAGCCATGCTGTCCAAAGGGCCACCCGGTGGATAAGGCACCACGAACTGGATAGGTTTGGAAGGATAAGCATCCTCCGCCATTACAGCCGGGGCAGCCATGACAGCCGCAACACCAGAGACAGCCAGCAGCCACTTACAGACTCGAAACATCACTTTTTTTCCTTGAAATAAAAATGCATATGGGCTGCACAAGGCAGCCCATACAGAGCAGCCACTGATCCTTAATGAATGATCTGGCTTAAGAACTCACGCGTTCTTTCACTGCGTGGCGAGTCAAAGAACTCATCAGGCGTATTTTGCTCGATGATTTCGCCCTGATCCATAAAAATGACCCGGTCAGCCACTTTACGCGCAAAACCCATCTCGTGGGTCACGCACAACATCGTCATGCCGGTATGGGCCAGCTCGACCATCACTTCCAGCACTTCCTTGACCATTTCCGGGTCCAGCGCCGAGGTCGGCTCGTCAAACAGCATGATTTTAGGCTCCATGCACAGGGAACGTGCAATGGCCACGCGCTGTTGCTGTCCGCCAGAGAGCTGTCCGGGATATTTGTTGGCCTGCTCTGGAATACGTACACGCTCCAGATACTTCATGGCCAGCTCCTGAGCCTGGGCCTTGGTCTTGCGACGAACCCACATCGGCCCCAAAGTCAGGTTTTCCATCACGGTCAGGTGAGGAAACAGATTGAAGTGCTGAAACACCATGCCCACGTCACGCCGAATGGCCTCGACCTGACGCACATCGTTGGTAAGCTCCTCACCAGCCACAATGATCTGCCCTTTCTGATGCTCTTCCAGGCGATTGATGCAGCGGATCAGGGTGGACTTGCCCGAACCCGAAGGCCCACAAATAACGATGCGCTCGCCGGGGGCCACATCCAGATTGATATCGCGCAGCACATGGAACTGCCCGTACCATTTATTGACGTTCTTTAGCTGAATAATGGCGTCTGCCATGCAAAACTCCTTGTCTGGCCAGCAAAGCAATGGGACTTACCCAAGGCTTTGCTACCTGTGTCAGCGTTCATAACCCGTTTGCAAACGTCGCTCCAGCGAACGACTGTAGCGAGAGATGGAGTAGCAGAACACAAAATAAATCAGTGCGATGAACAGATAGGCTTCCCGGCTAAAGCCGCGCCAGGCCGCATCGGCCAGGGCCACTTTGGCCGCCTGGGTCAAATCGAAAATACCGATAATCACGACCAGGGAGGTGTCCTTGAACAGGGAAATAAAAATGCCTACCAGTGGCGGGATCACGATCTTGAGCGCCTGCGGCAAGATGATCTGACGCATGGTGCGCCAGTAGCTCAAGCCCAGCGAAGCCGCGCCTTCATACTGTCCCTTGGGAATGGCTTGCAAGCCGCCCCGCACAGTTTCCGCGATGTACGCCGCCGCAAACAAAATGATGGCGATCTGAGCACGCAGCAGCTTGTCGATGTTAAAGCCCTCGGGCATGAACAAAGGCAGCATTACCGAGGACATGAACAGCAAGCTGATCAGCGGCACGCCACGAATCAGTTCGATGTAAACCACGCACACTGCCTTGACGGCCGGCAAGCGCGAGGTACGTCCCAAGGCCAGCAACAAGCCCAAAGGAAAGGCGAACGCGATGCCGAAGGTAGCCAGAATCAAGGTCAGCGGCAAACCGCCCCACAGGCTGTTTTCCACATAGCTCAGGCCCAGCACACCGCCCCACATCAAAATACCCACGACGGTCAGGCCAACCAGCCACATCACAGGCAGCCAGGGTTTCCAGAACCAACGCACGCAGCTGCACACGATCAGCAAGGTCAGCAGAATGGAGGCCAACAAGGGTCGCCATTGCTCGTCATAGGGATAGATGCCAAACAGGATCAGACGGTGCTTTTCACGAATGAAAG
Source organism: Alcaligenes sp. PF14 (assembly GCF_037150615.1). Taxonomy (NCBI): domain Bacteria; kingdom Pseudomonadati; phylum Pseudomonadota; class Betaproteobacteria; order Burkholderiales; family Alcaligenaceae; genus Alcaligenes; species Alcaligenes sp. PF14. The sequence continues at coordinate 119,447 of NZ_JBAGRS010000007.1, read as the reverse complement.
CCCAGCACGCACCCGCACTGGCCCGACAATCCTGCGCGGTTTGCGCATCGAAATTGGCCTTGATGAACAGCCAATCGATCATGGCTGGCACAGTCATCAAAAGCAGCCAGGCCGACAACACCGTCAAAATGGCGTTCAAGGGAGAGGAAAACAGGTTCTGGCGCAGCCAGCCCAGGGTGCCCCGCTGCAGTGGCGGTGGCCCGCTTACGGTGGATGTAGGCGTATGACTCATTTAGCGCTCCACCAAAGCAATTCGGTTGTTGTACCAGTTCATGAAGATCGAGATCGACAAGCTGACCGTCAGGTAAGCCGCCATGATGATCAAAATGCCTTCAATCGCCTGCCCTGTCTGGTTCAAGGTGGTGTTCACCACAGACACAATATCGGGATAGCCAATGGCCACGGCCAAGGAACTGTTTTTAGTCAGGTTCAGGTACTGGCTGGTCATGGGAGGCACAATCACACGCAGAGCCTGGGGCAGAACCACCAGACGCATCATGCGGCCACGGGACAGACCCAGTGCCTGCGCCGCTTCCCACTGCCCTTTGCCCACAGCCTGAATACCGGAACGCACCACTTCCGCCACAAAGGCCGAGGTATAGGTAATCAAACCGGCCAGCAAGGCGGCAAACTCAGGCGATAAGGTCACGCCCCCGACAAAGTTGAAACCTTGCAGACGGGGCACATCCAGCGCCAAGGGTTCGGGGCTGATCAGCAAGGCCAGAACTGGCATCAGAACCAGCAGCAAAATGCCAAAGCGAATGGTGGGGAAAGGACGGCCCGTTTTTTCCAGACGACGACGCGCCCAGTGCGCCATCAAGACCCACAGCACCACCGCCAGGCCCAGACCCATGAAGATCCAGTCCATGCCATCGCCCTGGAGGGTGGGCAGCTTCAAACCACGATTCGATAGAAATACGCCGCCCAGCGGATTCAAAGCCTGCCGCGGTCCGGGCAAGGTCTCGGTAATCAGGGCGTACCAGAAGAACAGTTGCAGCAGCAAAGGCACGTTACGCATCACTTCCACGTACAAGCCCGCCAGCCGGGAGACCAGCCAGTTCTTGGACAAGCGTGCAATGCCCAGCAAGGTGCCAAACACGGTGGCAGCAATAATGCCGATCACCGCCACTTTCAGCGTATTGACCAGACCGACCAGAATGGCCCGCCCATACGTATCCGAGGGCTTATAAGCCAGCGCCGACTCGCCAATGGCAAAGCCAGCCTCTCGATTCAGGAAATCAAAGCCTGTAGAAATATTGCGAACAGCCAGGTTGTGCAAGGTATTGGAGACCAGATACCACACACAAAAGCCAAGCACACCCAAAATCAGCACCTGGTAAATAATGCCGCGTGTGAACGGATCATTCCAGGACAGGCGCCGTTTAGGGGGGGCTGGCGCGGCAGGTGTATTTTGTGCCATAGCGTAAAACCCGTGGATGCAGCACTACGCGTAGCCCTGCGAGGTGGCGCGCGTCTGGCCGAAGCCAGACGCAAGAACAAACAGCGAAGACCGAAATCTTAACGCACTGGCCAGCCGTACATCACACCACCGTCACGCCATTGCGCATTCAAACCGCGCTCCAGCTTCAAGGCGGTCGATTTACCCAGATTGCGCTCGAAGCTTTCGCCGTAGTTGCCGACCTGTTTAATTATGTTATAGGCCCACTTGTTATCCAGCTTCAGACCTTTGCCCAGCTCGCCGGACACGCCCAGAATGCGCTGAATGTTCGGGTTATCGCTCTTGGTCTTTTCATCCACGTTCGCGCTGGTGATGCCATATTCTTCGGCTTCCAGCATGGCGTTCAGAGTCCAGCGCACCAGGGTGAACCAGTCCTCGTCGCCCTGACGCACGAATGGGCCCAGCGGCTCTTTGGAGAAATCCTCGGGCAGGATGTCGAACTCATCCGGCGTAGCCTGGGCGGCACGCATGGCTGCCAGCTGGGATTTATCGCTGGTAAAGCCGTCGCAACGACCGGAGGTAAAGGAGCGCATGGCTTCTTCAGGGTTGTTGATCACCACAGGGTTGAACTTGATCCCCTGACCACGGAACCAGTCCGCCAGGTTCAGCTCGGTCGTGGTGCCGGGCTGTACGCACACAGCGGCCCCATCCAGCTCTTTAGCGCTTTTCACGCCCAGGGATTTTTTCACCATCACGCCCTGGCTGTCATAGTAGTTAATGCCAGTGCTGACCAAACCCAAGGTCGTATCGCGAGAGATCGTCGCGGTGGTATTACGGGTCAGCACATCGACTTCACCCGATTGCAGGGCGGTAAAGCGCTGCTGAGTGGTCAAAGGCGTAACCTTGTATTTTTTGGCATCCCCAAAAACAGCAGCGGCGATCGCACTGCACATGTCCACGTCAATGCCGGACCAGACACCCTTACTGTCTGCCAGCGAGAATCCTGCAATACCGGTTGAGACACCGCACTGAACAAAGCCTTTCTTCTTCACCGAGTCCAGGGTTTCACCTGCCTGTGCATTAGCGGCCAAGGCCATCAACGCAACACTACATGCAATGGTTTTCACTAAGGTCATGGAATATCACCTCCTGTTTACTTTTGGTAAATGGATGCAGATTACAATTGCAGCTAAGCTGTGGTGTCCAATCGTAGAGCCAGACTGTCCAAACACAAATCGGGGGTTTCCCTCTAACAATCTGACTAATACTTTTACCTACGCCGACATTTTCATGCGAGCCCCGGCGGTCATTCCCCAGGGGCTTTCCAAGCAGACTCCTCTTTAATTGTGCGTCGCGATGATCGAGTTCCAACACGTTTTTAAATCGTATGGCCGCAGTAAAAATATTCTAGCCGACATTAATTTTCGCATTGATGACGGCGAATTCATTTTTGTTTCCGGCCCCTCTGGAGCAGGTAAATCCACTTTATTGCGTCTGATCGGAGGCCTGGAGCTGCCTAGCCGTGGCTCGGTTCAGGTCAATGGGCACAGGCTGGACAAGCTGCCGGCCCGCGCCCGTCCCTATCTGCGACGCGCGGTGGGTGTGGTTCTACAAGATACGCACTTGCTGCAAGACCGCAGCGCCCTGGCCAATGTGCTCCTGCCCCTGGCAGTCATGGGTCTGGAGCCCAGCACGGCGCAGGCACGTGCCCGCGCCGCCATGGAAAAAGTGGGCCTGCGTGGCAAAGAAGATTTAAAGCCGGTGGAAATGTCGGGGGGTGAACAACAACGGCTGGCGATTGCCCGCGCTATTGTGAATCGCCCGGCTATTTTGATTGCCGACGAACCCACTGCCAATTTGGACGCCGATAACGCCAAACGCATCATGGATGTATTGATGGACTTTAACCGGGTGGGTGTCACCACCTTGATTGCTTCGCACGATCTGAATTTGATGGCACGCTATGCACGTCGAACCCTGCTGATTCAGGACGGCCGTTTTTCCGATCACCCAGGAGTGCTGGCATGAGAACCTGGCTGCGTCATCATCAATACGCCTTTCTGGTGGCCCTGCGCCGCCTGAAAGTGCAACCCTTCTCCTCCCTGTCCAACCTGCTGGTCATTGCCTTGACCCTGGCTGTACCCGTTCTGGGAGCCAGTATCTTGCTGGCCGCTCAACCTGTCGTGCGCGAGATTCCGACCTCGCCCGAAATGACCGTGTTCATGAAACAGAACAGCACGCTGGAACAGGCGCAAGCCTTCAGTCAGGCCGTGGGCAAAGAGTTTCAAACTGAACTGGCCCAGATCAGGCTGGTCAGCAAGGAGCAGGCGCTTAAACAATTGCAGAGTAATCCCAGCTGGACAGACGCCTTGGGCGCTTTGCCCAGCAACCCCTTGCCACACGCCATTGTGCTGACTCTGCATGAAACCCCGGACTTGGTGACGCGTGCCGACTCCCTGGCCAAGACCTTGCAAGGCCGCGAAGGCGTGGATAGTGTGCTGCTGGATAGCGAATGGGTGCAGCGTCTGGCTGCGATTCTGAGCTTCATCCGTATCGGCTTATGGATTCTGATGGCAGGCGTGGGCGTAGTCGTGATTGCCACTGTGTTCAATACCGTCCGTCTGCAAGCCCTGAACCAACGTGAAGAAATTGCCGTGGCCCGTCTGGTCGGCGCCACCGAAGCCTTTGTACGCCGCCCCTTCCTGTATATGGGCGCGCTAACCGGCCTGACGGCCAGCGCTCTGGCATGCGGTCTGGCCTTGCTGGCACTGACCCCGCTGAACAAAGCTTTATCCAGTCTGGCCCAAAGCTATGGCGTCCAGTTGACGCTCCGGCTGCCGGAATTTTCTCTGTTGCTGACAGCGGCTATTTTGGTCGCCATTTTGGGCGCCCTGGCAGCACGCTGGTCTGTTACCCGTAGTACCCAATATTGATGTCACTTCCTGAACCCTGTCCCCAAGATCTGGCCGAAAAAGTGGTGGCCTGGCAAAAAACCTCCGGCCGCCACCACCTCCCTTGGCAGAACACGCAAGATCCTTACCGCGTCTGGCTTTCCGAAATCATGTTGCAGCAAACCCAGGTCGCTACCGTACTGGGTTATTACGAGCGTTTTCTGGAACGCTTCCCCACCGTCAAGGATTTGGCCGAGGCCGAGCAAGACGAAGTCATGCCCTATTGGGCCGGGTTGGGCTACTACGCCCGCGCCCGTAACTTGCACCGCTGTGCCCGCGAGGTCATGGAGACATGGGGCGGCCGTTTTCCGGCTAATGCCGCGGATCTGGCGACCTTACCCGGCATCGGCCGCTCTACCGCCTGTGCCATCGCCGCCTTCTGTTTTGGCGAACGCAGCCCCATCATGGACGGCAACGTGAAACGCGTGTTCACACGCTACTTCGGGATCTATGGGCCCACGCAGAAAAAGGCCGTGGAGAACGCCTTATGGGCCAAGGCAGATGAGGTCGTGGAACTTGCCCCCGCCAGCCTGGATATGGCGGCTTACACCCAAGGGCTGATGGACCTGGGCTCGCAATGCTGTACCCGCAGCAAGCCCACCTGTAGTCTCTGTCCGCTGCAAAGCGACTGCTACGCCCACACGCATCAGGCACAGTCCGAGCTGCCCAGCCCCAAAGAACGCATTCGTCAGGATGAGCGCTATGCGCATGTGCTGATTCTGGAGTTGAATGGCCAGGTTTTGCTGGAACAACGTCCTGACAAGGGAATTTGGGGTGGCCTGCTCACCCTGCCCCAGTTTGACGATGCCATCAGCCTGCAAACGGCGGCACTGCATTGGTCTAACGAGGAAGCTATTGCGCTGGCCTCTTTCCAGCATGTGTTTTCTCACTTCAAGCTGCACATCACCCCTTGGTTACTGCAAGTCGATGAATCTGTACTGGTCGAGCCAGTGGCAGGCCAGCAATGGCAGGACCATGAAGCACTGGAGCAGACCGCTTTACCTGCACCCATACGCAAGCTGCTGCTGGGTTTGTACCAGAGCAAGGATAGTGAACAATTACTTCTGAGCTAATGCCAAGATCCCCGGCCTAATCCGGGGGAATGGCGCTATGCAGGCCGCGCTGGCTTATCGTTGCTGATGCTCATCAGCATCCCGCAGGCTACACCCAAGGTCATCAAGGCCGTACCGCCATAGCTCAGGAACGGCAAAGGCACGCCTACCACGGGCAAAATTCCCGTCACCATGCCTATGTTCACGAACACATAAACGAACAGCATCATGGACATGGAACCGGCCAGCAAACGGCTGAATTGGGTGTGAGCCACAGCAGCAATCGACAAGCCGCGCAGGATCAACAAGGCGTACAGCACCAGCAGCATGATGCCGCCGTACAAACCGAATTCTTCGGCAAACACTGCAAAAATAAAGTCGGTTGTGCGCTCGGGCACGAAATCCAGATGGGACTGGGTACCCATCATGTAGCCCTTGCCGTAAACACCACCAGAACCGATCGCAATCATGGACTGGATGGTATGGAACCCTCTGCCCAAACGGTCACTACCGGGGTTCAGCAAGGTGCAGACACGGTGCTTTTGATAGTCGTGCAACACCACCCAATCCAGGTCTGGTACGCAGATATAGTCTTCGTAGTACAGCAAGGCGCTAATGCCCAGCACCAGCACCACCACAATGGGTACGATCAGCTTGAAGGACAGGCCTGCAAAGTAAATCACGCAGAAACCGGCCGCAAACACCAGCAAAGCCGTACCCAAATCCGGCTGACGCACGATCAGCAGGAACGGAATCATCAGCAAGATGCCTGCCACCATGAAGTCCAGCAGGCTCATCTTGGGCCGCTGATAGCGGTGGAAATACCAGGCCAACATCAAGGGCACGGAAATTTTGAGCATTTCCGAGGGCTGAATACGTGCCACCCCCAGGTCCAGCCAGCGCGTTGCGCCCTTGCTGGTTTCGCCAAAGAACTCCACCCCCAAAAGCAACACGACCCCGATCGAATACACCACCGGAGCCAGCTTCATCCACAAGGCAGGCGGAATCAGGGCGGCCAGCCACATCACACTAAAGGCCAACAGGAAATTACGCACCTGATCGGCAAAGCGCCAGTCTGTACCGCCCACAGCGGAATGCATGACGGTCATGCCCAGCGCAGCCATCAGCACCAGCAAAAGCAGCAAAGGCCAATCAAAGGCGGTGACGGCTCTCAGGCCCAGTTGCAAAAGTCGCTTCATTGCATCTGCCCTCGTTCCACCAACCAGTAATCAAAGACCTTGCGCACAATCGGTGCCGCAACCGACCCACCCCAACCTGCGTTTTCCACGATCAGGGCAACAGCAATTTTGGGGTTCTCTGCCGGGGCGTAGGACATGAACAAGGCGTGGTCACGCAAACGCTCATCAATGGCGTTGGCGTTGTACTTGGCACCGCGCAAGCTAAAAACCTGTGCCGTACCCGTTTTGCCAGCAGCCTGATACGCCGCACCCGCAAAAGCCCGGCGGGCGGTACCCAAACGCACCACATCCACCAGAGCACGTTTGACCACATCCACATTAGCCTGCTTCAGGGGGATCAGCTTGGCATCAATACGCACGGGCTGTTCAATTTCCGGATCATGGGGGCTGAGCGTCTGGGTGACCAGATGTGGAGGCCGCACAATGCCATTGCTGGCCAGCACGGCGGTCGCATGGGCCAGTTGCAGCACAGTAAACGAGTTATAGCCCTGGCCCACGGCCACCGAGATACTTTCCCCGGCATACCAGCGCTGTTGGGCCGGTTTTTTGTAGGCCTGACGTTTCCATTCAGTAGAAGGCAGAATGCCTTGGCGCTCGCCATCCAGATCAATGCCGGTTTGCTGACCAAAGCCAAACTGCTTCATGAAATCGTGCAGATTATCAACGCCAATTTCCGGGCCCAATGAGTAGAAATAGGTATCGGAGGATACCACCAGGGCGCGGTGCATGTCGGTAGAGCCATATACAGCGCCACCCGCGTTACGGAAACGCTGACCACCAAACTCAAAGTAGCCAGGGTCAGAAATACGGTCCGTCGCCTTGCGCTTGCCGGTTTCCAAAGCAGCCAAGGCTACAAAGGGCTTGTAAGTCGAGCCGATAGGATAGGTGCCGTACAGTGGGCGGTTAATCAGCGGGTGGTCGGGCGAGTCATTCAGCTTGCGCCAGTTCTCTACGTCAATACCGTCAATAAACAGGTTCGGATCAAAAGACGGGGCCGACACGAAAGCCAGCACTTCGCCAGTGCTGGGCTCGATGGCCACCAGCGCGCCGCGTCGTCCTTCAAACAGGGCTTCAGCCATTTTCTGCAGGCCAATGTCCAGCGACAAACGCAAGCTGGCACCCGGTACGGGGTCGACCCGGCTCAAGGTACGTACTGGACGGCCCGACGCGGCCACTTCCACTTCCTCTATCCCTGTGCGACCGTGCAGGGTCTTTTCCCAGGTTTTCTCGATCCCTTTTTTGCCAATGACCTGCGTGCCACGGTAGTTACCGGTTTGCCCGGTTTCTTCCAGGCGCTGCTGATCGCCCTCGGAAATACGGCCCACATAACCCAGCACGTGCGCTGCCGCCTCGCCCTGCGGATATTCGCGCACCCAGCGAGCCTGCAAGGTCACACCAGGGAACTTGAAGGCATGGGCAGCAAACCAGGCGGCTTCATCATCGCTCAGGTTATTGCGCAACAGAATTTCAGAATATCGACTGTTTTGCGCGACGCTCTGCTTGAATCGACGACGATCACGTGGACTTAGCTCCACCAGTTCGCCGACACGATCCAGCATATCGTCTACCGGCTCGCCCAAACTGGCGGGTACGGCCGACAAGGTGTAGTCCCGGTAATTACGGGCCAGTACCTCGCCATTGCGGTCCAGAATCTCGCCTCGACGAGGGGTAATCGGGATGACGGCAATACGGTTTTGATCGGCTCGGGCGGCAAAGCCTTCGTAGCGCACCACTTGCAAATACCACAAGCGCACGCCCAGCACCCCTAACAGTACGCAGGCCAGAACGGCCGCTACCAAGGCGCGAAACAGAATGCGCTGGCGCAACTGATGCGAAGTTTTTTTGAATTCAAACATGGCCGCCCTACCCGTCAGGACGAACCGGAGTCGGACTCGTCCAGACGCCGCTGCGGCAAGAACAGCACGCTATCGGCCAGCGGCCACAGGGCGGCGGTCAACAAGGCGCCTCCGGCCCACTCCCAGCCAGACCACTCCCCTACCAGCCAGGCGTGCAGAACCCGCACGATCAACTGGGCCAGCAGCATGACAACTGCCATGTGCAAGAAGTGAGTCCACATGCCAAAATTCAGGATGCGCTTGCGTAGCAGCAATGCGCCGTACACGACCAGAATATAGGTCAGGGCATGTTCGCCCAGCAGACTGCCATCGTGCACATCCACCAGAATGCCCACAATAAATGCCAGTGACATGGGAACACGGCGCGGCTCGTGTACAGCCCAGAAAGCCAGTACCAGCATCAACAGATCAGGCGCAAAGGGCAGCAGGCGCCAGGGCAGCATGGAAAGCAGCCACATCAGCAGAATCGAGCCCCACACCAACCAGGGACTGGAAGCGCGCGAAAACGGGCTGCTATCAATAGGCTGCAAACTACTCAAGGATGAGGACCGGGTTTTACGGCCAGAGGTGTCCGAGGACTCAGCGCGTCGCATCATTGGCATCGTCCTGTTCAAGAGGGCGCTCGCTCTCGGGCACTAGCAAAATCAGAAAATGGCGATAACGCTCGGGGTGCGACAAAGGCGTCACCAAGGCCAGCGCAAAACCGGACGCATCATCGCGCTCGATACTGCTGACCATTCCCACCGGCAGACCGGCAGGGAACAAGCCCCCGATACCGCTGGTGATCAAGGTATCGTTCGGCTCCAGATCCACATCAGCCGTCAGAAAACGCACTTCCACTTTGCCACCGGGGTTGCCACCGAAGGCAATCAAACGCAGACCATTGCGCAACACCTGTACCGGCACCGAGACTTTATCGTCCGTGATCAGCGCAGCTTCCGAGGTAAAGCGCGTGACACGCACCACCTGGCCAACCACGCCGCCTTCGTCAATAACCGGCATACCGGGTCGAATGCCGCTGGCCGAGCCTTTATTGAAGATCAGGTGACGGGCGTACCCATTAGGCGGTTCGTACAGAACCTCTACCGCGACAGACGGTTGGGTAACCGTATCAGCCACTTGCAGCAAACGGCGCAGCTGCTCGTTCTCAGCAGACAGCTGGGCGGCATGGGTAGACAACTGAGCCAGCTCGATACGCTGGCGTTGCAAGGCTTCTTTTTCGGAACGGGCGGTGGAGGCCGCGTCGGTCCAGCTGCTGAAATAAGTAACCAGATCACGAGGGGCCAGCATGACACGCTGAAAGGGATACAGCACAGTGGCCACGGCCTGACGCACGGGTTCGAGCACCGCATAACGAGCGTCAGTAATCAACAAGCCCACAGCCAGCACCAAAAGAGCGGCCAGACGCAGCTCAGCTGATGAGCCGCGCCTAAATAGCCGGATGGAGCCTTGTTCTCGCATTACTCAAGCACTCGATCGCTTGCCCCCACAGGCAGACACTGCCGTGAAGGCCAAGCAAAGATCAATCGTAAATGAATACGGACTCCAGACGCTCCAGATGTTCCAGAGCCTCGCCGCAACCCCGTACCACGCAGGTCAGAGGATCTTCAGCCACCACGACGGGCAAGCCGGTCTCTTCTTGCAGCAGACGGTCCAGGTCATGAACCAGAGCACCACCACCTGTCAGGACGATGCCCTTGTCAGTGATGTCCGCACCCAGTTCTGGAGGAGTTTGTTCCAGAGCGGTTTTAACCGCGGAAACGATTTGATTCAAGGGATCGGTAAGCGATTCCAGAATCTCGTTGGAGGACACCGTGAAACTGCGTGGCACCCCTTCGGACAAATTACGACCCTTGACTTCAATCTCGCGAATTTCAGTGCCAGGGAATGCGGAACCGATCTCTTTTTTGATCAATTCAGCCGTGGGTTCACCAATTAGCATTCCGTAATTGCGACGGATGTAATTAATAATGGCTTCGTCAAACTTGTCGCCACCGACGCGAACCGATCCTTTATAGACCATACCGCCTAAAGAGATCACTGCCACTTCGGTTGTACCACCACCGATATCCACCACCATGGAGCCGCTGGCATCGGACACGGCCAGGCCTGCACCGATCGCGGCCGCCATGGGCTCTTCAATCAGGTAGACCTTGCTGGCACCAGCGCCCAGAGCAGATTCTTTGATGGCACGGCGTTCCACCTGGGTGGAGCCGCAAGGCACACACACGATAATGCGTGGGCTGGGAGCAAACATGCTGCGTGGGTGAACCATGCGGATGAACTGCTTGAGCATTTGCTCGGTGACCGTAAAGTCCGCGATCACACCATCCTTCATGGGCCGGATGGCTTCAATATTGCCAGGCACCCGACCCAGCATTTGCTTGGCCTCCTGCCCAACGGCCTGAATGATTTTTTTACCATTAGGTCCACCTTCATGGCGGATGGCTACAACGGACGGTTCATCCAGTACGATACCCTTGCCGCGTACATAGATAAGGGTATTGGCCGTACCGAGGTCGATTGCCATATCGCTGGAAAAGTAACTGCGTAGGAATCCGAACATGGGCGCGCAAAGTGTAAAGTGTTTGGGGAAAAGGCAGGTAAATTCGGCGCGGAACTCAAGCGTAAAACGACAGGCACAAGAACCAGGCAACGAATTCAAAAATACCTGGGAAGGAAACGGTCAATGATAACTTATAATTGCTCTACATTAGGACTGTTTTAATGGTCAGTTAAGTTCTGTAACCCCCGCATTTGCTGTAAAAGTGCCAAACTGTCCCTAACTGACGGATTTCCGCTTTTTTTTATTACTCATTTTCCAGTACCCACCCACATGTCTATCACTGAACAGGATGTTGCCCGTATAGCGCAACTGGCGCGCCTTGATCTTTCTGCTGAACAAGCCTCCCAGGTCGAGCACGATTTGACGCGCATCCTGGGCCTGATCCAGACCTTGCAAACCGTTGATACTCAAGGCGTTGAGCCCATGGCCCACCCTTTGTCCGCCCGCCAGCAGATCAGTCTGCGTCTGCGCGAGGACAAGGCCCTGCCTTCCGGAACGGTAGAAAGCCGTCAGGCCATGATGCGCAACGCCCCCGCCGAGCAGGATGGCCTGTTTCTGGTGCCCACGGTCATCGAATAAAGCAAAACCATGTCTTTTACCCCTGAATTCGCGACTATTGCAGCGCTGCGCCAAGCTCTGCAAAACAAAACCGTCAGTGCCCGCGAGCTGGCCCAGCAAGCCCTGGACAACAGCGCCCGTCAAAAAGAGCTCAATGCCTTCGTGCAGCAGGACGCTGCCCTGACCCTGGCCCAGGCCGATGCCGCTGACGCCCTGATTGCTCAAGGCAAGGCCGGTCCACTGACCGGCATCCCTATCGCCCACAAAGATTTGTTTGTCACCAAGGATTGGCAGACCACCGCCTGCAGCAAAATGCTGGAAGGCTACGTCAGCCCCTTTGACGCCACGGTCGTGACCAAGCTGCAGGCAGCCGGTGCTGTCTCGCTGGGCAAGTTGAACTGTGACGAGTTCGCCATGGGCTCGCGCAACGAAAGCTCGGTGTTTGGCCCCGTGCGCAACCCTTGGGATCACTCCATGGTGCCCGGTGGCTCCTCGGGTGGTTCTGCCGCCGCTGTCGCTGCTGGCCTGGTAGCGGGTGCGACTGCAACCGATACCGGTGGTTCGATTCGCCAGCCTGCCGCCCTGTGTGGTGTCAGCGGCATCAAGCCCACCTACGGCACGATTTCCCGCTTCGGCATTATTGCCTACGGCTCCAGCCTGGATCAGGCCGGCCCGATCGCCCGCAATGCAAGCGACTTGCTGGACCTGCTGGAGAACATGTGTGGTTTCGACCCGCAAGACGCCACCAGCCTGGAATTTTGCGACGACCAGCCCAATAACGGCGCGCGCATTCGTCAGCAATTTGAACAGCAACAGGCTCAACAAGAAGCCCAAGGCAGCCAGCCACTGAAAGGCCTGCGTATTGGTGTGCCCGCCCAGTTCTTTGGCCCCGGCCTGGACCCGGTCGTTGCCGACGCCATTGAAGCCGCCCTGAAAACCTACGAAAGCCTGGGTGCAGAGCGCGTCACCGTGCAACTGCCCCTGACAGAGCTGTCTGTCCCTACTTATTACGTCATCAGCCCCGCTGAGGCCTCCACCAACCTGTCGCGCTTTGACGGCGTACGCTTTGGCCACCGCGCCAGCCAGTACACCGATCTGAACAGCATGATTTCGCGTTCGCGCTCGGAAGGCTTTGGCCCTGAAGTGGTACGCCGCATCCTGGTCGGCACTTATGTGCTCTCGCATGGCTACTACGACGCCTACTATCTGCAAGCCCAACGCGTGCGCCGCATGATTGTGGACGACTTCCAGAAAGTCTTTGAACAGTGCGACCTGATCCTGGGCCCCGTCACACCGGCTCTGGGCCGCAAGCTGGGTGCCACCATCGAGGATCCCACCACCGATTGGCTGGGCGACGTCTACACACTGGGCGTGAGCCTGGCCGGCCTGCCCGCCATGTCCATTCCTTGCGGCTTCAGCAAGGATGAGCGCCCCCTGCCCATCGGCCTGCAAATCATTGGCAACTACTTCCGTGAAGGCCAATTGCTGGCCTTTGCCGACCGCTTCCAGCAAGTCACCGACTGGCATCAACGTCAACCAGGACAACAATAATGGAATGGGAAATTGTGATCGGGCTGGAAACTCATACCCAGCTCTCGACCGAATCCAAAATCTTCTCCAGCAGCAGCACTCGCTTTGGCGCCTTGCCCAACACGCAAGCCAACGAAGTCGATATGGCCTTGCCCGGCGCTCTGCCTGTCTTTAACCGTGGCGCTGCCGAACGGGCCATTCGCCTGGGTCTGGCCGTAGGCGGCCACATTGCGCCGCGCTCCGTGTTCGAGCGCAAAAACTACTTCTACCCGGATCTGCCCAAGAACTACCAGATCAGCCAGATGGAAATTCCCGTCGTCAGCGGCGGTACGGTCAGCTTCATGCTGGACGGTGAAGAAAAAACCATCAATCTGACACGCGCGCACTTGGAAGAGGATGCCGGTAAATCCCTGCACGAAAACTTCCGTGGTCCCTACGGCGAGTCCAGCACCGGGATCGACTTGAACCGCGCAGGCACGCCGCTGCTGGAAATCGTGTCCGAACCTGAAATGCGCTCGGCGGCTGAAGCCGTGGGTTATGCACGCGCCCTGCACAGCCTGGTAGTCTGGTTGGGCATTTGCGACGGCAATATGCAGGAAGGCTCTTTCCGCGTGGACGCCAACGTGTCGGTACGCCCCAAAGGCCAGAAAGAATTTGGCACTCGCTGCGAACTGAAGAACATCAATTCCTTCCGCTTCCTGGAACGTGCCATTCAATACGAAGCACGCCGCCAGATCGAGCTGATCGAAGACGGTGGCAAAGTCATCCAGGAAACGCGCCTTTACGACTCGGACCGTGACGAGACCCGCAGCATGCGCAGCAAGGAAGACGCACACGATTACCGCTACTTCCCCGATCCTGACCTGCCACCTCTGTTTATCAGTGAAGAGTGGATCGAACAGGTTCGTCAGGACATGCCTGAACTGCCCGCCCAGAAACTGGCTCGCTTCGAGCAAGAGTTTGAACTGAGCCGTTACGATGCCTCGCAACTGACGGTAGATCGTGCAACGGCTGACTTCTTCGAAGCCATCTTGCAGGCGGGCTCCAAGGCGAACGCGAAACTGGCCGCCAACTGGATTCTGGGCGAACTGTCGGCTGCCTTGAACCGTGAAGAGCTGAGCATTGAGCAGTCCAAAGTCAGCCCAGCACAATTGGCTCAGCTGATTGCCCGTATTGCTGACGGCACCATCTCCAACAAGATTGCCCGTGACGTGTTCGCGGCGCAGTGGGACGGCGAGCTCAATGGCGATGTGGATGCCATTATCGACGCCCGTGGCCTGAAGCAGATCAATGACGTAGGTGCCATTGAGGCCATGGTGGACGAAGTACTGGCCGCCAACCCCAGCATCGTCGAGCAGCACCGTGCCGGCAAGCCAAAGGCCTTCAACGCCTTGGTCGGTCAGGTGATGAAGGTTGCCAAGGGCAAGGCCAATCCGCAGCAGATCAACGAAATGCTCAAGCAAAAGCTGGACGCCTAAGTCCGGACTCTGCGCTTAGCGGATACAAAAACACCAGGCCAAGGCCTGGTGTTTTTTTTACTGCTGAACTCTGCTTGCCAAACGCAGATGATCAGACACCGTAGCGGTCGCGGTAGGCTTTCACTTGGGGAGCGTGAGCTGCCAAAGTGATGTCATCCGCCAGCACCGCCATGATGTCAGCCAAAGAGGCAATGCTGATCACAGGAATACCGTAAGTCTGTTCCACTTCCTGCACTGCAGAATGCGCGGACAGTTCCTGATCGTTACCGGCGCGCTCCATGCGATCCAGAGCAATCAGCACCGCGGCAGGTTCTGCACCGGCGGCCTTGATGATCTGCATGGATTCACGCACGGACGTACCCGCTGTGATCACGTCATCAATAATCACGACCTTGCCTTGCAAAGGAGCGCCCACCAGGGTGCCGCCTTCGCCGTGGTCTTTGGCTTCCTTGCGGTTGAAAGCAAAAGGCACATCACGATCACCGATTTGTGGATGCTCGGCCAGGGCAATTGAGGTTGCGGCAGCCAGAGGAATCCCCTTGTAGGCGGGACCAAACAGCATGTCAAAAGACACGCCCGAATCCAGCAAAGCCTGAGCATAGAAACGGGCCAGCTGACCCACACTACGTCCCGTATTGAACAGGCCGGCATTGAAGAAGTAAGGGCTCAAACGGCCAGACTTGACCTTGAATTCCCCAAAACGCAGCACTCCCTGTTCCAGGGAGAAGCGCACAAAATTGCGACGATTATCGTTATTAGCCGACATGACAGAGTATGAAAAAGATAGAGACGAAAGGCATTTTAGCGTGATGTGAGCCATCACTTGGCAGGTTCGGCCAGTTCTTCCAGCAAGAAGTCGATAAAACTGCGCACTTTAGGTGTCAAATAGCGACGGCTGGCATAGACGGCATGCAGCTGCTGCAGCTCTTCGGTGTAATCGGGCAACAGGCGAACCAGCCGACCACTTTCCAGATCATCCATCACCAGCCACTCCGGCAAATAGGCCAGCCCTGCTCCACCCAACGCACTGTAATAAGTCAGATTGGTGTTATCCGAACGCATGAAAGGATTCAGGCGCAAGGACTCCGGCCCGTCCGGCCCCAAAAATTCAAAACTGGGCTGCTGTAAATAACTGGGGCTGATAGCCGGCAGACGCATCACCTCCGCACAGTTACGCGGCATGCCGTGCTGGGCCACAAACTCCGGGCTGGCCACCAGATGAAAGGGCGTGGGGCAAATAAGACGTGCAATCTGATGCGGCGCAGGCTCGCGCATCACCCGCAAGGCCAGATCAAAACCTTCCGCCACCAAATCCACTTTGTGATTGCTCAGGCTCATGTCCAGAGTCACTTCCGGATAGCGTGTTTGGTAATCCTGCAACAGCTGCGCCACTTTGCGGTTGGCAAACCATACGGGGGCCGTCACTCTCAACACACCTTGGGGCTGATGCTCAGAACCCGATAATGCCTGCTGTCCGCGCTCCAGAGTATCGAGTGCCTGCAAGCAATAATCAAAGTAGGTTTGCCCCAACTCCGTCAGGCTCAAACGACGGCTGCTGCGATGGAGCAAGCGGGCGCCCAGCTGTTTTTCCAGATTGGCCAAGTGCTTGCTGACCATGGGCGCAGACATATCCAAGCGTTGCGCCGCCGCTGCAAAGCTGCCCGCTGCGACGATTTCCCGGAACACCCGCAAACTCTGAATCGTATCCATGCTTTCCTAATAAGAAAGTAACTAATGAAAATAGGCCTGTTTATTTCCTGATAGTAATTGATTAATCTTGAACGAGCGCTAACCCGGTGCCTGTCTGGGCCTTGAATGGGCGGGACCAGCACCAGGATGTCATCACGTCATGCCTGACACAGAGCTTTTGTCACTACGCCGGGCCAGTGCTTCGTTTACCGATACTGTCAACTTTCCAAAGGAACATACATGAGCGCCCTTACCTCTAGCTGGACTCCTCGCATCCTTAGCCTGCTGCGCATCGTTACAGGCTATCTCCTGCTGACACACGGTACTGCCAAGATCCTGGGTTTCCCCAAAGTAGACATGTTTGCCAACCTGCAAATCAGCTCCATTTACGGCATTGCGGGCATTCTGGAACTGGTTCTGGGTGTCTTGCTGGTGATTGGTCTGTTCTCTCGTTTTGCAGCCTTTATTGCTTCGGGCCTGTGCGCTTTCGCTTACTTTATTGGCCACGCCAGCGGCAGCACCTTCGCAACCCCTATCCTCAATGGCGGTGAGGCGGCAGTTCTGTTCTGCTTTGCCTTCCTGTACCTGGCCTTTGCCGGCCCAGGCCCATGGAGTATTGACGCAGGCCGCGACAAAGCCTGACGCCTTGTTCAACCCCTTATCCCCTGCCCCTATCAGGGCAGGGGCAGGAGATCATCATGACAATGCCCACCTATTTCATCTCGCACGGTGGCGGACCCTGGCCCTGGATGCCTGAAGCGCAAACCATGTACGCCCCGCTGCGTGCTGCCCTGCAGGATATTCCACGCCAATTGGGGCGTACACCCAAAGCGATCTTGATGGTCTCCGCCCACTGGGAAGCTCAACAAGCCAATCTGCTGGTTGCCGCCGCAGCACAACCGAGCATGGTGTACGACTATTACGGCTTTCCGTCCCACACGTACGAGATTCACTACCCTGCACCAGGCGATCCTGCTCTGGCCCAACAGGTCTGTAATTTGCTGGAAGGCGCTGGCCTGCCCACTCATCTGGATTCGCAGCGTGGCTTTGACCACGGTGCATTCGTACCGGCTTATGTGATCTATCCGCAAGCCAAAGTGCCTATGGTGCAACTGTCCATTCACGCCAACTACGACCCGGCCCTGCACTACGCCATGGGCGAGGCGCTTGCGCCTTTGCGAGACGAAGAGGTGCTGATTATTGGCAGCGGTCTGAGCTATCACAACCTGCGCAATATGGGACCTGGCGGTGTGCAGCCCTCTGCCCAGTTTGATGCCTGGCTGCATCAAAGCCTGAGCCTGGAGGACCCTGCCGCCCGTCGTCAGGCCTTGATGGACTGGGAACAGGCCCCGGCCGCACGTGTTGCCCATCCCCGCGAAGATCACCTGGTTCCTCTCATGGTGGCCGCTGGTGCTGCGCGTGGCGACGCAGCGCATCGCTTCCACCACGAAACCCAGGCCTTTGGTGGCTTGACCGTGTCCAGCTACCGCTTCGGCTCAGCGTCGTAACAAGCTCTGACGGCCACTGACATCCAGGCAGGTTACGGGTTAAAGTGCTGACGCTATAAGGAGAATTGCCACGTGTTACGCGTCACCTCGTTAAACGTCAACGGTATTCGGGCCGCCTTTCGTAAAGGCCTGCCCGCCTGGCTGGAAGCCCAGAAACCTCATATTGTCTGCATGCAGGAAATCAAGATCAGCGAGCCTGATCTGACCCCCGATTTGACCAACCCCGGTCAATACCACGGGCATTTCCACCATGCTCAGAAAAAAGGCTATAGCGGTGTAGGCCTGTACCTGAACCACAAGGCAGAAAGCGTGGCCGAAGGCATGGCCTGCGAAGAGTTCGATGCTGAAGGCCGCATTATCCGCGCCGACTGGAACGACCTTAGTGTGATCAGCGCCTACCTGCCCTCGGGTTCCTCGGGCGACGAGCGTCAAACCGCCAAGTACCGCTTTCTGGATCATTTTGAGCAGTGGATTAATGGCTTGATGCAGGAACACCGTGATACCGGCCGCGAGTTCATTATTTGTGGTGACTGGAATATTGCGCACCACGAAGCCGATTTGAAGAACTGGAAAGGCAACCTGAAAAACAGCGGTTTTCTGCCAGAAGAACGCGCCTGGATGAGCAAAGTGCTAGGCGAACTGGCTTGGGTGGACGTGTACCGCAGCCTGCATCCCGATACCACGGACGAGTGCTACACCTGGTGGAGCAACCGCGGCCAGGCTTGGGCCAAAAATGTGGGGTGGCGCATTGATTATCAAATTGCCACCCCAGGTATTGCTGCCAAGGCGCGCGGTGCAACGATCTATAAGGAAGAGCGTTTCAGCGACCACGCGCCACTGACGGTTGATTACGACTGGAGCCTGTAAATCCAGCCTGAAAAAAGCCAGCGCCTTAGCTGGCTTTTTCAATCATGTAGCGCACAACACTGCGCAATTGTTCATCGGTTGCTTTGGGAGCTGCACCGCGTGGGGGCATGGCGCCCTTGCCGTTCAGCACAACTTGCATCATGGCATCTTCGCCTTGGGCGATCAGGGGCTCCCAACGAGCCTTGTCACCCAAACGAGGGGCATTGGCCATACCCGATGCATGACAGACCATACACGAAGACTTGTACAGCTTGAGAGCTTCGTCCGAGTTGGCATGTGCTGCAGGTGCGGCGGCCAGCAAAAACAAAGCGGCCATTGCGGAGTACATCATGGTGGCGGGGCGATAGGTTCTCATGGGTTTACCCTTTAAACAGTCGGCATGAACGCATGCCTGGCTGATACTTCGTTTTCTGTACAAGAGGCCCGTTTTTCATGGTTCGAACCTCTTGCGTTTTCACTAGCTAATCACTATCCAATAACTGCCTTGAAGCCCGGACGGAAATGATGGGTGTTTCTGGTTCTCAATTCCGCATACCGGGTGCCAACCCTGCTTAGCCCTTGATCGGGCCGGGAGGGCTGACTTGCTTCATCAAGTCGTCGTTCCATTCGCCTTCGACCAGAACGTGACCTGCTGCGCCCAGTTCCATGGCTTCGATCAGGTTGTGGTTCACATAGGCGTACACACCAGGCTGCTTGAAGGTGTAGAGCGCCACACCGGCCGAACCGCCGCGAATGAACCAGGTTTCCAGGTTCTTGGCAGGTGGATCATCAAACTTGCCCAGTTCCCAAACCCAGTCACCGTGCCCACCGATCAGGTGAGGACGGGTGTCGCGGTTGGCCTGCGAGTGAATGAACAGCACGGTTTCACCCACGTTGGCCTTCATGGCACCGTCGCCCATCAAGGCACCGACCTTGCCGTTGAACACCACGTGGCTGGGGATCAGACCACGCATGGCTTCCAGGGTATCGCCGTAGCTTTCAGCCGAGGAACCATACTTTTTGAAGTTGCCCTTTTCATCACGAGGGATGTAGAGGTCAAACTCGCCAATGGTGTAGACACGGTCGTAATGCAGCGAGTTGCCCGCCGAATCCTTCAGGCCGTCGCGTGGCAGCACCATGACGGTACCGTGCATGCCCTGGACCACGTGCCAGGCTACCGAGCCTTCGGGTGCGCAGTGGTACACAAACGTACCGGTACGGTCGGCCTTGAAGCGCAAGGTGGCTTGTTCGCCGGGGTTCACGTTGGTCAACTTGGCACCGCCCAGCGCGCCAGTCGAGGCGTGAAAGTCGATGTTGTGCGGCATGGTGTTGCTGGCTGGGTTGACCAGGGTCAGCTCCAGGTAGTCGCCTTCATGCACAACCATGGTGGGGCCGGGCATGGAGCCATCAAACATCATGGCGTGCATGGTGGTGCCATCGCGATCGACCACGATCTCTTTTTCCACGATGCTCATGCGGAACTCCACCACGCGAGGCTCGGGACCTACTTTCTGCTCGTGCTTGTGGACCATAGGAGGCGCAACCAGATCGACCTTGACCCGCTCCAGCTTGGCGATCTGGGCTTCTGTACGCGCGGCCAGCCAGGGCGCGTTCTTTTTTGGTGCAGCCGTCTCGCGGGCTTGTACTTGAGCCGCCAGCAAAGTCGTTCCTGCGGCGACACCTAGGCCAGCACTTTTCAAGAAATGACGACGTTCCATACTACCTCCGGTTTGATCCAGGCGTGATGCCTGCTGATTAAATAGTTGATTGCTCTAACAGTTACAGGATGTATTTGAACGTACTTGGCCCAAGCCATCTTTGTTGCAGCGCAAGCATTGGCGATGAACACAAAAAAAACCGCCTTAAAGGCGGTTCCAGAAAATACCTGTTAACGATACGCAGCCACCCAATCCGCAAGGATCATCTGCTTAGCCGTTCTGCAACTGATCAGCTTTCGCGACTCTCTTGGACTGCCATCAGTTTGTCCAGGGCCGAGAACAAATGGCGCCGCTCAGCGGCGGTGAGTATCTGTTCCAATTCCTCCTCCAGTTTTCCGACCTGCTCTTCAGCAGGCAAGAGCAAAGTCTGGCCTTGGGCAGTCAGATGTAATTGCTGTAAGCGTCGATCCCGCGGATCTGAATGACGTTCGATCAAGCCACGCTTGACCAGACGCTCGACCACCGGCACCAGATTGGATGGCGAGATATCCAGCGTTTCACCCAATTGGCGCAAATAGATTCCCGGATTAGCATCGAGCAAGATCAAAATAGAAAACTCACTGGGCTTGAGATCATGCTCGGCAACACGATGCGCAAACAACTTATGAATATGAATTTCCGTACGCGTGAGGCGATAGCCCAGAAAGCGGAGAAGGCGTGACTGGTCAACCGCGGATTCGAGAGCACTGTCCATGAGTTGGTGTCTGACTAAAAAAGAAAAATGCCTGCAAGACAGTGTCGACACAACATCGACACCATCCTGAGTGGCACACCGTTGATCGGTGCAGACATCAATCATAGAGCATAGACCCACCAACCGTCTCAGACGAGCTTGTGCACAGGCACCGCGCTTGTCACTGCCGCCTCGATCCTGCTCAAGTAATAGCGGGCATCCAGCAAGCCATGATCAAAGAAATAATCGGCACTAGCCACCTTGCGCTCGCACAAGCTGGTATCGGCATGCAAGCGACTGACCCGCCCTGCCCGTGCCCAGGCAAATGCCATACACACGATGCCGACCAAGCGCAGATAGTCCTCCGCACACCGGGCCAGTACTTGCGTATCGTGTTGAGCGCAGGTGCATAAATGGGTCGTCACTATGTACAGCTGGTCACTCCACTGTCTTAATGCTTTCCCCCATGGACATTCTGCCAACGCCTCCAGACAGGCATCCGCTTCCCAGCGCCAGGCCTGGAGCAAAGGTTGCAAGGCCTCGGGCCCCACGGCGGCAATCTTGCGCTGTAGCAGATCCAACGCCTGGATCTGGTTGGTTCCTTCATAAATCATGGCAATACGCGCATCTCGAAGCGTTTGCTCAATACGATACTCATGTACGTACCCATAGCCGCCAAAAACTTGCAGTGCGTCGCTGGCCAAGGAAAAGCCCCGCTCTGTAAATAACGACTTGACGACTGGTGTCAGTAAAGAGGCCAGATCCTGCGCCCGAGTCTGCTCTTCACCCTCTGGCAAGCTCTGCGCCAAATCAAGCTGATGCGCTGTCCATGCCGCCATCACCCGCATACCTTCCGTCCAGACACGCAAGTCGGCGAGAATGCGTTGCATAGCGGGATGATGGGCAATAGGATCCGCTACTCCCTTGGCCTGTGCCGGGCGGGGTTGCACCCGCATCTGATAACGTTCGTGAGCATACGTGCGGGCCAGTTGCCACGCCGCTTCTGCATGACCTAAGCCTTGCAACCCAACATGCAAACGAGCCGAATTCATCATCACAAACATGGCGGCCAGGCCTTGATGCGGTTTGCCTATCAGCCACGCATGGGCTGCCTCGAAACGCATCGAGCAAGTAGCACTGCCTTTGATGCCCATTTTCTTCTCAAGGCCATCACAGTAAATCGTATTGGGCACAAGCCCCCCCTCCTTGGGAATCAGGCGCGGGGCCAGGAACAAGGACAGCCCCCGTGTCCCGGCAGGGGCATCAGGCAGACGTGCCAGCACCAGATGAACGATGTTCTCGCTCATATCCTGATCGCCACCGGAGATGAAGATCTTGTTGCCATGCAGGCGGTAAGAACCTTCTTGTTCGGGCAGCGCCTGGGTACGCAGCAAACCCAAATCGGAACCGGCTTGTGGTTCAGTCAGGCACATTGTGGCTAACCAGCGTCCGCTAACGATATGCGGCAGATAGGTGCGGCGAATGTATTCATCACCATGAGCATTCAGGCAGGCATAGGCACCATGCAGAATTCCTGGATACATGGCCCAGCCATGATTGGCTGATGCCAACATTTCATGCAAGGCCGTATCGAGCAACTGAGGCAGGCCCTGGCCACCCACGCCGGGATCGCAGGCCAACGCAGGCCATCCAGCCGCCACAAAATCTGTATAGGCCTTGGCAAACCCGTCTGGTGTCAAGACCCGGCCATTCTCTAGACGACATCCTTGCAAATCAGCTGGCCCATTAAGCGGAGCCAAGACGTCGGCACAGAAGCGACCGGCGGCCTCAACTACCCTATCTGCCGTTTCCTGATCCAGCCCTTCGTAAGCCGACAAACGGCACCAATCCTCCTCCGCCTGCAAGCAATATTGCTGTACAAAACGAAAGTCCTCTAATGGGGGCTGATAATGCGATGCTTGCATACTTAAGTCCTCTCTTGCTGCGCCAAAATGGCGACCAGTTGACGATACGGGCCAATCGCCCGGGCCAGGCACACTGCTGACAACAAGGCTGCCAAGGCAGAGACCAAACCCAATGACAGCCCTACTTTCTGTTCGTCATGGAAAATAAAATCCGTGAAAAAAGCGACCAGAAAGGGCCCCATACCCAAGCCAATCAAATTAATCAGAAGCAGGTAAATCGATGTGACTTGTCCCCGCAATTGATTGGGGGTAATGGCCTGCAAGATAGGGGGGGCCAAGGCAACGGGCATCCCCAGAAAGAAGGTCGTTGCTGCCACAGCCACCAAAGCAAGCTCGGCAGAAGGGGCGAAGGCCAGCGCCACTCCAGTCACGATCAAAACGCTGGTGGCGGCCAAGGAAATAAGGATCGAGCCTACCAGCTTGCCCCGTGCTGTCAGACGGTCAGCCAGAAAGCCACTGACCAGCATGCCACCAATGCCAAAGCTCAGAATAATGACCCCATAGGCTGGGCCAATTTCACCAGGAGTCCACCCCCACTGGCGGATAAAGGTGGCGGGCAGCCAGGCCGTGACGCCGAACGTGATCATGGCAGTCAAGCCGGGAGCCAGCAGCAGTGGAAAGTAAGCCCGTTTATGGCGCAGCACATAGCGCCAATCAGGAGCGGGAGCCGAACCGGCATGTGGAGTCGAGTCAGTCCCTTTCATGCCCCGCCGCACCGGCTCGCGCACGGTCAGCATTAGCAGAATAAGAGGAATACCGGGCAAAGCCACAAAGATGAAGGCCGCCTGCCAGGGTTTGAAGCTGCCCAGCAGCGGAAACATCAGCGTGCCTGATTGGCTGGTCGCTTCAATAACCAGCCCACCCACAATAAATGCAGTCGCCGATCCTATATAAACCCCTGATGTATAGATACTCATGGCGCGGGCCCGACGCTCGGGGGCAAAGTAATCGGCCAACATAGAATAGGCGGCCGGAGACAGGGCGGCCTCGCCAATGCCCACAAACATACGGGCGACAAAAAGCGATGCAAAGCCAGTCACATAGCCTCCTGCGGCAGTAGCCAACACCCACACCACCATTCCGATCACAATCAGGTTCCGACGATTCCAACTATCCGCCAAGCGGCCCAGAAAAATTCCAACAAACGTATAGAAAATGGCAAATGCAAAGCCGTGAACAATACTGAACACCCAATCTGACAGATGCAAATCCTTCTTGATGGGCTGCACTAACAGGCCCAAAATCTGGCGATCCACAAAAGACAGCGTGTAGGCCAGCAACAAGACAATCGTGACGTAATACGCATAGCCCAAGGTTGAAAGCTGGTTGGAAGCGGGCATGCGTACACGGCCCGGCAAGTAAGGCAGGCTCAAGGCAAACTCCTGTGAAGGATGGGGAAGGAAATTAAATGGACTGGCATGAACAGCCAGCCCTGGTGGGCCTCAGCCGCTTTGGCCCTGAAGCAGCATCAAGGCATCTAATGCAACTACACCCTGACCTTCAGGCAGCACAATGACCGGATTGAGGTCTATCTCGCTAATAGCAGGCGTCCCACGCAACACCTGCCCAAGACGGATGATCAACTCGGCCAATGCTTCGCGATCAAGTCTGGGGGAGCCTCGATAGCCATGCAACAAGGCCGCTGCCTGCAACTGATCGAGCTCATGTAATACCTCTGTCATGGAGAGATCAGCATCCAACAAGCGAACATCGCGCATGATTTCTGCCGTAACCCCCCCCATGCCTACTAAAATCACGGGTCCCCACTGCGGATCCTGACGCGCCCCTACAATCATCTCCAGGCCGCGCCGTCCCATGACCTCTACCAGCACACCATCAAGAACAATACTCACGTCGTAGTTAGCCACATTCTCATGCAGACGGTTCCAGGCCTGCTCTAAAGATGGCCTGTCGCCAACGTTGAGAATGACACCGCCTGCATCGCTCTTATGACTTAACTGCGCAGACTGGGCCTTGAGCGCAACAGGCCAACCCAGCGTCTGGGCAGCCTCTACCGCCTGTTCCAGGCACGTAGCCAGTTCTCCACGGGCAAATGGTATGCCCGCTTGGGCCAGGATCTGCTTGGCCTGATATTCAGGAATGACGGTACGATCTGTCGGCAACACTAAAGCTTTGGGTTCGCTGTGACTACTGTCAAAGCTACGTGCTTGAAACGCTGTCAAACGTTGTACGGCACGCAAGGCCCGCTCGGTACTGGGGAAATATGGAACGCCCAGGCTACGCATTTGCTCAATGAACTCGGGTGGAACAGCCGCCCCCTCGTCCAATCCGGCAAGCACCACGGCTTTTCGGGGACGCAAGTCGTGTATGGCTCGCAGCACCGGTGGCATTTTGATGCCGCAGGTCACCGTATCGCCCTGAATCAGGCCAACAACAAGAGTGGAGAAGCGTTCGTCCCTCAGCAAAGCCGTCAAAGTACGGTAGTAAAGGTCCGGATCAACCAAACCTTGCGCCGTCAAGTCCAAGGGATTGCTCACACCCACAAAGCCGGGCAACACCGACCTTAGCTGCGGTGAGTCCTGATCACTGATCTCCGGCAGGTCCAGTTGCAGAGCCTCGGCCCAATCCAGGGTCAAGGCCTTGAAGGCCCCCGACTCACCCAGAACCGCTACGCCCGCAGCCGGCAAGGCAGGACAACGAATGGCAATCTCGGCGATATCACCCAGCTCTTCCAGCGTTTCAGCAAAAACAGCACCCGCACGCTCCATCTTGGTGCGCATCAATGAATAGTCGCCTGCCAGAACACCGGTATGTGTGGCCGCGGACGCGCGAGCCGCACTACTTTTGCCCGGATGAAGCAGTACAAGCGTCTTGCCCTGACTACGTGCCTGAGTAACCGCTGCCAGCATGCGCTCTGGATGACGAAACTGCTCCACAATCATCGCAATAACGCGGGTATGGCTTTGCTCCAGCAGGAACTCCACATAGTCCTCCGCAGCACTGGCCGCCTCATTGCCCGTCGAAACCGCGTAGGACAAGGGCAAGTTGCGACTGGACAAGGTGGTGCACAACACCGTCATCATCGCACCGCTTTGCGACACCACCCCAATGCACGGCTGTTGTTCCTGCGTCTTGTGCCGAATGTCAACTTGCACAAACGTCAATGGCACACCTTGCTGATAATTGATACTCCCCAAACAGTTGGGCCCTTCGATCACCATGCCAGCCTCAGCCGCGATTCGGGCAATCTCATTTTGCTCGGCTTGCCCCTGTATACCGGCCTCGGCAAAACCTGCCGTAAAGATGATCGCCGCACCGACACGCCGCTTGGCCAGTGAACGAACGGTATCCAGAACGGCCGTTTGTGGAATCGCCAATACAGCCACATCCACGCCGTCAGGCAACTGCTCAACGGATGTCAAGCAAGGACGGCCTGCTATCTGGACTCGCCTGGGATTGATCAAGTAAATCTCGCCGGCAAAACCGTTTCGCTCCAGATTACCCAGTACCGATGCACCCAGTGCTCCGGGTGTGGCCGATGCGCCCACAATAGCTATGGAGCCCGGCCTTAACAGCCGCCCGATATCCGGCCGCTGAGCGGCCACCCTCTGTGTCCTTATCACTGCTGTCTCCCATTGAGTGGTGGCAGCGCTCTTTCAGACCAAAGAGGCTGTCCCCCTGCTGTGCCCCTTATCGGGCTTCTTGTTTGGAAAGGTCGTAGGTTCCCAAGCCAGGTTTGTATGTTTTGTCGTCCAAAAACTGCCGCATACCTTCTTTGCGACCTTCGTTATCAAAACTGTTGGCCGCCTCCTGAACACGCACCAGATAATCTTCCGCATTGTCGTAGGTCATTTCCTGCACACGACGGATGGCATCCTTGGTGGCCTTCAATGCAATCGGGTTTTTTTGCAGCAAGACTCGGGCGACCTGTGTCACGCGCTCTTGCAAGCTCTCCAAGGGCAAGGACTCATTGACCAGCCCCCACTGGGCTGCCGTCCGACCGTCAATACTCTCACCCATCATGGCGTGATACATCGCATTACGGAATGACAACAACTCCACAGCAACTTTTGAGGCCCCTCCACCGGGCAAAATACCCCAATTGATTTCAGACAAGCCGAACGTGGCCTCATCCGCGGCAAACGCCAAGTCGCAGGCAAACAAGGGACCATAGCCTCCACCAAAGCACCAGCCATTAACCATCGCAATCGTCGGTTTCTGAAACCAACGCAGTCGGCGCCACCAACCGTAGCTTTCGCGTTGCGCCTTACGCGTCCCTTTCAGGCCAGTGGCTTCTGTTTCCCTGAAATATTCTTTCAAATCCATACCAGCAGTCCAAGCCGAGCCCTCGCCACTGAGCACCACCACACCAACGTCCTCACGGAACTCCAGTTCATCGAGCACACGCATCATCTGACGATTAAGTTGCGGACTCATGGCGTTGCGTTTCTCGGGACGATTAAATTTCACCCAAGCGATACGGCCCTCTACCGTACACAACACGGTTTGCTCTTCTGTGCGTTCAATATTCATCAGCCTTCCTTGCTCTTTTAAAACTGAGTGTTTGATCAATTGATTCAACTCGATAATTATTATGATATATAACCATTATTGATCATCACAATACAGCGTTAACCCTAGGTGACTACAAATACAACCTTGCATAAGGTCACTAGTCTGACCTGATCAAGCGATGCGCTCCCTGCTTGACCAATCTGCGTCCAATATGAAAAAAACCGCCCGAAGGCGGTTTTCTTGCAGAGACTCTCTCTTAAGATAAGAAAGCGTGAGGGAACAAGATCAGGATGTTTTGATAGCACCCGCAGAATTGGCCGAGATTGTCCGACGCCGTGCGGAAATACGTACCCAAACCTGCTGGAACACAATCAAGGCACCGGCAATGAACACAACGTCACCCAAGGTACGCCACCAGCGCAGGGATTGCAGGATAGGCTGCTGCATGAACTCTTCGCTGCGGGCATACCACATGCCTTCCGAGATGCTGGCCCAAGCCTGAATAATCCCGGCCGGCAGCAAGCTGACGAACATCATCAGCACCAGACCCAGGTTCAGCGTCCAGAAGCCCCAGCTCATCAGGCGATCGTTGTAACGAACCTCGGGCGAGATATAACGCACCACCAGCAAGACAAAGCCCAGAGACAGGAAGCCATACACACCGAACAAGGCTGCGTGAGCATGCAATGGCGTGGTGTTCAAACCCTGGATGTAGTACAGCGAGATAGGTGGGTTGATCAGGAAGCCAAACACACCAGCACCCAGCATGTTCCAGAAGGCCACGGCCACAAAGAACATGACAGGCCAACGCAAATCACTCATCCAGCTGGCTTGTTTCTGCATCTTCCAGTTATGGAAAGCTTCGTAGCCCAGCATGATCAAAGGCACCACTTCCAACGCGCTGAAGGAAGCACCAATGGCCATGATCGGCGTGGTCGTACCCGAGAAGTACAGGTGGTGCAAAGTACCAGGCACACCACCGACCAGGAACAGCGAGGCCGCTGCCAAACCCGCAATCGTGGCACTACGCTTGGAAACCAGACCCAAGGTCAGGAAGATAAAGCCCATGGCAACCGTTGCAAAGACCTCGAAGAAGCCCTCAACCCACAGGTGAACCACCCACCAGCGCCAGTACTCCATGATGGTGATATTGGTGTGCTCGCCATAGAACAAGCCGGTACCGTAGAACAGACCAATGGCCACGGTAGAGATGGTCAACAGAACCAATAAATGGTTGTCGCCCTTGTCACGACGCAAGGCAGGCCACATGCCACGCAACATCAGCAGGAGCCAGAAAGCCAGGCCAATGAACTTGATGATCTGCCAGAAACGGCCCAGATCCAGATACTCATAACCCTGGTGACCGAACCAGAAGTTCAGCTCGGGGGGCAGGATGTTTTTGATGGCCAGGAAGTTGCCGGCAAAAGAACCAATAAAGAGCACAACCAGAGCGCCGAACAGAACGTCCACACCCAGACGCTGGAACTTCGGATCCTCGCCCCCGTTAATCAATGGCACCAGGAACAGACCAGCGGTCAGGAAGCCACTGGCAATCCACAAAAGGGCTGCCTGAATATGCCAGGTACGGGTCAAGGAGTAAGGGAACCACTGCGACACGTCTATGCCATAGAACATCTGGCCTTCGACCGTGTAGTGCGCCGTAAAGCCGCCCAGGAAGACCTGGATGACAAACAGGGCAACCGTCAGGAAGGCATATTTTTTCAGGGCACGCTGCGAAGGGGTCAGGCGGAAAGCCAGAACCGGATCAGTGGCCGGTGCAACAGGGGCTTCCTCTTCTTTGTGCGTAAAGGCCCAGATCCAGACCAGCAAACCAATACCGGCCAGCAAGAGCACGATACTGACAATGGACCAGACAATATTGGCCGTGGAAGGATGGTTATCCACCAAAGGCTCATGTGGCCAGTTGTTGGTATAGCTGACGGTGGTGCCAGGACGCTCGGTTACCGTGGCCCAGGACAGCCAGAAGAAAAAGCGGGTCATGTCCTGACGACGCTGCAGCTCTGGCAAGGTGTTGTCCTTCATGGCGAAGCTTTCGCGGCTGGACTTCAGCTCAGGCGCGTCGCCAAACAGGTCGATGTAATACTGGGCGGTGGTATCGATGGCCTTGGCGCGACGTTCGCTGATCTGCAATACGCCCGTCGCTTCATCAATGCGGTTGGGACGGTATTCGTCCTGCAGCTCCTGCCGCAAAGTGGCCTGCTGACTGGATGTCAGCTGATCGTAGTTCAGCGAGTAGGTTTGCTGGGCAGCCAGATCCAGCCAGGCCAGAGCCTCGCGGTGCAACCAGTCGGCGCTCCAGTCCGGGGCCTGGTAGGCCCCATGCCCCCAGATCGAGCCCAGCTGCATGCCGCCGGTACTTTGCCAGGCGGACTGGCCACGATGTATCTGTTCCTGTGAGGTAAATTCACGGCCATCCGGTGTGACTACCTTGACGGGCATGGGGGGTGCCTGGCGATACACCTCCACACCTGTCCATCCCAGGATGGCAAAGGTCACCATGGTGACTGCCACCAGGGACCACCATAGTTTTTTATAGCTACGCATTTTCTTCTCCGTCTCGCTGATGAATCAAACGACCCAATCCAAACAAGTCCTGGCAGGACCCAGTTACCTGGTCAAAACCTGTTTGGGTACGGCCCCGGAACGGGGGACGGACCGAAGCACACGCCTTGTAGCGATGTTCTGCTAAGTCGGGGGTCATGTCATAGTCCTTAAAAATGTATGACAAAACATCTAAAGCAAAGACCGTGCCAAGTTCTGGACGACATAGATCAAAGGATTGCAATCAGCCTGGGTATAAACTACCTCGACAAAACTGGGTATTTTTCACCATAAGGGTATTTTTCACCCATGCTAGATCTCTTGATTGCCGACCTTGCCACCGAGATTCCGGGAGCGTTACGCCTGCAGCGCATGGTGCATTTGCTGGCACGGCACTTTGGCTGTGATGCGGCGGGTTTGCTGAAGCTGGACGACACGGTGCTGCGCATTGTGGCGGCCAGTGGTCTGGGCCATGACACTTTGGGGCGTCACTTTGTCATTGCAGATCATCCCCGACTGGCGCGGATCCTGAACTCCCACAGCCTGACCCGCTTTGAACCCAACTGTGCCCTGCCGGACCCGTATGACGGCCTGCTTGATGACAAGCTGGGCCAGCCCCTACCGGTGCATGATTGCGTGGGAATTACCGTGCAAGTCCAGGGCACGCCCTGGGGCATTCTGACGCTGGATGCCTTGCGACCAGGGACGTTTTCAGCCTCCACGCTGGTGGAACTCAAGCACTGGTGTCTGGTGTTGGAAAGCGCAATTCGCATCAGCGAGCTGGAAGAAGAAAACCGCAGCTTGCGCCTGCTCTCCACCTTGCCGCCCGATTACCTGTCGCGCAATAACTCGGCCGCCATCATTGGCAACAGCAAATCCCTGCTGGAGGTCATTCAATTACTGGACACGGTGGCCACCTCCGAGCTGCCTGTGCTCTTGCTGGGTGAGACCGGCGTGGGGAAGGAGTTATTTGCACAACGCCTGCACCAACGCTCACCACGCCACAACAAACCCTTGATCTACGTGAACTGCGCTGCCCTGCCCGAGTCTCTGGCAGAAAGCGAATTATTCGGGCACGTAAAGGGCGCATTCTCGGGTGCCCATGAGAATCGGGCCGGGCGCTTTGAAGCGGCCCAGGGCGGCACCCTGTTTCTGGATGAAATCGGCGAGTTGTCTTTAACGATACAAGCCAAACTGCTGCGTACTTTGCAGAACGGCGAGATTCAGCGCCTGGGGGCGGACCACCCCATTAAATTGAATGTACGTCTGGTTGCTGCCACCAACCGTGATCTGAGCCAG
Source organism: Alcaligenes sp. PF14 (assembly GCF_037150615.1). Lineage (NCBI taxonomy): Bacteria > Pseudomonadati > Pseudomonadota > Betaproteobacteria > Burkholderiales > Alcaligenaceae > Alcaligenes > Alcaligenes sp. PF14. The sequence continues at coordinate 88,162 of NZ_JBAGRS010000007.1, read as the reverse complement.
CAGATCGCCCAAGGTGGTTTCCGGGCGGACTTGTTTCACCGTCTGTCGGTTTTCCCCCTCACGATCCCCGCACTGCGCGACCGCCATCAGGACATTCTGCTGCTGGCAGGCCACTTTCTGGAAACCAACCGTTCTCGTTTGGGATTGCGCGGAATTCGCTTATCCCCCGACGCAGAAGCCGCTTTACTGGCTTATCATTGGCCAGGTAATGTTCGCGAACTAGAACATTTAATCAGTAGGGCAACCATCCGCCTGCTGGTCGATACGCCAGATCGTAACCAAATATTTACGCTTGGCGCCGATAATCTCAATTTGTTACCTTCTACCCACCAGCCTGTCGCAGCGACCAGTACGGCTATTGGCTTACCTCGCCCATCCTTGCGTCAGTCCGTTGAGCAGCTGCAAAGCCGGCTGATCCGGCAAGCTCTGGATGAGACCGACGGTAACTGGAGCCAGGCTGCCCGGCAGCTAGGCATAGACCCCAGCAATCTGCACAAGCTGGCCAGCAAACTAGGGCTTAAAACCCGCTCAGAAAGCTTAAGTGATGACTGACATATCCTACCCCTCCTTGTTAGCCAGCCTGCCCGTTTTCTCCCAGCTGGACGCAGCCAGCATTAACGAACTGTGGCAGGAGGGGCGCCTGATCCACTACGACAAGGACAGCCAGGTCTTTCGTCAGGAACAAAGCAGCGACCACTTTTTTGTTCTGCTGCAAGGCCTGATCAAAGTCGTACGCACCATGCCCAATGGCTCACAACTCCTGGTACGTTTTGCCTTGCCCGGCGACGTAATTGGCATTGCCCCTGCCCTGCGCCGTCGCAACTATCCGGCAACCGCCATTAGCGTGACCACCAGCGCCGCATTGGCCTGGCCTGAAAAGTCCTGGGACAGCCTGACGCAACGCTTTCCTTGCCTGCTCAGTTCTGCACAAGACACGGTCGCACAACGACTAAGCGATGCCGATGATCGCCTGCTGGAGATTCATAGTCTGGAAGTGGAGCAGCGGCTGGCTCACAGCCTGCTGCGCTTGATTCGCCAGGTGGGCCAAAGCGGCGCACAAGGGACGTCCTTGAGTATTCCGGTAACCCGGCAAGATCTGGCCGACCTGGCCGGGACCACCTTGTACACGGCCAGCCGCGTCGTCAGCAGCTGGGATCATCAAGGTTTGATTCTGGCAGGCCGCAAGCAAATTACGATTGCGGACTTGGACAAGTTTGCACAAGCGGTTCTGGAACGCGGCTAAGCGCGGGTTTAGTCTTCAGTGACCAGACGCAGACCCAAGTAACGCGGCGGCACACCAACCGAACACGCCCCGGTTTTTGGGTCGCGAATAAAGTCAGGCATCACAGCAATGTGCTCGCCCCCCAAGGTACGGACACCGCAGTTTTCCAGGCGAGACTCTGCGCGCGGCATGCTGATGCGGTGTACCCGGACATGGCAGGTATTGGTCCATTCAGCCACCTGCCCACCCGCATCAAACACCCCATAAGCATTGGCAACGCCCTGCCCCAAAGGCGCCAAGGGCACCTCTTGCTCCTGTTTGCGCTTGTAGCTTTCCTGATATTCCTGCAGCCACAAAGCGGCCTGCTCATTCTCATCCAGCCCACCCTGCGCCGATTCAGGTACTTTCTGATCGGCGAAATAGCTCCATTCCAGATACTGCGGCAAACGGAATGTCTTGCCTGTACGCTCGCTTAACCAGGCAGCGTAATCCTGTCCGTCCTGCCAGCTCACCCCGACAACCGGCATATTCTTGGCCTGCCCTCGACCCACTGCATCTGCAGCCTTGCAACGTTCTGCACGAACGCACTGATCGTACTCGTACTGGCTGACTTGATATTTCATCGCTTTCAGGGTCGGGGCCGGGGCATACATCACCGTATCGGACGCGACCAGGCGGCCATCGAGCAAGTACTCGCCAGCCTGCATGAGCTCACGGGCCGGGCCAGCCACTTCCACCAGTTCGGGCAAAGCGGACGGATTGCTGGACTCCCCAGCCGAACATCCGGCCAAGATGGCCGCTAACAGCACGGTTCCCGCTACACGACTTTGCATTGTGAACTCCCAAGAGACAGCCACCATTGAAACGTAGCCAGTGGTTCATGTCCTTGCGCCAAGGCAAACAGCGTCCTTAAGGCATCAAAATTCTCCGCTCACACGTTCCTGCCCCTTCCTTGAGCCTTATACTGCTGGTCTCCCATCGCTCCTTGAACCCTCGGGCCAAAAAAATGAATGCTGACTTGACGACAGGTTCCGAAGATATGGCGGCGGCAGTGCGCCGCATTGTCCATCTTTATCAAGGGCTGACGCCAGACCGGCTATCCGAGCTGGAGGTCTGCTATGCGCCTGACGCCCATTTCAAGGACCCCTTCAATGAGGTAGAGGGCGTTGCAGCCATCCGCGGCATCTTCGAGCACATGTTTACAGCGTTGCACTCGCCACGCTTTGTCATTACGCAGCAGATCGTCCAGGACCAACGAGCCTTTCTGGAATGGGAGTTCCGCTTCTGCATCAAACGCTGGAAGCCGGATCTTGAACACTGCATCCGGGGAGCGTCAGCGCTGTCCTTTGATGGACAAGGTCGGGTGACCCATCATCGAGATTATTGGGATGCGGCAGAGGAGCTTTACGAAAAGCTACCCATGCTGGGTTTATTGATGCGCTGGCTGCGACGTACGATGTCCACATCGGAAAAGTAGCCCCCCCCCCCTCACACTCCGTACCCAACACCGGCAGGGGGTGCCGGACGGATTCCGGAGACTGTCTTACTGTGCCAAGGACGTACGGCCCGAGCCTGCCAGACCATCAAAGGTGGTGCTGCTCACCCATTCAATGATCTGCTCGTGGGTGTACTGCCCCGACTCTTTGAGAAGGCTCACCACAGGGTCACATGCACGCGCAAACAAGGTGTAGAGCACCAGCTCGACTGGCAGACCCGATTGCAGGCTGCCTGCCGTCTGCGCCTCGATAATCCAGGTGCTCAGACGATTACTCAAGGCAATCAGGCGATCCATGTACTCATCATTTGACTGGAGCGAGGCGCTAAGGCTTGAGTTCTGCGCGGGCAGCGACGGCATTTCCCCTTGCAACTGGGTATCCATCGTCCAGCGCACCACAGATTTGAGCTGATCAATCGCCGTAATGGGTTGGCCTGCTTCTGCAGCATCCTGAGCCTGTTTGCGCAGCTCATCCACAAAAGCCAGGGCGCGATCGAGCACGCCCACCATCGCCGCAGCGGCCAATTCTTCCTTGGACGTAAACAGCTTATATAGGCTGGCCTTGGCCATGCCTGCCTCGGCGGCGACTTGGTCGACCGTCATGGCATCGTAGCCTTTGGTCGCCAAAAGACGGTTAACAGCGGTCACGATGGCTTCTACGCGTACGCGCTGGATTTGTTCTTTGATTGAGGATCGAGCGTTCATGAGTTCTATTTTAGGACGAATGAGATCATCTTGCATACCAAATAGTGCAAAAATATTATTTAAGGTTTATAGTTTGAACTAATAAGTTCACTGTTTGATCTTTCCGGTTCATAACCTCCTGCGCAACACCCTAAGGAGCTGCCATGCGTCGTATCGCTGTAATCGGTTCGGGCATATCCGGCTTGGCCGCTGCCTATCGTCTTGCTCACTCCCAAGACACGCATCGCGTCTGTCTGATTGAAGCCAACTCTTATTTCGGCGGACATGCCAATACTGTCGAGCTCAGCCTGGATGGTATTAGCCACGGGGTGGATACCGGTTTTTTGGTGTTCAACCACCGCACCTATCCCCTGCTCACAAAGCTATTCAAGGAGCTGGAGGTAGAGACCGCCCCCTCGGAGATGTCCTTCTCCGTGCAGATTCCCCACCCTGATGGCAGACCGGGGCTGGAATGGAGCGGTAGCTCTCTAGGCAGCGTGTTTGCACAGCGCAGGAACTTGATAAGCCCACGCTTTATTGGCATGTTGCTGGAAATTTTGCGCTTCAATCGTCTGACGACGGATATCGCCCAGCGCCAGCTTGAGTCACAACTCAATACGCCCATAGAAACCTTTCTGGATCTGCATGGCTTTGGCAGCACATTTCGCAACAACTACCTGTTGCCCATGATTGGCAGCATCTGGTCTTGTCCGACCGATCAAATGCTCCGCTTCCCCGTCGCTACCCTGATTCGCTTTTGTCACAATCACGGACTAATCCAGATCACCAAACGTCCCCAGTGGCACACCGTTCGAGGCGGCTCTCAACGCTACGTACGCCGCATCATTGAGCGACTGCAAGAGGACGGCCGCCACGAAATCCGATTGAACGCCCCTGTGTTCAGCCTTAAACGTGAAGCCCAAAGCGTCATGGTAGAAATGCCTCACGGTACCGAGCAGTTCGATGCTGTCGTGCTGGCCTGCCATAGTGATCAGGCATTGCGCCTGCTGGGCCAGGACGCAACCCAGACAGAGCGTGCCGTGCTGGGCAGCATTCGTTATCAAGCCAATGAAGCCGTATTGCATACCGACACTGCCGTCTTGCCACAGCGCCAAGCCGCCTGGGCGGCCTGGAACTATGAACGCGCCAGCTCGGCGGCTTCAGAGGAAACCGGAGTTTGCCTGCATTACCTCATCAACCGCCTTCAGCCACTGCCCTGGCAGCAAGCCGTCGTGGTCTCGCTCAATCCGGCCCGTCCCATAGCCGCGGACAAGGTACATGCGCGCATTACGTACAGCCACCCAGTCTTTGACCATGCCGCCATCCTGGCACAACAACAGCTTGAAAAGTTGCAGGGCCAACGCCGGACCTGGTTCTGCGGTGCCTGGTGCGGCTACGGATTTCACGAGGACGGTTTGCGTTCGGGTCTGAGCGCCGCTGACCAGGTTCTGCTGTCCCTGAACCGTGCAGAGCAGGCGGCCCACACTGATCTCAGGCAGGAGGAAACCGTATGAATGCCTCCGCTCTCATTGGCTTTGGTCATATCTGGCATCGGCGGCTGCGGCCAGTCGAGCACGCCTTTCATTACCCTGGTTATTTCCTGCTGCTTCCCATGCGTAGCCTGCGGGAACACCCAGTCCCCGTCCTGCGCCGCAACCAACGCGGCTGGATCAGCTTTCATGACAGCGATCATGGCAATGGCGGTAATGACGCTCTGGCCTGGTTTGAATCTCTGTTAGAGCAGGAAGGTATTGAGGATGCGGATGGCGAGATCTGGCTGCATACCTTTCCGCGCGTCCTGGGTTATGTCTTCAAGCCCGTGAGCTTCTGGTACGCCCATCGGGCCGACGGTTCGCTGGCGGCGATTCTGGCCGAAGTCAACAACACCTTCGGTGAGCGTCATGCCTATCTCCTGGCAGGGCCGCATCTGGGCTGGGATTGCGAACAAGTTGCCAGCAAGCAATTTCATGTCTCCCCGTTTTGCGAAACCCACGGCGAGTATCGCTTTCGATTCTCGCGCGATGAAACTACCAACCTGGCGCTCGTCGATCTGTACGACGACGCAGGCCCCCTGTTACGCACAGGTGTTCAAGGAACGCTACACCCCCTGAATGCGGCTACCGTACGCAGGGCATTTTTTGGCACACCGCTGATGACCCTGGGGGTCATTGTTCGCATCCATTGGCAAGCACTACGCCTGTGGGCAAAGCGGCTTCCCTTCCATCGCAAACCACCAGCGCCCAAGCGCTCTGTCACACGATGAATACAAGCACCGCCACTCTCTTGAGCAAGTCCGCAACAGCAAGCAGCGACTTGTCACCTCACGCGAACCGCGTCCTGAAGCTCTTGACGCATTTGCCTCATGGCCAGTTGGAGCTTCAGTTGCCCGATGGGCAAGTGCGGCATTTTCCCAAGCAAAATGCAGTGGAACCCGACGCCTGCTGCGCAATCGGGCAGTGGGAGGCGCTGGACCGCATCTTGAGCTCGGGCGACATTGGCTTTGCGGAAGGCTATATAGAAGGTCAATGGGACACCGATGACCTAAGCGGCTTGCTGCGTCTGTGCATCCGCAACCGCAATCACCTGGAACAACTGGTGTACGGTCACTGGTGGGCTCGACTGGGCTTCAGACTGCGCCATATGCTTCACCGCAACACGCGGGCGGGCAGCGCTAAAAACATTCATGCTCACTACGATCTGGGCAACGACTTTTATCGACTCTGGCTGGACCCAAGCATGAGCTACAGCGCTGCCTGGTTCGAAGGTCTTGACGGCTCGGCCTTGCACGAGGCTGATCTGGAGCAGGCTCAAGGCGCAAAAACCAGACGGGCGCTGCGTGAGACGGGACTGCAGCCGGGGCAACAACTGCTGGAAATTGGCTGTGGCTGGGGAGCGCTTGCCCAGACAGCGGCCACGGAGTTCGGCGCGCAGGTGACAGGGGTCACCTTGTCACGCGAACAGCTTGACTGGGGCATGCAGCGCATAAGCAAAGCCGGCCTGCAGGAACAGGTTGATCTGCGTTATCAGGACTACCGGGATCTGGCGAAAGAACACGCGGCGCAGCCCTTTGACGCCATTGTCTCCATTGAAATGTTCGAAGCTGTCGGGCATGAATACTGGCGCACCTACTTCAAGACTTTGCATGATTGCCTCAAACCGGGCGGCTATGCCTGCGTGCAATCCATCACCCTGCGCGAAGACCTTTTTGCCCGTTATTTGCACTCCTCCGACTTTATCCAGCAATTCATTTTTCCCGGAGGGCTGCTGCCCAGTGTCACGGCCTTCGAGCGCGAGGCCCAGCGAGCTGGCCTGACCGTGGTCAGAGCAATGAGCTTTGGCAAGGATTACGCCGAAACACTCCGACGCTGGCGTCAGGCTTTTGAGCAAAAGCTCGATGCAGTCCGCAGCCAGGGCTTTGACGAGCGCTTTGTTCGCATCTGGCGATTTTATCTGGCCTATTGCGAGGCTGCCTTTGATATGGGCAACACCGATGTAGTCCAGTTCACCCTGAGAAGGCCTGACCATGACTGATATTCGACGACGCCAGGCCCTGATCGTGGGCATCAGCCTTCTCGCCCCTACCCTTATTGCCATGACCCCTAATCTCTCGGCGGCCGCAGCGGCTGTCCCCCAGGAGCTGCGCTCCACCCTGCCCTCTGCCCATCTTGTTGGCAGTGGTCCCATGCGCTTTTTTGGACTGCGGGTTTACGAGGCGCGCCTGTGGGCAATGCCGGACTTCGAGCCCAAAGAGTATGCACGCCAGCCCTTCGCCCTGGAGCTGATCTATGACCGCAAACTGGAAGGCGAAGCCATTGCCGAGCGTTCAGTTGCCGAAATGCGGCGTGTGGGCAGTTTCTCCGAGCAGCAGGCTCGCCAATGGCTGCTCCTGATGAAAAAGGCTTTTCCGGATGTCCTGGCACAAGATCGCCTGCTGGGCGTGACAGACGGAACCGGCGATGTCCGCTTTTTCCATAATGGACGTGAAACCGCCCGTATTCAGGACGCAGAGTATGCGCGCCTGTTTTTCGGAATTTGGCTGTCTGAGCAGACTTCTGCACCAGGCTTGCGAACAGCCCTCTTAGGCAAACGCTGATAAAGGCGCAACCATGCTCCCCCCAGGCTCCCGCCCCTTAAAGCCGCTGCATTGGCGTACGGGACTCTCCTATGGAAGTCTTGGCCTGCCGCTGTCGTTCGTGTCGCTCCCTTTATATGTGAACCTGCCGCATTACTACGCGGCGGTGGCCGGGGTGCCGCTGGCGGGCCTGGGCGCCGTGCTGCTGGCTACCCGAGCCGTTGACGCGGTGCTAGACCCTGCGCTGGGAAGGCTGGCCGATCGTCTTTTGCATCGAGGCCTGGGCCAGGCCTGGCTGGCCGCTTTGTTGGGCAGCATGATCATGGGCTTGGGTTTTGCAGCACTGTGGCATCCTCCCGAAGGTGACCCACAAGAGATGTTGATCTGGCTGGCACTCAGCCTGCTAGTATGCACCTTGGCCTATAGCGCCGTAAGCATCTTGCATCAGGCCTGGGGGACTCGCTGGGGTGGTGATCCCAATTGGCGTGCGCGTGTCACCGCATGGCGTGAAGGCGCCACGCTTCTTGGTGTCTTGCTGGCCAGCGTATTGCCCACCTGGTTAGGCTTTGATGCGACCAGTGTCGTGCTTTTTCTAGCCTTGGCCATAGGCCTGTTCGGGCTACATCGCCTGCCGCTCGCTACCGCCCACCCCATGGATTATGCACTTGGGCACAGCAGTTCTGCATCAAGCACCTCACCCTGGGCTGATGCCAGTTTCCGCAGGCTGTTATTCGTCTTCATGCTCAACGGCGTAGCCGCCGCCATACCCGCTACCTTGTTGCCCTTTTTCGTGGCAGACCGCCTGCAGGCCCCGGAGATGCAGCCGCTCTTTCTTCTGTGCTATTTCGGCGCCGCCGCGGCAGGGCTGCCTTTATGGGTACGGGCTGTCTCGCGCTGGGGACTGGCACCCAGTTGGCGGGCCGGCATGCTGACAAGCGTTGTCGCCTTTTCCCTGACACCCTGGCTTGATGCCAGCGACGGTGACGCCTTCCTCGTTATCTGCCTGGCAAGCGGGCTGGCTCTGGGCGCGGATCTGGCCTTGCCAGGCGCCCTGCTGACCGGTGTCATCCATGAATCCGGTCAGGGCGGCTCGGGCGAAGGACGGTATCTGGGCTGGTGGACTTGTGCTGCCAAGCTCAACCTAGCCTTGGCAGCCGGTCTGTGCCTGCCCCTTCTTTCCGCCCTGGGTTACCAGAGCGGCACAAGCGACCCGTCTGGCCTGCAGGCGTTGGCCTGGGCTTATGGGGGCCTTCCCTGCCTGTTCAAACTATTGGCGTGGGCTGGCCTGTGGCGCGCCGAGCATCTGCACTCATCCTGGAGACTGATATGAAACTGACAAACAGCCTTGTCTCAACCCTGCCCTGGCGGCGCGTTGCCCTGGGACTGACACTCATGGGCACACTGGCCGGATGCGTGGGACCCACGGTCCAGGACTATGCCCAGGAACGCCCTGAACTGGACCTGCGTCAATATTTCAATGGCCCCTTAACCGCCCACGGCCTGTTCACAGACCGTTCCGGCAAAGTGGTCAAGCGCTTTACCGTGCGCATGACGGGCACCTGGAAGGGCGATGAAGGCGTGCTAGACGAGCACTTTGTCTACAGCGATGGCACCACTCAGCAACGGATCTGGCATTTGAAGCATCTGGGTGATGGCCGCTACAGCGGACGCGCTGACGATGTGGTCGGCCAGGCCCAGGGCCAGACCGCTGGCAACGCCTTTCATTGGAATTACGTGCTGGCACTGCCGGTGGACGGCAAGGTCTGGAACGTGAACATGGATGACTGGATGTACTTGATGGATGGCCGCACCATGCTCAACCGCGCTGCCATGAGCAAATTCGGCGTTCATCTGGGGGATGTGACACTGTCCTTCATGAAGGAGTAAGTGTGATGACACTGCTACACGCAAAACTCAATCCGCCGCTCAGTCACTGGCAAGGAAAATACGCCTGGATTGTCGGTGCCTCATCAGGCATAGGCAGAGCCACCGCGGAGGCGCTTCATGCGCAAGGCGCGCAGCTCATAGTCTCGGCCAGAGACACCGATGCGCTGCACGAGCTGGCCCAAGGCCGGGAGAGGTTTGTCGTCGTCCCGCTGGATGTCACCGAACCTGAAACGCTGGCTGCGGCCAAGCTGAAAGTACAAGCCTGCGTCGATATGGCGCCCGATCTGGTGCTGTATTGCGCAGGCAGGTACCTGCCCCAACGGGCGACCGAGTTCAATCTTCTGGAGATGCAGAAACATCTGGCAGTCAATTATGTGGGCGCGCTGCATCTGCTCGATGCGGTCATCCCGATGCTGCTTGAGGCCGGACGCGGCCACCTGGCCCTGGTGGGTAGCGTGGCGGGCTACCGCGGGCTGCCAATGTCCCTGGCCTATGGGCCCACCAAAGCCGCACTGAATAATCTGGCGGAGAACCTCTATTTGGATCTGCACCCGTTGGGACTGGGCATTTCCATTATCAACCCCGGTTTTGTAGACACCCCGCTGACCGTCCAGAACAGCTTCAAGATGCCCGCGCTCATCACCCCAGAAGAAGCAGCCCGTCATATCCTGCATGGCTGGAAACAGGGACAGTTTGAAATGAACTTCCCCCGTCGTTTTACCCGCTGGGTAAAGCTCATGCGATGCCTGCCCGATAGCTGGTACTTTTCGGCGGTACGTCGTGTCACTGGAATGTAAACGCAGCCGCACATGGAGACAGCACACCCCGCGCACTACCGCGCCCACACTCTGCGCCTGATACTGGGCGACCAGCTCAACCCACAGCACAGCTGGTTCCAACAGGTGGACAGTCAGGTGGTCTATGTACTGATGGAGGTGCGTCAGGAAACCGACTATGTCTTGCATCATGCACAGAAAATTCTGGCCATTTTCGCTGCAATGCGTGACTTTGCGCAGCAGTTGCGAGCCGCTGGCCATCGTGTGCGTTATGTGACATTTGAAGACCCCAGCAACCGTCACTCCATCACCGACAACCTGACGGCGCTCGCGGCGCATTACGGTGTCCACCAGGTGCAATGGCAACAAGCCGACGAATGGCGACTGGATACTCAATTGCAACAGTGGGCAGACACGCAGTCCCTGAGTTGCTCAGGGGTGGATAGTGAACACTTTCTGAGCCGCCGCGATGAGCTGGCGACCCAGATGCGCGGTCGACGCCAATGGCTGATGGAGCATTTCTATTGCCGTATGCGTCGCCGGTACCGGTTGCTGCTGGACGACCATGAGCAGCCGGTCGGTGGCAAGTGGAACTTTGACCATGAGAATCGCAAACCCTGGCCCGGCACTCCGGCTGAACCCACCGACTGGCGGCCCTGCCACGACCACAGTGTGCTTTGGGAAAAGCTGCAGCGTTGTGATGTGCCCAGCTTTGGCGATCCCCAGGCCAACGCCTTTCGCTGGCCGCTGAACCGCCAGGAAGCACTGCACTGTCTGGAGGCCTTCATCACCCATGCTCTGCCGCATTTTGGCGACTACGAAGATGCCATGTCCAGCCGAGCTCCTCGGCTGTTTCACTCGCTGCTCTCGTTCGCCCTGAACGTCAAAATGCTCCACCCGCTTGAGGTGCTGGAACGGGCCGAACGGGCCTGGCGAGAGGAACAGGCCCCCTTGGCTGCCGTGGAAGGCTTTACACGCCAGATCCTGGGTTGGCGCGAATACGTACGCGGCATCTACTGGGCTCACATGCCGGGCTACGAAAGCCTCAATGCATTCGGGCATGATTTGCCACTGCCGCACTGGTTCTGGACTGGGAACACCCGCATGCGATGCCTGAAACAGTGCATTCAGCAGTCCTTGCACAGCGCTCATGCTCACCATATCCAGCGCCTGATGGTGATTGGCAACTTTGCTCTGCTGGCCGGACTCGACCCGGCTGCTGTCCACCGCTGGTATCTGGGCATCTATATTGACGCTTTTGAATGGGTGGAACTGCCCAATACACTGGGTATGAGTCAGTATGCCGACGGTGGCCTGATCGCCACCAAGCCTTACATCAGCAGCGCCGCCTATTTACAACGCATGAGCGACTACTGTCAGGGTTGTGCCTACAAGCCCAAGGAGAAAACAGGGCCACACGCCTGCCCCTTCAATGCCTTGTACTGGGATTTCCTTGCCCGCAATGCCCAAGAACTGGGAGGCGCGGGACGGATGGCATTGATGTATCGCCAATGGCAGAAAATGGCCCCCGAGCAACAAGTTGCCCTACGCACCCACGCAGGGCAACTGCGCAAGAACCTGGATACTCTGTAAGCCACCCACACTGACCGAGGCATGACATGCAATCCCTGCCCACCGCTTACCGTGCCCTTATCCTGGGCAGCTCCGGCGCCATGACCGCCCAGCTGGCCGCCGATCCTCGCTGCGGCGAGCTGGTTAGCCTGCATCGGCGCAGCACACCCGCCCTGGACTTCGATCAGCCCGAGACGATTGCCACAGCGGCCCAAACCTTGAGCACACAAGGACCCTGGCATCTCATCGTGCTTGCCACCGGCATGCTCAGTAGCCCTACCGGGGGTCCTGAAAAGCGCTTGGCCGATCTGAATGCCGCCCACCTGATGGCCAACTTTAGCACCAACGCGATAGGCCCGGCCCTGGTACTGGCCCATTTTGCACCGTTGCTCCCCAGACACGAGCGCTGCACCCGGGCACTGTTACCTCAGCCTTGTCGGCGCCCTTTCGGGGCGCTCAAATCGGCCGCCCGCCTGCCGATGCGGCGCAAGCCCTGCTGGCCACGCTAGACACACTCAGCCCAAAGGACAGTGGTGGTTTCTGGGCCTACAATGGTCACGGACTGCCTTGGTAAGTTCTTTGCTCACCTTCACACACGGAGAATTCCATGCGCATCCTTCTGACAGGAGGCACGGGCCTCATTGGACAGGCCCTTTGCCAACACTGGCAACAATACGGCCACGAACTCTGGGTGTGGAGCCGAAACCCCCAGCAAGTCCCCCAATTGTGCCCAGGCGCAACGGGTATCGCGGTGCTGGACGAGCTCAATGGCAGCGCGCCGTTTGACGCGGTCATCAACCTGGCCGGAGCGCCCATTGCCAATCAACGCTGGACTGAGGCACGGCGCCAGCTTCTATGGCAAAGTCGGGTCGATCTGACACGCCGTCTGGTGGACTGGATGGGGCGACAAGCGTCGGTGCCCCCCGTCTTGATCTCGGGCTCCGCGGTAGGCTGGTACGGGGATGGCGGCGAACAGCAACTGACTGAGGCCAGCGCACCCGGCAACAAGGACTTTGGGAGCCAACTTTGTGTGGCCTGGGAGCAAGAGGCTGAACAGGCTCGCCAGTGGGGGGCGCGCGTGGTCTTGCTGCGCACCGCGCCCGTCTTGGCCAGAAACGCCGGGATGCTAGCTCGGCTGCTCCCCTCGTTCAGGCTGGGATTGGGTGCCAGACTGGGCGATGGGCAACAATGGATGCCGTGGATACACCTTGAGGACCAGGTCGCTCTTATCGACTACCTGCTGCACAACCAGAGCTGTGAGGGTCCTTACAACGCGTGTGCGCCTCAGCCGGTGCGCAATGCGGAGTTCACCCGCATCCTGGCGCAAGAGCTGGGCAAGCCAGCCCTGTTTCATGCCCCGGCCTGGGTGCTACGGCTGGCATTGGGAGAGATGTCTGTTCTGCTGCTGGGCGGACAACGACTGATTCCGCAACGCGCCCAGCAAGCAGGTTTCAGTTGGCGTCACCCTGAACTGTCCGAGGCCTTAAGGGATGTGCTTAACAAAGCCTGAACGGATCGTTTACAGAGGTGGTCTTGCCATCTTGCCCATCAAAAAACGGCGTACGCTAAGGTTCGGGCATCGCCTTTGCCCAAGCCGTCCCGAGCAAAAGCCACACACCCCCTGTCCGTGACGCCCAAGGGCCCTGCCACGAGACACTGCCGCGCCGAACGGCGCGGCCTGAACCTTGCGCGCTTACGTCAGAAAGTTCACAAAGCCGGTAATGATCACGGCATTGAAGAAGTCGATGAACAAGGAGCCCACCAGAGGAATCACAAAGAAGGCTTTGCGTGATGGACCATTATCTTCCGTGAAGGCCTGCATATTCGCCATGGCGTTAGGCGTTGCACCCATGCCAAAACCACAATGGCCAGCCGACATCACCACAGCATCGTAGTCCTTGCCCATGACCTTGAAAGTCACGTAGCTGGCAAAGAAGAACATCATGACAGTCTGGGCAATCAGGATCACCAAGAGCGGACCTGCCACTTGAGCCAGCTCCCACAGTTTCATCACCATCAGCGCCATGACCAGGAAGAAAGCCAACGACACATTGCCGATGATCTCAAACTCTTTTTCCGGCAAGCGGTAACGACGCCAGTCGATCACGTTACGGATGATGGCCGCCACCAGCATGGAGCCCAGGTAAGCAGGCAAGACAATGCCACGATCGCCCAGCCATTCAATGATGACACTGCCCACACCAATCGCTATAGACAGCAGCACTACGGCGTATACCGGCATTTCAAAGCCGCCATCATCAGCCTGAACGGTTTGCTTGACCGTAGTCTCCATCGCATGAGGCGCATCTGTACCTTCGTGCTGACGACGATGACGACGGTGTGGAGCAGGACCGTCGATATTGTATTTTTTCATCAGGCGCTTGCCCAAGGGGCCGCCGATGACACAACCCATTACCAGCCCCCATGTCGAAGCGGCAATGGCAGCAGGCAAAGCCCCAACAGCACCAGCATTTTCCAGCATTGGACCAAAGGCAGCAGAAGTACCGTGGCCCCCCGTCATGGAGATCGAACCGGCGGCCAGACCCAGCAAGGGATTGGCGTCCATGAGGGTCGCCAAGGTCACGCCCATCACGTTCTGCAAAATAATCAGGACAACCGCGCAGCCCAGGAACAAAGCAACGGCCAGACCACCCTTTTTCAGCAACTCGAAGCTGGCTGAAAAACCGATGGTCGTGAAAAAGGCCATCAGCAAGAAATTGCGTATATCGTCGTTAAACGTAAAGTTGAACGAGCCGGTCTGATGTCCAACCAAGGCAATCAAGGCAAAAATCAATCCGCCGATAATGGGGCTGGGAATAAAATAGCGGGCCAATACAGCAACGCGATTCTTTATATATTCTCCCAGCACGAGAAAAACAGCCGCCAAACCTACCGTTTGCGCGATATCGAGCTGAATGTTCATCTATCCGTTCCTTACATCTTTGGAATAAGGGGCCTGCACCTTTGTGTCTGACAGAGGCTTCAAACCAATTTGTTCAAATAGGCATGTCTATCGTCGCTACTTCGTCCTTGTGGGACAAAGGCATGACCACCAACAGCGTAGTAAAACCGAGAAAAATAACATGAACAGGCGCCTAATGACGCCAATTTCCCTGAATCGGCCCGCTTTATTACAAAAAAACCCGCCATGTGGCGGGTTGGGAAAAGCTGGAGACTTAGCGGTCGCGCTCGATGGAAAACGCGCACAAGCTCAGTAATACCTGCTTGAATTCGCTCTCGGGAACATCAGCCAAGGCCTGAACAGCCAGCTGGGCTTCTGCCTTGGCCGCTTCACGGGTATAGGCCAAAGCATCGGTTTGCTCGATAGCCTGTGCAACAGCGGCAAAATCCGCATCACCGGTTTCAATGGCCGACTTGATCAGTTGAACCTGCTCGGGTGTGCCAACTTCCATGACACGGATCAGTGGCATGGTGGGTTTGCCTTCGCGCAGATCGTCACCCACGTTCTTGCCCAAGGCCTGGGCATCACCGGTGTAATCGAGCACGTCGTCGACCAATTGGAAGGCGGTACCCAGGTGGCGGCCATAGGCGGCCATGGCTTCTTCCATTTCAGGCGAAGCACCGGCCACAATCGCCCCCACTTGCGCCGCCGCTTCAAACAGCTTGGCTGTCTTGTAGCGTACGACTTGCAGGTAACGTTCCAGGGAAACGTCCGGGTCGTGTACGTTCAGCAGCTGCAAAACCTCGCCTTCGGCGATCACCGTGGTGGCTGCCGACAGCACGGCCATGGCCGGCATGGAGTTCGATTGCACCATCATCTCGAAGGAGCGCGAGTACAGGTAGTCGCCAACCAGCACGCTGGCGGCATTACCGTAGACCGCATTGGCCGTGTGGCGACCGCGACGCATATCGGATTCATCGACCACATCGTCGTGCAGCAAGGTGGCGGTGTGGATGAACTCCACCACACCTGCCAACAGATGGTGCGTGCTCCCCTGATAAGCCAGCGCGCGGGCTACCAGCAACAGCAGCGCAGGACGCATGCGCTTGCCGCCAGCACTAACGATGTATTCGCCGATTGTGCGTATCAGCACCACATCCGAATTCAAGCGCTCACGAATGACGACATCAAGAGCCTTCATGTCGTCGGCAATAGGTTCAATCAGGGTGGACAGGTTCAAAACAGAATTCCGGACGAGTAAGGGAGGGGGCCGCTATCGGCCAACCGTAACTTGATGATTATACGATTTTGAATCGCTTTGGGCCTATTGTTACGCGTCAAGCACAACAGTGATCACAGAAAAAGGGGCCAAATTAGCGATAATAAGCATTTCAACCTGAAACGGAGACTGTCTTGAGTTCGCAAGACCTTAGTACCCTGATCAGCCGGGCCGAGCGGGTTCTCGCTCAACTGGAAGCCTGGCTGCCCCCTGCTCCACCCCCCATCAACTGGGATTCCATTGCTTTTCGCTGGCGTACCAATGGTTCGCGCGGCTGGCTTGAAGGTGTCCAGCACGTAGCCACCATCCAGACCGAAGACCTGCATCATATCGAACGCCAAAAGGGCATTATTGAGCGCAACACCCGCCATTTCCTGGCAGGCAAACCGGCCAATAACGTCTTGATGACAGGTGCTCGCGGTACGGGCAAAAGCTCGCTGGTCAAAGCCATGCTGGCCAAGTTTGCCGATCAGGGCCTGCGTCTGATCGAAGTGGACAAGTCCGATCTGGGCGACCTGGGCTACATCATTGACCTGATCAGCACCCGCCCCGAACACTTCATCATCTTCAGCGACGACCTGTCCTTTGAAGAAGGTGAAGCCGGTTACAAGGCGCTTAAATCCGTGCTGGACGGCTCGCTGGCCTCCCCTGGCGACAATGTACTGATCTACGCCACGTCCAACCGACGTCACCTGATGCCCGAGTACATGAAAGAGAACCTGAGTGCCTCCACGTCTGCAGACGGCGAGATCCACCCTGGTGAAGCCGTTGAAGAAAAGGTATCCCTGTCCGAGCGCTTTGGACTATGGTTGTCGTTTTACCCCTTTAAACAAGACGACTACCTGGACATTGTGTATCACTGGCTTGGCGCTTTGGGTTGCCCTGCAGAACACATTGAAAGCTCGCGTATGGAAGCCTTGCAATGGGCTCTGGAACGTGGCTCTCGCTCCGGCCGGGTAGCACGTCAATTTGCTAGAGATTGGACCGCTAGACATGTCTAAACCCACGTTGGAAGTGGCCGTTGGCGTTTTACTGAACCAACACGGCCAAGTGCTACTGGGAAAACGCCCAGCCGATAAACCCTGGCCGGGCTGGTGGGAACTGCCAGGCGGCAAGATTGAGGCGGGCGAGAGCGTCATACAGGCGCTGGTACGGGAACTGCGCGAAGAACTCGGCATTGAAACCACCCACGCACACCCCTGGGTTACCTATACACACGAATACCCCAAAAATTTCGTCAAACTCTCTTTCTGCCTGGTGCGGGAATGGGAAGGCGAACCCCAATGCCTGGAAGGCCAAGAGCTTGCCTGGGTCAACCCTGAAGGTCCTTTGGAAGTCGGCCCTGTACTGCCTGCTACCGAACCGCCGCTTAAATGGCTGCAACTGCCCGAACGCTATCTGATTACCAACATCGACGAGCCGGCCCGCTTACCCGCCTATCTGGAACAACTGGAACAAGCCCTGCAACAAGGCCCGGCCCTGGTCCAGTTTCGTGAGCCAGCCTGGGCTGCACGGCCCGATGCCGAATTCCATTTGCACCAGGCGTTCCTGCAAGTTGTGAACCTGTGCCAGCGCTACCAAGCGCGCTGCCTGGTCAACAGCCTGCACCCCGAGAGCTGGTGGGACCATGCCGATGGTGTGCATTTGCGCGCCAGCGACGCCCAATCCCTTTCCGCGAAATGCCACGACACCCTGACGACATTTCCCGCGATCAGCAAAGGCCTGATCGGCATGTCCACGCACAATGAAAGTGATATTGAAATAGCCCGCAAAATCCAGGCGGACTTTCTGGTTCTGGGCCATGTCCTGGAAACCTCCTCCCATCCCGGCGATCCCGGCATGGGCTGGGCCCGTTTCGCCAGCCTGGCGGAACAAGCTGGCCTGCCAGTGTTTGCCATAGGCGGGCAATCGGCCAGGACCTTGGCTGACGCCCGCAACCACGGTGCACACGGTATTGCCGGTATACGCCACATGCTGGACAACGACCCGGCATGACGCCACACGTCACTATTTCAGAACATGAAGGCGTACGCTACCTGCACCTGGGCTCTGCCTGGGTGCAAGGTGCCATGCGCCTGGATGCTCCCGATCAGCTAGAGCTGCACTACATTCGCCAAATGATGATCTGGACCTTGTTCCAGACCGATCCACGTCGTATTGCCCAGCTTGGCCTGGGCGCAGGCAGCCTGACACGCTTTTGCTACCAGCACTTCCCCCAGGCGCGCATCGACGCCGTGGAAATCAACCCGGAAGTGGTGCAGGCCAGTCGCCTGCTGTTTAACCTGCCGCCCGACGACGAACGCCTGAACGTGCACACGGTAGACGCGCTGGACTATCTGGATGCCGTCTACGGCGAGCTGGATGTGCTGCAAATTGATGTGTACTCCGACCAGGCCGAACACCCTGCCCTGGAAAGCGCAGCTTTCTATCAGGCCTGCCGCAAGGCTCTGGGGCCACAAGGACTGTTAACGGTGAATTTGCTGGGCTCGGAACTGGTCCATGCGCGCAATCTGCATGCGCTTCAAGAAAGCTTCCCGGCCGTAGTCTGGTTACCTGAAACGCACGATGGCAATCTGGTCGCCCTGGCTTTTGCTGACCCGCCACAAATTGACTTTGATGACTTGTACCAGCGGGCCGAAGAGATCCACGCCACCTTGGGCTTGGCCGACGGCGAGGAATGGGTTGACGGGCTGTATGCCTGGATGGACCAGGACTGAGGCGGTTTCCACGCCATATCAAGCAAGGAATGAGCCGCTGTTGAACGCTAAGCAAGCAAACTGCAGCCCCAAGCTTGGGAGGTAGTCCAATCTTTGCTTGGTCCATACGGGGCAAACCGGGCGTTGAAGCTCCGGCCCAGCCAGGCCGGAGAGCACAATGAAACGGCCAAACTAAACCAAACCAAGCGCCAAGAAGTTCAGCCAACGCCGAACCACCTCAAACCAAACTAAACCAAACTTGATTAAGACCAGATTGGATCGGGTCAGGTCATGTCAGGTCAGGTCAGGTCAGGTCAGGTCAGATTAGTGTAGGTCAGGCCGAACCTATTCTGCTTTAGCGGCTGGATCAGCTTCCACCGCGTTCGGCTCTTCGGGGTTCAGACCTGTCGCTACATCCCAACCGCCGCCCAAGGCAACCATCAGCTTGACCGCAGCCCGCAGGCGTTGAGACTCCAGGTCCAAAGCCTGCCGCTCGGCCGACAGCGCCGTGGCCTGGGTTTGGGCCAGACTCAGAAAATCCACCAGACCGGCATCAAACTGATTGCGTGTCAGCCGCAAGGACTCGCGTGCCGCGGCCAGAGAACGCGCCTGGCTGGCTTGCTCCAGCTCCAGGCCATTGCGTTCAGACAAGGCATCTTCCACTTCCTTCAACGCATCCAGCACCGTCTGACGGTAGGCAGCCAATTGTTCGTCATAGCTGGCCTCGGCCTGCTCGACTTGCGCACGGCGTGCCCCAAAATCCAGCAAGGTCAGGGCAAAGGCAGGACCCAGGGACCAGACACGCGCGGGTGCCGTCAGCCATTCGCCAAGATCACTGCTGCTGAACCCCCCACTGGCCTTCAGGCTCAAACTGGGAAACCAGGCAGCCTTGGCCACACCAATCTGGGCATTGGCCTGCGCCATGCGACGCTCGGCACGGGCCACATCGGGGCGACGTTCCAGCAAACTGGATGGCAGACCCACCGGAATATCCGGAGCAACAGGCCAGGGCGCATGAGGCACCACCTCAAACTGGGAAGGTGCGCGGCCTACCAACACAGCCATCGCATGCAGGTAGGAGGCCTTCTCGCGATTCAAGGCCAAGCGCTGGGTGCGAGCCCCCTCTAGCTGGCTTAAGGCTGCGGCCACATCTCCCGGTGCCGAAAACCCGGCGTCCAGGCGATTCTGATTGATTTGCAAAGAACGCTCGTACGCGGCCACGGTTTCATCCAGCACTCGCTCGCTGGACTCCACACTGCGGTACTGCAAATAGGTCTGCGCCAATTGAGACTGCAGGCTCAAGCGTGTGGCAGCCATATCCGCAGCACTGGCTTGCAGGCCAGCATCACCTGCTTCTACCTGACGGCGAATCCGCCCCCACAAGTCCACTTCCCAATTCACCGTAATGCTGGCGTCATAGGCGCTGCTGCTTTGCCTGGTATCACCGGACCCACTGCCACGCCTTGTCGTGCCGACCGAACTGCCTACTTGCGGGAACTGGGTCGAACGCGTGTTGGACAGAGTGGCCTGCGCCTGACGAACGCGTGCCTGTGCCTGCTGCAAGGTAAAGTTCTGCTCATTAAGGCTTTGCATCAGGGTGTTGAGCACGCCATCGTTGAAGCTTTCCCACCAGGGGCCGCGGTCTTTCAAATCAGCCGGTTCGGCCTGCTTCCAGGCCGTGGACCGTACCTCTTCCCGGAAGTGCTCGCCCACCGGCGCTTCGGGCCGCTGATAATCAGGGCCAACAGCACATGCGGACAGGAGCAGCACCATCCCAGCCAGTGCGAAGCGCGGAAGAATCATGGCGTTAGAAGTAGGCATATCAGCTTATATATTCAAAGTTGTCTGGTTCTTGCGGCGCATGAAGCGATGGCGCAAACGATCCAGATAAAGATAAACCACCGGCGTGGTGTACAAAGTCAGGATTTGACTGAGCACCAAACCACCCACAATGGTGACTCCCAAGGGCTGGCGCATTTCCACGCCGGGCCCGGAGGCCAGAATCAAAGGAATAGCACCAAAAATGGCGGACAAGGTCGTCATCATGATGGGGCGGAATCGCACCAGGCAGGCTTCGTAAATAGCCTCACGCGACCCCATGCCGCGCTCACGCTCCATTTGCAAGGCGTAGTCCACCATCATGATGGCGTTCTTCTTGACGATACCAATCAGCAAGAACACCCCGATCATGGCAATCAGGTTGAACTCGCCACTGGTCATCATCAGAGCCAGCAATGCCCCAATCCCGGCCGAAGGCAAAGTGGACAGAATGGTGAGCGGGTGCATATAGCTCTCGTACAGCATCCCCAGCACGATATACAAAGCCACCAAGGCAGCCAGAAACATCATGGGTTGCTTGGCCAGGGCATCGAGCATCTGCGCCGTATTACCTTCAAACCCGGCCTGGATCTCGCGTGTAGGAAGCTGAATGCGAGCCATGGCCTGTTCAATGGCCGCCGTTGCCTGACTGAGGGTGACGCCTTCGGCCAAACCGAAGGACACGGACTCGGCCACCAGCAAGCCCATATGGTTAATGCTGCGCGGCGCGGTGCCGGTCGTAAAGCGCGTAAAGGCAGACAAAGGAACGCGAGTGCCGTCTTTGGCAACAACCTCGATTTCCTTCAGGGACTCCAGATCCTGCGCAAAACGCGGCTCCACTTCCATGACTACGTAATACTGGTTCAAGCGGCCAAAAATCGTGGAAACCTGACGCTGGGAAAAGGAGTTGTTCAAAGTCCCTGCCACCATAGACATATCAATGCCCAGGCGCGTGGCCATATCGCGGTCAATTTCCAGTTGGACCAGACCGGCCTTATCGTCCGTGCCAGTGTCCACGTCCACCAGCTCTGGCAATTCGGCCATGGCTTGCTGAACCTTGGGCAACCAGGTTTTCAACAGCTCCAGGTCACTGCCCAGCAAGGAATAGTCGTAAGAGCCACTGCGCCCGCCGCCCCCGCTACCGACCGGAATATCCTGCTGCGGCACCATGAACATGCGCGCCCCCGGCGTGGTGGATAAAGGCTCGCGCAGACGATTCACAACATCCGTCGTGCTGGCCTTGCGCTCGTCCATAGGCTTGAGTTCAACCAGAATAAAGGACGAAGTGCTGCCACTGCGGCCTCCGGCAAACACGGCCACCGAACGAATGTCCGGGTCCTGATTCAGGATGGAACGGAAGTATTCCAGCTTGGGCACCATGGACTGAAAGGAAGTCCCCCGATCGACTCGGAAAAAACCCATCAACTGGCCAGTATCCTGCTGCGGGAACAGCCCCTTGGGCACTACGGCGTAGAGGTACACATTCAGGCCAATTGTGACAAACAAGGAGAACAGCATCAGTCGATGGTGCTTGAGCGCCCACCCCAATGAACGACGGTAGCCACGCCAGCTGACACTGCCTATCCAACCCAAAAAACGACTGACAGGGTTGGTGGACTCATGCTCTTGCGGCCCAGGACGCAGCAGGCGCGATGACATCATGGGAGTCAGCATCAAGGAGATCACCAGGGACACCAGCACGGCGGTACACAAGGTGACGGCAAACTCCATGAACAAGCGCCCCGCCAGCCCCCCGATCAGCCACAATGGAATGAACACGGCCACCAGCGACAAGCTCATGGCCGTGACGGTAAAGCCCACCTCCCGCGTCCCGCGCAAGGCTGCCCGCATGGGGGACAAGCCTTTTTCCAGGTAACGCATAATGCTTTCCAGCACCACGATGGCGTCATCCACCACAAATCCGGTAGCGACAATCAGGGCCATCAGGGAAATGGTGTTCAACGTAAAGCCGAACAAATGCATGAAGGCAAAGGTACTGATCAAGGACGCCGGGACGGCAATAGCCGGAATTAAAGCAGCGCGCCAGTTTCGCAGGAATAGCAAGACCACCAGCACCACCAGGGCCACCGCAATAATCAGTGTCAGTTGGGCCTCTTCCAGCGTAGCGCGAATACTGGGCGTACGATCCTGAGCCACTGTCAATTGCGCCTGGGTGGGCAGCATTTCCTCGATACCAGCCAGGCGTTCACGAATGGTATTGACCGTCTCGATAATATTGGCGCCCGCCTGACGACGCACAATCAACAGCACCGCTTCCTGGTTATTCCAATAACCCATACTGTGAATGTTTTCGACAGAGTCCTCGACCTTGGCCACATCCCCCAAACGGATAACCTGCCCATCCTGATTCTTCAGAATCAAGGGGTCAAAAAACCGTGCCTGGTTGTACTGCTTGCCCGAGTTGATCTGCCACTGGCCCTGCTCGCTTTCCAGATAGCCATTGGGACGCAGACTGTTGGCGTTATTGATCACCGAACGCACATCGTCCAGCGCAATGCCAGCCGAGGCCAATGCCTTGGGATTCAATCCCACCCGCACTGCTGGCAAAGAGCCACCGCCCACGTCTACCGAACCTACGCCCGGAATCTGAGCGAGCTTCTGCTGCACAATGCCGCTGGCCATATCAAACAGCTGGGCCTTGTTGGCCGTCTGCGAGGTCAAGGCCAGCACCATGATAGGCATGGACGAAGGGTTGACCTTCTCGTAGGTGGGCACGCTGGACATGCCCGAAGGCAACATGGGCCGGGCCTGGTTGATAGCGGCCTGCACATCGCGTGCAGCCCCTTCAATATCCCGGTCCAACTCAAATACCAGCATGATCTGGGTGGAACCCTCGCTGCTGCGAGAGCTCATTTCCGACACCCCGGCAATAGAACCTAAAGCCTGCTCCAGTGGCGTGGCCACACTGGAAGCCATGGTTTCAGGGCTGGCACCGGGCAAAGTGGCCGAAATCGCAATCACCGGAAAATCCATTTCCGGCAAAGACGCCACGGGCAAGAGCCGCAAGGCCAATGCGCCCACCAAGACCATCGCCAGTGCCAGCAGGCTGGAGCCCACTGGCCGGAAGATAAACAGCCCTAACAAGCGTTTCATGTCGACTCGCGTACCGACTTGGCGCCATTACGGGTAAAGCGGTCAAAAAACAGATAGATCACGGGAGTCGTGAACAGGGTCAGCACTTGGCTAGCCAAGAGACCGCCCACCATGACCAGTCCCAAGGGTTGACGCAGCTCTGCGCCAGAGCCGGTGGCCAGCATCAAAGGGATGGCACTGAACAAGGCCGCCAGAGTCGTCATCAAAATGGGGCGGAAACGCAGCAAGGCGGCTTGATGAATGGCCTCTTGCGGTTTCATGCCCTGCTCGCGCTGCGCCTCCAGGGCGAAGTCGATCATCATGATGGCGTTCTTTTTCACGATACCAATCAGCAGAATGATCCCGATCACCCCCACCATGTCCAGATCCCGCCCGGCTAACAGCAAGGCAAGCAGCGCGCCGATGGCAGCCGAAGGCAGCGTCGACAAAATAGTGATGGGGTGGATATAGCTTTCATACAAAACACCCAGCACGATGTACATGGTCAGCACGGCGGCCAACATCAGCCACAGCGTGCTGGACAAAGAAGCATGGAAGGCCTTGGCGGCACCCAGGTAGCGGGTATCCACCGAGGATGGCATACCGATCTGGTCGGGCACGGTTTCAATGGCTTCAATGGCGTCGGACAAGGAATAGCCATCAGCCAGGTCAAAGGACACGTTCACGGACGGGAACTGTCCCAAGCGCTCTACCGATAACGTTGTGGGAACCAGCTGAATGCGCGCCAGGGAAGTAATCGGCACAGGTGTACCTGCCGCTGTCATTACATGAATATTTTCCAGATCCTGCGGGCCTTGGCGATATTGATCCTTTACCTCCAGCACGACGCGGTACTGGGCAGACTGCGTGTAGATCGTGGAGATCAAACGCTGTCCGAACGCGTCGTACAGTGCATCGTCGATATTTGCCTTGGTCACGCCCACACGGGCTGCCGCATCCCGGTCTATATCCAGCAGCACTTGCAGGCCATCGTTTTGCAGGCTCATGGATGCATCTTTAATCTGCGGCAAGGCATTGACGGCATCCAGCCAACGCGGCATCCAGGTCGTCAGCACCTCTGTTTCCGGGTCCGACAAGGCCATCTGGTACACATTACGGCTGATCTGATCGTCTACCGTCAGCTCCTGAATGGACTGTTGGTAAACCGACAAACCGGGAATATCTTTCAGACGCTCATCGAGCCTGGCCATGATTTCATTGGCGCTGGCCCGGCCTGAACCAATGGGCTTCAAGGCAATTTGCAGGCGGCCGTTATTCAAGGTGGCGTTCGTGCCATCCACCCCGATAAAAGAGGTGACCGCTTCCACATCCGGATCTTCCAGCACAATCGCAACGGCTTGCTGCTGCAAATTCCCCATTGCGCGGAACGACGCGGTTTGCGGTCCTTGGGTAATCGCCTGAATCAGGCCGGTATCCTGTTGTGGGAAAAAGCCTTTGGGGACGATCACGTACAGCAGGCCCGTCAACACCACTGTGCCCAGAGCTACCCACAAGGTCAGCGTCTGGTGGCGCAGCACCACAATCAGGCCACGGTCGTAAGCCGCAATGATGCGGTCCATCTGATCACCCAACCAGGTCGTGAAACGGCCATACTGGCGCTCGTCCTCGGGCTTGAGCATACGCGCACACATCATGGGCGTGAGCGTCAGCGAAATGAACAGGGACAGCAGGATGGCGACGGCCAGGGTAATGGCAAACTCACGGAACAAACGGCCGATGACATCACTCATGAACAGCAACGGAATCAGCACTGCGATCAGGGAGATGGTCAGTGACAGCAGGGTAAAGCCAATTTGCGCCGCGCCCTTCAAAGCGGCCTGCAAGGCGGTTTCGCCCTTTTCGATATAGCGGGCGATGTTCTCGATCATCACGATCGCATCATCAACCACAAAGCCGGTGGCAACCGTCAAGGCCATCAGGGTCAGGTTATTAATACTGAATCCCCACATCAGCATGATGGCAAAGGTGGCGATCAGGGAGATAGGCACGACAACGCTGGGAATCAGCGTAGCCGTCCAGGTGCGCAGGAACACAAAAG
Source organism: Alcaligenes sp. PF14 (assembly GCF_037150615.1). Taxonomy (NCBI): domain Bacteria; kingdom Pseudomonadati; phylum Pseudomonadota; class Betaproteobacteria; order Burkholderiales; family Alcaligenaceae; genus Alcaligenes; species Alcaligenes sp. PF14. The sequence continues at coordinate 62,607 of NZ_JBAGRS010000007.1, read as the reverse complement.
TCACCAGCACCACCAGCACAATGGCCAGCATCATTTCCTTTTGCACATGGTCAACCGAGTCCCGAATGGTCTGGGTGCGGTCCGTGGCGACTTCCACATCCACACCGACCGGCAAGGAACGGCGTATCTCGGGCAGCAGGCTTTGAATCTGGTCCACTACATCAATGACGTTGGCGCCAGGCTGACGCTGAATATTCAGCAAGATCGCAGGCACAGTCCCCATCCAGGCGGCCTGACGCACATCCTGTGCATCCCGCACCACCTTGGCCAGTTCGCCCAGACGCACAGCAGCACCGTCCTTGTAGCTGACGATCAGATTTTCATAATCCTGTACCGTTTTCAGTTGTTCATTGGCACCGATGCTGGTGGAACGCTGAGGCCCATCCAGATTGCCTTTGGGTTGGTTCACGTTGGCCGCGACCACCGCCTGCCGCAGGTGACTTAAGGTCAGATTGCGGACGGCCAAGGCGTTGGGATCAGCCTGAATGCGCATGGCTGGTTCCTGGCCACCCGCAATGCTGACCAGTCCGACACCCGTCACCTGCGAGAGTTTTTGTGCAACCCGCACATCAATCAGGTCGCGCACCTCGTGCAGGGGCATATTGGGGGAAGTCACCGCCAAAGAAATAACCGGGGTATCAGCCGGATTGACCTTGTTATAGATAGGCGGTGCAGGCAAATCATTGGGCAGCATATTGGAGGCGGCATTAATCGCCGCCTGCACCTCTTGCTCGGCCACATCCAGGGGCAAGCCCAAATCAAACTGCAAGGTAATGCGCGATGCCCCGCCCGAGCTGGACGAAATCATCTGCGACAGGCCCGACATGCTGCCGAAGCGCCGCTCCAGCGGTGAAGTGATCAAGGCCGCCACTACATCCGGGCTAGCGCCCGGATAGAGCGTGACCACCTGAATAGTGGGGTAATCCACCTGCGGCAAAGCGGCTACGGGCAACATGCGATAGGCCAGCAAGCCGGACACCAGCAAGGCCACCATCGCCAAGGTGGTAGCCACCGGGCGCAGGATAAAGATACGCGACATGCTCACGGCTTACTCGCTTGCAGGACGTGGACGGCGACCCTCACCCGGACGTTTGCCTTGCTCTGGCTTGTCGGCGGCATCATCGGGCGCAGGCTTTTCCTTGACCTGACCATCTTGCTGCATCACCTCGACCTCCGAGCCTTCACGCAAACGGTCAGTCCCTTCAACCACCACACGATCGCCCTCTTTCAGGCCGGTTTTAATCAAGGTCAATTCCAGCGTGGCCGTACCCAATTCCACCACCTGGATATGGACCTTGTCCTCGGCATCCAGGGTGTACACATACGTGCCCACCGAACCCCGTTGCACAGCGTGCGATGGGATCAGCAAGCCTTGTTCCTGGCCCAAAAAGACACGGGAATTGACAAACTGATTAGCAAACAAGGTTTCATCGGCATTATCAAATTCGGCCTTCACTTTCAGCGTGCCGGTATTGATGTCGATCTGGTTATCCAGTGCCTGCAAACGGCCCTTGTCCGACAAGAGCTGACCCTTGCTGTCGATCAGGGACACCCGCAAAGGCGATTCGCTTTGTTTCATGGCCTCCAGCAGGCTGCTCAATTGATTCTGCGGCAAGGAGAACTCCACGCCTATGGGATCCGTCTGGGTAATGACGACAATCCCATCGGTACTACCGGCAGACACCAGATTGCCCTGATCCAGCTTGCGCAAACCCAGGCGGCCATCCAAAGGCGCCGTAATACGAGTGCGATCCAGCTGGACCTGCGCACGGGCCACCTCTGCTTGATTGGATTTGATCTGTGCCTGCAGTTGCTGAACGGCCGTTTCCTTGGTTTCCAAGGCCTGGCGAGCAATAGAATTCTGTTGAAACAGGACGCGGTGGCGGGCCAGTTCCTGCTGCGCCCCTTTGAGCTGAGCCTGATTCTGCGCCAATTGGCCACGCGCCTGATCCAGTTGCACCTGATAGGTACGCGGATCAATCTCGGCCAGCAAATCGCCGGCCTTTACACGTTGGCCGTCCTTGAAGTGGATGCGTTCGAGCACACCATCAACTTCGCCGCGCACGGCGACTGTTTGCAAAGGTTTGACCGTGGCAATCGCATTGACCGTTTGGTCGATCAGGCCTTCCTTGACCGTGGCCACCTGCACCGGGACTTTAGTCGCCCCCATCATGCCGCGAGGCCCGCGCATGGGAGTGGACGTACTGGAAGGGGAAGACAGGGCGTAATAAACGAGGCCTGCTGTCACCAGCAGCCCCACCACCACCCAGACATAGAAGGATCGGGACCGCCGACCTCTGCCTGTGTTCAACTCCGACATGAATACTCCCCGGCTAAAACTTGATTGTCTCTATGCACGGTCTAAATAAGCGTTTAAGCACTACCGATCGTGACGGCGACACGCATTATGCAGCCAAAACACGATAGCAATTAGTTTCAAACGATAAAGAGATACAAGCGCTGACAAAACCGCATCCCTGCTAGACCACGCTGGCACAGCAAGTATAAAAGCGGCAGTCTGAACCTTATATGAACAGCGTTTTCAGCCGAAGTTGCAACGGGCCAGCCTGAAGGGGATATCCCCCGTCACGGCCTGCGGTTTCAATTGATTATCTTGCTGCACAAAGCGTATCCAGATGACGTAGCGGTTAGCGCTCATTTCCGGATAGATGCACGCACCGGCGTCCACCCACACCCGCAGCAACTGGAAGGTCTTGCCTGCCAGCATTTCTTGATAGGAACCGTCACGGGCCAGTTGGTCTGCCGAGTCACCCGACTGACGCAGCAAGCGCAAAATCAAGGCCAGACCTTGATACAGTGGCAGGAAAGACTCGGACCAACGGCGCAAATCCTGGACACGATCGGCATCGGGGCGCTGTTGCCAGGAATAATAAGAAGGCATGTCCACCTGGGACGTACCACCGGGCACAGCAACCCGGCCCCGCAAACTGGCCAACCATTCATTTTCACGCAGGCCCTGCCCCACCCGTCCCTGGGCCGAGAGGTCAGCAGAAGCGCGCACAATTTGTTCAATCATCTTGTCCAGCGCCTGCAGCTGAACACCGGGGTGTTCACGCAGCGCAGCCAGCGCCACGCGCTGACGCTCCAGGTCTTGAAGAACAGCAGAACGCAAATCGGTTCGATCCGAGATGTCCAGTAAATCAAACAAAGTCGCTACAGCGATCTGATGCGAGTACGCATCCTGGTTGGCCGAAAAATGAAACAGCCTATCGAACAAGTATTCGACTCTCAGTAAAGCCCGGACACGCTCATTGCAGGGGTATTCGTATAGAGTCACGCGTTTAAAAACCTTTTTCTGTCGACTGGAGGGTCAGACACGTCGTGTTGTCAGGCAGTCAAGGCACACCAGCGTTGGTGTACGGCTCGCGCCCGCTCTTCCAATAGGGGCAAAGTCGTCTGCCCGTCATTCAGAACCACGTCGTCGGCCACATCCAGGCGCTGCTGACGTTGCGCCTGTGCTGCCATGATACGTTCAATTGTGGCCACTGCCAGCCCGTTGCGCTTTTGAACACGCTCGATCTGGGTCGCTTCATCACAATCCACAACGCAAATCCGGTCCACACGGTCTCGCCATCGTCCTGATTCCACCAGCAAGGGTACAACCACAACAAGATAACATCCTTGCGCTTTCAAGGTCTGTGCTTTTGTTACGTTCCAAATCAGGGGATGAATGATCGCCTCAAGTCGATGACGGGCATCAGGATCGGCAAATACACAGGCCCGCATCCAATCCCGGTCCATGGAACCATCCGCGGCCAAGGCCTGTGCCCCAAAGGCAGCGCGAATCGGCTCAATGGCCAGACCACCGGGCGCGGTCAACTCATGCGCGATGACATCCGTATCCACGACAGCCGCCCCCCAAGAGGCAAAAAAATTGGCCACCTGGCTTTTGCCCGATCCAATTCCACCAGTCAGCCCAATTGTCAGCATGCGCAATCCACGGATAAAAAACAAAACTGTAACGTACCCGCGCCAATCCTCCTACCCTGAATAGACCTGATACTGTCCCGCCGCCCCAGGTCTAGCGTAGAATTCAGCTATCAACCAGTCCACGGAAGCCCGCCATGTCTTTCACCAAGATTTCCCCCCTGCGTTCCCTTACCTTGCTTTCGGTCGTTTTGCTGGCAGCATGTGCCCAGGCACCCGTTCAGCCTACCCCTAACGAGGGTCGTGACTCCACCCAGAAAGACGCCCTGCGCCAAGCGCAAGGTAGCGGCACCGCCCGTGCCCCCTCGCAAATCAATTTAGGCTTCGGTAACCAGGAAGGCCTGCACGCCATTACACCGGCCCGCGCCCAGCAGCCTGCCGCCATGGTCGACCGTAGCGTTCCAGAGCTGGCCGAGCCCAAAACCTTTCTGGGCACCCTGTCCTGCCCACCACAAGGCGGCGCATGTGAGCCCTACAAAATCAGCGTAACCCTGGCTCCTGCTGGCCAATGGCGCTTGCGTGCCACCCCGCTGGGTGCTGGCGAAGAACACCGCATGAGCGGCTGCTGGGTACCTATCGGCACACAGCCTACCCGCATCGCTTTGCTGGCCAACAACGACTCGACCTTGGCCGATCTGAGCTTTGTGAACAACAACGTACTGCGCATTCACACCTTTAACCAGCAACGCCCTACGCTGGAGAGCCACCTGACTCGCCAAGCCGACATCGACCCGATCAGCGAGCTGGACGGCCAGGCCACTCCCGCCTGCCGCTAATCTAAGGAATAGACAGGCTGCCCACCAGGCTGGGCGGCAGCACATCGCGCAAGCCCGGCTCGCTAAATACAAAGCGGGTCAATTCAACCGCATTGCGCACGCGTAACTTCTGAAAAACGCGTGCCCGATGCGCCTCCACCGTACGCTGGGAAATCGCCAATTCAGCCGCAATCACCTTGTTCGCCTTGCCGATGGCGATATAAGACAGCACGTCGCGCTCGCGCGGAGTCAGACTTTCAAACAGCACAGAGGCGGGCAAATGACTATTCAATACCATGTCAGTCTCGTATATCTGTACCAGGCGAACAGGCCGCCTGCGATGTGAAGAATCAACCATAGACAGAGTTTGTCATTTTAGGCAGGGACTACGCGACTGTTAACTTGTACGGGATGTTTTTGTCACAGGACTAATATAGATACACGGTTTTCAATGCGTCGGAAAACCATCTTTTTACGCCTCAAATTGGGGATAAACGCAGACAAAGCTACAGCCTCATCCCCCCCAAGAAACACAACAATCACCTGGGTCACCCCCCCGGATCGGTCAAACACCCCACCTCACCACAGCACAACACAACACAACGCAACACAATAAACCCGGCCCCATAAACTGCCAGCAGAGATGAGCATTCACGGCCATGAGCCACTCTGACGCGCAGCTCTGGGGGGCGGCGATTCAGACTGCTTGCCGCCGGCGGGAGATAGCGCAGGGATGCAAGCACCCTGCTGTTTGAACCCGACGCTTGTACTTGGTCCTGGGGACCAAGTACCGGGTGAGTTCAGGGTGCGCCCGTAGCTATCTCTCGACAAGGGCACCGGTGCGCAGCACCGGCAAGTAGTCAGCCGCCCCCCAGAGCTGCGCGTCAGAGTGGCGTCTTACTGAGTCCCACCCTGGCATGAGGGGGCCTGAACTGCCACCACCCCAACCAAAGCACCAGACAAAGACAAAGACAAAGACTGCAAAAATAAACCACGCAGATATAAAAAAAGCACAGTAAAAACTGTGCTTTTCTCACCAAACAACACAAGAAATCAGGCTTTAACCATTTCCAGGTTGTCGATCAAACGCGTCGCGCCCAATTTGGCAGCAGCCAATGCCACCAACGGTTCACCAGCTGCAATTTGCTCTGGCGTCGGTTCCAGCAAATCCGACTGACGACGCAAGGCCATATAGTCCACCTTCCAGCCCAGATCCGTCATCTTCTTGGTCGCATAAGCCTCGATCTCCTCGCGGCTTTGACCTTGCTGCAAACGCTCATTCATTTCCTGCAGTGCGTAATAAATCTGCGGAGCCTGAGCGCGTTCCTCGGGACTCAAATAGCGATTACGCGAAGACATGGCCAAACCATCCTCTTCCCGCACCGTCTCGTGAGCCAGAATCTCTACCGGCAACTGGAACTGACGCACCATCTGGCGCACCACCATCAACTGCTGATAATCCTTCTTCCCAAATACAGCCACACGCGGCTGCACACAGGAAAACAGCTTCAACACAACCGTACACACGCCTTCAAAGAAGTCGGGACGGAAGTGGCCTTCCAGAATGCGACCCAAATGATCAGGCGGGCTGACGCGAAAACTCTGTGGCTCGGGGTACATCTCGCGCTCCGAAGGAGCAAACAAAACATACACATCGCGCTCCTGCTCCATCTTGGCCGCATCTTCCTGCAAAGTGCGCGGGTAACGGTCAAAATCCTCGTTAGGGCCAAACTGCAGGCGGTTCACAAAAATACTGGCCACCACCGGATCGCCATGCTGACGAGCCAACTTCATCAAGTCCAGGTGAGCTCGATGCAGATTCCCCATGGTTGGCACAAATGCCACGCGTGTCTGGCCCTGGAGCTGATCGCGCAGTTCTTGGATGTTATGGACGACTTTCAAAAAATTCTCCGCTACGGAATAAGATCAGGCCCATCGGCCTGCGCTCGAATATAAGTCAGGCGCAAATAAATAGGAGCGTAGGGCTCGGCCTGCGTGATTTCAAGCAGTGACTCTCGTGCCAATTCCAGCATCGCCAGAAAATGCACGACAAGCACCGCCGCCGGATCACCCTGATCCAGGCGTTCATTAAACAGCTCTGTAAACTCCATGAAGCGCACATGCTGCAAACGTCGCAGAATCTGGCTCATGTGATCACGCACCGACAACTGCTCACGCGTAATCTTGTGACTGGCATTGAGCTTGGCACGCTTCAAGATGCCCAGCCAGGCCTCGCGCAAATCATCCGCATTCACTTCCGGCGGAATGGCCTCAATAACCAGTTCGGCCTGGGCATTGGCCAGCAGATAATCGCGCCCCATCAAGGGTAGCTCGTCCAGACGACGCGCGCCTTCCTTCATGCGCTCGTATTCCAGCAGCCGGCGTACCAGCTCGGCACGCGGATCATCCACCTCTTCTCCCGTGTCAGCGCGCCGCACTGGCAGCAACATGCGGGATTTAATCTCGATCAGCAGCGCGGCCATCAAGAGATACTCCCCCGCCAGCTCCAGATTGGTGGCGCGGATCTGCTCCACATAGGCCAGATACTGCCCGGTGACCTGGGCCATCGGAATATCCAGCACATTGAAGTTCTGCTTGCGGATCAGATACAGCAACAGATCCAGCGGCCCTTCAAAGGCGTCCAGAAATACTTCCAGCGCATCAGGCGGAATATACAGATCCTGAGGGATCGCAAACAGCGGCTCACCATAAAGACGCGCCAGCACATCCTCGGGCTGAGGAGCTGGCGTATCCACAACAGTCTGCTGTGCGATCTCAGTCACAGGCGCAGGTGTACAGATTTAGTTGTTTTCGTAGTACACGTAAGGTTTCTGAGGCGTGCGAGCAGCCTTGTAACCGTCTTGCAGTTCCTGGTCAATCTGCTTGTCCCACAGACGATAACGGCCTTCACGCTGCCGTGCTTCGGTATCCGCGTTCTGCTCTTTATACTGTTTAAGAAACTGGGTAATTTCGGATTCGAAATTCTTTGCCATAATACCTGTACGCCTAAATAAATTGGATAACAGAAAAGTTTGAGTTTACTGCACCGCACACCAGAGAGTTCGCCGCATGGCATCTGAACAGACCGAAGCCGCCAAACCGGCGACCATGTCCCCTCAAGAGCGTCGAGCCATACGCATTATTCCCTACATTGTGGGATGTGCATTATTCATGCAAATGCTGGACTCTACGGTTGTAGCCACTGCCCTGCCCACGATGGCCTTGTCGCTGGATACCAGCGTCATCCGCATGAATACCATCATTACCAGCTACCTGCTGGCCGTGGCGGTATTCGTTCCAATCAGTGGATGGGCTGCAGACCGCTTTGGTGCTCGCAAGGTGTTCCTGGCCGCCATTCTACTCTTTACCGCCAGTTCTGTTGCATGTGCCCTGTCCCAGACCCTGTCACAACTGATCATTTCCCGCGTGATACAAGGCATGGCTGGGGCCATGATGGTGCCGGTGGGACGCATTATCTTACTGCGGCGCGTCCCTAAAGATGAGCTTTTAAGCGCCATGGCGGTGCTGACCTTACCCGCCTTGCTGGGCCCCATCATCGGCCCGCCCGTGGGTGGTTTTTTAGTCACGTACGCCAGCTGGCACTGGATTTTCCTGATCAACATCCCCGTTGGCATACTGGGCATTGCCCTGGTGCTGCGCTATATCCGCGAGGACTACCCCACAGAGCGCCCGCCCCTGGACTGGCTGGGCTTTATCTTGAGCGCCATCTGTCTGGCCACTCTGGTGACCAGCTTCGAGAACGTAGGCCATGGCACGCTGGGCTGGGATACCTTGGGCTGGCTGACACTGGCCGGTCTGGTCGCTGGCGCATGGTACGTCTGGCACTCCAGGCAAGTTGCCTACCCAATAATTGATTTGTCCTTGCTGCGCACCAAAACCTTTGCCATTTCCGTGCTGGGCGGCAATCTGTGTCGTTTCTCGCTGGGCGCTGCGCCCTTCCTTTTGGCCATCATGCTGCAAACCAACTTTGGCATGAGCGCATTATCAGCAGGCCTGATTACCTTCACCGGCGCGATTGGTGCTCTGGGCATGAAACTGGTGGCCCCACCCATCATCCGGCGTTACGGTTTTCGCAAAGTCCTGATCGTCAACGCCTGGCTGACGGGCCTGTTCATTGCCCTGTGCGCCATGTTCCAGGCCACCACGCCCATGTGGCTCATGATTGCCGTCCTGACCGCAGGCGGTTTTTTCCGCTCCCTGCAATTCACCGCAGTCAACACCCTCACCTACGCCGACCTGGATTCTGAAGCCATGAGCCAGGCCAGCAGTTTTGCTGCCATGGCGCAGCAACTGGCTATCAGTCTGGGCGTAGCATGTGCGGCGGTAACGCTGAATGTCAGCATGGCATTGCGCGGAGCCAGCAGCGTGGAGACCCAGGATACGATCTGGGCCTTTCTGATTCTGGGTGCTATTACGGCCATCTCCAGCCTGTCTTTTGCCCGACTGTCAGCCAGCGATGGTGAGTCTTTGCAGAAGAAGTAGATCTACATGCCAAACTGACCCCGGGTAAAACAAACGCGATTAAGGGGCCACACCCTCAGCGGTAATCATGGATACATGCGGCTAGAGGCCCAAGGCATCTCTATGGAACTGCGTTTGAACACCAACCGATCATGAAGCCGAAAAGGTTTATCGATCCAAAACTCCATCGACAGAGGAACGATACGAAACCCAGTCCAATACGAGGGCCTTGGAACTTCACCAATGCCAAAGCGAGCCGCCTGGACCGCAACCGCTTTGGCCAGGTCCCCTCGTTTGAGCAAAGGGCGGGATTGTTGACTTGCCCACGCCCCTATCCGGCTTGCACGATCTCTAGACGCAAAATGTGCATCAGCCTCGGCGTCCGAAACTTGCTGAACCTGTCCACGAAAACGAATCTGTCGGTGCAAAGACTTCCAATGCAACACCCCGGCAGCCTGCATATTGCTAAGCAGCTCTCCTCCTTTTTGAGACTGTGTATTGGAATAAAAGACCAGTCCTTCTTGATCAAATTTCTTCAATAAGACCATACGGACATTGGGCATTCCAGAGGCATCAGACGTAGCAAGCGCCATCGCATTTGCATCGTTCACCTCACTCCGATGAGCTAACTCGAGCCATTCCCCAAACAAAACAATTGGGTCATTGCCTACAACTGTATTTGTCTCATCGTTAAAAGCCTCACTCACATCGTGCGTCACTTGAGTCATCTTCGAAACACCTAAGCGAAAGAAAGTAGTTGGGGCGCCGCCAGCAGATTGCGCCATTTATCAGCGTCATCACCCGGCTTGCTGATCATGCGAGCCTGGCCATCCTTGCCAACGATCACCTCACCAGCAGGCGGCACATTCAAAAACTCCATATGCTGCGTCGCGCAATACGCTCCCACATCAAGAACCAGCAAATAATCACCTGCCTTTACCGAGGCAGGGACAGTCACTTCACCTGGTATAGGATAGTCATTCCGTAGCAGCGTGCGGCCTCGAATTTTGGCTCTACCCGCGTCCTTGTAGTCTGTAATTTCCTGAAAGTGGTCGTCCAGAAAGACAGTATTGTGAGGCCGATTACGTAGCTGGGCAGAGGGCATCAACATGCGAGAACTATCTGTAACAACGATATGCCCATTGGAATGACGCACTACATCTCGTTTGACGCTTGACACCAAAACACCGGAATCAGCCAACACATCACGGGCCGGTTCAAATAAGAATTTAACCGTCTCAGGTATTTTCATTTCGACCGCTAGGTCACGGATCGCAAGGAAATAGGTATTCCAGTCAAAATGCTTTTTCTCTTCATCCCATAATTCATAGTTAAAACCATGCCCACCCGCAAAATTAATTGATTTCGCTGATGGAAAGTGTTTAACAAACATGTGGAAGATTTCACGCACGATATCAACCATATCCTGAAGTGAATTGCCACTTCCGCAATACACCTCAAAGCACTCCAGAGTTCGCCCACTATCTTTCAACATTTGGGCTAATTGTCCCAGTTGCTCGACCTTCACCCCAGGTTTATCCGAACGAAGACTATCTATACGAGCACTGATCGTCGGCGCATTCTGCTCAATAGCAAATGCGATTTCATCAAGGCTAGCCAGAAACACCAAATGCTTTTTGGCATTCCAATAGCTGAGTTCCTTGTTCGAAACATGCCCTGGAGAAATAATGAATCTGTCAAACCCATACTGTGTGAGTAGCTCGTACTCATTAGGCATCTGTAACAAGATACCAGCCCCTGCATCATGAAGAGGTTTCATGACATGAGGGTTTGCATTGGGGAAAAACGGAATGTACAGGGAGACACGCCCCTCCAAGCCTGCAGCACGATAGGCTGATGTAATGCGCTGAAAGTTCTTCAGAACCTGGCTTTCGCTGTAAACAAAGACAGGGGTGCCGGATTTAGAGCAAATATTAGCTAGGTTAGCTGTTGAAACCCAATGACTCTCTAAATAACGAACATCCAAACACGGCACGTCTTGCTCTGCGGCCTCATATATCGACATAGTGTTCCTCTTAAAACAAAGTCACAACAAAGAAAGGTGGGTTGCAAACACCCACTACAAACAGGTGATAGAGCGCGTCGCATGTTCAATATCAGACACTCGCATCAACTGCTCACCAATCAAAAAACCCTTTATTCCGCTAGCTTTAAGACGAAGCACTTCTGCTGGACTGGATATTCCACTTTCACTAACTGCCAAACAATGCGGCCCCAACATCTTGAACAATCGCTCTGACACGCCAAGATCAACCGAGAAGTCACTCAAGTTACGGTTATTTATCCCGACCATTCGTACATTCATAGACAAGGCGCGTTCTGCCTCGGCCTCATCATGAACTTCAACCAGCGCTTCCATTCCAAGACTCTGAGCCCGCTCCATCAGCTCTTTCAGTAAGGAGTCATCACCTAGCATCGACATAATCAATAAAATGCAGTCGGCGTTCATCGCTCTGGACTCATAGACCTGATACATATCCACAATGAAATCCTTACGCAGTACCGGCAAGTCAGACGCAGATTTTGCAAGCTGCAGATCCCCTGCCTTCCCTTGAAAAAAATGGGCATCAGTCAAAACCGACAAACATGCTGCACCGCCCTTTTTATATGCTTGGGCAATCTCAACAACATCAAAGCCTTCTCTAAGCAATCCTTTTGATGGACTCGCTCGCTTGATCTCTGCAATCAGTGCAATCTGGTCTCGCACCACGCGTTTTTCCATGGCGGAAACGAAACATCGAGGTAGTGGCAACCGGGATATAAGAGACTCAAACCTAGATAGAGACATCTCGCTACGAGCTCGTTCGATTTCCTCAAGCTTATAAGCCTTGATCGTGTTCAAAATACTCATAGGTCACCAGAAAGCTCAGAGGAAAACAGTTGGGGAGCATCCCCCTGACAAGAAACAGAGATCAAACGCTGCAAACATCGCAATGCCTGGCCCTCATCAATGGAAGCACGCGCAATTCGTATGGCATCCAACCAGCCCTCTGTTTTCCCGGATGCAATTAATGCTCCAGCCGCATTGATCAATGCGATATCCCTATAAGGCCCAGCCTCCCCTTCGAGGACTGAACGCAGTGCATGTGCATTCGTCTGCGGATCTCCTCCTTTTAAGACGTCAGGCGCAGCTATAGACAAGCCAAGGTCCTCTGGCCGTATCTCGAGATCAGTCAAATGACCACTGATAGCCAACGTTGCAAAAGTCGGACCTGTGGTAGTAATTTCATCTAATCCATCAGAACCATGAACAACAAGAACCCGTTCAGATCCAAGCTCAGCCAAAGCAGCAGCTAAAGGGCGAACTAAGCTTCTGGCGTAAACACCAACCAAATGATGCTTAACCCCAGCTGGATTGAGTAACGGACCAAGAATATTAAAAAGTGTTCTGGTTCCAAGCTCTACGCGCACCGGCATCGCTTTCGCAAGAGCTGGATGATGAGCAGGAGCAAAAATGAACCCAATTCCAACCTCATCAATGCAGCGTTCAATCGTGTGAGGCTGTACGTCCAGATTTACCCCAAGCGCTCGCAAGACATCAGCAGCACCAGACCTTGAGGAAAATGCTCTATTCCCTTGCTTGGCTACGCGAACTCCAGCACCTGCCACAATAAAAGCAGCACATGTAGAAACGTTGTATGTCCCCGAGTTATCGCCCCCCGTTCCCAGAATATCCATCGTTCCTGGTGGAGCCTGTATAGTCACCATACGTGCTCGCATTGCAAGAGCGGCACCGACTATCTCATCGATAGTCTCACCACGCATGCGTAATGCAGTCAGCACTGCCCCAACTTGTGCCTGGCTAGCTTTCCCAGAAACGATACTGTCCATCAAAGCAGCCATACCGTTACGACTCAACGACCTGTACGAGACAAGGTCTTGAATAGCCAATTTGATATCAAACGCGTCGGTTTGCATTGTTATGGGGGTCTGCATGAAAACCTCAGCGGCTATGAACATATATCCATGCGCTCTGACTGAAACGCATTGAATACATCCAAATCCTCCGGGAGAGTCTGGTTCCAATCCAATGTCACATTCTCTCGACGAAATGGAGGTATGTCATATAAACGGTTGTCCAATGTCCTAGCGAACAAATGACCGGCATAAACTGCGGCAGCTATCGTACCCGGTGCATAACAATCACCAATCCTCACTACTCGTCGCTGGGGGCCATCCCCTTCATTGAGAACAGCAAGCTGCGCATCAAGCTCCCGATACAAGGAATCATTCGGTACCTGTGAGGTCACCAATACCACCGCATCCGCAAGGAGAAATCGCTTGCGCCCGGTAAACACACAAGCAATCACAACGCCATCCGATAAAATCTTCTCTAGCTTGTGGGATACATGTACACCCTCACACAGCTCGATCAATCTTTTCTGAATTTTTGGCTGCTCAGCCGTATTGAGCGTGAATGCCGAGACCAAGCTCTCTGGCGTCACAAAACTCACGGAACAACCTTGGGCGGCAAGCCGCTCTCCAATCACCCCTGCCATGTAGTAGTGATCGTCATCAAATATGAGTACCCGGCCGCCAAGCGAACTCCCAGCCATTACATCGTCAGGAGTAAAAACCGGTAACCGGTTCAAACCTTCAACGGGTGCCGAGTAGGTACGCCCCACACCATCTGCCCGCCATCGAGCGCCAGTTGCCACGGCAATCAAATCGCAATCTGTCTCCAGAACCATGCTGGCGGAAACAGGATTCTCCGGTAGAACAAGGACATTCGGATTCTTGCGCAACTGCCCCACTCGCCAATCGGCAACCCGACGCCATGCTGATAAGCCAGGCAAACTAGCCTCCGTCAGAGCACGTCCACCTAGATTGCGCTCCTTATCAGCCAAGATCGTTTCATAGCCACGTCTTCCCAACCACAATGCGGCCTCCAAACCAGCAGGCCCGGCCCCTACCACCAAAACTTTATGATCTGTATTTTTGGGCTGGATGATTTCTGGATGCCATTCTCTACGCCACTCTTCACCCATGGTGGGGTTCTGAGTGCATCGCAAGGGGACACTGAGCTTGTCTGATGCCACACAAATATTGCAACCGATACACTCTCGAATATCCTCAAATGCCCCTGTTCTGATCTTCTCCGGAAGATAGGGGTCTGCAATAGAGGGCCGCGCCGCCCCAATCAAATCCAACTTCCCAGTCGAGATTAATGACAGCATATGATCCGGGGATGTATACCGACCTACACCTACAACCGGCTTTCCAGTGACCTGTTTCACAAAGCTGATGTAACTGTCCTGAAAACCTTCATCACTAAAACGCGATGTCTGTCCATCATTCCCAAATGGACTGAGATTTACATCCCAAAGATCCGGCAAGTCGGCCAACATTTCAACAACATCACGGCCCTCCCCCTCAGCAGAAAGACCAAAAGGTCCAGCCAGCTCATCTACACTGAATCGCAAAGCGACTGCACATCGATCCCCCACGGCCTCCTTAGTATCCAAGAGCAACTCTTTTAATAAACGCACTCGATTTTCCAGGCTGCCCCCATACTCGTCTGTTCTCTGGTTATGACGCCGCGACAAGAAATGAGCTGGAAGCGTCATGTCGTGGCCTGCATAGATGTACACAATATCGAACCCAGCTCTCTTAGCATTAAGCGCAGCATTCCTGTGCCAACGCAAAAAGTCTCGAATATCACTTTTGTCCATTTCCCTGGCAGTAACGGGAGCCACTCCTCTTGTCGGAGCCAAGGAAGGGGCAAAAGGGATAGCACGCGTCTCCAAATTAGTTACGTGAAAACCATTGTGAGCAAGCTCTATGCCTGCCAAAGCACCGTATCGCGCTATCTCCTCACAAGCTTTGGATAAAACAGGTATATCCCTGGTATCCCAAAGCCTAAGCTCTCTCGGATGACAACTGGAGTAATGAATGTCGCACTGCTCAGTGCAAATAACACCCCATCCGCCCTCAGCCTTGATCCCCCGCATTCGAGCCATTGCACTTGGGTGCACCCGATTCATACCATTGCAATGGGGCACCTGATAGAAACGGTTTTTAGCGATTACCGGACCAATACTCAAAGGCTCAAAAAGTGGTGCATAACGATCAACACTTACTGGGGGGAAAATAGTCATTGTTATCTCTGATTGTTGTGCTGACAGACCTGAAAGACGCCAACGCCATGCCCTACTTACAGAGTTCAGGCACAAACTCAAAACGTCGACTGTGCTGAGTCAGCATTCCCTCCTTCAGAACCTCTATCTCCAACTCAGCCGCACGTATCGTGATGCGTTCGTGCAAGGCCTCCAGATCTTCATAAGCCCGCTCATGTAATGCCTCCGCGACGACCAGTACCGTATCTGACTCTTTAGAGACCACGGACTGAGCCCCCTGCCGGAAAACCCAGCGACGTGAGTGCGCATGGTTGGCCTCATCGGCAAACACAATCTCGTCCTCTGTTGGATGTTCGACCTCACCCTGAAAGGTTCGGTAAATCTCCGTACCATCGGCAGGCCGAACTGTGATGCCTCCAGAAATATGGGCGCAGTCAAATGCCGCAATCGGAATGGCTGCCTGCATAGACTCTGCGTTCAAAGTATCGATCAAGGGATGAAAGCCAGGCAGGTGTCCGTCTTTACGAAAGCGACGCAGCAATGCCTCAACCGCACAGCGGTATTGGGTCGGCTTCATGCCCATCTGGGAATACGCCTGACGCCAGGCCTGAATAGACGGGAGTTCGCTCTCCGGCCCCTGCTCCAGCAACTGGCCAACCCTCGTAAATGTGCTGTTCAGGGCATCGTTTTGGAGTTTAGCTACCCTCACCCCTTGTAAAACCAGGACCAATGCCGTCAGCCTCGGAAAGCGGTTCCACACAGTGTCAGAATGATTGAAGTACATGGTATGCAGGGCACCTTTCGCCAATTGAAAATGTGAAATACAGGCAAGCACACTGCCTATTGCGTCAGTACGGTTCGTGCTCGGGTTCGCTCCGGGAAGGTCAACACAAAAATGGCAAGAATGACCGTGGCAACACCCACAATCTGTACCCACCCAATCTGCTCCCCTAAAACCAGCGCTGCCAGGGTGACGGCTGTCAAAGGAGCCACCGCCGTAAATACAGACGCTTCGCTGCCACTGACCCGCGCTGCCCCGCCATACCACAGCAAAAACCCTGCAACGGTAGGGACAAGCGCATACCAAGCCACAGCACCTATCGCTGCGGTATCTGGCATGGAAAGCGGTAACTCAAGCAAAGCAAAGGGCAAGGACACCAGCAGGCCCAGACCGGTCATCGTGGTGGCTTGCAACAAAGGCCGCAGCGGCACAGGGATGCGCTTGTTAAGCAAAATGAATGCGCTCTCACAAACCACGGCTCCCAGGATATAAAACATGCCAATGGACGAACTTGGACCTGAGCCCTTCCAGACCACTGCCATGACACCCAAGGTCGCCAGCACGACGCTGATCAGCAGCCTTAGCCCTGGCCGCTCGCCCAGGACGATCACGGAGAAGAGCGCAGACACAGCGGGCAATGTGCCGATGATTACGCCCGCATCAGCCGCCGACAAATGGGACAAGCCTGCTATCAGTAAGGTCGTATAGCCAACACTGCCCGCCCCGGCCTGAAGCAGCAACAGTACCCAGTCCCGGAACAACAGCTTGGGCCACCGCTCTCGCTGCCAGAACATCAGGGCAAGCAAAACCGGCAAGGCAAGAGCAAAACGAAGTGCCGTTGCCAAAAAAGCAGGCATGTTGCCAGCGATCAGTTTGGAGGCAATAACGGTCGATCCAACCGTCATCATGGCCAAGGACAACAATACATATCCAAGTGTGCGACTTGACATCTTTTCCTCTAGGACGCAAATCAATTCACGTAATAACCTTGGTAGTTAATAATATTGATCAAGAAAAATCTTGAACGATATTGCAAGGAAACAGAAAATCCGCAGACATCAAGAGGGAGCACTATTTTTTGATAAAAACAAAAATAGAAAACGATTAGAATAGTCATTTCCCCACTCATCCAGGAACACGAAGTGCGCTCTTAGAAAATGAAAGGAAATATCCCAAATGAAGGTCAGTAAGCAATTCAAAGCGAAGGTATGCGGGCAGACAGATATCGTCGCTGTTGAAGCGATGTCCAGCCAATCGTTTGGTCGGCATACTCACGATCAGTTTGGGATAGGGGTGCTGGTCAGCGGAGCTCAGGACTCAGCCAGTGGTCGCGGACAGGTACGAGCGACCAACGGCAACATGATTACCGTCAACCCGAATGAAGTTCACGATGGAAGACCCGTAGACGGCAAGGCAAGAACCTGGCGCATGCTGTATCTGGACCCAGAGCTGATCGCCCAGTTTGCCCAGTCCATGGGGCATAGCGCCGGGGTGGAGTTTATCCACCCTGTTCTTGGCGACACCTCGGCGGTCATGGCATTCAAGCGCCTGTACGTGGCATTAACCGATCCAAAGCGCGAGCCCAAGCAAGGACTGATAGATGAAATTGCGGAGCAGGAGCTTTTTCAAATTCTGGTACCACTGCTTGGAAATAATCAGCCCACGGAAGCAGAGATTCTATCTGCCGAGTTAGCCAGAGCCAAAGCTCGTCTTGATGCTCACCCAGAAATCCCGGTCTCACTTAATGAACTGGCAACGGAGGCCGGTTTAAGCCGATTCCAATTTCTAAGGGCGTTCAAGGCGGTGACGCAATTGCCGCCTCATGCGTATCGACTACAGCGTCAGCTGCAAATGGCACGCCGCCTGATCATGCAAGGACACACCTTACTGCAAGCGTCTCTTTTATCGGGTTTTGCAGATCAAAGCCACTTAACCCGCCATTTCGTCTCAAGTTATGGCCTGACGCCCGGCTCCCTCTCTCAATCTCGCAAAATGCAGTCTTTTTCGGCGCTCAAGTAATTGAGGGAAATCCGATAATTAATTCAAGACGACAAATCAAGAATCAATAATTTTGATAATTTATTTTATTGAAAAAAATTTGATTGGCAATAAAATCAATCTTGAAAAATAAATAATAAGGAAGCCAATTTAAACCGGCTTATCCTCATCCTCCAGCAACATCACCAGCTTGCAATCCGGCCGTATCGCCAGGCGAAAGGTAAATTGCTGAAAGCGGCGCACTCCCTGGCTGGGGTGCCGGAAATCCCGCAAGCCGCCCTCCCGCTCCACCACGGTCTGGCGTCCCCACCAGAAAGCGAATACCTGGCTTTGCTGCGCCAACTCCTGGATCAAAGCCTGTATATCGGCCTCGTCCGCATGGGCGCCTACGTCAGCGCGGAACTCGGCCACGACGCGGCTGGCGCGCTGCTCCCAGTCCACCACCAGCTCACGCGCTGCCGGGTCCAGGAAGATATAACGCAGCAGATTGGGCTGCTCGCTACGGTCGGGCCAGCCATCGAACAAACCCAACAAGGCTTCGTTGCGAGCCAGTACGTTCCAGCTGCGGTCCAGAATGTAGGCCGGGGCGGAGATGCTATCGACACATGCGCTCAAGCCTTGCGGCAAGGGTTGAATATCACCCTGCCAATGCTCGGGATCGGCGCAGTCAGCCAGTTCAAACAGATAGTGGCGCTCGGCCCGGGCCAGTTTCAGGACCGTTGCCAGGCGGGCGCAGACCGTGGGGGACACGGTAACGTCGCGACCCTGCTCGATCCAGGTGTACCAGGTGGTGCTGATATCGCACAGCTGCGCCACTTCTTCGCGACGCAAACCAGGAGTGCGACGGCGCACACCGGGAGCCAGCCCCAGGTCTACAGGCTGGATACGCTCGCGTGCATTACGCAAAAATCGTCCCAAAGCCTGACGCCGGGTTTGAGAGGCGCCCTCGGCGCCGCCCGGATTAGCCCCTGTTGGCCCCGTCGTTCCCATATCAGCCTAATACGCCCGACAAGCTGCGGCGTACGTCTTCTTCCGTACGACCACTGCGCTGGATATAGTCTTGCAACTGGTCTTCACCAATATTGCCCACGTTGAAGTACTTGGACTGCGGATGGCTGAAGTAGAAGCCCGACACACTGGAAGCCGGAATCATGGCGTAGCTGTCGGTGATGAACATCTCGATGTCTTCACACTGCAGGACACGGAACATATCGTGCTTGACCACGTGTTCCGGGCAGGCCGGATAGCCGGGTGCAGGTCGAATGCCCTGGTATTTCTCGTCGATCAGCTCTTCGTTGGACAGGCGCTCGTCGGTGACATAGCCCCACAAATCCGTGCGGACGCGAGCATGCAGACATTCGGCAAAGCCCTCGGCAAAACGGTCGCCCAGTGCCTTGATCATCAAGTCCGAGTAATCGTCGCCGGCAGCCTGGAAGCGCTCGGACAGTTTGTCTACGCCAATCCCGCCAGTAACCGCAAACATGCCGATGTAATCGGCCACGCCGCTTTCTTTCGGAGCAATGTAGTCAGCCAGACACTTGCTATCCACGCCTTCACGCTTGACGCCTTGTTGGCGCAGGTTGCGCCAGGTGAACAAGACTTCGCTGCGTGATTCGTCCGAGTAGACCTCGATATCTTCGCCATTGACGGTGTTGGCGGGGTAGAACGCAATTACACCGTTTGCCGTCAACCAGCGTCCTTCAATGACTTTCTTCAACATGGCCTGCCCTTCGGCAAACAGCGTCTTGGCCTGCTCGCCCACCACCTTGTCTTCCAGAATGGCCGGATACTTGCCGAACAAGCTCCAAGTCTGGAAAAACGGCGTCCAATCGATGAACTGGGCAATATCGGCCAAGTCGTAGTTTTTGAAGGTGCGGCGGCCAATGAATTTAGGGCGTGGCGGCACGTAGGTGGACCAGTCGATGGCAGGCTTGTCTTCGCGCGCTTTTTCCAGCGAGATCAAAGGCGTGGCTTTACGATTGGCATGGCGCTGGCGCACTTGCTCGTATTCCTCGCGCACTTCAGCCAAAAACTCTTCCACATTGTCCGACACCAGTTGGGTAGCCACACCCACGCAGCGGCTGGCGTCCGGAGTATAGATAACCGGGCCGTCGTAATGCGGGGCGATCTTCACCGCCGTATGCACGCGGCTGGTGGTTGCGCCGCCAATCATCAGAGGAATATTGCGCTCACGGAAGTACGGGTCGCGCTGCATCTCGGAAGCGACATAGGCCATTTCCTCCAGGCTGGGAGTGATCAGGCCGGACAAACCCACAATATCGGCCTCCACTTCTTTGGCCTTGGCGAGGATCTCGGCACAAGGCACCATCACGCCCATATTGACCACTTCAAAGTTATTGCACTGCATCACCACGGACACAATGTTCTTGCCAATGTCATGGACGTCGCCCTTCACCGTGGCAATCACCATGCGGCCTTTGGAGCGCACATCACCACCTGCGGCCTCGATCTGGCGCTTTTCTTCTTCGATAAAGGGAATCAGGTGGGCCACGGCCTGTTTCATTACACGCGCGGATTTCACCACCTGCGGCAGGAACATCTTGCCCTGACCGAACAGGTCGCCCACCACGTTCATGCCGTCCATCAAAGGACCTTCAATCACGCTGATGGGGCGACCACCCTGGGCATCAATCTTCTGACGAACTTCTTCCGTATCTTCCACGATGAAGCTGGTAATGCCATGCACCAAAGAGTGGATCAGACGCTGCTCAACCGTAGTTTCGCGCCAGCTCAGGTCTTCCTCTTTCTTGGCGCCGGAGCCTTTGACGCTCTCGGCCATTTCCACCAGGCGTTCAGTGGGGGTGCGTTCGTCCGCCGGATCGGTTTTCCCTTTGGGCTCGGCCCGATTCAGGATCACGTCTTCGATCAAGTCGCGCAGATGCGGTTCAATATCGGCGTACACACCCAACTGACCGGCATTCACAATACCCATGGTCAGACCTTCCTGAATAGCGTAGTACAGGAAGACGGTGTGGATGGCCTCGCGCATGGCTTCGTTGCCACGGAAGGAGAAACTGACGTTGGAAATACCACCGGACAAACGTGCATGCGGCAGATTCTTGTGAATCCAGCCTACCCCGCGGATAAAGTCCAGACCGTAAGTCGCATGTTCGTCCATGCCAGTTGCAACAGCAAAGACGTTGGGGTCGAAAATAATGTCCTCTGGCGGAAAGCCAACCTCATCAACCAGCAAGCGGTAGGCGCGTTCGCAAATTTCTACCCGACGCTCGTAACTATCGGCCTGACCTTGCTCGTCAAACGCCATCACAACAATGGCGGCACCGTATTTACGACACAGACGGGCATGTTCCAGGAAAGGCTCAATGCCCTCTTTCATGGAAATGGAGTTCACGATGGCCTTGCCTTGAACGCAACGCAAACCGGTTTCGATCACATCCCACTTGGAGCTGTCGATCATGATGGGCACGCGGGCAATATCCGGCTCGGAGGCAATCATGTTCAGGAAACGATGCATACAGGCTGCCGAGTCCAGCATGCCTTCGTCCATATTGATGTCGATAATCTGTGCACCGTTTTCCACCTGCTGACGGGCCACCGACAAGGCTTCTTCGTAGTTTTCTTGCTGAATCAGGCGCAAGAAAGCCTTGCTGCCCGTGACGTTGGTACGTTCACCCACGTTCACAAACAGGGTTTCTTCGTCAATATTCAGTGGTTCCAGACCCGACAAACGGGTTTTGACAGGAACTTCAGGAACAATGCGGGGAGGCAGCTTGCGGCACAGCTCGGCAATGGCGGCAATGTGCTCTGGCGTCGTGCCACAGCAGCCCCCCACCATATTCACCAAACCGGCTTGCGTGAACTCTTGCAGCAGGCTGGACGTATCGGCAGGTGTTTCATCAAAGCCGGTCTCCGCCATGGGGTTGGGCAAACCGGCGTTGGGGTAGACACACACATAGGTGTCACAAATCTTGGACAGCTCGGCCACGTAAGGGCGCATCAAGGCAGCGCCCAAGGCACAGTTCAGGCCAATCGTAATAGGACGGGCATGACGCATGGAGTTCCAGAAGGCCTCCACGGTCTGGCCAGACAAGATACGGCCCGAGGCATCCGTGACCGTGCCCGACACCATCACCGGAACGCGTTCACCGCGTTCATCAAAGACCGTTTCCAGAGCAAAAACAGCCGCCTTGGCATTCAACGTGTCAAAGACGGTTTCAATCAACAGAATATCGACGCCACCATCCAGCAAGGCTCGAACCTGCTCCGTATACGCTACACGCAGCTGCTCAAAGGTGACGTTACGGGCGGCCGGGTCATTCACATCCGGGGAAATAGAAGCCGTCTTGGGCTGCGGGCCCAAGGCACCGGCTACAAAACGCGGCCACTCGGGTGTACTGAAGGCATCGCGCGCCTGACAGGCCAGTTGGGCAGAAGCCAGGTTCAGGTCATAGCTGATGCCCTGCAAATCGTAGTCACCCTGGGCAATATCCGTTGCACCAAACGTGTTGGTGCTGATGACGTCGGCACCGGCAGACAGATATTTCTCGTGAATTTCACGAATGATGTCCGGGCGTACCAGCGACAGCAATTCGTTATTGCCTTTGACGTCCTTATGGTGATTCGCGAAGCGCTCGCCCCGGAAATCGGCCTCGCCCAATTTGTAACGCTGAATCATGGTGCCCATTGCACCATCCAGAATCAGAATTTGCTGCCCCAAACGGCGCGCAAACTCGGTACCACGCGTATAGGCAGAGATCGGATAAGGCAAAGCAGGATAGGACACTAAAAGCTCCGTAACACGAAACGGGACGTTGACGGCATCTGACAGCAAGAGCCGCGAAAATGGTGGATTGGCGCCACAATTGTAGCGCTTTGTACAGCGAATCCACCCTAAACACTTAACCTTTGCCCCAGCGGCATGTAACATTTTCCGCTCGGAAAGAGGTGCTTTCCGGCCCATGCAGCCTTGGGCCTGGGAAAGTCAAATGGGAAACGTGAGCGGTTCCGCCCTGGAACTGCCAAACGTGCTGCCCCCGCAACGGTACCTGCTACGCGCAAAGCCCGACACCAGCCTGCTTCTCGACCCTGAATTCATGGCCGTCCCACGGTGGGCGGCTTCGCTTACTGATGTGCGGGGACGCACATCTCACAGGAATCTCCATGACACTACTGTCCATCAGACCTTTGATGGTCGCCCTGGCGGGCGCCCTGCCTTTGATCGCCACGGCCCAAACTGCCCCTGTCGCCAAACTGGATCAAATTGTTGTTACCCCTAGCCGCATGGCTCAGCCACTGAAAAACGTGGTGGGTGACGTGACGGTGATTGATCAGGAAACCTTGCAGAAAGCAGGTCAAAGCAGTGTGGCTGAAATTTTGCAGCGTCAGCCTGGGGTGGAGATTTACAGCAGTGGAGGCCCGCAGACCACGACCGGCGTTTTTTTACGCGGTACTGACCCCAAACACACCCGCGTCATGATCGACGGTATGCGTATCAATAGCCCCACCAGCGGTTCGGTGAACTGGCAGGCAATTGACCCCGCCCTGATCGAGCGTATTGAAATTGTGCGTGGCGCAGGCAGCAGCCTGTATGGCTCGGATGCGATTGGTGGTGTCATCAACATCATTACCAAAAAAGGTGGCGGTGACCGCGCCTTGAGCGCATGGGGGAATGTAGGCCTGGGTTCGCAAGACACCTTCAAAGCCAGCGCCGGTTTTTCGGGGGCGTCTCAAGGTTGGGACTACAGTCTGGCTTCCAGCTACGGCACCAGCGATGGTTTCAATGCGACCAATCCACTATTGGACTGGGCCTATAACCCCGACAAGAATGGCTACACCCAGCATGGTCTGAGCGGATCGCTAGGATATGAATGGGCACAGGGCCAACATCTTGGACTGACAGCTATCAACACCTATATGGACGGCCAGTTTGACAACGGCTCAACCGAACCTCGCACACCTAGAGCCCTGACCCGTCAGCAGGCCTATGGCCTAACCAGCACCAACAAACTGTCCGACTTCTGGACCAGTCGTTTAAGCGCTTCTTTGAGCAAAGAGGCAATAGATTCACGCACAAAAGCCCCGTCCATCTTCTCGTCTATCCAACGTCAATATAGTTGGCAAAATGATCTCACTCTCGCTCAGGGACATACTGTCTCCTTGTTGGCTGAGCGCCAGGAAGAACGGATTACTCATTCGACCATTCAACAACAGGATCAACGTAACACCAATGCTTTTTCCCTTATTTACCGGGGCGACATTAATCAGCACCACCTTCAGGCCAGCGTCCGCAATGACAATATCAGCGGCTACGGCAACAAAGTCACTGGTGGCTTAGGCTATGACCTGGACATCTACGATAACTGGACAGTTGGTCTGGCTGCCAATACTGGCTTTCGCGCCCCGACCTTTACAGACCTGTACTGGCCAAGTGGATTTGGATACCAAGGAAATCCAGACCTGAAACCAGAAAAATCACGCAATATCGAGGGCCATATCCGTTATACCGACGACACTACCGAATTAGGTCTGGTCGTCTACCAAAACCGCATCAAAGACTTAATCAGCACCGGCCCGTACGATGCAGCGCTTGGTTACAGCATGCCTATCAATACCAAAAACGCTCGTATCACTGGCGTAACCTTGACGGCCATAAAGCAACTGGGCGACACAACTCTGAGCGCCAGCGCTGACTTTACCAACCCCAAAGATCTGGACACAGGCAACCGTCTAATTCGCCGCGCCAAACAAAACTACAAAGTGGCTGTTGAACAACGCTTCGGAGCGCTGAAAACAGGGGCTGAATATCAATTTGCTTCCCATCGATTCGAAGACCCCGACAATAGCCAGCGTCTGGGCAGCTACGGCCTGTTGAACCTGACCGCAAGCTACCCGCTGACCTCCAGTCTGGAAGCCCAGCTGCGTTGGAACAATGTGCTCGACAAGGATTACACCTTGGCTCGTGGCTATAACAACGCCGGCTCCAGCGTGTTCCTGAACTTTGCCTGGCGCATGTAATCAGTAAAATCAGCTTTGCTTGATTTTGGCGCGGATCTGCACAAGAGCCGCGCCATTTACTTAAAGGCGCACGATGCCCTCTTTGCTTGCGACTTGTCGTCTTCAGCACTCAAAGCGCTCTGTCTGGAGTGGATTGGGGCTATGGGGTTTGCTTTGCCTGTTCGCCCTGCTTTTGGGATTACCCATCTTGACGCAAGCGCAGGAGCACGACCCGCTGCTGTCACAGGCGCAGACTCAAGCACAGCCCGAGACACAGACAAGCACAGAGCAAAGCACTCAAGAAGTACAGAGCAAGCAGCAAGATAAAACAATCCAAAAAGCCGCGACAGAGCAAGCAGTCCAACCCCCACAAACTGTCGCTCCTGCCCGCGCGATTAGCCTGGCCCCTCATATCACTGAGATCCTGTTTGCCGCGGGTGCTCAAGACCATTTGATCGCCGTAGACAGTTCCAGTGACTACCCGCCTGCCGCCAAGGATTTGCCCCGCATTGGGGACGCCTTGCGCGTAAACCCGGAACGGCTGCTGGAGCTAAAGCCTGATCAGGTCTGGGCCTGGCAAGCCAACCAGATCGGCCCTGAATTACAGCGCCAGCTACAGCAAACCCATATCAGCCTGATCTTTGCCGCCCCTGAAAAACTGGACGATATTCCCGCCTTTGTCCGTCTGGCTGGAGACAGCCTGGACACGGCGGAGGTAGCCGTGCCGATGGCTGCTTTGCTGGACAATCAGATTGCCGCCCTGCGCCAGAACAGCCGCTTGGGCGAGACGGTCAGCGTGTTTCTGGAAATCGGTTCCGAGCCGTTGTACACCTTGGCGCGCGATCCCTTGATTCAAGATGTGCTGACCACCTGCAAAGCGCAAAACATCTACGCTCGCCATGCTGCCGTCGCCCCCACCATCAGCCTGGAAGACGTGCTGCACAAGCGCCCGCAAGTGGTCATCATGGCCTACCGTGATCCGGCCCAACTACGCGCCCGCCACCTGTTCTGGGAAAAGCATCTGGGGCTAAGTCCCCACGCCTTGCTGAACCTGAACCCGGATGCGCTGTACCGCCCCGGCCCCAGGCTGATAGAGGCGACTCGCGAACTGTGCGAGCAACTGGATCGCTATCGAGCCCAGGTATCCTGAGCGGTTTTCTACTTCGGCTTAGAACTGATACTTCACCGCCAGCATCATGTTGCGCGGTTCGCCCCAGGTATAGGTGCTGTACCAGGAGAACATGGAGTAATAGCGCTTGTCGAACAGGTTATTGACGGTAAAGGTAGCCGACAAATTCTTGTTGAAACGATAACGCGCCATCGCATCTACCAGCCAGTACCCCGAGACCGTATGCCGCACCTTACCCGGCGATCCAGGTCGACTGACATCGCCCCAGGTCTTGCTTTGCCAACGTGCACCGCCGCCCAAGGTCAGGCCATTCAAGTCACCCTCAAAATCGTAGGTGGTATAGATGTTGAACTGATGTTCAGGCGATAAGGTCGACACCTTTTCACCATCGCGGCGCGACAGCTTGTAGGCATAGCCTGCATGCATCTGCCATTGCGGCGTTAGCTGACCGGCCACTTCCAGCTCTACGCCATGAGTACGCACACCTTGAGTGGCCTCATAAGCGATACCCCCCGACGGTGTGCGCCCCCCCGTTTCCTTGCCAAAGTTATCCTGACGCAGCTGGAAGTAAGCCAGGCTGGACGTCAAACGGCCGCCCATGAATTCGCCTTTGACACCGACCTCGTAGTTATCGCCTCGCAAGGGATCCAGAGTACGACCGCCCTCGTCTTGCAAATCTTGGGGCTGGAAGATATTGGTGTAGCTGGCATAGACCGAGAAGTTGTGGTTCAGGTCATACACAGCCCCAAAGTAAGGCACCCATACACCTGTCTCGCGCATATCCAGCTTGTTGTAGTTGGCATAGCGTGTACCCAGCAGCAGCTTCAAATCATCACGCAGGTTCAGGCGCGTGCTGACGTACAAACCATTTTCTCGTGTCACTTCACGATCGTCGCCCAGGTGCTTCCAGTTCATGCGCGGCCAGTGACCATCCCATTCGTAGTAATTCGAGACATCGGTATTACTGTTTTCACCGTAAGACGCATTGGTCCAGCGACGACGCGATACGCCGCCTCCAACCACCAACTCGTGCTCGCGTCCGAACAGTTCAAAGGGGCCGGTCGCATAGAAGTCCGCCGTGTTCGAGACCGTCTTGCCCACGTAGCGCCCGGACCATAGCGACACACCTTTTCCGGTCAAAGGATCAGGGTTACCAGCGGCCGCAGCCGCCAGCTCAGAGTCATAACCATTGACCAAGCGATTGAGCTGCACCTTGGCCATCCAGCCACTGTCGAACTCATGCTCCAAAGTGGCAAAGGCCGAACGGGTGTACTGGTTCCAGCGACTCCAGCGCGTACCGTTATTAAAGGAACGGTCCATCTCGTTGAAGTGGCCCTGCGCGTCATAAATCGGGATGCCCCCCCAGGTTGATCCTTTGGGATCGTTGTCCTGCAAATCTGCACCCAGGGTCAAGCGGGTATCCGGTGTCAGGTCTGCTTCAACGATGCCGTATAACACCAAAGTCTGACGCTGGTAGTGGTCCAAATGGCTCTTTTTGTCCTGATAGGCACCAACCAGACGGCCACGTAGCGAACCTGACTCGTTCAAAGGGCCGGAGAAATCCGCTTCACTGCGGTAATTGTTCCAGGAGCCCAAGCCCGCACTGGCATATACCTGAAACTCGTGCGTCGGCTTTTTACGAATCATATTAATAGTCGCGCCTGGGGTCCCACTGCCAGTGAGCAAACCGGAGGCGCCTTTCAATACCTCGACACGATCGTAAATCGCTGTGTCCGTGAGCGAATGGCCTGCCGAGTATGGTGAATCGCGCAAGGTAGGGATGCCATCATATTGGAAGTTCTGGACACCAAAACCGCGTGCTTCGTAAACGGTACGCTCGCTGTCATAAGTAATGATGCTCAGGCCGGGTGTATGGCGCACCACGTCATCAATACTGGTCAGGTTGAAGTCGTCCATCTTCTTGCGTGTAGTCACGCTGATGGCCTGCGGCGTCTGACGCGGAGTCAGACGCAAGCGGGTTGCCGTGGCAATCGTGCCCGCTGCATACGTGCCTGAACCTTCGGTAATGTCGCCCAGCGCATTGCGACGTACTTCAATACTGGCCAAAGACTGCACACTGGCGTCATCCGCCAAGGTGTCGCCATCGGGCAAGGCAATCAAGACATAGCCATGATCCCGGCTTTGCACCTGAAACGGCTGCCCAGCCAGCAAGGCGGCAAAGCCATCCTGCACGGAATACTGTCCCTGCAAGCGCGGAGCGCGCAAACCCTGCAATCGGGAGGAATCCATCACCAGCGCTACCCCGGCCTGTTGAGCGAACTGGCTCAAGCGGCTGGCCAGATCCCCGGCTTCCAGCGCGTAGGCTTGGGTTGTCTGGGCCGAGGCCGGCGCCACGCTCAGCATCAAGGCCCCTACAAAGGCCAAGCCCAGCAGGCGGCGGCAGGTATTGGGCATGAACGGCGTCTTCACAAGCGCCAAAGCCGGCGCATTCTTCGGGACCATGAAATCTCTCCTTCTTTGGCAAGGTCTATCTGTTAAAGACGCACGAGCTCAAAAAAGCGGCAATCAAGGCCTGAAATTAATCATCAATCCTTGGTCTGACATGTTCTGCACCTGCAATCGGGGATACAAGTCCTTTAGCAAAGCCAGAGCCGACAAGGGCTTGTCGGCAGGCAAGACAGCGCTGACCGTCAAACCTTCCATACCTTGCGGATTGATCTGTGTTTTGCCGGAGTACTGGCGGGTGATCTGCTCCAGAGCCTGCGTCAAAGGCACATGTTCCAGAAGCAACTGCCGCTGATCCCAAGTGCGCATGACACGGCTTACATCGGTCTGGCGGTTCGCCCCCAAGCCTTGCGCATTAATTTGTACCTGATCGCCGGGCCCCAACTCGCGAGCGGCTTGCGGGCCCTGGGGGCGCGGATAAGCCAGCACCCGAGACGACAGTACCGTCAACAGCGTGCCTTGCGGCTGTTCCTGCACAATAAATTCAGTTCCCAAGGCTTGCGATACCGCCTGGCTGCTCAAGACCCGCAAGGGTCGATCCGGCTGCTTGGCCACCACCACCCGGACCTGCCCTTCCAGCAGCTCAATATCCCGGTACTGCTTGCTATACAAAATCTTGACCTGTGATGCTCCGGCCAACTCCAAACGAGTGCCATCCTCCAGCACCACACTGCGCCATTCTCCGGCAGCGGTCTGTACGGACTGATTGGACCAGGGCAATACAAAGGCCAGAATCGGCAAGATAAACACCACAGCCCAGAGCAGCAGCATCATGCCCTGACGCCAATCACGCAACAGCTTGGGTCGAGCCGACAACCCTGCATCCAGCGCACTACGGCCAGGGGTGGTATTGGCCTGTACCGCCAGTTTTCTGACTCTGCCCAAGACCGCTTCCATACCTGCGGCCGCCGCTTCGTGACGCGGGTCCTGCGCACGCCAGGCCATGAATTCGGCTTGGGCCTGTTCGGTGAATTGTTCGGGATCAGACAAGAGCACAACCCATTGGGCGGCCTGTCGCTCTATCTCCTCGTTGGACATGGGGCTCAAGCTGGAATCAAGGTCTGAACATGGAGCAAAGCCTGCACCAGATCATTACGCACAGTGCGTTCGCTAACCCCCAAGCTCTTGGCCACGCTTGATTGCGTTTCCCCATCCAGATAGCAGCTCAGGAACACCATGCGAGCCCGCGCGGGCAACTCGTCCAAAGCCTGAGCCAACAAGGCCAGCGCCTCCAGGGTTTGGGCGCACTGCTCTGCCGAGGGTGCTTGCGCCCCTTCGGCCAAGGTCGCCTCCAAGGCTTCCAGATAGGCTTGCTCAACCGCCATGCGTCGGCTGCGATCAATTAACAGCCTTCTGGCCGTGGCAGCCAAAAACGCACGAGGATGACGTAAATGATGAACGGTAGAGGGGGCCAACAGCAGACGCACAAAGGTGTCCTGAACCAGATCTTCCGCCGTAAAGCTGCAATGCAGACGCGCGCGCAACCACCGCAACAACCAGCTACGGTGATCTTGATAGAAATCTCCCATCCCTATGGGCGCTGACGGATAGTCCATAGACCCTGATTAAACTAATCAATAATCATTCTCATTCCAAAATTATGACATGAAAAGACGGGGATTCTGATTGCGAGCGTCGCAAGCGTCGTCTGCTCACGACAGATCATCGATGAAAACAACTGTTCGCCCTGCAGGGCCGTAAAAAAAAAGAAGTGCGTTCAGGCTGCAATCAAAAAGGCGGGCATAGCTATAAAGCCATGCCCGCCCAAAGATCTCTGCACAGATCATTGCCGCGGCGCCGGGTTACGCCCCGAATGTCAGGGGCATCTGCCAAGCTCTTACATCACAAAAGAAGGCAGTGTCAGCACGGCATGAGTGGGTTGGTAGCGAAAGCCTTCTACATCGTTCAGACGGGCTTTGGCACGACGGGACAGATGCTTGAGGACTTGGCTGCGCTCCACGGTAGGCAGTGTGGACAGTGCATTTTCGATGGTGCGACCGGACAGGTCATTAAGTGCGTAAGCAAACTCGCGAGCACCGTGGCTTTGCAGCAGCTCCAGCAGGTAGCCTTGACGCTGGCGGGATGCGGCCAGGCGCAGAGCGTCTTGCAGAGCGTTGTTGTGTGGGGCGGAACGAAACAGGTTGAGGCGGAACATAGCATTCTCCTTCGGACACAGGGGTCCAGAAAGAGTGCTCACCTCATCAGAGGGAGCCGCTTTGTGGTCCAGTGTCCAATTGACTGGTCATTAAGGAGGCTTGTCCTTTACAGGAACAAAGCCATAAAGAAGGATCAGGGTCCATTTACTTTTAAACGTGAGTAGTTAAAAAAGAAGGTGCAACGGTTTTTGCACCAACAGTATTTTCGCATCTGAGTGTGGGCTTGTCTGCCAGGCATTGGCACACTTTCCATCGCTTTGCAGACATCAAATTTATACTTAGGGATATGTCTCCTGAGCCGTCCTCACAAGCACTCAGCCCTGCCCGACCTTCCTGCGCCAGGGCCAGTAAGAACACGGACTCAGGTGCAGGAAACCGGCCATTTCATTAGAAGTGATGCGTCACACCCAAAGCCACACGGCTGCTACGCGGTTCGCTGGCACTGGCTGCCGTTTCCATATCAAAGCGACGTCCTTGAGCCGCAAAGGCATAGACGCTGGTGCGGGGCGACAAGGCATGCACGTAGCCCACAGACATCACCTGAATGCGACGTGCGCGCTCATCGGTATCCTCCCAGGTCCAGTTCGGACGGCCCAAAGACCATTGCAGCTGGAACTCGCCCTTGCCTACAGGAATCGCCGTGCCCACATACCAGGTGTCCAGTCGGCCACCGTTGATGAACTCCGCCGGGCCCAAGCCTTCCAAGCCCTTGTCTTGCAGATGGGCAGGACCATCATCACCATTCAGGCCCACAAAGCCATTGCTCTGACGGCTCCAGCCAGCTGCAAGACGGGCTACCTCAAAGTCATAGCTCGCACCCAATTGCCAGGCCGTAGGACGATGGGACTCGACACGACTCAAGCTCTCGTAACTGGCCCCCAACAGCCAGGGGCCGTCCTCGTAGCGCAAAGCGAGGCTATAGAGTTTGCTGCGGGACCCTCCCAGGCCCTGCTCGCCCACATCCGCGCTATAGCTGGCGCCTAACTGCATACCCGCCCATTCCGGGCTGCGCCAGCTGAACTGATTGGAGATCTGGTAGTTGTCCGAAGCACGCATCAAAGCGCCCATACCAAAGTCTTTCCAGGAACCTACTTCAATGGCAGAGACAAATTCCTGGCCCACGGTGTACTGGCGTCCAAAACGCAGCTCGCCCCAGTTATCACTGCCCAGACCCAGCCAGGCCTGATAGTTGAACAGACGCCCGGAATCCTCGGCCCGGCCTGTGGCCAGATCAATACCGCTTTCCAGATTGAAGGTGGCGCGCAGCCCATCGCCCAGATCCTCATGGCCGCGAATCCCCCACAGCGAGTCCGTCTGCCCACCGCTTAACACGTCGCGCTGCGAGCCTTCGCCGCTCACGCGAGTCCAACCCAAACCGGCATCCAAAGTGCCATAGAGCTGCACCGAGGTTTCAGCATGGCTGTGGCTGGGCATCATCAGCGCTCCTGCAAGACCAAACAGGGCCACGCCAGCTGCCAAAGAAGCGGCTTTGCTCAATTGAAAAGGACTGCACTCCAGCACACGACGCCAGCCGCAGGCCACAGGAACAGGTTCACGCATCAGAACTCCTAACAAGGTTTGATTACCCGTCGCCACCACCACACCTTGTGCGGTCCCGGCCACAACCCGGTCGCCCATGGCGCATGTCTCGGGAGCAGCCTGCAAAATGGCACGGTTCAGAATCAGGTGATCCTGATGGATCAAGCGCAGATCCGCCGGCACGTAATCACCGGCAGACAGCAGCACGATATCGCCAGTCACGAGCATACGAGCCGGCACGCGGGACTGGTGATCCCGTGCCAGATCGTACATGGTCAAATCGCGGCGCACCTGACAGGTTTGTTTTTTCATGGTCTGGACCACTTGGGTCAGATCAGCGGGGCTGGAACGCAGTACCCGTACTTGATTGGGGCCGTTCTGTATCAGACGGCGCAACACTTCATCAAAGGCCAGGCCATGGCGCTGGGTATTCAAGGCTTGCAACACTTGTGGCACGCTGCGGGTGGCGTAGTAGCTCAGCGCACAGTGGGCGCGGCGTACCAGACGCACCGGGCTCTGGTGTACGACGGCGCTGTGATCGGGATGGAAAAACCGGCTTGCATTCATGGGTACCTCTACACCTTGGTGCAGGGACGGCCACCCCGCTCTGAAAAGCTAAGGATGTGTTTACCGTCGCAGTGGAAAGACAAAAATCGCGAATTGATTCGGGTAGGAGTTAGCGCCTAACCGGGCCAGCACACAGCACTCCCCCTTAACGCAACGCGCCCGATTTCTTGATTGTCCAGATCGGTACCGCCGTCAACACCAACACGGTCACCAACTGCACCCACATGGTGCCCTCCCAAGATAACTCGGGCATGACATGGAAGTTCTGACCGTACCAGTTGATCAAGGCTGTACCGGGCACCAGCAAGGCCCACAGCACCGTAAAGACCTTGGTCACGTTCAGGTCGCTCATGGCCACGGACTCTCCGGCGGCACGCCAATGAAAACGCTGGCGTTCAATGGCGAAATGCGCACGGCGCTGCATACCTTCAATGGCGGCAATCAGCTCGTCCACTCGGCTCAACTCCAGGCTTTTTTCCTGATACACCCAGCGGCGCAAGCGTTGTGCGGCCTGCTCCAGATCGTCAATGGAATGCATCACATGAGACAGCGGTTTGTGCAGGGTTGCCATATGGCTGTCCAGATCAATCATGTCCTCGGCACCGCGCGAATAGTCCGTGCCGACATTGGACAGAAAGCCGCGCAAGGACAGGGTCGAGACACTCAGGCCCTGATCAATACGGTCCAGCACTTGCGAGGTCTGCGCCAGCAATTGATACAGCAAAGTCAAAGCCAGGGCATGGGAGCTGGCCAAGGACATTTCCTGGGCACTCAAGCGCTCCAGAGCCTGGCCGGGACGCAGCAGACGATGGCCAGTTTCCACGGTATACAAAGGCTGATCGTCCTGCCCCAAACACCAGATCAGGTCAGACACCTGCATCTGTTCGTCACTCACTCGCACACAGCGTATGCGTGTGGCCATCCCCAGGCTGGCCTGGGCTTGTGGCAGCAAGTCCACGCGATACAACTTGCCCAGATCTTCCAGCGCCTGACGGTCAGGGGCCTGCAAGCGCCGCCAGGAAGCCATATCCTTGAAACGGGCCGTCATCGCATCCACCCTTTACGCTTTACATAGGCCAAGGGAGCCAAGGCAAATACGGCGGTCATGCCCATGACCAGCCACTCGCCACCGATAATTTCCAGCTCGGGCATATTGGCAAAGTTCTGGCCGTAAAACGCCGCGATCAGCGTAGGCGGCAAGAACACTGCAGTAACCACTGTAAAGACCTTGATCACCTGGTTCTGCTTCAAATCCAGCGTGGTCATCAAGGACTGCTGCAAGTTGCGGATCTTGTTGTGCTGAAAGCGGGCATAACGACGCAAGCTTTGAATATCCGAGAGCAACATGGACAGGTTCTCTGCGCTTTCGCCACCGGGCGTACGACGCAGCCAACGGCCTGCGCGAGCCAGCATCAATTGCCCTTCCACGGTTTTGGCGACCAACTCCTCGGCCTCTCCCAGACCGATGGCGGTACTGGCAATATCCGCCACCCCGGCCTGACGGCCGGAGGTATCAAAGCCGCCACTGGCTGCCGCCACCGTATCGCTGCGTTCGTCCAGACGCCCGGCAATATCGGAAATCGTGGCACGAGCCTGGTCGTTCAGAGCCTGCAGGATCATGAACAGAATTGAAGCGGGACTGGGCACGGCGTGCCCGGCCTCTACCCTGGCGTTCAACTGCTGGCTGACACGCTCCAAGGTATCAACCCGCACGTCCTGCTCCACGCTGATCAGGCGGTCCTTGCTCAAGACGAACAGCAGGCTGGTTTCGCGGTACTGCTGGCCCTGACGTATCACCATCTCCACGGGAATCAGAATAAAGCCCGCTTCTTCCGCGGCAGCACGGCCCCGTTTGACGCTCAGGTCCAGGCCCAGTTTGGCTTGCGCCTCGGCCAGTTCATCGTGCCGGCTGGCCGACAGCTGCAACCATGCCGTTTTTTGCCCGCGCTTGTCGCTCAGGCTGGACACCACCGCGCCCCCCTGTTTTTTTTCAGTCATGGCTTAGTCCTCGCTTTGTACCTGTTCCGCTTCCGGGGAAACCATGTAGTGGCCATACAAATGCAGACCGGCAAAACTGCCCAGAATCAGGATGTACAGCACCACCACCGCAATCATGATTTCGCGCTCGATATGCGCGGTGCGTGGGCGGTTGGCACGCGCCCGGTCAATGGCCTGACGGCGCTGCTGGACGGCCGCGTTGGAGTCCGACTGCAGGCTCAAGTCTTCATTCCAGACCAGTCCGCGTAATTTATCCGAGCCTGCCGTTGCCACCTCGGTACTGCTTTTCAGTGTGTTCAACATACGAAATTCTTCCCATTCATTTAAGTATCAAAGGCAGCGCGCTCTAGCGCAGCCAGCCCCGGTGTTTCACATAGATCAGCGGCAACATGGAGAACAAGGCGGTGGAAATAATCCCCACTATCTCGGCGTGCTCCCATTGCAGAATCGGCATATAGGCAAAGTTCATGCTGTAGTAGGTTGAAATCAGCATGGCGGGCAGGAACACGGCGGTCACCACCGAGAACACTTTCACAATCTGGTTCTGCTTCACGTTCAGCGCCATATTGTTGGTGGTCTGCAAAAGGCGGACGCGGTCGTGCACAAAGTTCACCTGCTTTTCCACGGCCTCGATGTCGTCGATCAGGGTATGAAAAACAGGCTTCAGTTTTTCCTGATCTGCGGGTAAACGCGCCAGGGCATGACGAGCAGCCATGGCCAGCTGCAATTGGCTTTCCAGGCAGTCGGACAAGAGTTCTTCTACTTCGCTCAAATCCATCTGGGTGGAGACCACATCACTGACGCCAAAGTCCCGGTCCTTGGTTTCCAGGCTGTTGAGCACGGCGTTGGTCTGAGTCAGCACCTTGCCCAGATCGTGGCTCAGGGAGTCCAGCAGTTCATCGGTGGCATCGTTAATGGATTGCAAAATCACCGCAAAGCTTTCAAAGGCGTCGTTCTCGCGACCATCACGCTGCAAGCGCTGCAGGGCCTGGGCCAGTGGCTTGGGGCTGGGATCAGGTTCAATGGACACCAAGGCTTCGCGGCTCAGGATGAACACAACACGGCTGGCTTTCTTCTGACCCTTGTCCACGTTCAGAAACGTCACAGGCACAAAGCTGAAGGGGCCTTCCTGTGTGGGACTGTTCTGCAAGGTCTGTGGAATTTCCACGCCCAGCTTTTTACGAAGGCCACTGATCTGCTCGGCGGCATGGATGCTGATGCGCATCCAGTTATTGGGCTGGCCGTCGTTGCCAAAGAGCGGCGGCGTTTTACCTTGGTCCGTCATTGTTGATCTCCATCAGAACGGGTCTCTTGGGTGCTGGACGCATCGGGCGACGGCGTCGTGGTACCCATGTAAAAGCTGGAATGCGAGCCGGAGGTAGAACTGGTCCGGGTTTCCAGGTGCGAGTTGCTGAAAAACAGCCAGCTCACCACCACAATCAAAATGCCCCACGAAGACAGCAGCATGGAAAAGGACAGACGCTCGTAGCGCGACCAACGCTTGCGACCCTTGAGCGGTGCAACACTGGGGCGACGCGCCGAGCGGGTCCAGACCTGGGCGGCCAGCGAGTTGTCCTGATACGGTTTGCTGCTCAAGGAAGAGGGAATGGTTTGCGGCATAGCACTCTTTTGGGTTGATGAAAGCCACAGCAGCCGTCCATGACGGTGCGACCCCCGCATGGGCTGGTCTGCTGTGACAGGTTGAACAGAAAAGGGGTAGGGTCCAGTGCTCAAGAGCGCTGGGGCTGGCGATACTCACGCAGCCAGTCCTGCGTGCCGTAGCGGTGCGGGAACAGGGTGAACAGGCTGGGCGACGGGCCATGAGTGCGGCGGCGACCCAAATGCCCTACTCGCACGCCGGTATGCATGGCGTTGTAGACCTGACTGCGATCAAACGCGGGAAGCATGGCCAGAACATCGGCGCGGACACAAGCCGACAGCTCGGGCAAGGCCTGGGCAAAAGCCAAGGTGCCGTGCGAGGCCAGCAAGTCGCACACGGCGACAGGACGGTAAGTGGCGACAGCCATACGCAAAGCGCGCTGCAAGCTATCGTGAGGGCGGGAAAACAGCATGAGATTCTCCTGGGCACACGGCCACAGAAGCACCCCACACGTCTTAGACCGTGAGGAACCTGGAGCCGGTGCTCAATTCGCAATGGGGTTTCATGCGGACATGAAACGCGGGGCGCAACGCAAATGTGCGTCTTTCAGATTCAGGGTCAGGGCCCAAGAACGTGCTCCTTTAACAATCAAACAATGCCAATCGAACTCAAGCCCCAGGTACATCAGCACCTGAGGCTTGTGTCCGAGCGATAAAACAGAAAGAACGGATGAAATCTACGGATCCCTCAATAAAAATCCCGTTCTTGAGGAACAACAGAATTTTCGCATCGCAACCCTGGCAGGGCCAGCCTGCATTGGGGCCTTGCGCATGGCCTTAAACATAAGGCGAATATGCCAAGGTATATATTTGCCACAGCCACAGGCCAATCGCGCTCGCATCCGTGGCCAGCCCCCTGCCCGAGCCAAATCCCTATCGCACACCAGCAAGCCGGCATACGGGTTTTCCTGCGGGCACCGGCCAAATGGATTATTCTTGCAGTGTTTGCCCTGCAAAAAACCAATTCTTTATCCGTCAACAAAGACGGATGCGCAACAAAGCACCACCATGACCCAAACAGTGAACAACGATCCCTTTATCCTGGCCGGAACCAGCTACCAATCCCGGCTATTGGTAGGCACCGGTAAATACAAAGATTTTGATGAAACTCGTCAGGCTATTGAAGCCAGCGGCGCTGAAATTGTGACGGTGGCCATTCGCCGCACCAATATCGGCCAGAACGCCAACGAGCCCAATCTGCTCGATTACCTGGCCCCCTCCAAATACACCCTGCTGCCCAACACCGCGGGTTGCTATACCGCCGAGGACGCCGTGCGTACCTTGCGTCTGGCCCGCGAACTGCTGGACGGCCACAAACTGGTCAAACTGGAAGTGCTGGGCGACTCCGGCAATCTGTTCCCCAATATGCCCGAAACCCTGAAAGCCGCAAAAACTCTGGTGGATGAAGGCTTTGATGTGATGGTGTATTGCGCCGACGACCCTATCCAGGCTCGTATGCTGGAAGACATTGGCTGTGTCGCCATCATGCCCCTGGCCTCCCTGATCGGTTCGGGCATGGGCATCATCAACCCCTGGAACCTGCGCCTGATCATCGATCAGAGCCAGGTGCCTGTGCTGGTCGATGCCGGTGTCGGTACAGCCTCGGATGCGGCTATTGCCATGGAACTGGGCTGTGATGGTGTCCTGATGAACACCGCCATTGCCGGTGCCCGCCAGCCTGTGATGATGGCCAGCGCCATGAACCTGGCTGTACAAGCCGGTCGTCAGGCTTATCTGGCTGGCCGTGTGCCCCGCAAATACTACGATGCCGACCCCAGCTCCCCCACCGAAGGGCTGATTCACTCCCGTACCTGATTGAGACATGATTCCCAACACGCTGACCATTGCCGGGGTTGACCCCTCCGGCGGCGCCGGTATTCTGGCTGATGTCAAAGCCATGAGCGCCCTGGGTGCTTATGCCACCGCTGTGATTGCCGCTTTGACGGCACAAAATACTCAAGGGGTAACCGGTATCAGCCCGGTTCCTGCCGACTTTGTGCGCCAGCAGATTGATACGCTGTTTGCCGATGTGCGCATTGATGGTGTCAAGATCGGCATGTTGGGCCAGGAGGCCGTCACCACCGTGGTGGCCGAGCGCATGGCTCACTTCAAACCCAGGCATCTGGTGCTGGACCCGGTAATGATCGCCAAAAGCGGCGATCATCTGCTGGAAAAGTCGGCCGTCCATGCCCTGCGGGAACAGTTAGTGCCCCAGTGCACCATGATCACGCCCAATCTGCCCGAAGCCGGTGTCCTGCTGGACGCCCGCCCGGTAGAAACCGTCAAGGAAATGCGTCAGGCTGCCGAGCGTCTGCGTCGCCTGATGAGTCACAGCGATCAACGCTGGGTCTTCCTGAAAGGCGGTCACCTGCCCGGTTCGGACTGCATAGACTTGCTGCACGATGGCGACAAGATGATCGAAATGCCCGCCAAACGTATTGATACTGCCAATACGCACGGCACCGGCTGCACCTTGTCGGCTGCGCTGGCCGCCCTGCTACCCCAATACAGCAATGTGCCTGACGCTGCTCTGGCTGCCAAAAAGTACTTGTACGAAGCCATTGCCCGTTCGGGTGAACTGACAGTGGGCAGCGGACACGGTCCGGTGCATCACTTCCATAAACTGTGGCCATCGTCCTGATACGTGCCGTTTGATCGGGCCGCTTGAAGGCCCCTGTCTTATGTCTACACTTGGAATTATTGTCGCCATGCGCGAAGAGCTGGAGATTGTGCTGGAGCGCTTGCAAGAGCCCCAGACCATCCAGCGCGCCGGCATGGATTTTCATCGCGGCAGCTATCTGGGCAAGCCCGTTGTGGCCGTGGTTTGCGGCGTGGGCAAGGTCAACGCCGCCGCCTGCACCCAGATGCTGATCTCGGAATTTGCCGTGGGCAGCATTATCAATATCGGCATTGCGGGTGCGGTTGAGCCCAGCATCCGGCCGGGCGATATCGTCATTGCCGATACCCTGGTCCAGCACGATGTGGAACTGAAAGCCCTGGGTCTGGCGCCGGGACAGGTTTTCCGTCTGGATACCTTCGATTTCCCCGCCGATCCCGCCCTGCTGACCGTGGCTCAAACCGCCGCCCAGCAGATCGAAGGCCATCAGGTCCACACGGGCCGAATTGTTACCGGCGACCAATTTATAGCATGTAACGATAAAATACAGTGGTTAAGCGCCACCTTCAACGCTTTAGCCTGCGAA
Organism: Alcaligenes sp. PF14; assembly: GCF_037150615.1. Lineage (NCBI taxonomy): Bacteria > Pseudomonadati > Pseudomonadota > Betaproteobacteria > Burkholderiales > Alcaligenaceae > Alcaligenes > Alcaligenes sp. PF14. The sequence continues at coordinate 22,853 of NZ_JBAGRS010000007.1, read as the reverse complement.
ATGGAAAGTGGCGCCATTGCCCAGGTGTGCTATCTGAACAAGGTACCTTTTGTCTGCATACGCAGTATTTCAGACAATGCCAACAGTGAAGCGCACATGGATTTTGATACCTTCTTGCCCATTGCCGTCAACAACGCCAGCACCTTGCTCCATGCAATGGTGCCGTCCTGCTAAGCCCAACTGCGCATCTTTATCGATGTGCTGGCTTATAATCGGCTCTTTGCCAAGCCTTTAGTTTTCTGGAAGCTATGAACCATTTTGCGCTGTCTGAACTCGAACGTGCCCGTTACTACATGGTGGAACAACAAATCCGTCCCTGGAACGTATCCGACGAAAAAGTGCTGCAAGCATTGGTCGAGGTCCAGCGCGAACGCTTTGTTCCCTCGTCCTTGCGCCCTTCGGCCTTTTCGGACACCGAGCTGCCACTGATCATCAATGCCGTGGACACGCATGAGACCATGCTCTCGCCCAAAGTCGAAGCCCGTCTGACTCAAGAGCTGCTGCTGCAGCCTAGCGACGGTGTGCTCGAAATTGGTACCGGCTCGGGCTACCAGGCTGCTTTGCTGGCTCACCTGTCCCAACAAGTTACCTCCATCGAAATTGACAGCAAACTGGCCGCTTTCGCCCAGGAAAACCTGCAGCGCAACAATGTGCGCAACGTCAAGGTTGAAGTGGGTGACGCGCACGCAGGCTGGGGCACCACCGAGTACGACGCCATTCTGGTCACCGGCTCCGTGCCCACCATTCCTGATGCTTTGAAGTACCAGCTCTGTATCGGCGGTCGTCTGGTTGTAGTGGTCGGTCAAAACCCGGTCATGACGGCTGTACGTATTACTCGCACCAGCGCGGCCAGCTTCGAGACTACACCCCTGTTCGACACCTGGATCAAACCGTTGCGCGGCACCGCCGTTTCGCAATTCCGCTTTTAAGCACATATGCGGTTCATGACTCCCTTGCGCCTGGCATTGCTTTCGCTGCTTGCCTTAAGTAGCACCGCCCAGTCGCAAGATCTGCTGCAGGCCTGGAACCAGGCCCTGGCACATGAACCGCAGTTTGGCGCTGCGCAAGCTGCGCATCAAGCCGATCAGGAACAAGTACCCCAAAGCCGGGCACAACTGTTGCCGCAGATAAGCGCCATCGGCACAGCCGAACTACAAGAGCGGCGTCAAACCAGCAAGCTGTCCAATCAGCATTCCAGTGACCGAGCTGCCTGGACCTTGACGCTGAGCCAACCCGTGTACAACCGTAATGCCTGGGCCCGTTACGAACGTGCCCAATTACTGGCGCAGGGTGCGGATATTCAGCTGACGCTGGATCGGCAAGATTTGATGCTGCGCGTCAGCCAAAGCTATTTTGATGTGCTGGCTGCGCAAGATACGCTGTCTACCCTGAAAGCCCAGCAAGCCGCCATTGACGAGCAATTACGTGCTGCTGATCAGAACTTTCAGCTGGGTGGCACCACGATTACCGATACCTACGAAGCCAAATCGCGCCTGGACCTGACCCGGGCTGGCGTCTTGCAGGCTGAAAATGCCCTGCAGGTGGCTCAGGACAAGCTGGCTGCGCTGACGCTGGAGCGTTATGACACGCTGGCGCGCCTGCGTGAGCCTTTACGCCTTCCCGCCCCGCAGCCTGCGAATTTGCAAGACTGGCTGGATCAGTCCAGCCAATCCGGCTTGACCGTGGCACTGGCTGATATCAAGGCCCGTGCTGCCGAAGAGCAGTTGAAAAGCACCCAGGCCCTGCACGAACCCACCCTGGCCCTGAAAGCCCAAACCGGCAGCGGTAGCGACCAGACTCTGTTTGGCCAAGCGGGCGGTGGCCCACGTTCGCTGAACAGCGCTTTAGGTCTGGAGTTAAGCATCCCGATTTTCCGTGGTGGTGAAACCAGCTCGCAAGTACGCGAACAAAGCTCGCGCCTGCAACAGGCCCGCTACGATCATCAGTTCGCTATTCAGCAATCCATCCAGCAGACGCGCCAGTACTTCTCTGGCGTCACCACAGGTCTGGTCCGTGTGCAGGCACTGGAAGCAGCCACCAAATCCAGTCAGGACGCCCTGGAGGCCAACAAGCTGGCTTACGAGGTCGGTGTACGTGTAAACATCGATGTACTCAATGCCCAACAGCAGTTGTATGAAGCGCAACGCAGCTTGGCCCAAGCGCGTTACGAAGTTCTGATGAACAGCCTGCGCCTGAAAGCAGCCAGCGGCACCTTGAACGAAAACGATCTGCGTGCTGTCAACGATCTGCTTGAACCGGCGTCCTGAAGCCTGCGCTGGCAAAAAATACAGTCTAGGCACCGCAATCTGGCCTTTAAAAGCAGAACCTCGAGCTCACGACTTAGAAGCAAAAAAATCCCGGACCAAGCCGGGATTCAACACATCAATTTGTCCTGTGCTTTTAGTCGCGCAGCTTCTTGACCAGTGCTGTCGTGGAACGCTGGAACTCGAAGGGAATCGCAACTGCATCGCCACCCCAGCTACGCACTAAAGCCGTTTCAGGCAAGGCTTCCATATCGTAGTCGCCGCCCTTCACGATCAAGTCCGGACGCAGCGCCGCGATCAGGGCTTCGGGCGTGTCCTCGTCAAACAAGACCACCGCATCCACGCAGGCCAGCGCAGCCAGCAAGGCAGCGCGATCCTGCTCGGGATTGATGGGGCGCTCCGGCCCCTTGTTCAGACGGCGCACCGAGGCATCGGTATTCACACCGACAATCAGCGAGGCACCCAATTGGGCAGCCTCGTCCAAGTAGCTGACATGCCCACGGTGCAAGATATCAAACACACCGTTAGTAAAGACCAGCGGGCGCTCCAGGCGCCCCTGCTCCACCGCTTCACGCAAGGCATCCAGACCCATCACCTTGGCCTCGAAACGTGCGCTCATATCAAGCCTGCACCAGCGTCGAATCAGAGCCGACCTGACGTGCCAGATCCTTGCGGTAGCGGTTCAATTCCTGCACGGTCTCGAACGAGCTACCCATCAGCAGCGACATATTGTGCAAGATGCGCGAGCTGACCTTGTGCTCCCATTCCTTGTCGAAACGAATCTGCGTATCCAGCCAGTTTTCCAGCCAACCGGGCGATGGCAGCTTGGACTGCACAGTATCTTCCGGGAACATGGCTTTGTTCACGTGCAAGTTGGTGGGGTGCAACGCCTGCGCGGTGCGATGAGCAGAAGCCATCAGAACACCAATCTTGGAGAAAGCCAGACGGGCTTGCAGGCCAAATTCCTGGCCCTTGTGCACCAGGGCACGCTTCATGTAGCGCAAGTAAGCACCGGCGTGACGAGCCTCGTCCTGAGCCACGATCTTGTAGATGGCCTTGATCACCGGCTCGGTATGCCAGTCGGCAGCACGGCGGTACCAGTGGTTCAGGCGCACTTCGCCGCAAAAGTGCAGCATCAGCGTTTCCATGGCCGGGGCCGGATCGAAGTCAAAACGCACCTTGTGCAGTTCTTCTTCGGTAGGCATCAGCTCGGGGCGGAAACGGCGCAGGTATTCGATCAGAACCAGCGAGTGCTTTTGTTCTTCAAAGAACCACACGGACATAAAAGCGCAAAAATCGCTGTCATCTTTATTGTCACGCAGGAACATTTCGGTAGCAGGCAAGGCTGCCCACTCGGTAATGGCGTTCATTTTGATGGTGTAGGCTTGCTCGTCTGTAAGCTTGCTGCCATCAAAGTCATCCCACGGTATGTCATGCGCAAAATTCCAGCGCACCGCTTCCATGGATTTAAATAAGTCATGGTAAAGCATAACGATTCCTAAAAAGAATCAAGCGGTTCCTTGAGGGCGGCCATTCACCGTCCGGAAGGCGCCGGAAAGCGCCAGCTTAGCAATCAGCTGGCGGACCTGCGTCTATCGTAGAACCTGCAGTTATCAGAAATATGTCAGCCACAAAAAAACTGACGCGTTGCGGGGTCGTCACACTTATCGCCCCACCAAAGCCCAGATGGCCACCCCGACCGCAACCGCCAATACAGCACATAAGGCAGTCAATAATCGGTTGGTCTGCTGCTGCGACTGGCGCAGCAGCTTGAGTTCCTGGTTCAACGCCTGCCCTGTCTCTGGCCTATTCAAAGCGGAATACACCAGACGCGGAAGCTGCGGCATGATCTGGGCCCACTGCCCTGCTTCCTGTTTCAAACGCGAATAAAAGCCCGATGGACCAATACGCTGGTACATCCACTTTTCCAGATAAGGTTTGGCGGTATCCCACAGATCCAGCTCCGGATCCAGATCCCGCCCCATCCCTTCCACATTCAGAAGGGTTTTCTGCAGCAGCACCAGCTGCGGCTGAATTTCTACATTGAACCGGCGCGAGGTCTGGAACAGGCGCAACAGCACTTGCCCCAGCGAGATCTCGGACAAGGGCCGATCAAAATACGGTTCACATACCGCGCGTACCGAGCCTTCCAGCTCCTCTTCACGGGTTTCAGGTGGCACCCAGCCGGACTCGATGTGCAATTGAGCCACCCGGCGGTAATCGCGCCGGAAAAAAGCCAGGAAGTTTTGCGCCAGATAGTTTTTGTCGAACTCGGACAGCGAACCCACAATGCCAAAGTCCAGGGCAATATAACGGCCCAAGCTCTCCGGTGCATCCGAGACATAAATATTGCCGGGGTGCATGTCGGCATGGAAAAAACCGTCGGTAAACACCTGGGTGAAGAAAATTTCTACCCCTTTGCGGGCCAGATCCTTCAAATCCACATTGGCGGCGCGCAGGCGATCAATCTGGTTGACCGGGATGCCCTTCATGCGGTCCATGGTGAACACGGTCGAGGCGCAATAGTCCCAATGCACTTCAGGCACGATCAAAAGCTGGGTACGCTCTACATCTTTGGTGAAGTTGCGGCGTAGCTGACTGCAGTTGGAGGCTTCGCGTATCAGGTCCAGCTCGTCGTTCAGGTACTTGTCGAACTCGGCCACCACTTCGCGCGGTTTCAGGCGACGGGCATCCGGGCCCAGCCGTTCCATGAACGCAGCCAGCACGCGCATCAGACGCAAGTCTTTATGGATGACCTCGCGCATGCCAGGGCGCAACACCTTCACGGCTACTTCGCGGCCATTATGCAGCTCGGCAAAGTGAACCTGCGCAATCGACGCCGAAGCGATGGGTTCGCGATCAAACTTCTGGAACAGTTCGTAAGGCGAAGCACCCAGGGCCTTCTGAATTGTGGCTTCCGCCACCTCCGAAGGGAACGGCGGCACGCGGTCCTGCAGCAACGCCAGTTGCTCGGCAATATCCAGCGGGATCAAATCCCGGCGAGTGGAGAGCACCTGGCCGAATTTAACGAAGATGGGCCCCAGACTTTCCAGGGCCAGCCGTAAACGTACGCCACGTGGCAGCTTGGGTTTGCGACCCAGGCGCACAATGCGCAACATACGTGATGCCCAAGGGTGGCGGATGCTCGATAGCACCAGCTCGTCCAGGCGATAACGGAATACAACCAGCAAAATGGTCAGCAGACGACACAAGGAGAACATGCTCAGGACTCCCGCCGACGCGCGTCAAGACGCTTCAAACGCTGGTCCAGTTCGTCCAGACGTTGGACCAAACCAGCCGATTGCTCGCGCATCCGTTCCAGTTCGGGGCGGGTAACCAGTAAAGCACTTTCTTCAGTCAAGTATTCGCTGGCATTGCCTGCCAAACGCTGGCCCAGATCCCGCAAACCGGAAACGGCCCGGCGCGCCCCGCTGAACAGACGCACCGCCATGACATCACCCACAATTTTGGCCAGATCATGCTCGGCATCCCAGCGCAGATTGGCCGCCAGGTCCGACACCAGATTGGCCAGCCCAGCCTCGCCTTGCACATGCATTAACTGGGCGACACGGCTGAAATCACCGTCTTGAAGAATTTGTGGCAGTTCAGGTAGCTTGTCCTGAGGCAGTGTCAACGTGACATCCGGCACGACGGCAGGATGGCCCTGCTCCAGCTTTCCTTGAGAGCTGATGGTGTAGACCAGTTGCAAACGGCCCACAATCAGCGACACGGTTTTACCTGCATGGCTGCGCAAACGCTCACGCGCCCAATCCTCGCGATCAAGCAAGGCATTGAGCAAACGCACGCCCACGGCGCCAGGTTCTAGGAATGAAGGGATACCAAGCATGTCCATGCAAGTCTACTGCCGGGGCAAGTAAACCAGTCCAATTAAAACAGCCAGTTTAACCCGACACAGACACGGCCGGATGTACAGGGCGGCAGGAACACGGGCAGATGGGATCACAGCGAAACGGGAGCGCTCATAACAGAACAGCCGCCTGGGTAAGAAGGCGGCTGTCTGTATAGATAGAGATCAAGCGTTGGGGTCAACCGGGATCTGCTGAATACCAGCCAGCAGCCAGCCTGCGCCGTCGGCCTTGAACAGATTCCAGACTTCCTCAAAGCGGAAAGCCTCTGCACCCACTTCTTCACGCAGCATACCGGAGTAGCGCACGCTGGCCAGGTGGCCGTCGGCTACTTTTTCGATACCCAGCAGCTCTGCATTGAGCAGTACCACTTGAGTTACGTTCTCGCCTTGGCGCTGAGCGATTTGAGGAGCGGCTTCCTTGAGCAGGTCGTCGGTCAGGAAGGTACGCAGTTGTTCCACGTCGCCCTTGTCCCACAGCTTCTGGATTTCCACGAACTGGGTCTTGGCATTGGCAAGGAACGTAGGCGTGTCGAAATCACCGGGGATGAACCAGCTCTCGTCTACTGGCGGCGCTGGAACAGCGGCGGCAGCAGCGGGCTGAGCAGCTGGAGCGGCAGCAGGCATAGGTGCTGGCGCAGCTTGGGGCTGCTTCCATGGGCTGGGAGCAGGATCAGCATTGCGCATCATGGACTGACCACCGGCTTGTTGCATGGCAGGACGAGCAGCCGAGCCACGCAGACGACGCACGATGAACAGAACGGCGAAGACCACCAGACCGATCAACAAGAGGCTGGACATCATTTCCAGGAAAGCACCGCCCAGACCCATGCTGGACAGCAAGGCGGCAATACCCAGACCAGCGGCGATACCGGCGATCGGGCCCAGGAAGCGGGACATGCCCGACTTGGCAGCGGTACCAGCCGCAGCCGTACCGGCAGCAGCGGCACCCGCAGCAGGCGTAGCCGAGCGAGTCGCGTTATTCGCTGCAGCAGGAGGCGTCGCTGCCGAGCGGTTGCTGGTAATGTTGGAGGATTGGCGGCCAAAACTGGAGCCACCACCCATGCGTCGTGCTTCCGCATCATAAGAAACGGTCAGCAAGGCGCCGGTGCTAAAAGCCAATACAGCGGCCATGAAATAACGAGAAAGCCGTCCAGACATAGTCACAAACTCCTGACCAGAACAAGCGCTTAACACACAGGGTTTTGACGCCCCCGGCCATGCCATCCCAGTCGATTATTCAAGAAAACTTACGATAAGCTGAACATTAACATGACAAGTTCTCATGCACCATGTTTTTTTTACCGTTCATTACAGACAAAAAACGAACGGCACCAGAAGGTGCCGCTGTATATAGAGAGGGAACGCCTGGCATCAATCCAGGCGGATGCCTTCGTGCAGCGCGGCTACGCCGGCTGTCAGATTGAAATACTGCACGCGCTCCAGACCCACTTCGCGCATCATGTCGGCCAGAGTTTCCTGATCGGGGTGCATGCGAATGGATTCAGCCAGATAGCGGTAGCTTTCCTCGTCCTTGGCAACAAACTTGCCAATACGGGGCAGGATATTGAAGGAATACCAGTCATACGGGGCCTGCAAAGGCTTGGCCACGCGGGAAAACTCCAGCACCAGCAATTTGCCGCCCGGACGCAACACCCGCTTCATTTCAGCCAGTGCGCGATCCTTGTGCGTCATATTGCGCAAGCCAAAGGCCACCGAGACGCGATCAAAATAGCCGTCAGGAAAAGGCAGGTGCTCGGCATCACAGACCGTAACGGGCGTGATGATGCCCTTGTCCTGCAAACGATCACGACCCACGCGCAGCATGGAGCTATTGATATCGGTATGCCAGACCTCGCCGTCCGCACCGGCCTGACGCGCAAAAGTCTTGGTCAAATCACCCGTACCCGCGGCAATATCCAGCACTTTCATGCCGGGACGCACTGCTGCGCGACCAATCGTGAAGGCTTTCCAGATACGGTGCAGGCCGCCCGACATCAGATCGTTCATAATGTCGTAGTTGTTAGCCACCGAATGAAAAACCTGGGCTACTTTGCCCGCTTTTTCGTTTTCGGCCACGGTTTGAAAACCGAAGTGCGTATCGGCGTTCTGGGCGGAGGAGGTTTGAGGACGCTGTTTTTCCATAGTGCATAATCGTAACGCAGATTTCCCGGTACAGAAACGAAAATCCGGCTCGCTGAGCGCTCCCCTTTTTTACACATTCACAAACCTGAAACATTAACGCCATATGATGGCGCTATTACGTGCAGTCAGGGATTTGAAGCGCCTGCCGTATTGCCCTTGAGCCGCCTGATGACAACAGCAGGCCCCGCGCCCAAGCACAATACAGACAGCCAGCCTGACCCTCTATTATTTTTTATCGGACCAGTCTGAAGCTAACAATGAGTACAAGCATATTAGTCGTGGAAGATGAGCCTGCGATCCAGGAACTGATCTCTGTCAATCTGTCTTTTGCCGGCCATAAAGTGCTGCGCGCCTTCGATGCCGAACAAGCCCAGATCCTCATTCGCGCGGAACTGCCTGATTTGATTCTGGTGGACTGGATGCTGCCCGGCTCCTCGGGCATCAATCTGGCCCGCAAACTGCGCTCGGACGAACGTACCCGTCATATTCCGGTCATCATGCTGACCGCCAAAGGCTCGGAACAGGACAAGGTCGATGGCCTGGAAGCCGGTGCGGACGATTACATCACCAAGCCTTTCTCGCCCAAAGAACTGATTGCCCGCATCAAGGCCGTATTGCGCCGCCGCGCTCCCCAGCTAACTGACGATGTGATCTCCATCGGCACCCTGCAGCTGGACCCCAGCACGCACCGTCTGTCCAGCCAGGGCATGGCGCTGACCATCGGGCCTACCGAGTTCCGTCTGCTGCATTTTTTCATGACACACACCGAGCGCGTATTCACCCGCTCCCAGTTGCTGGACCAGGTGTGGGGCGACCATGTATTTGTAGAAGAACGTACGGTAGACGTGCACATTCGTCGCTTGCGCAAGGCGCTGGAGCCTAGCGGACACGACAAACATATTGAAACGATTCGTGGCTCGGGCTATCGTTTTGCCCTTTCCCCACTGGAAAAGGCGCCGACCGCCTGATCCCATGTTCAGCATATTTACGTCTATTGTTATCTGGGCCCTGTTGGGCAGCTTGATCGGCTGGTGGCTAGGGCCATTCACCGGTCTGGCCTTGTTTTGTGGTGGCCTGTTATTGCTGGTTGTCATCAGCACCCTGCAGCTTTCCCGCGTTGAACGCTGGACCCGCAACCTGAATGATCCTCCGCCCCCCGCAGTTGGCCCCTGGGACGCCATTCTGGCCCCCATCTACCGCCAACTGCGCCGTGATCGCCAGGAAATTCAGGATCTGAATCGTTACGTAGACGGCATCATGATGGCCGCCGAGGCCCTGCCCGACGGTGCCATTACCCTGAATGGGGAGATGGAACTGCAATGGTGCAACCAGACCGCCTGTGAGCACATAGGCCTGAATCTGGCCACGGACCGCCATCACAGCATCTTCAATATCCTGCGCGAACCCGAGTTTTCTCGTTACGCCCGTCAGCCTCAATGGGATGGCCCTTTGCTGCTGCATCTGAGCAAAGACGGACGTGAGCGCTCCTTGCTGCTGCAATTAACCCCTTATGGCCTGGGCCAGTTCCTGATCGTGACGCGTGATGTCACCCAGGTGGAAATGCTGGAGACTACCCGCAAGGACTTTGTGGCCAATGTCTCCCATGAACTGCGCACACCGCTTACCGTCTTGCTGGGTTTTCTGGAAACCCTGCAGGACATGCCGCCCGAAAGCTTGCCTTTGGAACAGCGTCAACGCTACGAGCAGATGATGCTGGAGCAGACTCGCCACATGCAGTCGATTGTGTCCGACTTGCTGACCTTATCCACGCTGGAATCCTCACCCACAGTGGAAGGGGAGACGGTACAGGTCAGCCAGTTGATTGAAAGCGCGCTGAAACAAGGCGAGGCTATTTCTGGCGGCCAGCACAGCTTTGTCACAGATCTGGACCCTCGCATTGCCATTCAGGGCATGGAAACCGAACTGAGCTCGGCTGTCTCCAACCTGATTACCAACGCGGTGCGCTATACCCCCAAGGATGGCACCATCACCGTGCGCTGGTATCTGAATGACAATGGCGAGGCCTGTTATTCGGTGCAAGACACGGGCATCGGTATTGCCGCCCAGGATATTCCCCGCCTGACCGAACGCTTTTACCGCGTAGACAAGGGCCGTTCCCGCTCCACCGGCGGTACGGGTCTGGGCCTGGCCATCACCAAACACATCATCGTGCGACATAACGCCGACCTGCAAATCCAGAGCCGTCTGGGTGTGGGCAGCGTATTTATGTTGCGTTTCCCCAAGAGCCGGGTTCGACTCCAGGACAGCTAGAACATGTGGGGCCATATTGGCCCTACAATAAACGGCTCTGAAGACCACGTTGGCGGCCTTATGCCGCACAGGAGCCAAGCATGTCCCATACCAACGAGCTGCGCCCTTTCCACCTGGCTTTTCCGGTCCATGATCTGGCCGTTGCACGCCAGTTCTACGGACAGACACTGGGCTGTCCCGAAGGCCGATCCTCGGACCAGTGGATTGACTTCAACTTCTACGGCCACCAGATCGTGGCTCATCTGGCCCCTTCAGAGTGTGGCAGCAACGCCACCAGCGCGGTGGATGCCCATAATGTGCCCGTGCGCCACTTTGGCGTCGTGCTGGACATGCCCACCTGGCAGACCCTGGCTGACAAGCTGGTGGCCGCTGGCACCAAATTCGTTATCGAACCTTATATCCGTTTCAAGGGCGAGCCCGGCGAACAGGCCACCATGTTCTTCATGGACCCTTCGGGCAACGCCCTGGAGTTCAAGGCCTTCAACAGCCTGGATTCGCTTTTCGCCAAATAAAGATGCACAAATCCTGGCAACTTAACGAGCAAGGCGACCGCTGTTTGCTAGTACAGTTCAGCGGCCCGCTTTCTCTGGACACCGGCTTGCGCTGTACCCGCGCCGCCCGCTTGCTGCGCGACCACGCCCCCGCCTGTGTCCGTGATCTAGTCCCCAGCTTTACCGCAGTCGCCATCCACTTTTACCCGGATGGCAGCAGCGACCAGCTTGCTCGTTTGCACGACTATGTTCACCAAGCCCTGGCCGAGCTGGATGCCAGCCAGGACCAGGCCGCTCCCGGCGCACTGGTAGATGTTCCCGTGTGCTACGGTGGCCTCTTCGGTCCGGACCTGCCTGCCATTGCCGAGCAATTGGGGCTAAGCCAGGAACAAGTCATCGAACTGCACAGCAGCCAGGTGCAACTGGTATTCATGGTGGGCTTTGCCCCCGGCGCTCCCTATATGGGCATCTTGCCCGAGCAACTGAATGTGCCGCGCCGCGCCACACCACGCACTGTGCTGCCCAAAGGCTCGGTCGCCATTGCGAACCAGCAAACCATTATTTACCCCAACGAATCCCCCGGCGGTTGGCATCTGATTGGCCGCTCGCCAGTTAATTTGTTTGATGCCCGGCGCTCGCCCGCCGCCCTGCTCGCCCCCGGCGACCAAGTGCGCTTTGTGCCTCTGCCTCACGAGCAGTTTGATCACTGGACACCCGCATGACGGTGCATATCCTCAAACCAGGCATGATGAGCAGCCTGCAAGACCGAGGCCGTTATGGACACCAGCACCTGGGGGTTTCGCCCAGCGGTGCCATGGATGAACGCGCCCACAGACTGGCCCATTTGCTAGCAGGCAATACCACCGACCAGGATCTGGCCAGTCTGGAAATTACCGTACAAGGCCCCAGCCTGCGCTTTGACGAAGCTGCCCTGTTTGTCCTGACCGGCGCAGATATGAATGCCAGCCTGGACGGCCAACCCGTAGCAGTCCTGCGCCCTACTCTGGCACGTGCCGGACAAGCCCTGACGATGCAGTCCGCCAAACCCGGCCAAGGTGCCCGTAGCTACCTGTCTGTTTACGGCGGTTTTCAAGTCGAATCCCTGCTGGGCAGTCAAAGCACCCACATGCGCGTTGGCCTGGGTGGTTTTGAAGGCCGCGCCTTGAAAAAAGGCGACCAGATTCAATTGGCTCACCCACTGCCCAATCAGGAAGCGGCGCTCAACAAGCTGCAAGCCGAACTCGACGAGCTGCGAATTTACATGCCAGCGGCGCTAGCCCTGGCCCCACGTGAACGCCTGCGCGTCATTCTGGATCAAGCTGATTTGTTTACCGACGAATCACTGGAGCTGTTCCAAAGCCAAAACTACCGCATCAGCCCGGCTTCAGAACGCATGGGCTATCGCCTGGAAGGTCAGCCCTTGCAGCGCAAGTCGCCAAAAGAACTGCTGTCCGCCCCCACCTGCTTTGGAACAATCCAGGTCCCCAACGATGGCCAGCCCATTGTGTTGATGGCAGACCGGCAAACTACAGGCGGCTATCCACGCATCGGACAAGTCATCAGCGTGGATCTGGCTCAAGTTGCCCAGCGTTTGCCCGGTCAGAATCTGGGCTTTGAAGTGGTGACGGTAGAACAGGCCCATGCACTGGCTGCCCGTCAGGAACAGGCTTTCGCACGTCTGAATGACAGCCTGGAGCCGTTGCGGCAGGCTCTAAAACAGTGTGTGACATAGAGCTTGTTAAGTCGCCACCGTACTAACGGGCATCTGGTCTTATCGCACATTCGTATGGCCAAACGGCCCATCAGGCCGCAAAGGCAGTAAGGCGGCTTGAACCAATCCCCCATGACGAACTCAGGAGCAAACACCCACTGCTCCTGGCTCCCAGGCTCAATACGGCTCCAACGACAGCCACCACATTCAAGCCCCAATAAAAAAACACCTCGCTTTTCCAAGCGAGGTGTTTTCATTTGGTCTGAGGCAAGACAGCGAATGCCGTGCGCCGTCCATAGACTTACAAAAACAGCTTGTAAGCCGGGTTATCCGTTTCGTCCCAGTGCGGGTAGCCCAGATTGCCCAGGAAAGCCTTGAATTCCTTTTTATCGGAAGGCGGCACCTGGATTCCGATCAGAATGCGACCGTAGTCATCGCCCTGATTACGGTAATGGAACAAGCTGATATTCCAATCCTGGTTCATGCTGGACAAGAATTTACGCAAAGCACCAGGACGCTCTGGAAACTCGAACCGCAGCAAGACTTCGTCCGTAGCCTGGCTGGACACTCCACCCACCATATGACGTACGTGGGTCTTGGCCAGTTCGTTGCCCGTCAGGTTCAAGGTACCAAAGCCTTTCTTCACGAAACGCTCTTCCAGCTTTTCGATCTCCGCTTCCGAGGAAATCGACATACCCACAAAGACATGCGCCTTTTCAGGATTGGACATGCGGTAGTTGAACTCCGTCACCGAGCGGGTGCCCAGGGCATCGCACAGGCGGCGGAAGCTGCCTTTTGCCTCGGGGATCGTCAAGGCAAACAAAGCTTCACGAGCCTGACCCACATCTGCACGGTCCGCCACCATGCGCATACGGTCAAAGTTCATGTTCGCGCCGGACGTGACCGCAATCAGGGTCTTGTTCTTGAGCTTGTTTTGAGCAGCGTAGCGCTTGGCACCCGCCAAAGCCAGGGCACCAGCCGGTTCCAGCACGCTACGCGAGTCCTGAAACACATCTTTGATAGCCGCACAAATCGCATCCGTATCCACGATGACAAAATCATCCACATACTGACGCACCAGACGGAAAGTTTCGGAGCCCACCTGCTTGACGGCAGTACCGTCAGAGAACAGGCCCACGTCCGACAAATTCACACGACGACCGGCCTTGATACTGCGCACCATGGCACAGGAGTCTTCGGTCTGCACGCCGATTACTTTGATTTCAGGACGCAAGGACTTGATGTATGTGGCGACGCCCGCCGCCAGACCGCCGCCGCCAATCGCGACAAAGACCGCTTCAATCGGGCCGGGGTGCTGTTGCAAAATTTCCATGGCCACCGTGCCCTGCCCGGCGATCACATCAGGATCGTCAAAAGGGTGCACAAAGGTCAGGCCTTCGTTCTTTTGCAGTTCCAGAGCGTGCTGGTAGGAATCCGAATAGCTCTCGCCCACCAGGACCACTTCGCCGCCCAGATTACGTACACCATCAATTTTTACTTGCGGGGTGGTGGTTGGCATGACGATAACGGCACGGCAACCCAGCTTGCGCGCTGCCATGGCCACGCCTTGCGCGTGGTTACCCGCCGAAGCGGCCAATACACCCCGTTTTAATTCTGCGGCCGACAGATTGGCCATCTTGTTATAGGCACCGCGCAGCTTGAAGCTAAAAACAGGCTGATAGTCTTCGCGCTTGAGCAGGACCGTGTTACTAATTCGTGCCGATACCTGGGGAGCGGGTTCAAGTGGTGTTTCGATGGCAACATCGTACACTTTCGAGGTCAGAATGCGCTTTAGGTAATCGTTCGACATGACTCAGCTTTTAGTAACAACCGGTTTTGCCACCAAGGCCAGCCGCAGGCCCCTGCCTGAGACCGCTCACCGGAAAAGAAAAACAGAATACCATAGGCGGATGCCCTAACTGGCGTCCATTACTCCCTACAAAACCCGTCCACATTACTTATGCAAGCCTGGATCTCTGATCTTATTTCGTGGCTCTTGGCCGCCCTATCTCTGCCCGAAGTGGGCTTGAGCGCCATTTTCATCATCAGCCTGGTCTCGGCTACCCTGCTCCCCCTGGGTTCGGAACCCGCCGTATTCGCCTATATCAATCTGGCTCCACATATGTTCTGGCCCGCCGTGCTGGTTGCCACTGTGGGTAATACGGCAGGTGGGGCCATCAGCTATGCCATGGGTCTGGGCGCCGAGAAAGCCTACGAAGCCTGGCGCGAGAAGCACCCGCAACACACAGAAGACGGCGCAACTCCCAAGAACAAGGCCGCAGGCCGCTGGCACGAGCTGGGGCGGCGCTGGCTGACCCGCATGGGACCGCCCGCCCTGCTCTTGTCCTGGCTACCCGTGGTAGGCGACCCCCTGTGTGCCGTAGCCGGTTGGCTACGCCTGCCATTTTGGCCCAGCGTGTTTTACATGGCGGTGGGAAAACTGGCGCGCTATACCACCATGACCGCTGGTCTGCTGTGGATTTTCCCCAAATTGGGTTGGTAATTTGCAGCAAACTGGCCGCAAACACCCCCTTAACCCTGACTTGGCCCTGTAGTAAGGGGGCAGCCCTGCTACGATTCGTATACACTTGTCTTTTGCCTATCTGCTCCTCGCTGAGCCGCCCTTGACGGGCCTTGCCAACTATCGCCATGAACGCCCCCATTGCAAGCAAGCACCTGGCTGCCCAGGCACGCAACAACGACACGCCGCGCCTGCGTGAAATCCCCTACAACTACACTTCGTACTCAGACCGGGAAATTATCCTGCGACTGCTGGGTGAAGAGGCCTGGGAAAAGCTGTCCGAGCTCCGCTCCGAACGCCGCACCGGCCGCTCCGCACGCATGTTGTTTGAAGTGCTGGGTGATATCTGGGTCGTCAAGCGCAACCCCTATCTGCAGGACGATCTGCTGGACAATCCCAAGCGCCAGCATCAACTGATCGAGGCCCTGAACCATCGCTTGAACGAGATTGACCAGCGCCGCGACAGCGCCGTGCCCGATCGCGATGCCAAGGTTCTGCGCCTGTTGCACGCTGCTCGGGGTGCAGTAGCCGCGTTTGAACAAGAATTTACCGATACCCGCGAGCTGCGCCAGAAAATTGTGCGCTCCCTGTCGCGCCTGACCGCCAAGGACAACATCAAGTTTGATGGCCTGTCGCGCGTCTCGCACGTCACTGACGCCACCGACTGGCGTGTGGAATATCCCTTTGTCGTGCTCACCCCCGATCACGAAAACGAGATGGCCGCCCTGGTGCGCGCCTGTATCGAACTGAAGCTGACCATCATCCCGCGTGGGGGTGGTACCGGTTACACCGGCGGTGCCATTCCACTTAGCTGGCGCTCGGTTGTCATCAACACCGAAAAGCTGGATGCCATTGGCAAGCCTGAACAAACCACGTTGCCCGGCATGTCCGAGCCCGTCACCACCATTCTGACCGGTGCTGGCGTGGTGACCCGTCGTGTGGCTGACGCTGCCGAAGCCGCCGGTGCCGTGTTTGCGGTAGACCCGACCTCGGCCGATGCCTCCTGTGTGGGCGGCAATATCGCCATGAACGCGGGCGGCAAGAAAGCCGTGCTGTGGGGTACTGCGCTGGATAACCTCGCCTGGTGGCGCATGGTCGATGCCCAGGGAAACTGGCTGGAAGTGACCCGTCTTGAACACAATATGGGCAAGATCCACGACGTGGAAATGGCCCACTTTGAAGTCAAATGGTTTGATGGCCGTTACGCCCCTGGTGCCCAGTTGCTGCGCAGCGAAACCCTGCACATTGAGGGTCGGCGCTTTCGCAAGGAAGGCCTGGGTAAAGACGTTACCGACAAATTCCTTGCAGGTTTGCCCGGTATCCAGAAAGAAGGCTGTGACGGCCTGATCACGCAGGCCCGCTGGGTGCTGCACCGCATGCCGGCGCATACACGCACCGTCTGTATGGAGTTTTTCGGCCAGGCCAAGCAGGCCGTGCCCTCCATTGTGGAAGTCATTGACTACCTGAACGGCGAAGGCAAGCGCATCGGCGCCATTCTGGCCGGTCTGGAACACTTGGACGAACGCTATCTGCGCGCGGTGGGCTATGCCACCAAGAGCAAGCGCGACGGCCTGCCCAAGATGGTCCTGATTGGCGACATCGTGGGCGACGACCCCGATGCCGTGGCAACGGCCGCTTCGGAAGTAGTGCGTCTGGCCAATGGCCGCTCCGGTGAAGGCTTTGTAGCCGTCAGCGCCGAAGCCCGCAAGAAGTTCTGGGCCGACCGTGCCCGTACCGCTGCCATTGCCCGCCATACCAACGCCTTCAAGATCAACGAAGACGTGGTGATCCCCCTGCGCCGCATGGGTGAGTACACCGAAGAAATCGAACGCATCAATATTGAACTGTCCACGGACAACAAGCTGCGCTTGACCCGTGAACTGGAAAACTTCCTGCAAGGCGATCTGCCCGTGGGCAAGATCGAAGATCACAACGACGCCGAGCACACCCGCGAAGAGATTCTGGACGAGCGCCGTCACGACGCCCTGCAAATCGTGCGCGATGTGCGCCAGCGCTGGCAGTGGCTGCAGGACAATCTGGACAAGCCGCTGAAAGACTCGCAGGCTGAGCTGGCCGAGATTGGTGTGCCGCTGGACAGCGCCGCGATCGAGGCCCGTCTGCAAGAAGACCCGAACACCTCGATTTTCCAGCTGCTGCAAGATCACACGATCCGCACCTCCTGGAAGAGCGAGATCCGCGAAAACCTGGAACATATTTTCCCCGGCGCCGACTGCGCGGCCGTACTGACCGAACTGCAAGCCATTCATGACCGTGTGCTGAAAAGCCGTGTGTTTGTGGCGCTGCACATGCACGCCGGTGATGGTAACGTACACACCAACATCCCCGTGAACTCGGACGACTACGGCATGCTGCAGCAAGCCAATGTCACCGTGGCCCGCATCATGCAAATTGCGCGCGGTCTGGACGGCGTGATTTCCGGTGAGCACGGAATTGGTTTGACCAAGTACGAGTTCCTGACTCAAGAAGAGCTGGAGCCTTTCCAGAACTACAAGCGCGAAGTGGACCCGAACAACCACTTCAACGCTGGCAAGCTGATGCCCGGTGCGGACTTGAGCCGCGCCTGGACCCCCAGCTTCAACCTGCTGGGTCACGAATCGCTGATCATGCAACGCAGCGAAATCGGCTCCATCTCCCATGCCATCAAGGATTGCTTGCGTTGCGGCAAGTGCAAACCGGTCTGTGCCACCCACGTGCCACGCGCCAACCTGCTGTACTCGCCCCGCAACAAGATCCTGGCCACCTCCCTGCTGATCGAAGCCTTCTTGTACGAAGAGCAAACACGTCGCGGGATCAGCCTGAAGCATTGGGAAGAGTTTGAAGACGTAGGCGACCACTGCACCCTGTGCCACAAGTGCTACAACCCCTGTCCGGTGGACATCGACTTTGGCGATGTGTCCATGGAAATGCGCTCCTTACTGAACCGCATGGGCAAGAAGTCCTTCAATCCGGGCTCGGCTGCGGCCATGTTCTTCCTGAACGCCAAGGACCCGCGCGTCATCAAGGCCACTCGTACCGCCATGATTGAAGTGGGCTATAAGGCCCAGCGTGCGGTGCACAATCTGCTGGCTGCCCCTGCTCGCAAACAGGTCAGCGCTCCCCCTGCCACCATCGGCAAGGCACCAATCCGCGAACAGGTCATCCACTTCATCAACCGCAAGATGCCCGGCGGCCTGCCCAAGCAGACTGCCCGTAAATTGCTGGATATCGAGAACTCGGATTACGTACCTATCATCCGTAACCCTGAAGCCACCTCCGTGGATTCGGAAGCCGTGTTCTACTTCCCCGGCTGTGGTTCGGAGCGTCTGTTCTCGCAAGTGGGTCTGGCTACTCAAGCCATGCTCTGGCATGTCGGCGTGCAGACGGTTCTGCCTCCTGGCTACCTGTGCTGTGGCTACCCGCAGCGCGGCAGCGGTCAAAGCGACAAGGCCGAGAAGATCATTACCGATAATCGCGTGCTGTTCCACCGCATGGCCACCACCTTGAACTACCTGGATATCAAAACCGTGGTGGTCAGCTGTGGTACCTGTTACGACCAGCTGGCAGGCTATGAATTCGACAAGATCTTCCCTGGCTGCCGCCTGATCGACATCCACGAATACCTGCTGGAAAAAGGCTTGAAGCTGGAAGACGTGCAAGGCGTGCGCTACATGTACCACGACCCTTGCCACAGCCCCATGAAGCTGCAAGACCCCATGAAAACGGTCAAATCCCTGGTGGGCGACAGCACCATCAAGGCAGACCGCTGCTGTGGCGAGTCGGGCACGCTGGCGGTGTCGCGTCCGGATATTTCCACGCAAATCCGTTTCCGCAAGCACGAAGAACTGCAAAAGAACCAGGACACCGTCCGTGCCGATGGTTTCCAGGGCGAAGTCAAAGTGCTGACCTCCTGTCCGTCCTGCCTGCAAGGTTTGTCCCGCTACGAGGACGAAACCAAGATGGATGCGGATTACATCGTGGTGGAAATGGCCAAGCACATGCTGGGCGAGAACTGGATGGCGGACTACGTACGCCGTGCCAACGACGGTGGTATTGAGCGCGTTCTGGTGTAAACCAAACGCATCACTCCCCCTGAACAGGCCGGCTTTATGTCGGCCTGTTTTGTAAGGGGTGAGCAAGTATCTTTTACCGCTGGACTGCTCCAGGATAAAAATGCCCCTTGGTGGGGAGAAAGCTCAGCGTGATCGCTATTCATCGCCAGGCCCTCCCCCAGAAGCGCCACTCGGATAGCAATAAAGCAAAGGGGCTGCGCGGAGATTTTTCTGCGGAGCAGCCCAAGGAAACTCCCTTAGGGACGAATGAAGTCCCAACCGCAGTATGGAAGCTTTTTCAGAATAGGTGTCTTTATGTCTGTTGATGATCCATTGCTAAACAGCCTGCAGGCCCTGCTCCGCAGCGAACGCACTGCGTCTTTGGGCACACTCAGCAATCAGGGCTTGCCGGTGGTCTCTCGCGTCCCTTTTGCGATCTGCCCCGAACAAGCCAGCATCATCATCCACATCAGCGAAATGGCGGCTCACACCCGTTATTTGCTGCAACGTCCCGATGCCAGCCTGATGGTCAGCCAAAGCGAGCATGGCCAGGATGCTGTCCATGACTTGCCCCGCGTCACCTTCCAAATGAAGGCCCGCAAACTGGAGCGCGAGCAGCCCGACTGGGAACAGGCCAAACGAGCCTATACCGCCCGTTTTCCCGATATGGAATTTCTAAGCAGCTTTACGGACTTTCATTTCTTCGCTCTGGATCTGGTCAGGGTGCGCCATATTGCCGGGTTTGCGGCGGCACGAACCTTGAAACCTGAGCTAGTGCGTGCCTTGCTGGCAGAGCCTGTGGCTGGTTGAAGTCCCCGAGTTCGCAATCGCAGCAAGCCTTGGAAGCGCTGGATCTGTGCTCCAGCCTTCACCACGTCAGAGCACCTTAATACAACGACAAACAGGTAAGCCTTCGCCCCTTACAAGCCCCGGCCTGCACCCAAAATGTTGCAGACCTTGCAACAAAGTCGTCACTAACTGATTTCCAGACAAAGAAAACAGATCACTCATTAAACGCCTTTCTGACCAGAGAAATCGCCACTCCTTCTCCTTGCCCTTCCGATGTAGTCGTCCGTTTTCGTGTGTTTCAAACGCCAAGCATGACAAAACGTAAATTTGGCCGCTATAAGATTCAACAGCTACGACGTTAAATGGCACGCAAGGACTCGACAACACGACCTCGCAACACGTTGCCGCCACACAGAGAAAAACACCCAGGAGAGGAAGAGATGTCGAACAAGAAACGCAGCGCCTATGTGCTGGTGCAGATGGCCTTGCTGAGCCTGACTTTGCCTGGCCTTACCCATGCAGAAGCAGACAGCTCATTGGAGCAATGGCGTACTAAAGAATACAAACGCCAGCCTGGCCTGGACATGATCAATGCGGCCAAAGCCTACTCGCTGGGCTTTACGGGCAAGGGCGTGACGGTCGGCTATCTGGACTCGGGAATTGAAGCCAAACACCCGGAGTTTGCGGGTGCCATTGCGGGTGGCTTTGACTTCAACACGGATACCCCCTATGCCAACGGCCAAGGCATAGATGCCGATCCTCCAGCAGGTCATGGCAGCCACGTTGCGGGCATTATTGGCGCACGTCGCGACGGCAAAGGCATGCACGGTGTCGCCTTCAACAGTCAGCTCTTTGCGGTCGCCTACGATGCGAGAGAAGACGATGATGATGACATGCTTGGCAACGATCCTTATGAACCGGACCCACGCGAACAAGCCGCCGCATTTGACCGCGTTGCCTCCCGAGGCTGGAACTATCTGGCACAGTTCAAACTGCCCATCATCAACAGCAGCCTGGGCGTCAATGGTTGTAACGATGCCAGCTCCCCACCACCTTGCAATGTCCTGGACTATGGCTCGCCCGAAGGCGTACTGGATTGGCAGCCACTGGCGATCGAGGCTTTCCACAACAGCGTAGACGCAGGCTCCCTGATGGTCTTTGCTACCGGCAATGAATCGCAGGACCACCCTGACCTGCTGGCAGGCTCCCCCTACTGGTTTCCTGAACTAAAAGATAACTGGCTGGCCGTGACAGCCCTGGGCGAGGATGGATCTTTAGCCTCCTATGCGAACAAGTGCGGCGTAGCAGCCGAGTGGTGTCTGGCCGCCCCCGGTGGTGACGACAATCCAGGGATTAATTCGGTCCAATCCTCTGGTGGCTATGTCGCCTTTAGCGGCACCTCCATGGCCTCCCCCCACGTCGCGGGCGGTGCGGCGCTAGTAAAGGAAGCGTTCCCCTACTTCACCGCCTATCATCTGCAACAAACCCTGCTGACCACCGCCACCCCTCTGGGAGACCCCAGCATTTACGGCTGGGGTCTGATGAATGTGGGCAAGGCCGTGCAAGGGCCAGCACAATTTACTCGTCTGTTCGACGTCGATACGCTGGGCTACCACTCCACCTTCGCCAATGACATCAGTGGCACGGGTGGGCTGCACAAGCGCGGTTCCGGCTCCCTGGAGCTGACGGGCAATAACAGCTATACCGGTGACACCACCATCAGCGGCGGTCGCCTGGCCGTTAATGGCACGCTGGCTTCTGCGGTCACAGTGGAACGCGAAGGCACCTTGGGGGGGGCCGGTACAGTCGCTCAAGTCGATAACTACGGCACCCTGGCTCCAGGTAATTCGGTTGGCACCTTGACCGTCAGCGGCGACTACACCGCCCATGCCGGTTCGGTGCATGAACTGGAAGTGGGCCCCGCAGGCGCAACAGATCGTCTGGTGGTTGGCGGTGCAGCCCATATCGACGGCACGCTGAAACTGGCCGGTGGCCCCTACCGCCAGAATGTGGCTTATTCCTTTCTGGATGCAGCTAATGGTGTGACAGGTCAGTACAGTCACATCACTTACGAGATGGCCTTCCTGTCGCCAACGCTGCTCTACGGCCCCAGCCTGTCCTTGATGATCAAGCGCAATGACACGCCGTTTGCCACCTTTGCCAATACGGGGAACCAGAAAGCCGTGGCCAACGCGCTGGATACCGGCTCGGATCAACCGCCGGTCACCATGGCCGAACTGTACGACACGGTCCTCAATGCTCAGTCCGGACAGGTCGCAGGCTACATGGAGCAATTGCAAGGCCAAATCCATGCGGGTACGACCTCCGCCCTGCTAAGCAACGGGGATCTTTTGCCCCGCACTTTAGGCAAACAAGCCTCAAGCGCTCGCAATGCAACGGGTAAAGACACTGTATTGTGGGCCGAAGTGATTCACCAACAACGCGATCTGGACGGTGACGACAACAGCCAGGATGTACGCCATAAGGTGAGCGGCCTGTTCCTGGGTAGCGATACCGCCATCGGCGAACAAGGCTGGCGCATGGGTGCCTCTCTGGGCTACCTGGAGAACCGCATCAAGCTGGATGACCGCCGTCAGACCTCACGCAGCAACAGCTACAGCGCCGCCCTGTACGGAACGCAAGCTTGGGAAATGGGTTCGGGTAGTCTGAATCTACTGGCAGGTGGTGCTTACACCCGCCATAGCCTGGACAGCGAGCGTTCTCTCTCCGTTCACCAATACGAAACG
>NZ_JBAGRS010000006.1:0-317423 GCF_037150615.1 Alcaligenes sp. PF14 | reverse complement strand
TGGCCTCTTGGCCAAGGCGGTGAAACTTGTTTAACTGCTCTCTGCGGCGCTTCGGGGAAAACCCTGTGTGTGCTGCAGCGAGAAAAGAACTATAGCACGACGATTTTCCGCTTTGCAAGTTTTTTACCTCAAAATTTCATGTAAAAGAGGCGGTTTACAGTGCTTTTCCACTTAGATCATTGTTATATATGATAAAATTTAAATGTAACCAAATGACACTAAAATGACTATATTTCGTTCATAGCTGGAGAGACACCAGAACTGGCAGGTGAAACGCCCGGATGCCCCATCGCAGAACAGGTCGATTCCAGGCGTATCCTCTCCAGCTCAGCATCGATTCTCCTGTTTCGCGCTGAATTCCCGCCCCAAACGTATTTTCGCAGACAGACAGACAGACAGACAGACAGACAGACAGACAGACAGACAGACAGACAGACAGACAGACAGACAGACAGACAGACAGACAGACAGACAAGATAAGAATGCAGTTGCAATCCTGGGGAAGGCTACACAAATCCCAGGCTACCACCATGGACCGCTAATCTGGAACCTGGTCTACAACACTCTATATATAGAGCGCCGGTCATCCCTCTATATATAGAGGCATACCAAGCACCTACTTTTGACCGCCAAACCCCTCTCTATATAGAGGCACCCCATCCAAGCAGATAGGTAGGCCACCTCTCCCCTATTACAATAGGCGGACAAATAACTCTGTATGCAGACTATGGCCCGCTCATCTTCTCAAGCCCCTGCGGCACAGCTCAGCCTGATTGGTGAGGAACTACTCTCCGGCAATCTCCTGACCGAGAACATCCTGAATCAAATTGCCCGCCTTCCCAGCGACTGGCGTGCCACATTGGATCGCCCGGAGCTGCAAGACATATTGGCAACTCTGGCCAAGTGGTTGGACAAGGAGTGCCAGGATGGCGCCTCTATTTATCCGGCCGCCCCTTTCCGCGCACTGGAGCTGCTGCCATTGCAAAAAGTCAGCGTAGTGATTCTGGGCCAGGATCCTTATCACGGGCCCAATCAGGCACAGGGCCTGTCATTTTCTGTGCCTGACACCTGCCCGGCTCCACCCAGTCTGCGCAATATCTTTAAAGAGTTGGAGCTGGAGTATCCCGACACCGCCTTGCCAAGCAGTCATGATCTGAGCAACTGGGGTCGACAAGGTGTCTTGCTATTGAATACATCGCTGACTGTAGAAGATGGTTTGCCTGCCTCTCACGCCAAGAAAGGCTGGGAGCAGATTACTGACTCCCTGCTGATGAACCTGGCCCAGCAGACTACACGCCCTATTGTTTATATGTTGTGGGGTGCCCACGCCCAAGCCAAAGAAGCACTGATTCAGCAGCACTCCCAGCATCCTTACCTGATTTTGAAAGCCAATCACCCTTCCCCCTTGGCTGCTCGCCGCCCCCCTGTTCCTTTTATTGGTTGCGGTCATTTCCAGCAAGCCAATGAGTGGCTCAAGGAGCAAGGCGTCGCTCCCATACAATGGTTTGCCACCGGCGCTTGACCATCCGTTCCCCTTACCTGATCCAGAACCATGCCTTTAAGCCCTGCCAATCCAGAATTAAGCTCTCAAGAACAACATGCTCTTTGGTCGAACGAACTGCTCGAACAATATGGCTGGCAATTTCAGGGAGAAACGCCATTTGCCGTCCCCTTAAGCAGCCTGCCCTTGCTGGATGAATTGTTCAAGTTTGTGAACGAGACCATCAAGGACTCTTTTGATCGCTCTTTATTCTGCTGGACTGATCTCAAACAAGACAGCAAAGGTCTGACGGCCTGGTATCTGGGCGTCGAAGATTACGACGAAGTGCTGGAGCCTTATATAGAGAGCTTGTCTACCAAGGCCCAGGCCCAGGCCCAGAGTGATACAGTAGAAAGCCCACCGTCCGAATAAAAAGACACCGGCAAGCAATTGATACAGGCAGCCAGGGATACATGCCCCAAAACCGCTAACGACTCTCCGGCTCGCTGGCTGCCCTGGAACCTGTAAAAAAACAGGTAGACGCGGATCAACAACACCGGAAAACCCGGAAGTCATAAAAAAACCCGGCACCAAGGCCGGGTTCTTCAAATAAAAGCCAAGTCTTACAAAGACCTGTTCTCTTATCTTTAAGGTTGCACACCTGCTGCATGCGCCTGCTGGTCTGCGTGATAGGACGAACGCACCATGGCACCAACCGCCGCATGGGTAAAGCCCATTGCATAGGCCTCGCGCTCAAACATCAAGAATTCATCAGGCGTCACGTAGCGCATCACGGGCAAGTGGTGGCCGGATGGCTGCAAATACTGGCCAATGGTCAGCATATCAATATCGTGAGCTCGCATATCGCGCATCACTTCCAGAATCTCTTCGTTGGTCTCACCCAAGCCAACCATCAAACCGGATTTGGTTGGAATGTTTGGATGCAACTTCTTGAACTCTTGCAGCAGTTTCAAGGAGTGGTGGTAATCCGAACCAGGACGCGCCTGCTTGTACAAGCGAGGTACCGTTTCCAGGTTGTGGTTCATCACATCTGGAGGGCAGGCATTCAGGATCCCCAACGCACGATCCAGACGAGCACGGAAGTCCGGCACCAGCACTTCAATAGTCGTAGTTGGCGAATGCTCGCGCACCTGACGGATACATTCCACAAAGTGGGCAGCGCCACCATCACGCAAATCGTCACGGTCTACGGAGGTAATAACCACGTAGGACAACTTCATGGCACCAATGGCCTTGGCCAGGTTGGCAGGTTCATTCTCGTCCAGCGGGTCAGGACGGCCATGGCCCACATCACAGAATGGGCAACGACGTGTGCACTTGTCGCCCATGATCATGAAGGTGGCCGTGCCCTTGCCAAAACACTCCCCGATATTGGGACAGGAGGCTTCTTCGCACACCGAGAACAGCTTGTGCTCGCGCAGAGTTTCCTTGATCTCGTAGAAACGGGAATTCGGTGCAGCCGCCTTCACCCGAATCCAATCAGGCTTTTTCAAACGCTCTGCCTGCACGACCTTAATGGGAATGCGCGAGGTCTTGGCCTCGGCCTTCTGCTTCTGCGTTGCGTCGTATTCGACAACGCGAGGGCGCACAGTAGGTTTGGAATCGACGGACGTATCTGTAGGGGTGGTCATAGGCGTCTAAATAGAAAAACAGCGTGCGGGCAACATCACTAAACGATGGGCGCAGTGGTCAATTGTAGCCCCTTCGCTTTACAAGCGCCTAGAACAAGGGCGATAGTTTGTACCAGACCCCTCTACTATAGAGGTCGACTTAACGATGCAGCAACACCCGAAAATAAAACCTGCACATACTATAAGTACGGAGACTTGCATGTCACAAGAGCACCTCGCCGATCCCGTCCTGCTGGAACAGCATCAGGGACTGGCCCGCATCACCTTGAACCGGCCCGCCAAGTACAACGCGCTGTCTGAAGAAGTGTTGGACTCTTTACAACACATTCTGGACAAGCTGGCCCAGGACCCCAGCTTGCAGTGCGTCATCATTCAGGCGGAAGGCAAGGCCTTTTGTGCCGGGCACGATCTGAAACAGATGCGCTCCAAACCCGAACACGACTATTACCGTGATCTGTTCAGCCGCTGCAGCCGCGTCATGCAAGGTGTGCTGGCCTTGCCCGTGCCGGTGATTGCTCGTGTGCAAGGGCTGGCCACCGCAGCGGGCTGTCAGCTGGTTGCTACCTGCGATATGGCTGTGGCCACCGAGTCCACTCGCTTTGCAGTATCAGGCATTAATGTTGGCCTTTTCTGCTCCACCCCTGCTGTTGCCCTGTCACGCTGCGTGCCACCCAAGGCCGCCATGGAAATGTTGATGACTGGCGAATTCATCAGCGCCCAACGAGCTCAAGAGCTGGGGCTGATCAATTACGCGGTAGCCGAAGACCAGCTGGATCAAACCGTACAGAAACTGGCCGACAGCATCATGGCCAAGAGTCCGGTCGCCGTCCGCGCAGGCAAGGCCATGTTCTACCGCCAGCGCAGCCTGGCTATTGAACAAGCCTACGACTACGCCGGTCAGGTCATGGCTGACAATATGATGAGCAATGATGCCTGCGAAGGTATTGATGCTTTTATCGAGAAACGCGCGCCGCACTGGAGCGGAACCTGAGGCGGCACTTGACGAATAAATAACAATATAAAGATGAGCGCCGCCACATGTGGCGCTTTATCGCTGCGCTATTTAAGCTGCCGCTGCCTGTAGGCGCAGAGCCATCGCTTGCGATAGATAATTAGACAAATACTGTGCAACCTCGTCCATGGGGACCACGACGCCTTGCGAACGCATATCCGTTGTTTGCAGCCCTTCATAGCCACAGGGATTGATGCCGCTAAATGGGCTTAGATCCATGCCTATATTCAAGGCCAGTCCATGGTAAGAGCGGCCATTGCGAATCTTGATCCCCAATGCGGAAATCTTGGCCAACTCCTGGCTTGCCACCCCTTGCGGTACATAGACACCCGGTGCCCCTGGCTTGCAGCAAGCCCCTTCGACACCAAAATGCGTCAGACAAGCAATAACAGCCTCTTCCAAAAGGCGTACGTATTCTTTGACGTATAAGCCCACCCGGCGCAGATCAAACAGGCAGTACACCATTAACTGCCCAGGGCCGTGATAGGTAATCTGCCCGCCCCGGTCGGTTTGCACCACGGGGATGCCACCGGGATTCAGCAGATGTTCCGGCTTGCCAGCCTGTCCTTGCGTATAGACAGGCGTGTGCTCGACAAGCCAGATTTCATCAGGAGTCTCCGCCTCGCGCTGCTCGGTAAAGTCGCGCATTGCCTGCCAGATAGGTTCATAGGCGCTAGGCCGCTCAAACCACTTGATACGAACTGAGTCGGACATGAACGCCTGATCCCTGCTTTACATCACCACACGCACCAGATGATGCGCATGCAGGGCACGGTAAAGGTTATCCAACTGCTCACGCGAGACAGCGCGCACCGTGAAAGTCAGGCCCGTGTAGTTGCCTGCCTTGCTGGGACGCACCTCAATGGTGGCAGCGTCAAAACCTGGATCGTGTTCCAGCACGATAGCCAGCAATTCGTCTTGCAGGGTTTCGTGAGTCTGTCCCATGACTTTGATAGGAAAGTCACTGGGGTATTCGATCAACGATTCTTCGGGGGAAATGGTCATGCTTGCTCCGCAGCCTTGATGGCCTTGTCATAGCCCTCACGTAATTTGGCAAAGACAGGGCCGGGTCGTCCGTCACCGACGGGCTGACCGTTAAATACAACGATGGGCAGCACCTCTTTGGTGGCTGACGTCATCATAATTTCATCGGCACTGTCGACCTCTTCACGAGAGATCTGACGCGCCTGAAAAGCTATACCCGCCTGGGCGGCCAGCTCTTCCATCAAACTGTAGCGAATCCCTTCCAGGATCAAATTGTTGCGCATGGGTGCCAGCAAAGTGCCGTCGCGCACAATCCAGATATTGCAGGAGGCCCCTTCGGTCAGAAAACCGTCTCTGAACTGAATGACCTCGTCTACGCCGGCTTCAACCGCCTGCTGCTTGGCCAACACATTGCCCAGCAGAGAAACGGATTTTATATCGCAACGCAGCCAGCGTTCATCTTCAATAGCCACTGCCTTCAAACCCGTTTCGCGTTCTTGCTGCACACGCTTGAAGGGCGAGACCATGATGAAGATGCTGGGCGGCACATTGCTGGGGAAGGCATGGTCGCGCTTGGCAACACCGCGCGTCACCTGAATGTAGACCATGCAGTCGGCACCTCGGCCTGAACGTGCCAGCATATCCAGCACCAGCTTTTCCCACTCACGTCGAGTGAAAGGATTGGTAATGCCCACTTTTGCCAGACTGCGCTCCAAGCGCCCCAGGTGTCCATCTATACGGAAAGGTTTCCCGTGATAAGCAGGCACGACATCATAAATGCCGTCGCCAAAGATGAAGCCACGATCCAGTACCGAGATCTTCGCTTCGCCCAGGCGCACGAAATCGCCGTTCAAATAAACAATGCTGTCGGGGTCAATGCCTGCAATCATAGGATTTAGCCTCGCACCAAGGAATTACTCAAACATCAAGCGCACTTTGTCGGCCATACGACCGAAAAAGCCTGCCTCGGGCACATCTTGCAGCACCAGCAAAGGCTGTTCTGCCAATACTTTGCCATCCAGGGACAAAGTCAGTGTACCGACCTTGTCACCCTTGCTCAACGGAGCCAGCAAAGGCTGGGTATAGTTGGCAACAGGCTTGATTTCCGAGGACTTGCCACGAGGAACAGTCAACCACAAGGCTCCTTCTGTACCCAGGCCTACATTTTCGACCTCACCTTCCCAAACACGGGCGGTGACAGCAGGATTGCTGGCGTCGTACAGTTTGACCGTTTCAAAGTTCTGGAAGCTCCAGTTCAGAAGCTTCAGGCTGTTTTCTGTACGGGCGGCATCGTTCGCCGTACCCACGACAACCGACACCACACGACGACCATCGCGCAAGGCCGTCGATACCAGGCAGTAACCTGCCGATTGGGTATGGCCGGTTTTCAAACCATCAACTGTATTGTCCAGCCACAGCAGGCGGTTACGGTTGGGCTGCTTGATATTGTTGTAGGTGTACTCTTTTTGGCTGTAGTAGTGCAGATACTG
The DNA here is from genome assembly GCF_037150615.1 of Alcaligenes sp. PF14. Classification (NCBI taxonomy): domain Bacteria; kingdom Pseudomonadati; phylum Pseudomonadota; class Betaproteobacteria; order Burkholderiales; family Alcaligenaceae; genus Alcaligenes; species Alcaligenes sp. PF14. The sequence continues at coordinate 310,805 of NZ_JBAGRS010000006.1, read as the reverse complement.
GGGGAAGCGGGCAACCAGTGCCGCGGACAACACGCCCAGATCACGTACCGAGGTCAGATGCTCGGGATCAGGCAAGCCGGTGGAGTTCTTGAAATGCGTAGCCGTCAAACCCAGCTTGGCGGCTTCTTCGTTCATCAAGGCGGCAAAAGCACCTTCGCTACCCGCAACGGCTTCGGCCAAGGCAACAGAGGCATCATTGCCCGATTGCACGATCACACCTTGCAGCAGATCATTCACGGCCACTTGCGAATTAACTTTCACGAACATGCGCGAACCTTCGGTGCGCCATGCCTTGTCCGAAATCACAACGGTCTGATCCAGCTTCAGGCGACCGGATTCCAAAGCATCAAAGACCAGATAGGCCGTCATCAGCTTGGTCAGGGAGGCAGGCTCGACCTGCTCGTTCAGCCCTTCTGCCGCGATGATCTGGCCACTATTAACGTCCATGGACAACCAGGCACGTGCCGTCAGGCTAGGTGCGGGTACAACGGACAAATCACCTGGCAAGGCAGGCGTCTGAACGCCAAGCACTTGAGCCGATTCTGTCGGGGTAGGGGTTTGAGTCTGTGCCTGAGCCACCATAGGCAGCGCCAGGGCAAGTGCCACCACACAACGAGAGAGGACTGGAGATGCAAATTTTTGAATAGAAGTCATGGAAAAAATCGATTGCTTTGACAGTGGCGGAAAGAACCCATTATGGCAGAGCCATCTGGGCCTGTGAGGGGCAAGGCCCCTGAGTCTGAACAGGAAAACGCAACGATTTGAAAGCAAAACCCGGCTTAGGTTCCAAGCCCGGCCAAATGACGGCTGACCAACTCACGCAGCTGAATCAGCTTGCCATGAAAAAAGTGGCCGGCCTCGGGCAGCACAACCATGGGCAACTGATGCTCACGCGCAAAGTCCATGCCTTCCGACAAGGGAACGACATCGTCGGTTTCACCGTGCACTAGCAAGGTATCGGCAGGAGGGCTGACATCCCGGAAGCGGAAACGATTGACCGCAGTACCAGTCAGGATGAAGGCGCCGGGCAAAGGTGCCTGGGCTTCCTGCAGGCTGGCATACACTTGAGCAGCGACTGCAGTGCCAAATGAAAACCCGGCCAACATGGATGGGCCGGAACTCCACTGCGGGAAATGTGATGGGAATTGCTCAATCAAAGCCAGCATATCGGCAGTTTCGCCGCGGCTGCTATCGAACTCCCCGGCAGACTTTCCGACACCACGGAAATCCGGGCGTACTGCCAGCAAACCATGTTGAGTGGCACTGCGCGACAAGGTTGTCACCACTTTGTTGTTACGTGCCCCACCATGCAAAGGGTGAGGATGCAGCAACAAGGCCCAACCCTTGGGCTCGCCCGCTGGCCAGTCCAGAGCACAGTCAATAACACCGGCCTGGCCGGAAAATTGGATTGTATCTACGCGTTCAGACATGCTCAGATCAAATATCACATAAGATTACGTTTAACTCATCCAGTGTACCGGATTGTCATGAATACCTCTTCTGCATTCACCCTACCCAGCCCGCGCGATATGGTGGCAGAGCTGCGTACGCGCTTGCCACATTTTCCCCAGATACGCTGGGTAGACTCGACCGAATCGACCAACGCCGATTTGCTTGCCCTGGCTCGTCAGGAATCCGGGCCGCGTGTGCGTCCCTGGTTGCTGGGCGCACATCTGCAAAGTCGTGGTCGTGGGCGTGCCGGACGCACGTGGGAAAACAGCGTCGGTGCAAACCTGATGTTTTCCTGTGCCTTTGATATTTTTCTGCCTGCGCGGCAGCTGCCTACTCTTTCGCCGCTGTCCGGTCTGGCAACAACGGAAGCGCTGCGCCAGTTTCTGGAACCGGCAGTGCGTAATCGTCTGGCCATGAAATGGCCGAATGACGTGCTATGGGATCAGGCCAAGCTGTCCGGCATTCTGGTTGAGGCGACCCGCGCCAGTGCAGCGCCCAGCTCCAGTGACCATCATGTGGTGATTATCGGCATAGGCCTGAACCTGCGTGAAGCAGAGACCATCAGCCAGAACACGCAACGCGCCATTGCAGACTGGACCAGCATTGCTGAACACTCCCAGCAAGCGTCTCTGGCACGCTGTTCGGACCTTGTGGCCAAAGTCGCGCAAAGCCTGTACCTGAGCCTGAATCATGTCACAGCCCACGGTTTTGCTGATCTGCCTACACGCTACGCGCAAGTTGACGCGCTAATTGGCCAGCAAGTCCATATCATTGACAATGGCCAAGTCCTGCATACAGGCATCGTGACGGGCATCAATACCTCGGGGCAATTATTATTGCGCCACCCCGATGGTTCCGAACGTGCGGTCACAGTGGGCGAAGTTTCCGTTCGCGCTCACCGCTGATCGCTATACTGCACCCTTTTTAGCTCTAACGATCCGGCATGACCCTGCTCATCGACTCTGGCAACACCCGTATCAAACTAGGGTGGTGTCATCCTTTAAGCGGCGCGCGCGAAAGCCAGCCGGTTAGCGTGCATGCCGACCAATTGGATCAATTGGCGGTTTGGCTGGAGGCAGGCCAGGCCCCGCTGCAAGAATTCGCCCAACAAAAAGGTGTACAAGCACTAGGGGTGAATGTGGCCGGGCCACAGGTCCAAGCGCAAATTGATGCAGCCGTCAGCCGTCTGGGCTTGGGCTCGGTACGCTGGTTGCAGGCCCAAGAGCAGGCTTTTGGGCTGCACAACGATTATGAACAGGCTGGCCAATTGGGTGCCGACCGCTGGGCCTCCTTATTAGGCTTAAGCGATTTGCTAACCCAGGAATACCCGGTCGACCAAGGCGCCTTGCTGATCAGCTTTGGTACTGCTACCACGATTGACTTGCTGGGACCTGCACAAAATGGAGTGCGTCACTTTTTAGGTGGCTCCATTCTGCCCGGTCCCAGCTTGATGCTGGCTTCACTCAAGCAAAATACGGCGCAGCTTCCTGAGGCGCATGGGCAAACTGCGGCGTTCCCACGCAATACTCAGGAAGCTATCAGCACCGGGGTGGCTGCCGCACAGGCTGGAGCCGTGTTGCGACAATGGGAGAAAGGCCGTCAGCATCTGGGACACAGCCCATTGGTCTTTCTGGCGGGCGGTGGCCGCGCACTGGCTCAGCAAGAACTGTTAGAACAATTAAGCCATCATTGCCGTTTGCTCAATATAGAGCCCCCCCATCTACACGAGCTGGAAACTCCTGCCTTGCGGGGTCTGTCGCTGTTTGCGGCCCACCCGTAAGTCGATTCGAGCTTATAACCGTCCCTCTGCCCCCTCTTGCCTGTGAACTGCCGGTGACCCATAGATACGATTGGCATTAAAACGGATGAACTTAAACTCCCCTACCCGTACAATCTTGGGTTGAACTGTATTTTTCAGGGCATTTGCGATGCGACTGCTTTTCATACTGATCCTGGTGGCAAACCTGGCCTTGCTGGCTTTTGGACAAGGCTTTTTTGGCACGCCCCCCAGCGAACAAGGCCGTGAGCCTAGACAGTTTTCGCAGCGTAACCAAGATGCCATTCAACTTGGAACCCCGGCCCATCCAACGCCCGCTTCCCCTTGATCCTCGATTGACGACACTATGAAACCCATACGCAAAGCAGTTTTCCCCGTCGCCGGTCTAGGCACACGTTTTCTGCCCGCCACCAAGGCCATGCCCAAGGAAATGTTGCCAATTGTCGACAAACCACTGATTCAGTACGCTGTCGAAGAGGCTGTCGCCGCTGGAGTCACAGAACTGATCTTTATCACCGGCCGCAACAAGCGAGCCATTGAAGATCACTTTGACAGCATCCCGGAACTGGAACACGAACTGGAAGGCAAGAACAAGCTGGAATTGCTGGATGCCGTTCAAAACATCATTCCCAGCCATGTCAGCTGTATTTACACCCGCCAGCCACGCGCGCTGGGTCTGGGCCATGCCGTGCTGTGCGCTGCCCCCATCGTGGGCAACGAGCCCTTCCTGGTCCTGCTGGCGGACGACCTGATCGACGCCACCACACCTGTATCGCGGCAACTGGTTGAGGCTGCGCATCAATACAACGGAAGTATTGTGGCAACTCAAAATGTAAATAGAAATGAAACAAATAAATATGGAATTGTTTCGGGTAATTTAGTCGACTCAAAAGCAACTCGACTTAATGGAATTGTTGAAAAGCCCGCACCCGAAGTAGCCCCTTCTACACAAGCCGTTGTAGGCCGTTATGTATTGGAACCGGAAATATTTGACCACCTGCGACGCACTCAAGCAGGGGTAGGTGGAGAGATTCAATTAACGGATGGAATTGCCAGTCTTTTGGAAAGTCGTGCGGTATATGCATATGAATATGAAGGCACACGTTACGACTGTGGTAGCAAGTCCGGTTTCTTTCATGCTACGCTTGAATTTGGTCGTAAATACCACGGACTTTAACGAGGGGCGCAGAGGGGTCCGTTACGATAACAAGCTTGGTTGCAATTGTTGATCAAACACTGCCTTAAAACCACGCAGAGGGTCGATTTAGCTTGACTTACAGGTTAAATACCCCCTACGATTGGCGGTGCAGGATTTCAAGTTCGTCGAAGTTTGTTCAATACGGTATTGTTTCTAATACTCATTGCCCTGATTTTTACATCTTGACAATCTTTTTTGAGCAGATTGCTCGTCATTTTTAGGGAATGCAGGAAATGCAAACAGAAACCGGTATCGTGAAATGGTTCAATAACGAAAAAGGCTACGGCTTTATCTCCCCCGACAACGGTGGCAAAGATCTTTTCGTTCACCATTCCGACATCTTGGGCACGGGCTTTAAATCCTTGGAAGAAAACCAGCGCGTTTCGTACGTGTCGGCTGAAGGCCAAAAGGGTCCACAAGCTAAGAGCATCCAAAAACTGTAAATCGATCTCGATTAGTTTTTAGATCTCAAAAAAGCCCGCTAAATGCGGGCTTTTTTATTTAACTTGATCCAAATCAAGACGAGCTGTCCTCAAATCGCCACAAATTCCAAAACACGTAAAACTAAATACTTATTAGCTAATAAACAGCCACGTATTTAATCGCGGATTTGTGCCAATCCAGAAAGTACACGCTGCACTGCGCCTTCGTGCATTTGAACCCAATGCAAACCCGCATCAGCCATTTTGTGATGGCGTGCTGGATCATCTACTAGCTCCAGTGCCTGCTGCAACGCCAAGGCTGGCGTACCCGCACGTATCGCAGCGCCGGCCTGCATGGCATCTTGCATGGCTTGGGCAAAATTATGAGTATGCGGGCCCACAATCACAGGGACACCCACTGCGCAGGCCTCGATAAAGTTCTGCCCGCCCAAGGGCTGGAAGCTGCCCGCCACAATGGCGACTCGTGCCAGGCCGTAATACCAGTGCATTTCACCTAGGGTGTCGCCCAGCAGCACATCCACTTCACGACAAGCCTTGATCGCACTGGTGCTGGTATCGCCCTGCTCCAGCAACTCGCTACGCCGCACGGAACGCAAACCTAGCTGATTCAGATAATCTGCCGCTTCTTCAAACCGCTCCGGGTGACGTGGAATCACAACAAACAGGACTGGGCTATGCAGCTCGCTACCATGCTCTCGTTCACGGCGCAGGTAATGGGCAATGGCATCAATGAAATCGACATGCTCAGTCTCGCGCGTACTGGCGATCACCACCACACGCCGTCCCAGGTCACTGGCAAAGCCACGGCCACGTGCAATCTTGTCCTGTGGCAAAACTACATCAAACTTCAGATTCCCTGACACGCGCACGCCTTGTGCGCCCGCCAACTCCAGCCGCTGTGCATCAGCCAGGCTTTGTGCATAGATCAACTTGAAGGAGCGGTAGGCCTCTCGCATGACCGAACCTGCTTTCAGGCTGGTACGCAATGCACTTTCCGAGAACCGGGCACTGGCCAACATCATGGGAACACCTTGCCGGCGTGCCGCAGCCAATAGATTGGGCCACACCTCGCGTTCAATCAGCACCCCGGCACATGGCCGGTAATGGGCGAAAAAACGTCGTACCGAGCCCGGAAAGTCGTAGGGTAGCCATTGTTGCAGCAATTGCCCGCTGGCAATCTCAGCCGCAAACGCAGTCGCACCTTCTGTACGGCCCGTAACTGTCATATGGGTTAACAGGACCGTCTCACCCTGATCCAGCAAAGCACGAATCAAAGGCTGCGCCGCACGCGTTTCACCCAAGCTGACCGCATGCACCCACACCGGGGCTTTTCTGGGCGCAGGCAGCGAACCATAAAAACCAAAGCGGGCACCCGATAACACCTGCCATTCGCCACCAGCTCGACGGGCACGCAAGCCCATCCAGGCCATCAAGGCTGGAGCCAATATGCGAATAGAGGCGGTATAGAAGAATCGGTTCACCCGCTTAGCCTCAGTACGAAATCAGCAGCAGCCAAGCCACGCTCGGCGCTACCAGGAAGACGAATAGAAAATAATGTCAGGCAGACAAAGGGCCTGCGCCCAGGCGGGGCTGCAGGCCCCTTAGCATCGCGTATTGTAAGCACAAAGCCAGCTGACAAAAAAACGAATTGGCGATCAGACCCGAACTAGCCTTTTGGCGCGTCCAACAAGGCCGCCTCCGGCACGCCTGTCCGCCCCAGCGCCTGATCGATGGCACAGAGCACGGTTTCCGCGGAAGGAGGATGTCCACGCTCACCCAGGCTGGCGGTGTAGGCGGAACCTTCCAGGGGGGTACGCACTGGGGTCGAGGCTTTATAGATACCAATAGTAGGACGGCCCAAACCGGCTGACAAATGCGTCAGACCACTGTCCAGACCCACCATGACTTGCGCTCCAGCCAATTGCAAAGCGATAGGCGTCAAATCCATTCGTGGCATCACCTGAGCCTGGCTGCGACCGATAATCAGCGCCTCGGCACGGGCGGACTCGGCAGGGCTGCCCGCCAACAAGCGCAATGCCATCCCTTCCCCTTGCAGGCGATCAAAGACCTGTTGCCAGTTCTCCGGCTCCCAGAGCTTATCGTCGCGGCTGGCCGACGGCATGATGATGGCGTAAGGATCCTCGTCCTTGGGGGCTTGCGCGGCCAAACCCTGCAAACCAAAATCAGGAGCGCCTTCAAACTGATAGCCAAAGGCAGACGCGGCCAAGCTGCGCTGACGGAACACAGCAGGCTGCCAGAAACCGACGCGATGACGCACATCGTAGAACAGCGAGGCCAGCGGTTCACGCGCCGACTTCCAATCCAGCCCATGACGACGGCCTTTAGTCTGCCGTACCAGCCAGATGGATTTCATCAGCGCCTGCATATCCAGCACAACATCGTATTGGCGTGATTGCAGTTGTTCGCGCAAAGCGGCGCGTTCCTGGCGTGTCTGGGCAGACCACCACTGTTTGCGCCAGCGCCGATGCGCTACCGGGATCACTTCATTTACTGCCGGATGCCAGCCCGGAATCTGAGCAAAGCTCTCTTCTACGAGCCAATCAATTTGTGCACCGGGCACATGGCGTGCAATGTCCGAGATTGCTGGCAGCATATGCACCAGATCTCCCAAAGAGGACGTACGCACAATCAGTATCTTGCAAGTCATGGGCGAATTATAGTGGTGGCCGCGTCCAATCAAACAAAGATGCAGAAAAATATCCGCCTGCTCTACTTATGCCCGCCAATTGCCATCAGGCATAATAAGACTGCCTATTTTCTGGACCGGAAACATGATTGATCTCAAACAGATCGAAGCCTTTGTATGGGTTGCCGAGCTTGGCGGTTTCCGGGCAGCTGCCGAAAAACTCAACACGACCCAACCGTCTATTTCTCAGCGTATCGCCGGACTGGAATCCAGTCTGGAGCTGCGCTTGTTTGATCGGGGTGCCCGGGGCATCAAGCTGACCGATAAAGGCCAGGAGTTGTTGTCGCACGCACAGCGCATGCTGGATCTGCGTACCGAGATGCTGCGCGCCGCCAAAGAGCAGAACGCCATCCGCGGCCTGCTGCGTCTGGGGGTGGCTGAAACCATTGTGCAGACCTGGCTGCATGAGCTGATCGACAAGCTGCATCAGGAATACCCGGCTTTGGTCATCGAGATCCATGTCGACACCACCAGCGTGCTGCGCCAGCAACTGGCCAGCTTCCAGATTGATATGGCCATGATTGTGGGCGTAGGCCAGGATCCCAAAGAACAATGCATTCGACTGTGCGCTTATCAGTTAGGCTGGGTCGCCAGTCCCGAATTGAAGTTGCATGGCCGCAAAGTCAGCGTTTCCGAGCTAGGGGTTTACCCTGTAATCACCTATCCATCCGGTAGCGTTCCCTACCTCGCCACACGCGAAGCTTTGCTGCGTGCCGGCGTCAAATCCCCACGTATTTTTGGCAGTGCATCGCTAAGCACAATCGTGCAAATGACGCGTCATGCCATGGGCCCCAGCGTGCTGGCTCCCGAGGTCATAAAAGACGAGCTTTCCGAGGGAAAACTGCGCCTTTTGAAGGTGGATCAACCCCTGCCGGCCATCGAATTTTTTGCCTGCTGGATGGATTCTCCGGACAGTCATATTGCCCGCGTCGTGGCCAATCACGCCCAAGAAATCGCCCAACAATACGTGCAGTCCGATAAGTAATCGTTATGGCCTAGGATTCAAACATACGATTGGACACAAATTATCTGATCGGTTGCAATCCGAGGCTGTGATCAACCCCCTTTGTGCGAGTGGTCATCATGAACCTGCAAACCCTGCCTGTGCTGGCGCCCGAGGCTGAAAAATGCCGCGAGCTGATCCGTCAAGAAACTCATACTGGTCCTACCGCAGGACTGGCCGCAGGCTATGTGCAGGCCAACCTGATGATTCTGCCCAAAGACTGGGCCGATGAGTTCCTGCTGTTTTGTCAGCGCAACCCCAAACCCTGCCCTTTATTAGCCGTGACGGAACCCGGTCAGTTTCAGGTGCCAACCTTGGGTGGCTCGATTGATCTGCGCACGGATTTCCCTCGTTACCGTGTCTGGCAGAACGGCGAGCTCAGCGCCGAGCCACTGAACATCGAAGATGTCTGGCGCGATGATCTGGTGTCCTTTCTGATTGGCTGCTCCTTCTCCTTTGAAGAAGCGCTGCTGGCCGACGGCATTGATGTACGCCATATCAGTGCGGGCGTGAATGTGCCCATGTATCGCAGCTCTATCCAGACCCAGGGCACACAGCGCCTGTCTGGCCCGCTGGTGGTATCGATGCGCCCCATGCGTGCGGCCGATGCCATTCGCGCCATTCAGATCACCTCGCGCTTTCCGTCCGTGCACGGTGCCCCGGTTCATATTGGCAATCCGTCCCTGATTGGAATCAGCGACCTGCAACAACCCGACTATGGCGATGCTGTGCCAGTCGGCTCCGACGAATTACCCGTTTTCTGGGCTTGCGGCGTTACCCCTCAAGCCGTCGCCGCCCAGGCCAAGCCGCAGTTTTGTATCACGCATGCCCCTGGCCATATGTTGATTACCGATCTGCCCAACACACGGCTGGCCGCGCTTTAAGCAAGTTTTGACCGACACAAAACCGGTCACCCCTTTGGTTTCAATATGCAGCCCCTTCAAACAGGGAGCGCACTCTATCAACCATACAGCTGGACCGCTATTAGGAGCACCTTATGAAAAAAATCGTACTGACCTCCCTGGCTTTGGGCTCGCTGGCCCTGGGCTCTGCTGCCATGGCCCAGGAACTGCCCAAGACTTCTTTGAAAGTTGTCGGTGGCTTGAGCAACCTGACCGCCTACCAGAACACCGAGCAGCCCTTCTGGACCAAGAAAGTACCTGAGCTGTCCGGCGGCCAGATCACGGCCGATATCAAGGGCTTTAATGACATGGGCCTGAAAGGTCCTGAAATCATGCGCTTGATCAGCCAAGGTGTGATTCCTTTCGGTACCGCCACCCTGGCTTACTTTGCCAGCGACAACTCCATTAACGAAGCGATCGACCTGGCTGGTCTGGCTCCCGATATTGAAGTGGCCAAGAAGCTGACCGACGCGTTCACTCCCGCCTACGAACAGTTCTACGCCAAGAGCAACGTCAAGGTTCTGGGCTTTTCCACCTACCCTGCCCAAGTTCTGTTTTGCAATGGCAACTTCAATGGCCTGAGCGACCTGAAAGGCAAGAAGGTGCGTACCAGCAGCCGTACTCAGGCTGAATTCGTTCAGGCTCTGGGCGGCAACAGCGTGACCATCCCATTCGGTGAAGTGGTTCCCGCACTGCAAAACGGCGTGGTCGATTGCGCCATTACCGGCTCCATGTCCGGTTACTCGGCCAAATGGTACGAAGTCAGCTCCAAGCTGTACGAAATGCCAATCAACTGGAACCAGCAGATTCACGCTGCCAACCTGGGCACCTGGAACAAGCTGGACCCCAAAGTTCAAGAGTTCCTGGCCAGCAACATCAAGGCCATGACCGAAGAAATCTGGGTTGCCGCTGCCAAGGAAACACAGGAAGGCTATGACTGCAACACGGGCGCCGACGCTTGCACGCAGCCCGTCAAAGGCAAGATGACTCTGGTCAAGCCTACCGACGCTGACCGTGAACTGCTCAAGAAAGTCATGAGCGAGACCGTGGTTCCCAAATGGGCCGAGCGTAGCGCCGCCGACACCGTGGCTGCATTCAACACCAGCCTGAGCCCGATCCTGGGCTTCGAAGCCAAGAAGTAAATCTGTACGTCCTGCCTGCCACCAGACTCACGGTGGCAGGCTGCCTGTACCCCAGGCCCCTCCCTCCTAGACCCTGTACGGGGTAGACATCATGGAAAATACCGAAAAATTCGCCATGCTGAACCGTTTGCTGTCCGCCGCCACATCCCTGTCGCGCGTCGCCATCTGGTTCGCAGGCAGCCTGACATTGATCAGCGCCCTCTACATCACCGCGGACGTCCTGTTCCGCAAATTCAGTGGCAGCTCTCTGGGCGGCTCGGATGAACTGTCCGGCTATGCCTTTGCCATCAGCATTTCCTGGGCACTGTCCTTTGCCACCCTGCAACGGGCCAATATCCGTATCGACGCCATCTACCAGCACTTACCTGTTCGTCTGGCTGCCCTGCTGGACTGGATTGCTCTGGTGGCCCTGTCTGTTTTCATTGTCTACCTGACCTTGTACGCCACCGACGTGGCCGGCCTGTCCTGGACCAACCAGTCCACCGCCAACACCGCCATGGGCACTCCCTTGTGGATTCCCCAGTTCCTGTGGGTGGGCGGCCTGATCTGGTTGTGCGTCGTTCTGGCCTTGATGCTGCTGCGCTCCAGCCTGGCCCTGATTACAGGTGACCTGGCCGGTATCCAATCCCTGTGCGGTATCCGCAGCACCCAGGAAGAAGCCTCTGAAGAAGCCGAGGCTGGCAAACGCATGGTGCAAGGAGACGCCAAATGATTACAACCGCACTGACTCTCTTGCTCGTTCTGATCGGACTGAGCATTCCCGTGGGCGCTGCCCTGGGTGTTTTGGGCCTGATTCTGGACCCGCTGTACTCCATGCTGCCCCTGACCGGCGCATTGGGTGAAATTTCCTGGGGCACCAGCAACGAATTCCTGCTGGTGGCCATTCCCCTGTTCATCATGCTGGGCGAGATCCTGCTGCGCTCGGGCATGGCTGAACGTATGTACAACGCCATGAGCCTGTGGCTGTCCTGGCTGCCCGGCGGCCTGATGCACGCCAACATTGGTGCCAGCGCCCTGTTTGCCGCCACCTCCGGTTCCAGCGTGGCCACTGCTGCCACCGTGGGCACCGTGGCCCTGCCGCAAATCAAGAAACAAGGCTATAACGAGCCTCTGTTCCTGGGTAGTCTGGCCGCTGGCGGTACCTTGGGCATTCTGATTCCGCCTTCGATCAACCTGGTGATCTACGGCGTACTGACCAATACTTCGGTGCCCAAGCTGTACCTGGCCGGCATCATCCCCGGTTTGGGCATGGCCTTGCTGTTCATGTTGGCAATTGCTGCTGCATGTATGGTCAAACCCAAATGGGGCGGTGCGAAGATCAAGGCCTCCTGGGGCCAGCGTTTTGCCAGCCTGGTGCACCTGGTTCCACCACTGGGCATTTTCCTGCTGGTCGTGGGCTCGATTTACGCCGGTGTTGCCACCCCAACCGAGGCTGCTGCCCTGGGTGTGGTCGGTGCTCTGATTCTGGCTGCCTTCTCGGGCCGTATGAGCTGGAACATGATCAAGGAAGTGCTGGAAGGCACCATGAAAGCCACCGCCATGATCATGCTGATCGTGATCGGTTCGGCCTTCCTGAACTTTGTCATGTCCGCCACTGGCCTGACCAATGCGCTGACCGACGCCATCACGGGCCTGGGTGTCTCGCCCATGGTCATGTTGATGATCATCGTGGTGTTCTACCTGGTGCTGGGCTGCTTCATGGAAACCCTGTCCATGATGATCACCACCATCCCTATCGTGGCTCCCATCATGATCGCCCTGGGCTTTGATCCGGTGTGGCTGGGTATTGCCATCATCATTCTGGTGGAAGTGGCGTTGATCACTCCGCCGGTTGGTCTGAACCTGTTTGTGGTCCAGAGCCTGCGCAAGAGCGGCAGCATGAATGACGTCATGATGGGCAGCCTGCCCTTTGTGATCATGCTGCTGGCCATGGTGGGCCTGCTGGCTATCTTCCCGGATCTGGCTTTGTGGCTGCCACGCCTGTTCGGTTAATCCCAATCTGTCTTTGAGTAAACGAGTACTGCTATGCGTTTGACCTTTGAACTGGCCCAGGCCACCCACACTGAAATCATCGAAGCTGATTTGCAGCACTGCATCGTGGCCGGCTGGGCTGGCCGCGATCTGGCTGCCATCGAGCACCATATTGAAGAGCTGGCCGAACTGGGCGTACCGCGCCCTAGCTCGGTGCCTTTGTACTACCGCATCGCCGCCAACCAGATGATCCAGGATGCCGACATCCAGGTCGTGGGCTCCGGTTCGTCCGGCGAGACCGAAGTGTTTGTGTTCAACCACCAGGGCCGCCTGCTGGTCAGCCTGGCCTCGGACCACACGGACCGCGTACTGGAAGCCCACAGCGTGGCCCTGTCCAAGCAGATCTGCGCCAAGCCCGTTGCCCGCGAAGCCTGGTTGTTCAGCGATGTGGCCGACTACTGGGACGAGCTGATCATCCGCGCCTACATTCAGGAAGACGGCAAGGAAGTCCTGTACCAGGATGGTCCCTTGTCCACCCTGAAGAACCCGCTGGAGCTGATCGAAGGCTACTTCCAGTCCACCACCATGCCTGAAGGCTTTGGCATGACCTGCGGTACCGTGGGTGCCATTGGTGGCATTCGCCCTGCTACCCAGTTCACCATGGAACTGTATGACCCCCGCCGCGAACGCAGCATCCGTCATACCTACGTAACCGAAATCCTGCCTGAAGTAGCCTAAACTGGCCCAGCCCGCCCCACCCATTTATTTTGCGAGTGACCCATGCTAGCGACTATTACCGAACTGCAACGTGCTCTTGATCGTGGCGAAACCACCTCGGTCGAACTGACCCAGCAAGCCCTGGACCGTATCCAGGACGAAAGCCGTGACGGCGCTGCCACGTTCATCGAAGTGTTTGCTGAACAGGCTCTGGCCGCCGCCAAAGCCTCCGACATTTTGCGCGCTGCCGGTTTGAGCCGCTCGCTGGTTGAAGGTCTGCCCATGTCGGTCAAGAACCTGCATGACATCGCGGGCTACATCACTCTGGGTGGGTCGGCTGTGCTGAAAGACGCCGAACCGGCCGAACAGAACGCTACCATTGTGGAGCGCCTGCTGCGCGCCGGTGCCATTCTGATCGGCTCCACCAATATGACCGAGTTTGCCTTCTCCGGTCTGGGCATCAACCCCCACTACGGTACGCCTCGTTCCGTTTGGGACCGTGACAATGCCCGCATCCCGGGGGGTTCGTCCTCCGGCGCCGGCGTGGCCGTCGCTCAAGGCATGTCGGTTTTCTCCATTGGTACCGACACGGGCGGCTCCATCCGTATTCCTTCGGCCTTTAACGGCCTGACCGGTTTCAAACCCACCGCCGAGCGCGTTCCCAGCGAAGGCACCATGCCTTTGTCGCGCAGCCTGGACTCCAATGGCCCTCTGGCTGCCTCGGTAGAGTGTTGCGCCATTGTGGACTCCATCCTGACCGATCAGCCTTATGTGCCCGTGGCAACACCTGCCCTGGACACCTTGCGTCTGGCTGTGCCCAAGACCTTTGTGTTTGACGGCATTGATGAAACCGTGCGCGCCGCCTTTGACCGTGCCATCGCCCTGCTGCGTGAGCAAGGCGCTGTGGTTGAGGAAATCAACTTGCCCGAGTTTGACCAACTGCCGCAGATCAACCGCAAAGGCGGTTTTGTCTGCGCCGAAGCCTGGTCCGTGCACCGCGACACCCTGCAAAGCAAGGGCGAGCAATACGACCCACGCGTGGCTTCCCGCATTCTGCGCGGCAAGGACATCGATTGCGCCGACTACATCGAACTGCAAGACACCCGCCAGGCCTGGATCAGCGCGGTGGAAAGCCGTCTGGAGCGCTACGACGCCGTCCTGATGCCTACCGTGCCCGTTGTCGCTCCCCGCATTGCCGATCTGAAAGAGTCGGACGAAGTCTACTTCGCCACTAACGGCCTGGTCCTGCGCAACCCCACCCTGATCAACTTCCTGGACGGCTGCGCCCTGTCGCTGCCTTGCCATGCCGCTGATGAAGCCCCTGTGGGCCTGATGGTGGCAGCTCCTGCCTACCACGACGAACATCTGCTGGCAGTAGGTTCAGCAATCGAACGGGTATTACCCCTGCGCAAACGCTAATCCAGTAAGATTTACGTTCCTTCCAGGACGGCCATCCGGCCGTCCTTGTGCTTTTCGTCAGGAGCCTGTCATGAGCACACCCCAGTCCTCCTCCTTGCCCCAGACCATGACGCCCACGGTCTTTCCCTTGGCGGGGGTGCTCATTCTGATTCTGTCTTCCTGGGCCCTGTCGGGTCTGGATGCCAGCGGCAAATGGATCATGGGCTTTGGCGTGCCCCTGCTGGTGATGTGCTGGTTTCGCTACGTCGTCCACCTGGGACTGGTGCTGGCGCTGGTCTTGCCGGTCAAGGGCCGAAAGATCCTGCGCAGCTCCCGCCCCAAAGCACAAATTTTGCGTGGCACAGTGATGATGCTGTCCACCTTCTCGTTTTTCAACGCCTTGAGCTATCTGCCTCAAGCCGAAGCCACCTCCATCAACTTTCTGGCCCCTTTGCTGGTGCTGTCTGTTGCCCCCTGGATTCTGAAAGAGCCACCGCGCATCAGTCGCTGGGTAGCTGCCGGAGTCGGCTTTCTGGGCGTGCTGATCATCATCCGACCTACCGCTGGCCTGCACCCAATAGGGGTGATGTTTGGCTTGATGACCGCCTGTCTGTTCGCCACGCAATTTATCGCAACACGTCGCGTGGCCGTGGACAATTCGCTGACCACCCTGATCTGGAGCGGTGCAGTCGGCAGCATCTGCCTGACCATTGCCTTACCCTTTTTACTGCCCGCCGCCCTGCCTGCCTTAAAAGAGCTGAGCTTTTTCCAATGGTTGATTCTGATTTCGACCGGACTGTGGGGTTGTCTGGGCCATCTGCTGCAAATACAGGCCTATCAACGCGCCTCGGCGTCTTTGCTGGCCCCGTTTGTGTATCTGCAAATTGTGGCCGCAGCCGCGCTGGGATGGCTGATCTGGGGTCAGTTCCCGGATGTCTTTACCTGGATCGGGATTGCCGTGGTGTGTACCAGCGGCATTGTGATTGGGACTCTGGAGTGGCGGCGCCAGAACAGGTCTGGCGCCTGAGTCCAGGTGGCAAGGCTTAGCGAGACTGCCAGCCCTGCACAAAGACGGCGACGGGCTGACGCTTGGAACCGGCTTTTTGCAGCTCCAGCAAACGCAACACACCTTCACCGCAAGCCACGTCAATGCCTTGGGCACTGACGTTCAGAACCTGACCAGGTTCTGCTGAATGCTTCTGCTCTAGCGCCTGAGCGCGCCAAACCTTCACGGGCTGCTCCAAACCGGGCAGGGACAGGGTGGAGCCAGGCACTGGGTCAAACGCGCGAATACGGCGCTCCAGCTCCTTGGCCGGTTGGCCTAACTCCAGCACTGATTCGGCCTTGGACAGTTTCTCGGCGTAGGTCACGCCTTCTTCTGGCTGGGGAGTCGCCTGCAAGGTGCCATCACGCACTTGCTGCAAGGCTTCCAGCAAGGCCTGTGCACCTAGCTGCGCCAAATCGTCATGCAGGGTTGCAGCACTGTGATCATCACGAATCGCCAGCTCGCTGCGCACCAGCATATCGCCGGTATCCAGGCCTTCATCCATCTGCATGATGGTAATGCCCGTGGCCGCATCACCCGCCTGAATCGCACGCTGGATCGGTGCCGCACCGCGCCAACGAGGCAGGAGGCTGGCATGAATATTGAAGCAACCATAGCGCGGCAGCTCCAAAGTCCACTTGGGCAAAATCAGACCGTAGGCTGCCACCACCATCAGATCCGGCTGTAAATCCAGCAAGGTCTGGCGGGCCTGGGCTGCTTCCTCGGGATACTTGCCATCCAGACGCAAGCTGTGCGGCTGCAGCACCGGGATATTAGCGTTCACAGCGGCTTGCTTGACCGGGCTGGGACTGAGCTTCATGCCACGGCCAGCTGGACGGTCTGGCTGCGTCATGACCAAAGGAACATCAAAGCCCTGTGCTAACAGGGCTTCCAGGGCGATACGGGCAAAATCCGGAGTGCCGGCAAAAACAATACGCATGGCGACTATTGCCCTGCCTTCAGTGCTTCACGCTGCTGCTTGCGCAGACGGCTGCGGATACGCTCACGCTTGAGCACGGACAGGTACTCCACAAACACCTTGCCATCCAGGTGGTCCAGTTCATGCTGAACACACACGGCAAGCAGGCCATCGGCTTCTTTCTCGTACCACTCGCCTTTTTCATTCTGGGCCTTGAAGCGAATATTGGCGGCGCGCTCAACCTTGTCGTAGGTATCAGGTACAGACAGGCAGCCTTCTTCGTAGACCTTCAGCTCTTCGCTTTTCCAGGTGATTTCCGGGTTGATCAGCACCAGCAATTCATTGCCGCTTTCCGATACGTCAATGACCACCACGCGCTCGTGCACGTCAACCTGCGTCGCGGCCAGCCCTACGCCGGGCGCGTCATACATGGTCTCGGCCATATCCTTGACCAGTTTGCGAATGCGGTCGTCGACCTCCTGCACGGGTTTGGCAACCGTGTGCAGACGTGGGTCAGGAAATTTCAGGATAGGAAGCAAAGCCATTGTCATGTCCGAAGAAAAAGCGATAAGTCGATATAATAAAACAAGTTTCAGGGCGGCACCCGATTGCCCCGGCAGCATATGAAGCCCTAGCCCCCGAAGCGGCAGTCACACTGGATACAAACGTCCGGGCCACACAGAACAAAGATCGGTTTCGTGCCACACTACCTTATGCCTGATCATTTTAGCTCGGATGAAATCTCGGAAGAATTGCGTGCCTGGTTGCGCCTGTCGCTGGAGCCAGAGCTTGCGCCCGCCCAGGCCCGGCAATTGCTGGCTGCCTGTGGGCTTCCACCGCAAATCTATCAAAGCTCGGTTCAAACCCTGTCGCGCCATCTTCCGGCCGAACTGGCTGTGCAACTAAGCCAGGAACCACTGGACGAGCTGCAGGCGCAGATTGAACAAGCGGTGGCATGGCTCAAGCAAGCCAATCACCATATCGTGACGCTGGCTGACCCCACCTATCCCGCCTCCTTGCTGGACCTGCACGACGCTCCTTTGCTGTTATATGCCAACGGCGATCTGGGAGCCTTGCAACGCAAAGGACTGGCTATTGTGGGAGCCCGCAATGCCACCCAATCCGGCCAGGAAATCGCGACAGATTTTGCAGCTACTCTGGCCTCCAGAGGCTGGTGCATCATCAGCGGCCTGGCTAGCGGCATCGACCAGGCGGCACACAAAGGAGCGTTAAAAGCCGGCCCTTCTTCCGCAGGCACTATTGCCGTGATGGGGACGGGGCTGGACTTGGTCTACCCGGCAGCACACCGCGATCTGGCTCATCAGATCAGCGCTGACGGTCTATTGCTGAGCGAGTTTCCTTTGGGCACCCGGGCCATGCCCCATCACTTCCCACGCCGTAATCGCATTGTGGCTGCCTTGGCCAAAGGCGTACTGGTGGTTGAAGCAGCCAAACAAAGTGGCTCCCTGATCACGGCTCGTTTGGCCGGAGAATTAGGTCGAGAAGTTTTTGCCATTCCCGGCTCCATTCACTCCCCCTTGGCTCGCGGCTGCCATGCCTTGATACGCCAAGGTGCCAAACTGGTGGAAAGCGCCCAGGATATTCTGGACGAACTGGGCAATGTGCAAGGCGACTTCAATCTGGATAGGGCTCCACAAACTGGTTCAAAACCCAATCCTTATGAAGCCTTGCCCGAGGAATTGCGCCCTATTCTGGAGCGTATCGATTTTGCGCCCCTCAGCCCCGAACAGCTGATGCGACGCACAGGTCTGCTGGCGACCGAACTGCCTGCCGTTCTGGCTGAACTGGAGCTGGCAGGCTGCATCGAACCCCTGGCGGACGGACGCTTTCAACGCTTGAAACCTTAAAGACCATAGGGCAGTTCCTAGGACGCCAGCCCAGGCCTTCAAGAGGTATCATGACGATTACGTAAGGGCCTTCCAGCCCCAGCCATCTACCCCTTCAGGAAACTTCATGTCATACCCATCGCGCGTCAAGATTGTGGAGGTCGGCCCTCGGGACGGCCTGCAGAACGAAAAAGAATTCATCCCCACCGACATCAAGGTCGAACTGGTCAACCGCTTGTCCCACGCCGGTTTTGTGAACGTGGAAGCCGCGTCCTTTGTCTCGCCCAAATGGGTGCCGCAAATGGCGGACGGCGCAGATGTAATGGCTGCTATCGACCGACGTCCCGGTACGATTTATTCGGTTCTGACACCCAATATGCGTGGTTTTGAAGGTGCCCTGGCCGCCAAGGCTGACGAAGTGGTGATCTTTGCCGCCGCCAGTGAGGCATTTTCCCAGCGCAATATCAATTGCAGCATCGAAGAATCGCTGGAGCGCTTTGCCCCGGTTGCCCAGGCTGCCAAAGAAGCCGGTTTGCGTCTGCGCGGCTCCATCAGCTGTTCTTTCGGCTGTCCCTATGAAGGCGCTGTGGCTCCCTCCAATGTGCTGAAAGTGGGCAAACGCCTGATCGAATTGGGCTGTGACGAGATCGATGTGGCCGACACCATCGGCGTAGGCACGGCCCGCCAGGTGTATGACGTCATGCGCATGGTAACCGAGCACATTGACCCGGCTCATGTGTCCGGCCACTTCCACGATACCTACGGCCAGGCCATCGCCAATATCGTTGCCTCCATGCAAGCTGGCATCCATATCTTTCACAGCTCCGTAGCCGGTCTGGGCGGCTGCCCCTACGCCAAGGGTGCAACCGGCAACGTCGCCACCGAAGACGTGCTGTTCCTGATGCAAGGGCTGGATATTGAAACCGGCATTGATCTGAACGCCGTGGTAGACACGGGGCAATGGATTTCGGCTCATTTGAAGCGCAAATCGGCCAGCAACGCCGGTAACGCTCTGGCCGCCCGCAAGCAAGGGGCCGCCGCGTGCTGATGAGCCAAGCTCCCTCGAAAGAGGAAATTGATGCCATGTTGAAGGATCTGGGCTCGCTTCCCATTCAAGGCCGTTCCTGGCCCAAATGGGTAGCAGCCAGCGCCTGGATTGTGCTGGCCCTGATCGGCGTGCGTTTCGCGCTGGTGGCCAGCTCCCCACAAGGGGCCGCCATCAGCCCCGTCCTGGCGGGCTGCCTGGTCCTGCTGTTTACCGGCCTGATTCTGATTGCCTGGCATATGTGGCACGGCATCACCACGATTGACCAGAATGGCATACGCCAGAACTGGATCATGAAACGGGAGGTGCAATGGCAGGATATTCACTTTGCCAAATTTGTACCTCTATTCAACTCCAAGCGCCTGATCTGCTTTACCCGGCGTGGCCGCCCTGTGATTTTTCAGGGTGCCACACAGGATCTGCAAGTGGCCTTTGCCAAGATTTCGCTGGTATTGCGGCGCAAGAGCTAAGTCTCTCTGTTTGCCCCATACGGCTAACCATATGGGGATAAACCGAGAACCGTGCGTTGCAGTTAAGCAGCCTATCTATCGCCGTGTTCCAATACATGGTGATACCTACACCGAAGGTTCAGGGCAGCCCATATCGCCGGGCGAGGCAAAAAGCATATCAACGTCATCGCCCCCAGATCGAACAGTCAATAAAAAAGCAGCTCTCAAAGAGAGCTGCTTTTTGCATATCGCAAATCCCGAAAGAATTAACGAATAGGCAGACCGTAGATCAGGCCACCGTCGATCCACAAGGCGTTCAGGCCACGTTCGATTTGCAGCGGGCTGCCTTTACCCACGTTGCGCTCGAAGGACTCACCGTAGTTACCAACTTGCTTGATGATGTTGTAAGCCCATTTCTCGTCCAGGCCCAGGTTTTTGCCGGCACCGGGAGTCACGCCCAGCAAACGCTGGATATTGGGGTTATTGCTCTTGAGCTTCTCGTCCACGTTGGCAGCGGTCACACCCAGCTCTTCGGCGTTGAAGCTGGCCTGAATGGACCATTTCACAATGTTCAGCCAGGCATCATCACCCTGACGGACGAATGGGCCCAGCGGCTCTTTGGAAATGATTTCAGGCAGCACCAGGTAGTCGTCCGGGTTCTCCATTTTGGAGATACGGATCGACGCCAGACCGGAAGCGTCGGTAGAGAACACATCACAGCGGCCAGCCACGAAAGCGTTAACCACTTCGTTGAACTGCTCGATCACTACAGGCTTGTACTCAACCTTGTTGGCACGGGCCCAGTCAGCCATGGTGTTTTCGTTAGACGTGCCAGTCTGCATACAAACCGTGGCACCGTTCAATTCCTTGGCGCTGGATACGCCCAGTTTCTTGGACACCAAAAAGCCCTGACCGTCGTAGAAGTTGATACCGGCGTGGATCGCACCGACAGCAGTGTCACGCTGCTGAGTCACGGTGGTGTTACGAGCCAACAGATCAATTTCGCCCGACTGCAGGGCCGTAAAGCGCTGCTGCGAGTTCAAGGGTACGGCCTTGAATTTGCTGGCGTCGCCCAGGGTGGCGGCGGCTACCGAGCGACACACGTCGATATCCAGACCCGTCCACGTGCCCTTGTCATCAGGGGCAGAAAAACCGGCAAATCCGGTGGTCACACCACACAGCACGTGACCGCGCTGTTTGACGTTGTCCAGGGTGTCGGCGTGGGCAGCAGGCATGCTGGCCATCAAGGCCAGGACTACAGCAGAAACTGGCACAAAACGCATCGGGCTCTCCTCAAAGATATAGGTATTGACTATTTTCCAGCATAGTACCGCAGCCCGACTGCTACTTGTGTGCATATCTACATGGCTAATTAATCGTAGCTGCGTTGGTCCTCGATGACTTTACCATCCCGAGGCAAGGCTCCTGGCTCCATGAACTCCACCTGGGCACGCAGTTTGGTAATTTCACGAATCGAGTCGGCCAAAGCGTTTTCCAGACCTTCAGGCTTGGACGCGACTTCTACCTGGAACACCATCTGATCCTGGCCGCTGGCACCACGCACCACCAGGCGAGCCTGGCCCAGCTCTTTGTGACGCAGACGAATCTGCTCCACCTGCCCCGGATGCACAAACATGCCGCGCACCTTGGTCGTCTGGTCAGCACGCCCCATCCAGCCGCGAATGCGCTGGTTGGTACGACCGCAAGGAGACTGGCCGGGCATGACAGCAGACAAGTCTCCTGTGCCAAACCGCACCAGCGGATAGTCGGGGTTAAAGGAGGTCACGACCACCTCGCCCACTTCGCCCGGTGCAACCGGCTGGCCTGTACCAGGACGCACAATTTCCAGAATCAGGTTTTCATTGAGCACCAAGCCTTCGCGGGCCTGGGTTTCGTAGGCAATCATGCCCAGATCAGCGCTGCCGTAGGCCTGGTAGCCTGCCACCCCGTGCTCACTGAACCATTTTTGCAAGGAAGGCGGGTAGGCTTCGCCGGAGAACAAGGCCTTGCTCAGCCCTGGCAGCGCAATCTGCATGGACTGGGCTTTTTCCATGATGATCTTCAGAAAACTGGGGGTGCCGGTATAACCATGCGGGCGCAAATCGGCCATGGCCTGTACTTGCTGTTCGGTTTGACCCACGCCTCCTGGAAACACCGTGCAATCCAGGGCATGTGCGGCGGTCTCCATCATGGAACCAGCCGGGGTGAAGTGGTAGGAGAAGCAGTTGAAAATCAGTTCCTCGCGGCGGAAACCGGCCGCGTACAGTGCACGTGCAAAGCCCCAATAGTCCGGACGACGGCTTTCTGGCTCGTACATGGGACCGGGCGAGGCAAACACCTTGCGGGCCGCACCCCAGGCAATGGAGGAAAAGCCCCCGAATACGGACTGCGCGTAATCCGCAGACGGCGCCCCGGAGCGAGCCTGCTCGCGCGCTTCCAGCTGGGCTTTCAGCAGCTCGCTTTTACGAAACACCGGAATGGCCAGCAGATCCTCGCGGCTGCGCACGGCGGCCAGATCAACCGAACCCAGTTGCTTGGCAATCGCAGGGGCCCCTTTTGCGGCCGCTTGCAAGACCTGCGGCAAACGGGACAGTAAATCGGCTTCGCGCTCGTCCGGCTCCAGGGTTTCGCGCTCGTCGTAATATTCGCTCATCTCTCCTCCAGTGGGATGAATTGGCATTCAAACACTCCCGCGCCCAGCCGACGTTCTGTCCGCAGACAGACAGGTGTCGATACCAAGCTCTGCTACCACACCCCGTGTAGCCAGAAGCTGCCCAAAACTAAAAACGTCAAAAGGGGTCAGGGCGGCACCTTGTGTGCATCCCGATCGGTGGCCTGCTCCTGTGCTGATCCTGCTGCTTTCAATACAGGCCAGGCCCTGCTGATACATTGGAAATCCTTGGGAGTTAAGCCAGCCAGCGCTTGCGTCGTCGATAAAATTTATTGTCGCGAAAGCTCTTGCGCTCGCCCCCGGACACACCCAGATAGAACTCCTTGACGTCTTCGTTCTCGGCCAAGGCCTGGGAGGGTCCATCCATCATGACGCGGCCGTTTTCCAGGATGTAGCCGTAGTCGGCATACTTCAGGGCCACGTTGGTGTTTTGCTCGGCCAGCAAGAAGCTGACGCGCTCGCGCTGATTCAGGTCACGCACGATCTCGAAAATTTCTTCCACCACCTGTGGTGCCAGGCCCATGGAGGGTTCATCCAGCAAGATCATGCCCGGGTCGGCCATCAAGGCACGGCCAATGGCACACATTTGCTGCTCCCCGCCCGAGGTATAGCCGGCCTGACTGGTACGGCGCTGCTTCAGACGCGGAAAATACTGGTACACCTTGTCCAGCTCGGCGCTCAGGTCACCGCGCGACAAGGAACGGGTATAGGCCCCGGTCAGCAAGTTCTCTTCAATGCTCAGGTGCGCAAAACAATGACGCCCCTCCATCACCTGCACCACGCCGCGCTTGACCAGATCCGCCGGAGTCAGCTGATCAATACGTTCGCCACGCAGATGGATCTGGCCTTTGGTCACATCGCCACGCTCGGCGCGCAGCAAGTTCGATACGGCCCGCAAGGTCGTGGTTTTACCGGCACCGTTGGCGCCCAGCAAGGCAACAATCCGCCCCTCTGGCACACGCAAGGACACGCCCTTGAGCACCAGAATGACGTGGTTGTAAATCACTTCGATGCCATTGACGTCCAACAAGATGGGCGTCTCATCCACTTGGCCTACGGTCTCACTCATAATCTTCCCCACGCAATGCAGTGCCCAGGGCGAACCCTGGGCGCCTGGGTTTAGCCTTCGCAGGTGCGAGGCGTAATTTTCTTCTCGGCGGCGTATTTAGCCGACATTTCCTTGACTAAAGGATCGACAAACTTCTTGTCGGACTGATACCAGTCGGACACGACGTCGAACTTGCTGCCGTCCCACTGCACGATACGGGCCCAGTCATCACCCATGTGGTTGTTGCACGAGGTTTTGACGGGACGCATGATGCCTTCAAAGCCCAGCTCTTTCAGGCGTGCTTCGTCCAGATTCAGGTTCTCGAAGCCCCAGCGCACTTGCTCGGGAGTCATGTGCTGACCTTTGCCGAACTTCTCTTGTGCGGTGCGGATAGCCTCAACCTGCATCATGGAGATCATCATGCCGCGGGTGTGAGCCAGCGTGCCGACGTACTTGTCACCGTTTTCAGCGCCTTTGCCTTTGGCGTGCATCTCGCGCACAGCGTCATGCACCGGACCGTCCCCAGCACTGTTGTGAATGGTGATGCCCTTGTAGCCCTTGGCGGTCTGGCCCAGATCGACCACATCGCTCTCGGAAGCTGCCCACCAGATGCCGTAGATCTTGTCGCGTGGGTAACCCACAGCCTGAGCTTCACGGATGGCGGTAGGCGTCATGATCCCGGCGCTCCACAGCAGGACGAAGTCAGGACGGTTCTTGCGCACTTGCAGCCAGGTGGATTTCTGTTCCACGCCAGGGGCGGTCACAGGGTACAGATCCAGCTTGAAGCCTTGTTCCTTGGCGCGTGCTTGCAACAGGGCGATAGGCTCCTTGCCGTACGGCGAGTCGTGATAAACCAGAGCAATGCGCTGGTCCTTCAGCTTGTCCTCGCCCACTTGCTTGGCGATGTCCTGGATCATGACGTCGGCAGCAGTCCAGTAGGTACCCAGCAGCGGGAAGTTCCACTCGAATACCGCACCGTTAGCCGAGTGCGACAGGCCGTAGCCCATGGTCTCAATGGTCACGCCATCCACAAAGGCCTTGTCGGTCAGGGCGAACGTAATGCCCGTGGACTGGGTGTCAAAACCAGACGCCCCGCCGTTCTTGCCTTTCATGCGCTCGTAGCACTCTACGCCGCGGTCCGTGGCGTACGCCGTTTCACACTCTTCGTATACCAGCTTGACGCCATTCACACCGCCGTCACGTTCATTGACCAGAGCCAGATAGTCCAGCTTGCCATCCGCCCATGGAATACCCAGTGGGGCAAAGGAGCCGGTGCGGTAGGTCAGCAAGGGAATGTACTGTTCCTCGGCTGCTACAGCGGCTGTACTCATGGTCAGCATTGCAGCGCAAGCACTCAAACCGAGCACAGCGCGTTTCAGTCGTGTTGTCATCTCCTGGTCCTCCGATAAGTACCATTTGTCTAAGTACCCCGTCCCGATTGGCGGGGCTGTTGTTGTAATGAACTGCCTACCTGCTGTTAATGGGGGAAGGGCCACAAGCGCAGCTTTTCCTTACCAATACTCCAGAGTCGAGCCAAACCGTGCGGCTCCACAATCAAGAAAAATACGATCAGGGCACCGAATACCATGTGTTCAATATGCGAGGCTGTATCCACGCCAATAGACACACCAAACCAGTGCGGCACGTTGGTCAGGAACACGGGCAGCAAGACCATGAACGCGGCACCGAAAAAGCTGCCTACGATCGAGCCCAGACCACCGATGATGACGATGAACAGCAACTGCAAGGAGCGGTTCAGGTCAAAGGCCAGCGGCTCCCAGGAACCCAGGTGCACAAAAGCCCACAAGGCACCGGCCACACCGATGATGAAAGAGCTGACGGCAAAGGCGGTGAGCTTGGCGTAGACCGGACGAATACCAATCACTTCTGCGGCCACGTCCATGTCACGAATGGCCATCCATTGGCGGCCAATCGCACCACGCACCAGGTTCTTGGCCAGCAGAGCAAACACCACCACGAAGATCAGCACGAACAGGTACTTCTGCATGGGGGTTTGAACCGGCAAGCCAAAGGCGCTCAAGGCAGGCACCGACACGTTGCCCGAAGGCGAGTAGTTCGTGAAGAAGGCAATACGCAGGAAAGCCCAATCCACAAAGAACTGTGCAGCCAGGGTCGTGACGGCCAGGTACAAGCCACGGATACGCAAGCTGGGGATACCAAAGGCCACGCCTACCAAGGTGGCAAACACGCCGCCCAGCAGGATCTGCAGGACCAGTGGCAGCTCCGGAATACGGACACCAAAGTTCCAGGCGGCATACGCACCCACAGCCATGAAAGCACCCGAACCGATGGAAATCTGGCCGCAATAGCCCACCAGAATGTTCAGGCCAATCGCTGCCAAAGACAGGATCAGAAAGGGGATCAGAATAGCTTGCAGGAAGTAGTTGGATGCCATGGCTGGCACCAGCAGGAATGCCACCAGCAACAAGCCCAACACCACATAGCGATCCTGGCGGATGGGAAAAATCTGCTGGTCAGCCCGATAGCTGCTTTTGAACTGACCATTTTCGCGGTAAATCATATCGACTCCACCTCAGACGCGATCAATAATCTTCTCGCCGAACAGACCTTGTGGTCGGAACAGCAGGAACACCAGGGCCAGCACATAAGCAAACCAGATCTCGATGCCGCCACCTACATAAGGGCCCAGGTAAACCTCGGACACTTTCTCGCCCACACCGATAATCAGGCCACCCACAATAGCGCCGGGCACCGAGGTCAGACCACCCAGAATCACCACCGGCAAGGCGCGCAGCGCTGCGGTCGACAAGGTGAACTGCACCCCGTATTTGGAGCCCCAGATAATGCCGGCAACCAGAGCCACCAAACCGGCTACGGTCCAGACCACCACCCAGATACGGTTCAAGGGAATACCAATGGATTGCGCTGCCTGATGATCGTCCGCCACCGCACGCAGGGCGCGGCCCACGCTGGTGTATTGGAAGAAGATGGCCAGGGCCACAACCAGCAAGGCCGCCACCACGGCCGAGCTCAAGTCTTCCAGACTGACCAGCACACCGCCTTCAAACATGGACTCCAGAATGAAAGCCGGGTCTTTGGGCATGCCCACATCAATGGAATACACGGAGCTGCCAAACACGATCTGACCCAGACCGTCGAGCAGATAGCTGATACCGATCGTGGCCATCAGCAAGGTTGTGCCTTCCTGATTCACCAGATAGCGCAGCACCCAGCGCTCAATGACGACGGCCAGCACAAACATCAAGATGGCCGAGACAATGAAAGCCAGCACATTGCCCAGGATGCCCGGCTCCATGCCCAGCAACTGCGGAATCCACTGGGACAGACGGGCCATGGCCAGCGCGGCCACCAGCACCATTGCACCCTGTGCAAAGTTAAAGACACCCGATGCTTTGAAGATCAGGACAAAGCCCAGCGCGACCAGGGCGTACAACATCCCGCTCATCAGCCCGCCCAGCAAGGTTTCAAGAAAAAATGCCATGTCCGTTCCCCTCAATGGCCAGCGCCAAGATAGGCGCGAATGACGTCCGGGTTTTGTCGTACTTCGTCCGGTACTCCGTCACCAATTTTCTTGCCATAGTCCAGGACCACCACACGGTCCGAAATATCCATGACCACGCCCATATCGTGTTCAATCAAAACAATCGTGGTGCCGTACTCTTCGTTCACATCCAGAATGAAGCGACACATATCCTGCTTTTCTTCGATGTTCATGCCCGCCATGGGCTCATCCAGTAGCAGAATGCTCGGTTGCATCGCCAGTGCCCTCCCCAGGTCAACCCGCTTTTGCAGGCCGTAAGGCAAGCGTCCTACCGGCGTTTTGCGGTAGGCCTGGATTTCCAGAAAGTCGATGATGCCTTCCACATATTCACGGTTGCGAATCTCTTCACGCTCGGCACCACCCAGTCGGAAAGCCTGGGCAAACACCCCGCTTTTCATGTGCAGATTGCGGCCGGTCATGATGTTGTCCAGCACACTCATGCCCTTGAACAGAGCCAGGTTCTGAAAAGTGCGGGCAATGCCCTGCTCGGCGGTGTGACGCGAGTTCATGCGGGCATAACTCTGGTCACGCAAGACAATCTCGCCTTGTTGTGGTGCATACACGCCATTGATGACGTTCAGCATGGAGCTTTTGCCTGCGCCGTTCGGGCCGATGATGGAGCGGATCTCGTGCTCACGGATGTTGAACGAGATGTCGGTCAGCGCTTTCACACCACCAAAAGACAGCGAAATATTCTTCAAATCCAGTACCACTGGGCCAATGCGACGGCCCGGCATTTGCGCCTCACTCATCATGCGCTCCTTGCTGCTGCGTCTGTCATGCGCTCAATGTGCAGGTCTGCCGAAATGCGACCGCTGCGCCCATCCTCAAACTTCACTTCTGTCTCCACAAACTGCCTGTCCAGGCCATTGAACAGGGCGTCGACCAGAACCTTGTACTTTTGCGCGATAAAGCCGCGACGTACTTTGCGGGTACGGGTCAGTTCATCGTCATCGGGGTCCAGCTCTTTATGCAGAATCAGGAAGGCACTGATGCGAGATCCGGCCAGCTTGGGATCATTAGCCAGATCAGCATTGACCTGCGCCACACAATCCCGAATCAGGGCATAGACCTCGGGCTTGCCTGCCAGGTCGGTATAGCCTGCGTAAGGCAGGTTGCGACGCTCGGCCCAGTTGCCCACGGCTTCCAGATCAATATTGATAAAGGCACACACTTCCTCCTGGCCATCGCCAAAAGCCACGGCTTCCTTGATGAAGGGGAAGAACTTGAGCTTGTTCTCGATGTACTTGGGTGCAAACAAGGAACCATCAGCCAGCTTGCCCACGTCCTTGGCACGGTCGATGATCTTTAACTGACCATCGGTATCCAGATAACCGGCATCACCCGTGTGGTACCAGCCGTCCTCGGTAAAGGACTCGGCGGTGGACTCGGGGTTGCGGTAGTACTCCTTGAACAGGCCGGGGCTGCGCACCTGAATTTCACCGTTATCGGCCACGCGGATTTCCACGCCTTTCACAGGTGGGCCTACGGTGTCGGCACGCACATGGCCGTCTTCCTGGACGCAGACGAATACCGAGGTCTCGGTAGCGCCATAGAGCTGCTTCAGGTTGATGCCAATGGAACGGTAAAAGTCGAACAGGTCGGGGCCAATAGCTTCACCGGCGGTGTAAGCCACACGCACGCGGCTCATGCCCAGGGCATTCCGCAAGGGGCCGTAGATCAGGATATTGCCCACGCCATAGCACAGACGATCCCACATCCCCACGCCGGGGCGCTTGTCCAGAATCTGCACACCCACACGGTGCGCCAGAGACATGAAACGCTTGTACAAGGCGCGCTTCAGGGCACCGGCATCTTCCATGCGGATAGTCACTTGCGTGAGCAAGCCTTCCAGCACGCGGGGAGGCGCAAAGTAATAGGTCGGGCCAATATCGTGCAGATCGATGGACACGGTTTCGGGTGACTCAGGGTGATTCACCGTAAAGCCCGTGACCAGGAACTGCGTGTAGGAAAACATGTTCTGCCCGATCCAGGCGGGGGGCAGATAGGCCAGCACTTCCTCGGCATCGGTCAGCGATTCCAGTTCCTGAATGGCCAGGCCACGATCCACCAGCGCGCCGTGAGTCAGTACCACACCCTTGGGCTTGCCGGTGGTGCCGGAGGTGTAGAACATGGCGGCGGCATGGTCAGGCGTAATGGCCTTCCAGATGCGTCGCACACAGTCCGGATCCCGCGCCAATTGCAGGCGGCCCTGCTCCATGACCTGCTCGATGTATTGCAGCTGTTCTTGCTGATAATTGCGCAGACCGCGTGGGTCGTCATAGATCAGCGCATCCAGATCGGGGCACTGGTCCCAGACTTCCAGCAGCTTGTCGACCTGCTCCTGGTCCTCGACCACGGCCACGCGTATGCTGGCATCCAGCAATACGTGCAGCATTTCCTGGGCTACCGCATCCTGATACAAAGGCACGGGCACAGCGCCCAGCATTTGCGCCGCCATCATGGCCAGGTACAGGCGCGGGCGGTTTTCACCGATCACCGCGACGTGCTGACCGTCTTTGACACCCAGCCCGGCCAGGCCCGCAGCCAGTTGCTCGGCCTGTTCAGCCAGCTCTTGCCACGTCCAGGTCTGCCAGATTCCCAGGTCTTTTTCGCGCATGGCAACTTTGTTGCCGCGCACCTGGGCATGGTGTTCTATCCAGGCTGGGAAGGTGCCGGGTAAACCCGCTACCTGCTCTTTATCCATCCGCACAACCATGTCTCCTCCGAATTTTCCCGGCTTGTTATGGTCCAGGAGGCTGCTTATGATTGCGGCAGAAGGCAGATGTTATGCCCTCAAGCTATTTGCAGCCTGTTAATAATCAAGTTATCGGTTGCCCGTCCCGAAGATTGTCACGGACATGACATTCGACCTTTATCGAGGGTTAATCCTCATGCATGTTGTAGATGCTTTATCGGAGCGAGCCGCCTGGTTTCGCTTGTTGACACCCGAGCTGCAAGAGCGTGTCCGCCGCGACACACTGATCACCGCATACGAGGCCGGGGCCATCGTCGAACGCAAGGGAGAACGCGCCACCGCGTGGATTGGCGTGCTCTCGGGTTTGCTCAAAGTGTCGGTGGGAAATTCCGAAGGCAAGATCGCTTCCATGACCGGGGTACCCGCCGGTGGCTGGATAGGCGAAGGCTCCTTGCTGAAAAACGAAGAGCGCAAATACGATGTGGTCGCCTTGCGCGACAGCCAGGTGGCCCGCTTGCCCGTACACAGTTTTAACGATTTGCTGGACCAGAGCATTGCTTTCAACCGCTACCTCCTGCATCAGCTCAATGAACGTGTGGCGCAATTTATCGGCAAGGCGGAATACAACAGCCTGTCTACCCCCGATGCCCGCGTGGCACGCTGTCTGGCAGAGCTGTTCAACCCGCTGCTCTACCCCGGAAAAGGTCTGCGCCTGGACATTACCCAGGAAGAGATCGGCTACCTGGCGCGTGTGTCGCGCCAACGAGCCAACCAGGCCCTGCGCCAACTGGAAAACGAAGGGCTGTTGTTGATCAAGTATGGTGGCGTCCAGGTGCTGGACCTGGACGGTCTGAAACGTTACGGCGATGAATATGCCGCCTGATTATGCGGCCACTGTGGGCCGCATCAAGGTCAATCCATACGGATGCCCGCACGCTCGATAACCGTGGCCCATTCAGCGCGTTCACGCTGGGCGTAAGCCTGGAATTCATCGGGCGTCATGGGCATGGGTTCCACCCCCATCTCGCGAATACGCTGATCCAGCTCGGGCGTTTTCAGGGCCTGCATCAAGTCCTGGCTCAAGCGTTGACGGGCGCCTTCGTCCATCTTGGGTGGGCCCACCAAACCTTGCCAGGCATAGGCGTAGAAGTCGGCAATACCCGCTTCGGCCATGGTTGGCACATCAGGCAACAGACTGCTACGCTCGGGCGTGGCAACCGCCAGCACCCGCAATTTGCCGGCCTTGATGTTGGATAGCGCTGCGGCGGAATCCACAAAGGACATATCCACCTGACCGCCCAGCAAATCCTGAATGGCGGGTGCGGCTCCCTTGTAAGGCACGTGCACGATCTTGGTGTCCGTGCGCTGCTTGAACATCTCCAAAGCCAAATGGTGTGGAGAGCCACTGCCAGCGGACGAGGACGTCAGCTTTTCAGGTTGTTTACGCGCTGCTTCCAACAGATCGGCCACGGTTTTATAGGGCGACTCCTGTGGCACTGCCAGCATCAGGGGGAAGCGGGCCAGACCGCCCACATAGGTGAAGGCAGCCGGGTCATATTGCAGCTTGCTGTACAAAGAGGAGTTAAAGGCCAGTGTGCCCGAATCAGCCGTGCCTACGGTATAACCATCCGGCTTGGCGTTGCTGACATAGGTCGCGCCGATAATGGTGGCGGCCCCCGGTTTGTTTTCCACAATCAAGGTCTGGCCCAGGCTGCTTTCCAGCTGCTTGGCGACCAGCCGGGCAATCACATCTGAACCGCCGCCTGCAGGATAAGGGACTACCCAGGTGACGGCAGACTGGGGCCAGTCTGCTGCCAAGGCCGTTCCTGTCAGGCTGGCGCTTAGCAACAGCACACCGGCTCCAAAGTTCTTCCAATGCATGATGTCTCCTCCATGCGTGTAGACAGCGCTTTTGGCGCTATTTTTTTAAGTTTTAAGCATCCCGTCCGGGATGCGCAGAGACATTATGCGCGGACAGCCCTGCACAGGGCATTAGTAACGATGCGGATATCGATTAACTGTAATCGCGTGCGCCAAACAGGGCCGAACCCACTCGCACTTCAGTGGAACCTTCCTGAATCGCCAGCTCGAAGTCACCGCTCATGCCCATGGACAGGCCTTGCACCTGTTCATGGCCCAACTCCACCAGACGATCGCGCCACTGGCGCAGGCTGGCAAAGCAGGCGCGGACTGCCTGGGGGTCATCGCTATTGACGGCCATGGTCATCAGACCACGGACCTTCAAGGTATCGAGCGAACGCAGGGACTGCATGAAGGCGGGCAGTTCTTCAGGGGCCAAACCAAATTTGCTGGGCTCGGGCGAGGTCTTGACCTGGATCAGCACGTCCAGGCTACGCTGCTCGTTTTGCAGGTGTCGATCCAGGGCCTGAGCCAGGGACAAACGGTCCAAAGACTGTACTTCGCTGGCCAAGCGTGCAATATCTTTGGCCTTATTGCTCTGCAGATGGCCTATCATCACCCACTGCACCGCGCGATCGGCCAGCTCTGCCTGCTTGTCTCGAATCTCCTGAACCTTGTTCTCGCCCATTCGCGACAGGCCCAAATCCAGGGCTTGAGCCAGCACGGACACAGGAAAGGTTTTGCTTACCGGTAAAAGAGCCACCGCATCAGCAGGGCGGCCGGCCTGCAAGCAAGCCTGTTCGATACGTTGGCGCAATTGCGCCAAGCGACCAGAAAGGGAAGAGTCAGAAGAAGCCATCAATGCACACGCACCCAGATAAAACCATCGCAAACGCTGCAAACACAACAGCGGCCATTTCCGATAGCATAACTGTTGCACACGGCCACCGCTAAGCCCATCCACAGCGTGTTTGCCAGGTTCTGCGTCTGTGCGCAATCACACGTCTTCACTGTGTACTCGTATCCCGTTTCCCCAACCTTATCGAGGAGCTCATGACAGATCGTCCCACCCATGCTTTGCCGTCATACCTGAACGCCGACGACGTCGGCCCGTGGGGTATTTATCTCGAACAAGTGGAGCGAGTCACTCCGTATCTGGGCAAACTGTCCCGATGGGTTGAAACACTCAAGCGCCCCAAGCGCACGCTGATTGTCGACGTACCCATTGAACTGGATAACGGCACCGTGGCCCACTTCGAGGGCTACCGCGTTCAGCACAATACTTCCCGTGGCCCAGGCAAGGGCGGCGTGCGCTACCACCAGGATGTCACCCTGTCCGAAGTGATGGCTCTGGCTGCCTGGATGTCGATCAAATCGGCTGCCGTGAACCTGCCATTTGGCGGTGCCAAGGGCGGTATTCGTATTGACCCGCGCAACCACTCCCAGGCCGAACTGGAGCGCATCACCCGCCGCTACACCAGCGAAATCGGTGTGATTATTGGCCCCAACAAGGACATTCCAGCCCCGGACGTGAACACCAACGCCCAGACCATGGCCTGGATGATGGACACCTACTCCATGAATGTCGGTGGCACCAGCACCGGCGTGGTCACCGGCAAGCCTGTCTCCCTGGGCGGTAGCCTGGGCCGTGTGGAAGCCACTGGCCGCGGCGTGTATACCGTGGGTTGTGAAGCGGCCCGCGACGCCGGTATCGACCTGAATGGCGCCCGCGTCATTGTGCAAGGCTTCGGTAACGTGGGTGGCACCGCTGCCCGCCTGTTCCAGGAAGCCGGTGCCAAGGTGCTGGCCGTACAGGATCACACCGGCACGGTGTACAACCCCAATGGTCTGGACGTACTGGCCTTGCTGAACCACATGGAGCAGCACAAAGGTCTGGCCGGAGCGCCCAATGCCGAGGCCATTTCCAACGAAGACTTCTGGCATATCGAAACCGACCTGCTGATCCCGGCCGCGCTGGAAGGCCAGATCAACAAGAACAATGCCGACCGCATCCGCGCCCGCATTGTGATCGAAGGCGCCAACGGCCCCACCACCCCGGAAGCCGACGACATCCTGAACGACAAGGGCGTGATCATTGTTCCGGACGTGGTAGCCAACGCCGGTGGCGTGACCGTGTCCTACTTCGAATGGGTCCAGGACTTCTCCAGCTTCTTCTGGACCGAGGACGAGATCAACAACCGTCTGGAAATGATGATGCGCTCGGCCTACACCACGGTGGCGGCAGTTGCCAAAGAGCACAACGTCACCTTGCGTACCGCTGCCTTTATCGTGGGTTGCGCCCGCATTCTGGAATCTCGTCAGGTACGCGGCCTGTATCCATAAGGTCATAAGGCGGCGTACCCGGTTTATGCCGCTTTTTATGAGCAAAATACAGCGCTTGTGCAAAAAAAACAGGGGGAAAGCGGTAGAATCGGGGCATCCAGGATATGACACCCGTATGAAACCCTTACCCCCTTTCTCTTTGACCGCAAGGACGTTGCTGTGAATAACAATGACCTGAACGCGGCGGTCCAGGTACGCGACATCCACAAACGCTTTGGCACCAACGAGGTGCTCAAGGGCATTTCCCTGCAAGCTCACAAGGGCGACGTGCTCTCCATTATTGGAGCCTCCGGCTCGGGCAAGAGTACCCTGCTGCGCTGCATTAACCATCTGGTCGTCCCCGATCAGGGCGAAATCCAGATCGGCAATGACATTTTGCGCAGCCATCGCAATCGCAAGGGCATTTGCCAGACAGACAATCCGCGCCTGCTGGAACAAGTCCGCGCCCGCTTGGGGATGGTGTTTCAGAACTTCAATCTGTGGTCGCACCGCACGGTGCTGCAAAACGTCACCGAAGGCCCCATCCATGTCAAAGGCCGCCCGGCCCGTGAAGCGGCCGAATACGCCCGCGAACTACTGGGCAAGGTGGGCCTGAGCAACAAATGCGATGCCTACCCTGCCGAACTGTCCGGCGGTCAGCAGCAGCGCGTGGCCATTGCCCGTGCCCTGGCCATGGACCCGGATGTCCTGCTGTTTGACGAACCGACTTCGGCGCTGGATCCGGAAATGGTGGGCGAAGTACTGCGTGTGATTCGCCAGCTGGCCCAGGAAGGCCGCACCATGATCCTGGTCACCCACGAAATGAATTTTGCGCGTGACGTCTCTTCCGAGACCATTTTCATGCACAACGGCCTGATTGAAGAACGTGGCCATCCCAAAGATCTGTTCGATAGGCCACAATCCGAGCGTCTACAGCAGTTTCTACAACCAATGCAGTAAGATCATCGCTTCGTGAATACGACACCGGCTGGAAAACCAGCAGGGCCAATACGGCTCTGACCAGCCTATCCACAAAGGAGAGCCAGACCATGAGTTTCCTCAGCAAGACCCTGATCTGTGCCAGCCTGGCCCTGTTGGGCTCCCAGGCTGCAATGGCAGACACCCTGAAAATCGGTACCGAAGGCGGTTACCCACCATGGAGCATGGTGGACGCAGCCGGTAAAGTCACCGGCTTTGACGCCGACGTGGGCGCTGCCCTGTGCAAGGAGCTGAACAGCGATTGCAAATTCATCGTGCAAGCCTTTGACAGCCTGATTCCTTCGCTGGATGCCAAACGCTTTGACCTGATCATCTCGGGTATGTCCTACACCCCCGAGCGTGCCAAGCGCGTGAATTTCAGTATTCCTTACGCCGTTGAAGACGCCATTTTCGTTCTGCCCAAGAACAGTGAACTGGTCGGTGCCGACAACGAACAAGCTATTTTTGATGGCCTGGCTGGCAAAACCATTGGCGTTCAAGGTGGCACCACTCACGGCGCTTTCCTGTCCAAGAAAGCCCCCAAGACCACCGTCAAGAACTACGAGACCCTGGACCAGATGCAAATCGATCTGGACGCCGGTCGTCTGAACGGCACCTTTGCCGACCTGACCTCCCAGTCCAAGTTCCTGCATAAAGTCGGCGAGGACAACTTTGCCCTGTCCAAGCTGGTCATCAAAGGCTCCTCCGACCCTGAAACTCTGGGTTATGGCATTGCCGTCGGTATTCACAAAGACAATGCAGAACTGAAAGCCAAGGTTGACGCTGCCCTGTGCAAGCTGATCGACGATGGCACCGTCAAGACCGCCAGCGAAAAGTGGTTTGACATCGACATCGCCAACTACGAGATCTGCAAGAAATAAGTCGAGAAGTACCACTTGATGCTAGAGACCATTTTTAATGTGCTGCGCGAAGGCTGGGGCTGGATGTTCCTTCGCGGAGCAGCAATGACCTTGCTGATCTCCGTTTTGGGCATGGCCCTGGGCGTAGTCATTGGGATTACAGGAGCCAGCATCAAGACCAACGGGCCACGCTGGCTGCGTGGCCCCGTTAGCCTGTACACCACGGTTGTTCGCAGTATCCCCGAGCTGCTCATCATCTACCTGCTGTTTTTTGGCTCGGTCCAAGTCGTCTCCGATCTGGCCGATTTCATGCGCATGGAAGATGTGATGACGCGCTGGTTCCCCGCACTGGTCGGCATTTTGGCCATTGGCCTGATTGCAGGCTCGTACAGCGTGGAGGTGTTTCGCGGTGCCTTGCAAGCCATTCCCGAAGGCCAGATCGAGGCCGCCAAAGCCATTGGCATGTCCCCCTGGCAGCGCCTGCGCCGCATTATCCTGCCGCAAATGTTCTGGTACGCCCTGCCCGGCGCCAATAACGTCTGGCAAACCGCACTGAAAGACACGGCTCTGATCTCCCTGGTGGGTCTGGTCGAGATCATGCGGGCCGCGACCCTGGGAGCCGCCAACACGCGCGAACCCATGGCCATGTACCTGATTGCAGGCGTGCTTTATTTTCTGATTGGTGCCTGTAGTCAGGCCCTGTTTTTGCTGGCCGAACGCTATACCGGCAAAGGCATGAGAGCCCAGGCATGATTGATCTGGAATTATTCAATACCACCGTTGAAACCCTGTTCAAGGGGTTCGGCATGAGCGTCTATATCGGTCTGTGGGGCATTGTGCTGTCGCTGTTCATCGGCCTGTCACTGGCCCTGATGCGCCAGTCCCATAGCCGCATTTTGCGCAGCTTTGCCTTTAGCTACAGCACGGTATTTCGTGGCACCCCATTGCTGGTGCAGTTGTTCCTGCTGTACTACGGTGTGGGCACCCTGAGTTTTGTAAAGGACTCACCCACGTTGTGGTGGCTGTTCAGCGACGGCATGCGCTGCGCGATTCTGGCCATTGGTCTGAACAGTGGCGCCTACGTCAGTGAAGTCTTCCGGGGCGGTTTTCAGGCTGTGCCAGTGGGCCAGATCGAGGCAGCCAAGTCCATCGGCATGTCCGCCTGGATGCGCTTTCGTCGCGTGGCGTTTCCTTTGGCGATTCGCCAGGCCTTGCCCGCATACAGCAATGAAATTGTGCTGGCCATCAAAGGCACCAGTCTGGCCTCGACCATTGCCGTCATGGACCTGACCGGTCATGCCAAACGCTTGATGAACCAGAACTACGCCATCATCGAGACCTTTGTTATTGCGGGTCTTCTGTACCTGCTGATCAACTTTACCCTGCTATCGGTGGTGCACCTGGTCGAGCGCTGGTTGAAAGTGCGCCGTTAAACCGGCGCCACCCCAGGCTCTCCGCACCCCCTAGCGCAACAACTGGACGCGGAGCACCCTCACATGCCGACTCGCCCCAAACTGGCCCTGGTAGGCACCGGCGGCACCATTGCCGCCACAACCCAATCCAATCTTGGCCTGACGGACTACGACATCACCCAGGGCGTAGAAACGCTATTGCAAGCCGTGCCCGGTATCACCGAGCTGGCCGATCTGGAATGCCACCAGACCTTCAACGTGGACAGCCGGGCCATGGGCTCGCTGATGCTGCTGGAGCTATCCCACAAGCTCAATGCTCTGCTCGCACGACCGGACATCAACGGCGCGGTCATTACCCACGGCACCGATACGCTGGAAGAAAGCGCTTTTTTCCTGCACCTGACCCTGAAAACCGACAAACCCGTGGTTATGGTGGCGGCGATGCGCCCGGCTTCGGCCTTGAGTGCCGACGGTCCGCTGAATCTGTATCAGGCCGTGCAAGTAGCCTGCTCTTCGCTGGCACAGGATCAAGGTGTACTGGTACTGCTGAACGACCAGATACACAGCGCCCGTTTCCTGAGCAAACAACACACCACTCAGACCAGCGCCTTCGGTTCACCCGATGCCGGCCCCTTGGGTCTGGTTGCAGGCGGGCAGCCGCGCTTCATGATGCGTACGCTGCTGCCCCATACGCACAGCAGCCTGTTCGATGTGCGCTCTTTGCACAGCCTTCCTAAAGTGCAGATTTTTTACGATCACCCCGATACTTTGGCCGAACTGTACCGCCACGCCGCACAAAGCGGTGTGCAAGGCATTGTGGTGGCGGCGACTGGCAACGGCAGCCTGACCCCCGGAGCCTTGGAAGGTGTCAGCCGGGCACACCGACTAGGCGTGGTGTGTGTGCGGGCTTCTCGCATCCATGCAGGACCTGTGACAGACAGTGCGTATGACCAGGATCACAACACCATTGCCGCGCATTACTTGCCTGCTCAAAAGGCCCGAATTTTATTAATGCTGTGTCTGGCTGCTCAACTGGAGCACGATGAGATAGAGGCGGCTTTCCGCGACTATTAAGGTTCGGGCTTTCGCCGTCGTCCCTTGGACTAGCTGGCTAGATAAAGGGCACCAGCAGCAAGACTGGCTGTGGCTGTGGCTGTGGCTGTGGCTGTTCGACAATAGCGTACTCAAGCGCAATGCCAATAGGCTCAAGCCAATTCCAGCTGCCGCTGACTGCTGAGGCGTCTTTGCTCACCCGTTATGGGGTCCACAAAGGCAATGTGCCGAGCCAGCAACTGCAAGGGCTGGCTGAAGTCGTCCGCGTCACGCTCCGGCAAAAGCTCAGGGTAGAACACATCATTGATGATAGGTGCCCCCAGGCTGCTCAAATGCACGCGTAACTGGTGCTTGCGGCCACTTTTGGGACGCAGGCGGTACAAGGCCAGCTCCTGACCCTGCTCAGCCTGCCAGTGGCGTTCGCAAATAATTTCGGTGCTGCTATTGGCCTCGCCCTCAACCTCACACATGACAAACTTGCCGGGCACTTCTTTCATGCAGCTGCTGTACAGCAGCCCATTTGCCAGCTTTTCCTGAAACGGCGCGACCGCTTCATATTCTTTCTCGATCCCGCCCTGCTGAAACAGGGACTGGTAGGCCCCGCGAGCCGCAGGATCACGACAAAACAGCAAGATACCCGCCGTTTCCCTGTCCAGCCTGTGAATGGGGCTGATGCCATCCTCTCCGAAGTCCCGCCGCAGACGAGTCAGCGCGGTTTCGTACAAGTAGCGACCTCCCGGCGTTGTAGCCAGAAAGTGCGGCTTGTCCACCGCAATCAGGCGCTCGTCCGCATAGAGAACAGGCATCTCGAATGGCACGGCCGCTTCATTCTCTACCATGCGGAAGTACCATAGCCAGCGATCGGGCTGATAAGGCGAGGCTGGCTGTTGTGCCACTCCTTCCTGATCCAGAATGTCGCCTCGTGCCAGTCTGTCCAGCAGGACCTCGGGGCTGACATGGGGGAAGCGTTCCAGCAAGAACTCCTCCAGCAAAATCCAGGGCCCGCGTGGGCACCATACCTTGCTGGGGCTGACCCCATTGCGCGAAGGCAGGGGCGGCACACTTGTTATTGGTGTCATTACAAAAACAAAATAGATAGAAAATGGCCCGCTATTGCAGCGGGCCAGCCATCCAGTGGCATCAGTGTACTACCAGCCGCCGCCGAGGCTGCTGGCTCGCTCAACTCTGGACAGCACCTTGTGGGGCGGCATCATGACGGATCCGGCGGCCTTGCCTTAACCACAACCAGAGCAGAATCAGAAAAGCAGGAATATAAACCCAAAACTCGGAAGGACGATCTGGATGTGGCACTTTCACCTGTTGAATATCCCAGCCCTGCTCCCATCCGGCCCGCCGCGCTGAACTGCCAAAAGCCACCGAGGCAATTTGCGCCGTATCGCCGAAAGCCATCACCGTCAGCCCAGCCTGAGACAAACGCTTGCTCGCCGCTGCCAAGCCGGCCGCCCCATCTCCTTGCGGCAAGCCGGGCAATGATACAGCCACTGTTTTCTGCAAGTCTTTACCCTCCAGATTCATCCCCGCTAGTTGCACCACCAGATTGCCTCCGTCTGGCGTGTTCTGAACAATCTGCATCAACTCTGACGCGGGGCGACTCTGGTACTTCTCGCTGATATGGTCCATGAACCAGTCCGGTCGGAACAGCATGAACGTCACCAACAGGAGCAAGACGGTCTCCAGCCAGCTTGTTTTGATGCGCAGCCATCCCATGGTTGCCGCCGCAAATGTCAGGGAAGCCACGGTCGCTCCCACCACGACCATAATCAACTCCCAGACACCATGTATGCCGATCAACAAGAGCATGGGATTGAAGATGAACATGAAGGGCAGCACGGCCGTACGCATGGCATAGGTCACGCCCTGCACCCCTGTCTTGATCGGGTCCTCCCCTGAAATGGCAGCGGCTGCAAAAGTGGCCAAGCCCACAGGCGGGGTGATGTCCGCCATGATCCCGTAATAAAACACGAACATATGGACGGCAATCAGCGGAATGATCATGCCGCTTTGCGCCCCCAGCTCCACCACCACCGGCGCCATCAAGGTCGCCATCAGAATGTAGTTGGCAGTGGTAGGCATACCCAGGCCCAAAACCAGACACACAGCGGCGGTAAAAAACAGCATGACCAGCACATTGCCCATGGAGACCAGCTCCACAAAAGCTGTCATGCGCAGGCCCAGACCCGTCAAGGTGATAGCACCCACAATCAAGCCGGCCGTCCCGCAAGCAATGCCGATGCCCACCATATTGCGGGCACCTTCCTGTAGCCCCACCCAGACTTCACCGACGCCTTGGCGCAATGGCTGAGCTGTCGCCTGCTTGCGGAACCAGGCAATGATGGGACGCTGGGTTGCCATCTGGAACAACATGGCCACAACGGCCCAGAAGGCCGACAGGCCCGCAGACATCACTTCTACCGTCAGACACCAGACCAGAATGCCGATAGGGATCAGAAAATACAAACCGGCTCGCACCGTTGGCCACGGTTCGGGGCGCACCGGTGTGTTGACATTGATATCGGTGGGCAGGTCCTCGTGGTCTGCAGCCACTTTCAGCAAAAACACATACAGAACCAGCAGCAGGAACAACAAAATCCAGATAGCGGCGGCACCAGCTACCGCCTGAACCCCTACGCCTATCCAGTACACCAGTCCCATCACAATTAAAGTACCCGCCGTGCCCATGCCCCAGCCGGCCAGCTTCTGCATGAACGTTCTGGGTTTGCCCGATGACATCATCGGCTGTATTCCCAGCTTGAGCGCTTCCAGATGCACGATATAAAACAACGCGATATACGAAATGACCGCGGGCAGCAGCGCATGTCGAATGATGTCGGTATAGGGAATGCCAACATACTCAATCATCAGGAAGGCCGCCGCTCCCATGACAGGCGGCATGATCTGGCCATTGACGGAAGACGCCGTTTCAATGGCCCCGGCCCGAATACCG
This sequence comes from Alcaligenes sp. PF14, assembly GCF_037150615.1. NCBI lineage: Bacteria > Pseudomonadati > Pseudomonadota > Betaproteobacteria > Burkholderiales > Alcaligenaceae > Alcaligenes > Alcaligenes sp. PF14. The sequence goes on along the minus strand of NZ_JBAGRS010000006.1, from coordinate 269,379 downwards.
CCGTAACCGGCTTTCTTCATCAGGGGAATCGTGAAAATACCGCCCGTCACCACATTGGCAACGGAGGACGCAGACACAATGCCATTCACCGCCGAGGACACCACGGCAACCTTGGCAGGCCCACCACGCAAATGCCCCAGCAAGGCAAACGAGACCTGCATCATGTAATTGCCCGCCCCGCAACGATCCAGCAAGGAGCCCAGCAATACAAAAATAAAGATATAAGAAACCGAAACGCCCAGTGCGACCCCATAAACCCCTTCGGTAGTCAGCCACATATGCGAGACCAGGCGCTGCAATGAAGCACCACGATGAGACAGCGCATCCGGCAGCCAGGGGCCGAGAAAAATATAAGCGATAAAGATCAGTGCCAATACGGCCATCGGCGCACCCAAAGAGCGACGTGTAGCCTCCAGCAACAACACCAGGCCAACACTGGCCACGACCACATCCATTGTGGTCGGGATGCCTGGGCGCATGGCCAGTTCTTTATAGAAAAAGAACAAATATGAGCCGCAAAAAGCAGCGATCAGGGCCAGGACCCAGTCATGAATTGGAATACGGTCCCGAGCCGACTTTTTGCGGGCAGGGAAAGCCAGATAGGCCAGAAACATGGCAATGCCCAAATGCAGGGCACGCGCCTCAGTGTCATTGAAAATGCCCATATTCAGGGCAAAGGGCAGCGGGGAAGCGTACCAAAGCTGGAACAAGGACCAGCCTATGGCCGCCAGAAACAAAACCATGCCCGCTGCGCCCGCAACAGTGCGCCCGCCCCTGTCTACGTCTGCAACCAGCTTTTCCAGTTCTGCCGTTTCATCCTGTGTCAGGGCGACGTCCGGCCCCATTTTCTTCTGTTCTTGTTGTGTCATTTGCATATGTCTCCAGGAAAGCCTGGTTTGAAGCGCCGATGCAGCCGGGTCAAACGACCAGGCACCGATCACCTGGGCCAGGCAGCCCAGGAACTCCAAACCAGAAGCAAGACCACAGCCGGTGCGGTGGCACTTGCGACCAGGCCAGCGTAGCCAGCCTGGTCAATATCAGGCCGCCTTACAGCAGCCCTTTTTCCTTGAAGTACTTTTCAGCCCCTTTGTGCAAAGGAGCAGACAGGCCGTTCTTGACCATGTCTTCTTTTTTCAGGTTTGCCAATGCAGGATGCAAACGCTTGAAATCATCAAAGTTGTCGAACACGGCTTTGACGACGTTATAAACGGACTCTTCAGGGACATCCTCTGACGTCACAAAGGTCGCTAAAACACCGTAAGTTTGGACATCGTCTGGGTTGTTAGGATACAGACCACCCGGAATGACGGCCTTGGCATAGTAAGGATAGGTTTCGACCAGTTTTTCTACAGCAGGCCCCGTCAGAGGAACCAGCTTGGCGCCACAAGATGTGGTCGGGTCCTGAATATTGGCCGAAGGGTGCCCGACTCCATAGATGAACCCATCAATCTTGCCATCACACAGGGCTGGACCATGTTCGTCCGGGCGCAGCTCGGAGGCCAGCGAGAAAAAGCTGTTATCCAGGCCCATTGCCTGCAGCAACTGATCCATCGATGCTCGTGTGCCCGAACCCGGATTGCCTACGTTAAACCGTTTGCCCTTGAAGTCGTCAAAGGTACTGATATTGGCTTCTTTGCGCGACAACACCGTAAAGGGTTCGGGATGGATGGAAAACACCGAGCGCAGCTTGGTGTAGGCACCGCCGTCCTTGAACTGCCCTTCGCCGTTATAGGCGTTGTATCCCACGTCGGATTGCACCACCCCCAGATCCAGTTCGCCCGCCTTGATGGTATTGACGTTAAACACCGAACCGCCGGTAGACTCGACAGAGCATCGCACGCCATCGGTCCCACGGTCTTTATTCACCAACCGGCAAATAGCTCCACCGGCCGCGTAATACACCCCTGTCACCCCACCCGTTCCGATGCTGACAAATTTTTGCTGGGCACTGGCCGGCAAAGGACTCAATAACATGGCACATAAAGCGGCGGCTGTGCTTGATGCCAACACCAGTTTCTTACCTGTTTTCTTTGCAGTGTGCTTCATCTTTTGTCTCCCTTGGGGTGGACCCCATTTGAATTGCCGGAATGCCCGGTTTACTTTCTATCGTGGTGCTCAAGGCGGATTAGTGACAGCAACATCACCCTCCTGCCAATAAATCTCCTGACGGCGAAATGAGGACTCCAGCTGCGCAAGACGCTCTACCACTGTCTTGCCGCCCTGTGCAGCGATACGAGCCAGCAGATGTTCGGCTACGGTCACAGGCCCTACCAAGGAATGAAAAAAGCTGGCCATGGGCTGCTTGCCCGTATGAGGATCAAACAGCAATACATGCTTGGCACCTTGTGCAATGGGTGACAAGACGCTATCGGTCAGGGCCACCACGGTCGTGCCACGCTCCACCGCAGAGCGAACGCTGTTCACGACGGCCTTCACATACGGGGCCTGGCTGATCACAAGCAGCACACCACCACTTTCCAGGCCAGTTTCCAGCTCCACCAATACATCTGCGGCTCGGTTAAGCAGCACCCCGTTGCCACACATCAGTTGATAGGCGTAATGCATCTGGAAGGCGCAGGCAAAGCTGGCGCCCGCCCCTAGAAAGCCAACCTTGGGTGCCGCCAGAATGGCTTTGGCACATGCATCCAGACTGCCCGCCGGGTTAAGCCGAAGGACAGACTCCACGGCTGCCTCCTGCTGCTGGCCCAAGGCCTGGGTCTGCTGTTCTGCAGCGCGACTACCTTGCAAGGATTGAGCCCGCGAAGCCATGGTGTCGTCATTGCGATGCAAGGCTTGTTGAAACGGCGCCCGGAAACGGTCATAGCTGTCATAACCGGCAGCCCGTGCCAAACGCAGCATCGTGGCGGGAGCCACTGACAAGGCCTGAGCTTGCCTGCGCATGGACCAAAGGCTGACCTCAACAGGATGGCGTTCAACCCACTGGGCAGCCCGAAGCAACTCAGGCGTCAGTTCTGGCAAAATGCGTTGCAGTCGCAGCAAAGGTTCCATTCGGCTTCCATCGACGTTCTGCTGGAAATAAAACGAATGGTAATCTGAACCGACTAAAAAAAAACAAGTGTTTTCCTAGGGTTTGCCCGCAAACTATCCGACACGTAATCACTTGTTTGTCGGTGAAATGCGCCCCACCAGCTTCTGCCGTCAACGCTGCCGCGCTAACGTATATCAAAAAAATCGTAGCGTTTGTCTGTGTAAGAACGCTGGATATCTACCTGCTCGACCTGGGCCTGTTCAGGGCCAATATGCAGCCAGCTAACCATCTGGTCAATCGCATCCGTACTGCCCTGCAACACCAATTCAACCGACCCATTGGCCGCGTTACTGACCCAACCTTTGACGCCGTATAGATGAGCATGGCGCAGCGCACTTGCCCGAAACCCCACCCCCTGCACCCGGCCTTTAACACACACTTCTACCGTTTCACAATCCGCCATTAGCCTGCTCCCTGCTATTTGTGCCCGAAATGTGGCAGCATCCGCCCCGCATCTCAATATTCAGTTAAATTAGTCGCATCATTGTTGCATGACCGCACCCGCCCCCGATTACCTGCTTTGTGCAGCCTCTACCCTATGAATTTGCCCCGCCTTTTTACTCTATCGCTGCGCAGGGCAATGTACGTGCTAGGCATGCTGGCCACTCTGGGTTTCGTCGCCCCCGCCGCCCATGCTGCACCGCATTCCCAGCAGCATATTGTGCGCGTGGGTATTTACGAAAACCCACCCAAACTGCTGCTGGACAGCCAAGCCAGGCCCGGCGGCATCATGGGCGAACTCCTGCTGGAGATTGCCAAGCGTGAAGGCTGGACTCTGGAAGCCGTGCAATGCGACTGGCAGCAATGCTTGAATGCCCTGCAAAATGACTTGCTGGACATTGTGCCCGGCCTGGCTTATTCCCCTGAGCGCGCCGCCCTGTACAGCTTTCACAGTCGCGCCGTGCTGGAGGACTGGTCCCAGATCTTCACAGGTAAAACCACCCATATCGGTGCTCTGAACGACTTGAATGGCAAGCGCATTGCTGTCATGAGCGGCACCCTGCAACTAACCCAGCTCTACAATATTTTGCAGAAACTGGAGTTGGGTTCCAGGCTGGTCATTACTGACTCCCAATACAATGCCCTGAAACTGGTCCAAAGCAAACAGGCCGACGCCGCCGTAGTCGGCCATTTATTTGGAGTGCGCCATGCGGGCGAGCATGGCCTGAAAACCGCCCCCATCCGGCTGGAGCCAACCAATACCTACTTTGTCACGGCCAAGGACCGCCACCTGGACCTGCTGGCCGCCATTGATACTCACATCAAGCAATGGCAAGACAATAACGACCCGTTTTACACAGAAACACTGAACCAATGGGGCCTGCGCCTGATCGAGAAACCGACCAAGCCCTGGATTATCCCCGCCTTGCTGACACTGGGTGTCTTGCTGACCATTGCCCTGCTGACCGTCACCCTGATGCGCATTGGCCTGCGTCGTCAACGCAAGAAACTGGTCCGTACCGAGCACCATCTGCATACGGTACTGGATGCGATTGATGCGTACGTCTACATCAAGGACGATCAGTTTCGTTATCAGTACGCCAACCGCAAGCTGTGCGAAGACCTGAACTACACGACCGTCAGCATTGTGGGCAAAACCGACCAGGATTTGTACGCCAACAAACAAACTATTAACGAGTTCCGCCATAACGACGAGCAGGTGCTGTACAGCGGTGAACGCCTGGCCGTGGAAGAAGTGGTACGCGACCGGAAAGGCGATATACGCGCGACATTCTTTTCCATCAAAATGCCGGTCAAAGACCCCGAGACCCGGCAGACCAGTCTGTACTGTATCTCCACGAATATCTCGGCCCTGAAAGCCACGCAGTCAGAGAACTACCGGCTGGCTTTCTATGACCCGCTCACCGAGCTGCCCAACCGCCGCCTGCTGCTGCAGCGTCTGGAACGTCACCTGCAGACCATAGAGCCGTACAAACGACCCGGTGCGCTGTACTTCCTGGATCTGGACCGCTTCAAGCACATTAACGATGCACGAGGGCACGCGATTGGCGATGCCTTGCTGCGCAAAGTCGCGCGCCGCTTGTCCTTGATGATTGATCCCCAGGACATCGTGGCCCGCCTGGGCGGAGACGAATTCGTCATCCTGAAAATCCTGCATCCCGGCACTGTGCGCGACTGCTACAAAGAAGCACTGGAATTTGCTGAACTGGTACGCACCCGTCTGGAAGAGCCCTACAGTATCGAAGGCCACTCCTACCTGAGTAGCAGCAGTATCGGCCTGGCGCTGATTACCGACAGTACGCTGACCTCTGAAGACTTGATGCGTCAGGCCGACACCGCCATGTATCGCTCCAAGGAGAATGGCCGCAACCAGATCACCTTGTACGAACCTGGCATGCAAGAGGCGCTTGAAGAACACCTGAGCCTGCAGCACGACCTGCGATTTGCTATTGGTTCGGATCAGTTGCGCCTGTTTGTCCAATCCCAGTACGACAAGCAAAACCGCATCAGCGGGGCCGAAGTGCTGCTGCGCTGGCTGCACCCGACACGCGGCATGCTGACACCCAACCTGTTCATTCCGCTGGCCGAAAGCACGGACTTGATCACCCCCTTGGGCGACTGGATCATGGCATCCGTCTGTGATCTGCTGCTGCAGACCCAGGAATGCAGCTTCCCCATTTCCATCAACGTCAGCCCGATTCAATTCCGCCGCCCTGACTTTGCCCGCCGTACACGCCAGATCCTGGAAACCAGCGGCGCACCGGCCCATCGCCTGATCTTTGAAATCACCGAGGGCGTGCTGATGGAAGACTTTTCCTCCGCCAACTCCATGATGCGCGAGCTGAAAGACCTGGGTATCCGCTTTTCCATGGACGACTTTGGCACTGGCTATTCCAACCTGGCCGCCATCCGCCGCCTGCCTCTGTATGAGCTGAAAATGGACCGCAGCCTGATCCTGGGCGTACCCATGGAACAGGAAGCCAACGCCATTGTGCGCACGGTGCTGGCAATGGCAAGACAGCTAGGCCTGCATGTCGTGGCCGAGGGCGTGGAGAACGAGCAGCAAAAAGAATTCCTGCTGCGTCGCGGCTGCCATGCGCTGCAAGGCTATCTGTTCAGTGCACCGCAATTGGTGGAGCAGTGGCTGGAGCTTATTGAGCAGGATGATGGCGCTCAACCATAAAAGCCATCGACCGCACTAAACCAGCCTCAACGCCCCTCAGCCAGTTCAAAAACTCAACCCCAGGCGAAACAGCAAATAGGACAAGAATAACGTCAATATTTGCATATCGTATAGCGATCATATACACTATACAAATGATTAAGAGCTTCCGACACAAGGGTCTTCAGGCTTACTTTGAAACCGGCTCCAAATCCGGCATTCAAGCCAAGCATGCTGTCCGCCTCCAGATTCAGCTAACAGCCCTGCACGCTGCTACTCAAGCGGAAGATATGAACGCCCCCGGATGGAAGCTCCACAAGTTATCGGGCAAAAACCCCAAAGGCCAATCTGTACAAGATCACTACACAATATCGGTTAGCGGGAACTGGCGTCTAACCTTTTACTTTGAAGGCGAAGACGCTGTTTTGGTGGACTACCAGGACTATCACTAGGAAAACACTATGCGTATGCACAACCCATCCCACCCCGGCCCAGTCTTGCGGGAATACTTGGGCGAACTCAGTGTCACAGAGGCGGCATCCCGTCTTGGCGTAACGCGTGCAGCCTTATCGCGCATCCTCAATGGTTCTGCCGGTATTTCGGCAGACATGGCCTTACGTCTGCGCGACGCGCTTGGAACCAGCGCCGAGATGTGGATCAATATGCAGTCCCACTACGATCTGTGGCAGGCAGAACAAAAACCAAGGCCCAAAGTGCTGTCCTTCCATGGCCCCGCCCATGCCTGAGCCACGACGAGCAAAATAGGAAGTAAATCGCTGTAAGCCATATGCTTTGTCAGCCTGATATCTGCCCAATATCATCAAGCCTGCTTCTCTCACATCAAGCATCCGGCTCTTTGTCCTGAGCAGGCGCGGCCTCTTCCGGCAAGACCCAATCCAGACGCTCGTGCTCTATATCCGTATGCAAGGGCTCAATGCCAGGTTGAGTGCGTTTAGCCCTGGCCGAGAGCTCGGCAAAGCGGCTGACTTTGCCGTACAAGCCTTGCTGGCCGGCCAGTGCAGTCACCGTGCTGTTGTAGTGTTTGCCCGCCTGCCCCAGGGTTTCGCCCAGCTTTTTCAGGCGCTCGGCCAGGATGGATACCTGGTTGTAGATATCACCTGCGCGCTGACTTAATTCATGGGCTTGCTCGTTGCTGCGCACCATCATCCAGATATTGGCTACGGTACGCAAAATAGGCAGCAAGGTTGTGTGCGAGACCATCAGGACGTTCTTGCCCAGGCCGTAGTCAAACAGGCCATGATGATGCTGCAAAGCCTGCATATAGGCCGCTTCAATGGGCACGTACATGAACACGAAGCCGGGGCTGTTCAAGCCTGCCAAGGCGCTGTAATCCTTGGAGGCCAGATCATCAATATGATTGCGTAGCGCTTGCACATGCGCTTGCAGGCTTTGTTGACGTTCCTCGTCAGTCTCAGCGCGAATAGCGCGGTCGTAATCCACCAGGGATACTTTGCAATCGAGCACCAGATGCTTGTCCTGAGGCAGGTGCACCACGAAGTCAGGGTATCGCAAGCGGCCTTGCTCGTCGCGGGCCTGCCATTGTGTGTCAAAGTGGACACCTCGTACCAAACCGGCCACTTCCAGCGTTTTTTCCAGCTGAGTTTCACCCCAGTTGCCAGTAGTCTTTTTGTCGCCCTTCAGCGCCACCGCCAGGGAGTGAGCCTCGGCACTCATGCGCAGACCCATTTCCTGCATGCGCTGCAGCTCCAGACTCAAGGCAGTCTGGCCTTTGACGGATTCATCGTGCACTTGATTCACACGCAGCTGGAATCCTGCCAATTGCTCCCGGAATGGTCGCAGCATTTCATCCAAAGTGCGCTGACTATCCTGACGCAGGGTCTGTCCTTTAGCCTCCAGAATCTGCTGGGCCAAAGACTCGAACTGCAAACGCATCTGCTCGCGGCTATGCTCCAGGTCCTCTTGTATGGCCTGATTGCGCCTCTCCTGAGCCTGCAACTGGGCATCGCGGCGTATCAGCTCTTTGTCCAGCTCCACTGCCCTATCCTGCGCATCCTGAGTCTGCTCCTGTGCATGGGCCAAGTCTTGTTCCAGACGTGCGCAGCGATCCGCCAAGGCCTGCTCGACAGGCGCCCTCATGCGCGCCCTCAGCCACAGCCCGATCAGCAAACCCAGCGCCAAGGTGACCAGGGCAATCAGCACCTCCAAGCCCCTCAAATCCAGCTCCATCCACCGTACTCCTGCCCAGCACCGCCCGCTCAGGAATGCCCTGGCGGGTCTGTCTGGCTAAGCCTGCTATTTAACCGTATAACGCTGGTAATTTATACACCCTTTTACAGTCTCTCTCGAAAGGGAGCGGGATGATTTCATCCAATCCGCATTCACATACCACCTTCAGCCATACAGTCACATCCAGATAAAACTGGACGCTAAATCCCGTATTTGGGGGACAAATCAGAAACGTCTGCTCGTTAGGATGGGGAGGTCTCTGATTTTTCTGTCTTGTCATGAACTGGATCAGCAATGCACGGATCGTGGCGATTTTCTCTGTCGTCTGCCTGCATATCGCCGCCTATGCCGTCCTGAACGCCGAGTTGGGCACCGCCAACTGGTGGAGTGGCAACCTTTACGATGCCGCCACCCGCTGGTGTGTGCCGGTATTCGTCATGGTCAGCGGCGCACTCTTGCTCGAGCCTCGTCCCCAGGAAGGCATGAAGCTGTTCTATCGGAAGCGAGCATCGCGCGTCTTGCTTCCGCTGCTGTTCTGGACCGCTTTCTACTTGGGCTGGACGGCCTTCAAGCAGCATTGGTGGACGCCGGACGCGGACCCCTATCCCTATCTGGAGCGGCTGCTACAGGGTCGGCCTTATTTCCATCTCTGGTTTCTGTACATGATTGTGTTCCTGTACCTGTTTACGCCCTTTTTGCGTCGCATGGTCCAGAACACCAACTTGAAGCAGCTGGCTGCGCTGACCGGAGCGGCCTTTGTGCTGTCCGCCCTTAGCACCCTCAGCAATCCGGACTTGAACACCCACTCTGCGCCCTTCTTTACCTGGTTCCTGTCCTATCTGCCCTATTTCCTGCTCGGTTATCTGCTGCGCAAAGTACCGGTGAATGTGCCCCGCTGGCTGACTATCACGGTGCTGCTGGGCAGTATCGTGGCAACGGCCTGGGGCTTTTATGCACTGGCTATCACGCACGATAGACAAACGGGTGCGTACTTTTATGATTACCTGAGCATCACCGTCATCCCCATGTCCATCGCGCTGATTCTGCTGCTGCGTGACTGGGATCAGCCTTTGATCAATTCGCGTATCAGCGCCCATCTGGCGGAGCTGACCTTGGGGGTGTATTTGATCCACCCCTGGCTGATCGACCTGATGTACCGCTACCTGTTCACGGCACTGGATTTCAATGCGCTGTGGTCGATTCCGGTGCTGGCGGTAGCGATTTATGGCCTATCTCTATTGTTGACGGCGGGCTTCAAAGCCATGCCAGGCTTACGAGCGACGGTATAAGAGCAAAACTTGAAAAAAATGAGCAGGCTTCCAAGAGGAAACTTGCCCATCTACAAGCGTGTAACCATCGCTACTGACTATGAGCAGCAAGCTTGGCGGCACGAATCATTCCATACGCACGCTCAGCCCCCCCCCCAGCTCATGACCGGCCACTAACCATTGATCGCCAGGGACCCGTCATTTACTTCAAGGCTTAAGGACGAAATGGGGCATCATCAATAGGCGAAGCCTCGCCTGTCAGGTGAGCCGCCAGAATCGCCGCGCTGCCGCAAGCCAAGGTGAAGCCCAATGCGCCGTGGCCTGCATTCACCCACAAGCGACCGGCCAGCCTGCTGCCCCCCACAACGGGCTTGCCCGAAGGCGTAGCAGGACGCAAACCGGCCCAGGTCTGCGCCTGCTCCAGCGGCAGGCCAGGGAACAGATCCTTCACCTGTTGCTTCAAAGTTGCCATACGGGCAGCGGGAATATCCAGGCCATCAAAACCAATGTCTACCATCGCGGCCATACGCAGCACTTCACCCAAACGGGCATACACAATGCGCTGTTCGTAGTCGGTCACGCTGATAGCCGGCACGGCCTGATTCAAGCCTTCCAAGGGGAGGCTCAAACTATAGCCCTTCAGCGGGTAGATCAGAGGACGGCCACCCAGCTGACGCAGTAAAGGCACCGTACCCATCCCGCTGGCAACAACAAACTGATCCGCCTGAATCTCGCCTTCAGCGGTTTGCACCGCACGGATATCGCGCCCTTCCATTACAAAGCGCTGCACCGGCGTGTTCAGCTTCAACTGGTAGTCGCTGTCGTTTTGCATGCGCTCGTGCAAGGCCACGGAAAACAGATAAGCGTCGCCCGCTTCTTCGCTAGGCGTGTAAATCGCACCCTGCAAGCGCAAGCCCAACGCCTGCAAAGAAGGTTCCAGCTCCAGCACTTGGGCCGCTTCCAGCACTTGTTGTGACGATCCCATATCCGCCTGCAATTGCGCCTGTTCACGCGCATGCTGGAACGGGCCAGGGCTGCGGAACACAATCAATTTGCCATTGTTTTGATGGGCAAACTCCAGATTGAAGCGCTCTTGCCAGTCGTGCAGGATATCGCGGCTCAGATAGGACAAGGTCAACATCTGCGCGGTGGTACGGCGCACCACATCGCCTCGGCAAGCTTTCAGAAAATGCAGCAGCCAACGCCACTGCTGCGGGCTCAACGCAGGCTTGAAGCGCAGGGGCGAGTCTTTATTCAATAACCAGCGTGGCAAATCCTTGAACACACCGGGATCGGCCAGGGGGGCCACATAGCTGTAGCTCAGTTGTCCGCCGTTGGCAAAGCTGGTCTGTCCGGCTACTTGCGAACCGGCTTCCAGTACCGTGACCTTCACCCCTTTCTGGCGCAACATGAACGCGGTGCTCATCCCAATGACACCGGCGCCGATAATACATACATGCATGGAAATACCCCCAATAACTGGCCTCTATTGTCTTGGGGGTCGCTGCAGAGCGCCAATGAATAGTTGGCGCACTCCATAACCCTGGGTTATGGAATCAGCGTTCTACTCAATCCGGAAAACGGCATTCCAGCAGAGCCTGCCGGATGTGGTCCAACACACGTTCACGCGAGCCAGAACCGGCATCGTCGTGAGCCGTCAAAATGCTGACCGGAATCGGCAAAGGCTCGGGCAAGCGGTGTATGGCAAGGCCTCGGCCTTGCATGGCTCGGGCCGTAACCAGATCCACCAGGGCCTCGCCCACCTGTTGTAAAACCAGGCCACAAGCCACGTAATGGGTCTGCACACGCATGAAGGGGGCAACATCGGGGACATAGCTTTGCAGCAGATCCTCCACCATCGCGCCAACGGGATCGTCAGCGTCCAAAGCGATGAAAGCACGCTCGGCCATCTCCTCCCAATGGCGTAAGGGTGCAACGCCCGGCAAGGTAACGTGCACCAGTTCGGTATGGGCCAGCACCTGCTGTTGCACACCGGAAGACTCGCCCTGATCAAAGCTCATCACCATATCCAGGTCGCGCGTCTCCAGAGCTTGCAAGAGCTCCCCGCTGTGGTGTGTGCGCAGCTCGAAACTCATGGCCGGGTGAGCCCGACGACAACGGCTCAAGGCCACCGGCAATAGCTCCAGACCAAAAGCCGGGCTGCTGCCAATACGCCACAAGCCTTCATGGTGGGAGCGCAGATTACGCGCCAAGCGGCTGACGTCATCCAGATTCTGATGCAGACGCGCAACGTAGGGAGCCAGAATGCTGGCCTCACGCGTCGGGATCAGGCGACCGCGCACACGGTCGAACAATCGAAAGCCCAGCTGCATTTCTGCAGTCGCCAACATTTTGCTGGCCGCAGGCTGAGAGATATGCAACAGTTGCGCGGCCTGCGTCAACGAGCCGCCACGGCAAATCGCATCAAAAATTTCTACATGCCGCCACCGCATCGACTGGCCCTCCTGCTGCGTGCTGGTCTGAAAACAAGGTATTATCCTGCAACTTGGCCTGACATAAAACGCGTCAGTCCCCGGTGCTTACTTGGTATCCTATAGCCCTTTGAGTCTTTTGCCGTGCGCCAGGCGCCGGGCGAGCTTATGGCTGCCAATCCTTATAAAAAACGCGAACCCAATATCCGTGAACAAGTCTACGGCATGCTGCGCCAGGACATTGCCTTGGGCAAAATCGGTTTTGATGTGCGGCTGGTGGATAACGAAATTGCCGCCAGCTTGAATGTCTCGCGCATGCCGGTGCGCGAAGCCTTGCTGCAACTGAAAAACGAAGGGGTGCTGGAAGGAACATCGCGCGGTTTTGTATTGCGGGTCTACACCGCCCAGGATATTGAAGATATTTTCTCGGTACGCCTGTTGCTGGAACCGCCTGCCGCCAAGCTGGCTTGCGTCAATCAAAGCAGAGTGGGCATGCAGGCCATGGAACAGGCCTTGAGCCGTATTGAAGCTACCCATCAGCAAGGCGATCCCATCGACAATATTCAGGCCAACTGGGCGTTCCGCAGCGCCTGGATCAGCATGGTGCCCAACAAGCAGCTGGTCGATACGATGGCGCGTCTGCATGACCAGGCCGATCAGGCCCGGATTGCCTGCTTGCAAGACCCTCAATTCCGTCTGGAAACCATGCAGCGGGCCAAGGGGATTTGTCAGGCCTTCAGTGAGCGTCAGGAAGAGCAGGCAGCTCATCTGATTATGGAAAATCTGGTCATTTGCTGCTCGGCTTACTGCCTCAAGCAGGCGGAGCTGCTGGCTTGATAATTCAGCATAAGCAGGAAGCTGCAAGGCAGGCTGTGATTGCCGCCGCCGATGCTTCCTGCTTAAGCACCGGCAATATAAAGCCCCGGCTGTAACCCATATACAAGGTTTAGCCCATCAGCCCAAGCAATTGCCTTGTGTGCTGAAGACAGCGTCCCCTCTTGGTTCCGGAACAGCCCACGCACAACAAAAAAAGGCGCCGTAGCGCCTTTTTTCTTCAAGCCATCACGTCTTTTAGTCCAGCGTGATTTCCAGGGCCTTGATGGTTGGTCCCATGGCCTGAGCATCGTGCTCGATCAGATCAGCAAACTCTTTGGGAGTGGAAGGCTCGATCTGAATGCCGAAGTCCACGAATTTCTTGACCACTGCATCCTCTTTCAGGACAGCCGTCAGTTGCTCGGTCAGGCGGGCTACGTCCTCGTCAGGCGTACCGGCTTTGGCCGAAATACCCCACCAGATGGTAAATGCCACATTGGGGATACCGGCTTCGGCAATCGTAGGCACGTCTGGACGCAAAGGGCTGCGCTCGGTTGTCGCAGCGGCAATGGCGCGCAGGCGGCCATCTTCCAGGAAGCCACGGCTGCCAGTCAGCACGTCAAAGATAAAGTCGATCTGGCCGCTGACGGCATCAATCAAAGCGGGGCCTGCGCCCTTGTAAGGCACGTGCACCAGACGAGCGCCGGTTTCTTTGCGCAGCATCTCGCCCAAAAGATGAGTGCCCGTACCCATACCAGGCGAACCGTATGTCAGCTCCTGCTTCTGCCCTGCAGCCACCAGATCCTGAACCGTCTTGAAGGGGCTGTCTTTATTGACCAGCAGGAACACCGGCGCCTTGGCAGCCAGCGTCATGGGGATCAGGTCGGTAGCCACGTCGTAATTCAGACGTTGGTACAGGTGGCGGTTCAAGGAGTAAGCACCGCTATCGGCCAGGAACAACACCGTACCCAAGGAGCTGGGGTTGGCGTTTTTCACCACGTTCATGGCAACCTGGGCACCCGCACCCGGGCGGTTTTCCACAATGACTTTCTGATCAAAGCGTGTGCCCATTTCCTGAGAAATCACCCGCGCCAACTGGTCAGCCGCACCGCCCGGTGGGTAAGGCACAACCAGCGTCACATTCTTGTTTTGAGCATGGACCTGTGCACCCAACATCAGCGCACAACACGTTGCTAATTTAAGCCATACCTTCATTGTTCTATCCCCGTTGCCCCTGTGGGCTTATTCAAAGTCATTGTGAAGCACATTGGCTCAAACACGTGAGCCTGGCCTGTTTGTTGCTGATCAACTGTCGTCCATAAACCTGATCAACCGTCTTGCTGGCTATCCTGCTCCGGCCTGCAAAACGCCCCCTTTTCTGTCCTTGCTCCGCCCCTGGTTTGCGCGAAATACCACTGCCTGGTGAGCTCTGCTACTTCGGGTTTTTCCGGTGAAGGACAGGAATTTCAAAATAATATATTGCAGTATACTGTTTGCAGGATATTAGTAATTTCACCCATGCATATCGGCTTGCCGCCTTGATCGCGCGTTGGCCGGGAGACAGATAGATCATGCACGCCCATTCCATTCCTGCTTCTGAATTGCCGCTGTTTTCAATACCTGCCACGCAACGCACGGTACCCGCCCTGTTGCGCCTGCGCGCAGAGCGCATGGGTGATGCTCCGCTGTTTTCAGACCGCAACACTCACTACACCGGCCAGCAAACCTTGCACAGGGCCGCTGCCAGTGCCAGCCGATTGAGCCGTGCCGGTATCAAACGTGGCGACCGTGTTGCCTTGCTGTGCACCAACCGCCACGAATTCCTGGATATGGTTCTGGGTTGCGGCTGGCTGGGCGCGATTGTGGTGCCTATCAATACGGCCTCGCGCGGGGCGCAGTTGCAGCACATCTTGTGCAATAGCCAAGCCAGTTTGCTGGTAGTGGAAACGGATCTGACGCCGCTGCTGGCCGATGTGGACCTTGGCGCTACCGCCGTCCAGCAAGCCTGGTTGATTCAAGGCCAGGAAGCGGCACAAACACTGGCGGTGAGCACCTGCGATCTGCCTGCTTTGGGCGATTACTGCGAGCCTGCCGATATAGGCCCCGGCGATACGCTGGCCATTCTGTACACCTCCGGCACCTCGGGCCCTTCCAAAGGCGTTCAGTGCCCGCACGCCCAGTTCTACTGGTGGGGCATTTACACTGCCAGCAAGCTGGGCATGAAGCCCGATGATGTGCTGTACACCTGCCTGCCCATGTTCCACACCAATGCCTTGAACACGTTTTTCCAGGCTCTGGTCAGCGACGCCTGCATGGTGGTGGACAAGCGTTTCTCGGCCAGCCGTTTCTTTGACAATCTGTATGAAACCGGCGCCACGATTACCTATCTGCTAGGCGCAATGGTGCCTATCTTGCTGTCCAAACCTGAGACGGCGGCAGAGAAGCTGCACAAGACGCGCATAGCATTAGGCCCGGGTGTTCCCGAGCAGTTTCATAGCCAGTTTCTGGAGCGCTGCCGCATGCATCTGCTGGATGGCTTTGGTTCTACCGAGACTAACTATGTCATGGGCCGTGGCATTCAGGAACAGCGCAATGGCTATATGGGCCGTGTGTCGGAAGGTTTTGAGGCTCTGGTCGTGGATGAGCACGACAATCCCTTGCCAGACGGTGAAGTGGGCGAACTGTTACTGCGCGCCGATGAACCCTACGCCTTCGCGCTGGGATACTACGGTCAACCGGACAAGACAGTCGAAACCTGGAAAAACCTGTGGTTCCACACGGGTGACCGCGTCGTGCGCGATGCGGATGGTTACTACCGCTTTGTGGACCGCCTGAAGGACATGATTCGTCGTCGTGGTGAGAACATTTCCTCCTACGAAGTCGAGCAGGCTTTGGCCAGCCATCCTGCGGTCCATACGGTTGCTGTCTATGCCGCCAAGTCCGAGCTGGCCGAAGATGAGGTCATGGCCATGATTGTGTTGCGTCCGGATTGCACGGTCAGCTGCGAGGAGCTGCTACAGCATTGCGAGCGCCGTCTGCCTTACTTTGCCGTACCGCGCTTTATTGAGTTTGCCCAAGTCTTGCCCACCACGGAAAATGGCAAGATTCAGAAGTTTGCCCTACGTGATCGCGGCATTGGTCCCAACACCTGGGATAGAGAAAAAGCAGGCTATCAGGTTCGCCGCTGACGGCTGCCACAGGAATTCAATATGACGCCTAATTTCAATCTGGACACGGTGCGCCTGCTGGGCGCAACCGAGGTCACCTACACCCGGCGTGGTCAACTTGGCACCTCCGAGCTGCTGGCCCAGGCTTTCAAGCAGTCTCTTGCCGCAGCAGGTCTGAAGGCCAGCGACATTGATGGTCTGGGGGTAGCCTCCTTTACCCATGCACCGGATCGGGCTATTGATCTGGCCTGGAAGCTGGGCTTGAAGGTAGGCTGGATTATGGATGACAGCAATGGCGGCGCCAGTGGTCTTAATATTCTGCAGCACGCTATTCGTGCGGTACAGGCGGGTGATGCCCGCTGTATTGCGATTGTGGCCGGGGATCATTTTCAGGCCAAGGACTTCCAGCAACTGGTCGAAAACTATAACCAGACAACTTACGATCATTTGCGGCCTTTGAGCGCGGGCAGCCCGAATCATCGCTTTGCCATGCTGACGGCGAATCAAATGCGCAAGCTGGGTTTGGAGCGAGAGGACTACGCAGCTCTGGTCATGCGCCAGCGGCTATGGGCCAGCATGAATCCGGGTGCTGCGTATCGCAGTCCCATGAGTCTGGATGATTATTTGAATGCGCCTCAAGTGGCAGATCCTTTGACGCGACTGGATTGTGTGCCGGTGGTGGATGGAGCCAATGCCTTGATTGTGATGCGCGCGGATCATCCGGCGGCGCAGAATCAGCCTGCGATTACGGTAAAGGCTTTACGCAGCTTTCATAATATTGATGATCAGCAAGGCGATGGCTTGAGCACGGGTTTGGCGGCTTTGGCTCCGGCTTTGTGGGCGGACTCGGGGCTGAGTCCGGCTGATATGGATGTCCTCAGTATTTATGATGACTACCCCGTCATGGTTCTGGCTCAATTGCAGGATTTGGGCTTCTTTCGGGCTGATAACGCGAAGCAGTTTATTCACGAGTCGATTGCAACGGGACGTGTGCCTTTGAATACCTCTGGCGGGCAATTGTCGGCTGGGCAGGCCGGGGCTGCTTGCAGTCTGCATGGACTGGTGGAGGTGATGCGTCAGTTGAGCGGTCAGGCGGGGGAGCGTCAGGTGGCGCAGGCTCGTTACGGTTTGGTCACGGGATACGGCATGGTGGAGTATCGCTATGGCATGTGTTCGACCGCGCTTGTTTTGGAGGCCTTGTGATGAGCCCTTCTGTATTTCGTTGTGTGCAGTGTGATCATCGGATGTTTCCGGCGCGGTTCTTGTGTCCGAGGTGTCATGGGGATGAGTTTCTGGCTGAGGGGTGTGCGTCTGGTGTGGTCACAGAATTGACGCGTAGTGCCATCTCTGGCGAGGAGACTGGGGTGTATATGCTGGCTACGGTTGCCAGCGATGCGGGGCCGGTGTTGATTGCTCGTGTGCTGGATGAGGCTGTCCAGCGAGGGGATAAGGTCGCTTTGGCTTTGCGGGATGGCGGGATCTATGCTGATCCTGTGCGAGAGTAAAGGCAGTTTCTCAACTGCTTTCTTTGGAATGGCTCGATTGGATGGGGTTGGGTTTAGATGCCCAGAGTTTAGAGATCAGGGTGACTCAAGGTTTGGAGTCAACCACTGTTCGACGCGATGAAGAAGGTGGCTATAAGACGCTGATTAAGGGGCTGTCCCGGTGTTGGGGCTGGCAACTGCCGGCGCTATGCGCCGGTGCCCTGGTCAGATAATCGCTACGGGCGCACCTTGAACTCGTCCGGTGGTTTGTCCCCCGGACAAACCACAAACGTCGGACTCAAACAGCAAGGTGCTTGCACCCCTGCGCAATTATCTGCCGGCGGCAAGTCACCTGATCCGCCCCAACACCGGGACAGCCCCTCAATCAGCTCACAGCATCTTTTATCGGACGATTGCTGATCGGGATTTGAATGCTCCGACTTAGTGTTCTTAACGGGATCGCTGATCGTAGTAAAGGTTGATCGTGGAGCTGCTGGATGAAAGGAATTGCTTGGAAAGATGGGAGTAAACAGTCACTGTCCTAAGCCCGTACTTGCCAATGTCTGAGTGCGCTTTACTACACAGGTTAAAAACGTAGCGGCTTATGCGCTTAAGCCTTAAAAACTGACTTGAACGCTGTCGATACACACACTGCCTGCGTCCTGCTCGGCTCCAGAATCGACCTCAGCAACAGGCAGAAAAATCATTTAAGTTTTTATGCGCCGCTTCCACATCAATCACTTTGCTGCACATAAATAGGCGGCAAAAAATGGTCAGCACTATCGAGCATAAAAAAACCTCAGTTTGGCATCTGCCGAACTGAGGTTTTTTAGTTTGGAAAGCTTTTCCAGACTCCAGCTTTCTTCGCGGGACAACATCCTTATTGTCCCGCTTTCAGACTGCCTGCTCTGTCTTAGCCGATCAGTCCTGGCAGGCCCACGGCAATCCAGGGAACGAACAAGACCAGGGCCAGGATGCCGACTTCTATGACCAGGAAAGGCACGGCGGCGCTGTAGATGTGGGGCAAGCGGATAGATGGCGGGGCCACGCTTTGCATCACGATCAGCAGCAGGCCGAACGGTGGGGTCAGCAGGCCAATTTCCAGTGCGATCAGGATCATGACACCCAGCCAGACGGTATCCACACCTGCGGCTAGGGCCAGGGGCATGAAGAAGGGCAAAGCGATCATCATCATGGAGATTTGGTCCAACACCATGCCCATGACCAGCAGCACCAGGAGCATGCAGATAACCAGCACGAAGGGCGACAGGTCGTAGTCTTTGATCATGCCCAGGAAGCCTGCGCTAGCTCCAGAAAAGCTCAGCAGCTGGGCGAAGGTGGTGGAGGCGGCCAGGATGAACAGGATCACAACCGACACTTTGGCAGTTTCGATCAGGCTCTTCCACAGTGCTTTCAGGGTCAGGGCACGGTAGGCGATGGTGGCGATCACCGAAGCCACGACGCCGATCGCGGCCGATTCAGTGGGCGATGCCCAACCGGCCAGCATCGAGCCAACCACCGCAATAAAGATACCCAGCAATGGCACGACGTTGAACACGAAGGGTTTCCACAAGGCCCAGCCTTTCAGGCGAGTGGCTGGATCTTCGTCGCTCATGGGCGCGTCTTGCGGACGCAGGCGGCTGCGCACGACCACGTAGGCCAGGAAGCCTGCTGCCATCAACATGCCGGGCAGGATGCCGCCAATCAGTAGTCGTTCAATGGAGATGCCCGCCAGGCTACCTAGCATGACGGCCAGAGCCGAAGGTGGGATCAGCATGGCGATACCGCCTACCGCCATGATGGGTCCCATGGCCATGGTGGGGTGATAGCCGCGACGCAGCATTTCTGGCAGCATCACGCCGCCCATCATGGCGGTGTTGGCAATGGACGAACCCGACAATGTAGCGAAGGTCGTACCGCCCAAAATACTGACGATGGACAGTTTGCCCGGCACGCGCGAGATCATGCGCTCGATGGAGTCGATAGCTTTGAAGGCCAATCCGGTGTGGAACAACACCTCGCCCATCAGGACGAATAATGGGATGGGCGTTAAGGAAAAGCTGCCAATAGAGGCGGTGGTGTTACGCGCCCATTGGGCCAAACCAGCCGCTTCACCCAGAAACAGCCACGCGCCCAGCAAGTTCACGGACAGGAAGGCAAAGACCACCGGTGTGCCGATGGCCATCAAGAGAAAAAGTGATCCCAGCAGCAGGATCAAGGCCATGTGCCATTCCATGCTCAGACTCCTTGCTCAACAGGACGGGAAATCAGGCGGCGCAGGAATTCCAGCGCCAGCATGGATGCACCAAACAGCAAAGGCAGATTCAGCCACCACTCCGGGAACACCAGGGCTTTAAATACCATGGCTCCTTGCTCGTGAGCATCCAGAGCGACGACGGCACATTGCCAGGCCAACACACCACAAACCACCAGACCTAGCAGATTGGAGATCAGGTCCAGCAAGCGCTGGACAAACGTGGGCAGATTGTTGAACAGCACGTCGATACGGATATGGCCGCCCAGGTACAGCACCCACGGCGCTGCCACGAAGGTGGCAATGATCAGCATGTATTCGGTTACTTCCACGCTGGTGGACAGCGCGTCGTAACCCAGGTTGCGCAGCACCACGTCGGCACAAACCAGCAGGCTCATCAGCCCGAAAGTCAGCGCCGCAACGGCTCCGCAAGCGTTCATTAACAGAGCGTAAGGACGCCCCCAGGTCGTGTTGGAAGGCTGGCCTTCCGGGGCAGTTGCAGCAGACATCGCGTCTTCTCCGCAGATCAAAGTCACTGAAAGAGCGGGCATCTTGCCGCCCGTATGGCACCATCAAAAAGTGGACACTGTCCCCAAGGGCGCAATGTCCACTGTCAAAAACTACGTAATCAGCAATCTTGTTTAAGGCTGATAACCACCAAACAGTTCGCGCAGTTGCGCGGCGTATTTGGGGCTGGATTTATCGATACCGGCCCAGCCTGCTTCGTAAGCCTTGGTACGCAAGGCACGAGCTACGTCAGGTTCCAGAACCAAGGCTTGCACACCGGCTTGTTCGGTAGCCGCTTTTTCATCAATTGCCATCTGGTGTTCTGTCACGTTCTGCGACTCCATCCACTCGATTTGCTTGCGCATGAAGGCTTTCTGGTCTTCGTCCAGTTTTTCCCAACTCTTCTGGTTCATGAAGAAACCCACTTCCACGTTGTAGAAGCCTGGCTCGACACGGTATTTGGTCTTTTCATGCCAGCCCATTTCCATCACGCCTACGGAAGGCCAGCCATAGCCGTCCACCACGCCGCGCTCCAGCGCGGTGTAGACCTCGCCCGGTGGAATCTGCAGCGGCGTTGCGCCAATTTCGCGGAAGAAGGACAGGTACACAGGCACGCCACGCAGCTTGAAGCCCGACAGGTCTGCCGAGGTCACAGGCTTGTTGGTATAGATGTGGTATTGCAAACCATCTGTCGTACGAGCCAGCCAGGTGATGTTGGCTTTCTCGCGGTGAATCTTGTCCATCAGCTCGTAGCCGCCGTTCTGACGCAGCTCGCTCATGGGTTTTTCTGTCAGCGTCAAAGCCAATGCTTCAGGCACCAGATTGGCGTGGAATACGGCTGTGGTATTGGCAAAATCAATCACGCCGGAACGTAGCGCGTTACCTACCTCGAAAGGAGGAATGGCCTCTGGACCACCAATCACGTTGATCTGCACCAGGCCCTTGCCTTCTGCGTTGACCTTGTCCACAAACTGTTTGAAGCGCTTGGTAAAGAAGGTGTCCATCGTAAAGACAGATACCGCTTTCAGCGTTACTTCCGCTGCCTGCGCGCCAGCCATTCCCAAAGCCAGCAAGGCCGCTGCCACCACCCGAGTTGTTTTATTCACCATGACGGAACTTCCGCAGAAAGGTTTGTTATGAAATTTTAGTTTAGATATAAATATATCAATAATCAATTATTTATAAGTCGGGGTTTTCACTAAGCGCGCTACGGGCCCATAAGGTCTGGCGCCGATATTGCACCTGAATTCTGTATGCGGACGGCCTGCTGTATCATCACAGACTTCTAGTTTTGTTGGCTTAAAAGGTATTACCCATGACATTTTCCGCTGTGCTGTTTGATTGTGACGGTGTGCTGGTAGACAGCGAACCAATCACGGTTCGTGTACTGCGGGATATGTTGCAAGAGGAAGGCTGGGTGATGACTTATGAGCAGTGCTATGACTGGTTCATTGGCAAGGCGCTACCCGATGAGCTGCCCACCGTGCGCAAGATGACAGGTAAAGATCTGGACATGGAATGGGTGATGGCCTTTCGCATGCGCCGCAACCACGCCCTAACCAATGAAGTCATGGCCATTCCCGGTATTCAGGACACGCTGGATGCGATCCTGCGCGACAAGCCCGGCATGATTGCCTGCGCGTCTGGCGCAGACCGCGCCAAATTGGTGCTGCAATTAGGCCAGACCGGCTTGCTGGATTACTTCGGCACCCATATCTATAGCGGCGCTGAAACGCCACGCAACAAGCCATACCCGGATGTCTATCTGGCCGCCGCTCAAGGGCTGGGCGTTGACCCGCAACAATGCCTGGTCGTGGAAGACAGCGTGACTGGCGCAAGTGCAGGCCTGGCCGCAGGCGCCACGGTGCTGGGCTACTGCCCGGTTCCTGATAAGGAGGAGGATTTGCGCCGCCTGGGTGTGCGTGACACCTTCCGCCGCATGGACGAGCTACCCGCTTTGATCGCCAAGTTGGAGCAGGAACGGGTACAAGGCTGATTCATAGCCAGGCAATAGAAAGCCCCCTCAGGCGGCAGCAAACCGAAAAGCGTAGAGCGGGGCCTTTTTTCTGTTGCTTAGTCTTCCAGATGGAAGGTGTGCAAGATTCTATGCAGCACAGGGGCAATAATCAGACCAAAAGTCGCGGCCAGTACCAGACTGATATACGCGCCATAAATGGCAAAGAACACCTTGCCAGCCCATGTTTCAGGCAAGGCCATCGGCCCCAGCCCACCGACCATCATGGCCGCATTCAAGGCGGCATCGTGCCAGTGCACATTCTCTTCAAACCACATATGGCCCAATGCACCCAGCATCAGAGAAAAGGCCACGAAAACAATGCCGATAAGGGCATGCGCCAACAGGCGCTTGGCAAATTGCCACCCCGTAATCAGGGGCTCATCACGTGACTCGTACATGTCATTAAAGAGTATTAGCCTGGACCGTTAAAGAAGCTAACCATTGGCTGACCTGCAAGGACAAGGCATCCGTGGCCTGCCCAAATGCTTCAACCACCTGTGGCACGGCCGTGCCGACAACATCCTGTTGAGCGACAAAGCGACGGGTCTGAATCAACTGGCCCGAGCGCTGATCGCGCACTAACGCATCAAACTGAATCCGTACCCGTGGGGCGCCCTGAATATATTCGACCTGAAAAGCTCCCAACGTCCCGCCCACTTCCACATCAGCGATGACAGATTCGGTATCCAGCACCACCGCCCGGAACTGAGCCGAGTCACGCAAGGCATCGGCCAGTCGATTACGCAACAAGGCGGGCACATCGTCGCCCCAGCGTACGCCTTTGTAGGCACTTAGCTCGTTACCTTGAGGCAGAACCGTAATGCGCGAGCTGGCCAGCAGGCGCTCGGCGTGGGGCCGGTTCACCTGAATAATCAGGCTCTTATGCGAAGCGGGCGCTTGCTGGGCCTTCAAACTGGTAGCGGGAAGCTGATAATACGTCAGGGATTCGGCCTGAGGCAGGACCGAACAGGCGGTGGACAAGACGGCCAGACCGACTAGCGATATCTGCAAGAAAAGACGCACAACAGTGGGCATCATGGTGTGAACTCCTGTAATTTGTCGCGACCCAAAAGGTAGCCGGCTGGATTATCTTCCAGACGGGAGGTGACGGCACGGAAACCGGCCAGCACCTGACGCAATTCACGCAAGGCGGGTTCGATCTCGGTCAGACCCTGAGCACCCCGGCCAATAGCGGCCGAATTCTGCTCCAACAGCTTGTTCAAGCTTTGTGTGGCACGGCTGAAATCCTCCATGGATTTCTGGATGGCATTCATGGCTTGCGTGCCCTGGCGGTCTACCAGACCTTGTGTAGACGACAGCAAGGTGGTGGCTTGCTGGCTGGCCTGGGACAACTCCTTGACCAAGGATGGCACGCCTTCGCTAGCGGTCGAGAGCTGGCCCATCAAGGCTTCCAGCTTTTGCAAACTGGCGGACAGGGACTTGGAGTTCTCGGACGACAAGAAGGTATTGGCGTTTTCCAGCAGCTTGGAAATTTGCGTCATCAACTCTTCACCACCGGCCATCAACTGAGCCAGAGGGGAAGGCGAAGCCACGATCATGGGCAGGTTATCGCCGGTGGCTTCCAGCAAGGGGCTGTTCGGTGTCCCCCCGCTAAGTTCGATCACGGATTGGCCGGTAATGCCAGCCAGTGCCAGGCGAGCCTGGGTATCTTCGTGAATAGGGATGGCGGCCTGAATTGACACTTGCGCACGCACACGCTGCAAGTCGTTCGGGTCCAGGCGCAGCGAGCGTACCTCACCAACCCGCAAGCCGTTGTACTGCACGGCGCTGCCACGAGACAGACCACGCACACCTTCCAGAAAGACAATATCGTAATCGCGGGTCTCGGCATCTTGCCCCGCCTTGGCCAGCCAAAGCGAGAACAGGACAGCAGCCACAGCCACTACCAAGGTAAAGACCCCGATCAATACATGATGGGCACGCGGTTCCATTAACTATGCTCCTGACGACGGTTTTGGGCCTGTTCGGCGGCCCGTCCCCGTGGACCGTGGAAATACTCCCGGATCCAGTCGTTATCAACTTGCTCTACGCGCGCCAATGTGTCGTTAACCAGCACACGCTTTTGCGCCAGCACGGCCACTCGATCACAAATGGTGTAGAGCGTATCCAGATCGTGTGTAACCAGAAACACGGTCAATCCCAGCGCATCGCGCAAGGTCAAAATAAGCTGGTCAAAATCCCCCGCACCGACCGGGTCCAGCCCGGCAGTGGGTTCGTCCAGAAACAGAATTTCCGGGTCCAGCGCCAGAGCACGTGCCAGAGCGGCACGCTTGATCATGCCACCGGACAGCTCTGCCGGATATTTGGTGGCCGCGTTGGCCGGCAAACCCGCCAGAGACATTTTCATGGCAGCGATATGTTCTGCAGAAGACCGGGACAAGCCAATATGCTCGATCAGGGGCATGGCAATGTTTTCCACCACCGTCAGCGAGGAGAATAAAGCCCCTTGCTGGAACAGCACGCCTAAACGACGCTCCAGCCGCGAACGGGCTTCGGGTGACAGCGTGCCTATTTCCTGATCAAAAATGCGTACTGTGCCGCCAGTAGGTGGGCGCAATCCCAGAATGGAGCGCAGCAGCACGGACTTGCCCGTGCCGGAGCCGCCCACCACGCCCACGATTTCACCGGGATACACATCCATATCCAGATGCTCGTGCACGACGTGATCGCCAAAGCGATTATCCAGGTCACGTACTTGAATAATGGGACGAGCGGTGGCCTCTACCATCCCATCTCCATGAAAAACAGTGCTGCCAGCGCATCAATCAGGATCACGATAAAGATGGACTGCACCACTGCCGAGGTCGTATGTTCACCCACGGACTGCGCACTACCGGTCACTTTGAAACCTTCCTGACAACCGATGACGGCAATCAAAAAGGCAAAGATCGGGGCTTTGGCCATGCCCAGCACAAAGTGCCGCAAATCAATATCCTGATTGAAGATATTGATGAACATGGTGGGTGAAATATCCAGAATCAGGGCGCAGACCAGCCCACCGCCAAAGATCCCGGCCACCATCCCCACGAAAGTCAAAATAGGCATGGCCAGCAACATGGCCAGTACACGCGGAATGACCAGAATCAGCATGGGATTCAAGCCTTGGGCACGTAAAGCGTCGATTTCCTCGTTCGCTTTCATGGAGCCGATCTGCGCGGTAAAGGCACTGGCGGTGCGACCTGCCATCAGGATAGCAGTCAAGAGCACCGCAAATTCACGCAAAAAGGAAAAGCCGACCAGGTTTACGGTGTAAATGGTGGCACCAAAGTCCGCCAGCACCGTCGCCCCCAGAAACGCGATCACCGCGCCCACCAGGAAAGTCAGCAAAGCCACGATAGGGACGGCGTTAAAGGCCGTCTCTTCCAGCTGCGCCACAATCGACGTAACGCGCCACTGGCTGGGCCGCAGCATGTTCAGAATCAGGGTTTCCAGCGTCAGGCCGATAAAGCCCAGCAGCTCGCGCACATTGCGCGAAATATGGACCATGGACAGGCCCACGCGCTCGAACAAATCTGTAATGCCCCAACGCGCCGGAACCAACTGCTCATGGTCCATGCGGCTCATCGCCTTGGCAACGGTTTGCAATAATTGATGGCGCTCTTTGGACAAGCCTTGAGCACTGTCCAGCGCCGCCTGCACACGCTCGGCACCCAGCCATTCACAGAGAACTTGAGCTCCCGTGGTGTCAAGGGACTTCAATTCGCTGAAATCCAAAGACCAACGGCCCTGCTTGTCACTGAGCGAGCGCAAACTGCTTTGCAGCGCTTCGTAGTGACGCAAGGACCAATCGCCTAGCAATTGCAGCTGGCCGGAGGAATCTGTACGAACATACAGAGGCACGGACGTATTCATGCGCATAGTCTAATGGATTTGCTCTGAGAGCTTCCATAGCGCCGACTACTTTTTCATGCTTTGTGGACAATTAAGCAGGCTGTAAGCAGGTCAAACAATCCGGCAACATTTCCGCTATATAAATACGCCCATCCAGACCGGCGGACAGGCCGTGCCCGTACACGCCTTGTACCCGGCAACGCCCCACCAAGGTGCCCGAATCCGGATCGAACAAGGACAGACTGGCCGTTTGGTCACTAACTAACACCGTACCGTCTGTTTGCACAGCTACCGCCATGGGCTTGTGCATGGGGCGCAGCTCGCCCAGATAACGGCCTTGCGCATCCAGGTGCTGGACACGGTTGTTCTCCCGATCAGCCACCCAGACCGAGCCGTCGGCGGCACAGGCCAGCATATGGGGGGTGCTGAACTGCAAGGGACCAGAGCCCGGCGCGCCTAATGCCGCCAGCCATTGGCGTTGCGGGTCAAAGCGATGGACCACCGTATTGCCGTAGCCATCAGTGACCCATAAGCCCCCATCGGCGCACTCGACAGCATGCGTGGGATGGTTGAAGGGCTCTTGCCAGCGAGGCTGCTCGGGTTTGCCCAAACGCCATTGCTCATTGCCTTGGGCGTCCAGCGCCAGAACCTGATGCCCGTCCAGATCCGTGACCAGCACCCCACCTTGCGGCCGGGCGCTGATATGGTGCGGACACAGGATTTCCTCCAGGGGCCAGCGCGCCGACACCTGCCCATCCGGTGCCAGCACCAGCACGCAGGCCGGGCGACGCAGCAAGGCGGCGATGCGCCCATCAGCCAGCACCGCCACACTGGTGATACTGCTGATGTCCGCCTGAGTCCAGGCGCGCTCTACCTTGTAGCGCTGAGAACCCAGAGTTACGTAAGCCATTGCCATCTCCCTTCCCCCTTACATGGCGTTGGGCAAGACCATGACGATTTGCGGGAATATCGTCACCAGGGCTGTCGCCAGAACCAGCAACAGGAAAAACGGAAACGCCATGCGCACCAGCTCAAACAGATTGCGTCCGGTAATGCCCTGAATCACAAACAGGTTAAAGCCAATAGGCGGGGTGATCTGCGCCATTTCCACTGTCAGGATCAGGTAGACACCGAACCAGATTGGATCAATACCCGCCGCAATCACGGCAGGCAGCAAGACCGATGTGGTCAGGACCACAATCGAGATGCCATCCAGGAACGCACCCAGAATCACAAAAAACACAGTCAATACGGCAATCAAGGCGTATTGGCTCAGACCCAGGGAGCCGATCCAGGCGGCCAGATTCGCAGGCAGTCCGGTAAAGCTCATGGCACTGGTCAGGTAAGCGGCACCGATCAGGATGAAGGAAATCATGCAGGAGGTCCGTGCCGCCCCCAGCAAACTCTCCACAAAATTCTTCCAGTTAAGCGATCGTCCAAACGCAGCGATTACCAAAGAGCCGATCACACCCAGCACCGCGGCTTCGGTGGCGGTGGCGATACCGCCGTAGATCGAGCCGATCACCGCCATGATCAGCAGCACCACGGGCAAGAGCAAGCGCAGACGGCGGATTTTCTCGCCCCAGGTCAAGGTTTCGACATCAGCAGGCACACGGTCCGGGTGGCGCAAGGACCAGATCGCGATGTACAGCGAGAACAGGCACATCAGCATGATGCCGGGCAGCACACCCGCCACAAACAGGCGGATGATGGAAACCTGAGCAGCAACGGCATACACAATCATCACAATGGACGGTGGAATCAACAGGCCCAAGGTCCCTGCTCCGGCCAGGGAGCCAATGCTGATGCTGTCGTCGTAGCCGCGCGCTTTCAACTCGGGCAAGGAGATGCGCCCGATGGTCGCAGCCGTTGCCGCCGAGGAACCACTGACCGCGGCAAAGATACCGCAACCAAACGTGTTCACGTGCACCAGTCGCCCAGGCAAACGCTGTACCCACGGCCCCAGGCCGCTGAACATATCTTCAGCCAACCGTGTTCGATACAGAATTTCCCCCATCCAGATAAACAGGGGCAAGGCCGTCAAGGCCCAACTGGCCGAAGAGTCCCAGGCCTTGGTGGCAAAGATAATGCCCGCCGGTGCATCGGCATACAGAAAGATAGACAAAATACCGCAAGCGATCAGAACCAGCGCCACCCACACACCACTGGCCAGCAAGGCAAGCAGAACCACAAACAGCACTATTGCCTGAGATAAATCAGCCATGTTCAGTTGCCTCCAGTGTTTGACCTTGCGCCGCGTGCAGCAAGCGCCGCAACAGCATCAGGGTCAACAATCCCAGACCAATCGGCATACCCAGTTGCGGAATCCACAGAGGTACCGCCACCATGCCCTGGGCCACTTCCTTGTAGATAAAGGACTCATAAACAAAATGAGCCGTCTCCCAAGTGCACCAGGCGGCCAGCACCAGACCAATCGTGGTGGCCAGCAGCTCGTAAGGACGCTGCAAACGCTCAGGAATCACCTGCAGCAAAAGCGTGACGCGGATATGATCCCCGCGCAACATGGCATAAGGCAGCGCCAGGAAAATAGACGCCGCCATAAACCAGCCCGCAAAGTCATCCGAGGCGGGTATTTGCATGGAAAACAGGCGCGCCACAATCTGCGCAGTCACCACAACCCCGATCAAACACAGGAAGAATGCGGCCAGTGCGCCGCAGACTCTGGCCATACGCTCCAGAACGATCATGGACGCACCCCTTGCTTATGGTTGACGGTAAGCGTCAAGCAACTTCTGACCATCTGCACCGGCTTTCTTCAGCCACTCTTCGGTCATGGTTTGACCAATCGCGTGCATTTCGCTGGACAGTTTTTCGCTGAGATTACCCACTACCATGCCTTTATCCGCCATGGTTTGCGTCAACTTGGACGTTTGCTCGCGCGACATGGCCCAACCACGCTCCTCGGCACGTGCACCCGCATCCAGCACGGCTTTTTGCACAGTTTCAGGCAGGCGCTGGAAGGCGCGCTTATTGATGATCACAAAGCTTTGTGGAATGAAGACCTGGGCGTCGTAGTAATACTTCACGTAGTCCCAAGCCTGCGAATCCACCCCGGTTGCGGGCGAAGTCAGCATGGCATCAATAATGCCGGTAGAAAACGCCTGAGGCACTTCGGGTGTTTGCACCGTGGTGGGCACTGCTCCCATCAAGGAAACCAGGCGGCTGGTAGCGGGGCTGTAGGCACGGAAACGGACACCAGCCAGATCAGAGAGCTGCTCCACCGGCTTTTTGGTGTAGATGCCTTGTGGTGGCCAGGGCGAGCCATAGACCAGCACAATGCCTTGCTTGTCCAGACGCTCGGCCAGGAAGGGACGAGTGGCTTTCCACAGTTTTTCCGACTGATCGAAGGACGAGGCCAGGAACGGCACACTATCGACCTCGAACAAAGGATCTTCGTTGCCAATGGCCGCCACCAGCATTTCACCAGCCTGGACCACACCTTGCTGTACACCGCGCTTGACCTCGGGGCGCTTGAGCAGCACCGAGTTCGACTGCACGTTGATATTCAGTTCCCCGTTGGTGGCCGCCTTGATGTCTGCCGCAAACTCACGCGCGTTTTGCGTCAGGAAGTTGTTATCAGGCTGCTCGGTACTCATGTTCCAGTTGGTCGCCGCCTGCGCGGTGCCAGCCAGCGCCAGAACGCAAGCCATGGAAAGTAGTTTTTTGATCATGATGTCGCTTCTCCCAAGAATTGAGGTGATGGCCGCCTTATGAGCGGCTTGCATTCAGATCCCGTGACTGCAGATCCCACAACAAAGAAAACTCGGATACATCGTTGGTCGCCACCCCCAGATCCTGCTGCAAACGGGCAGCCAGGGTACGAGCGGCATTCAAGGTGGTCAGATCCGCCACCAGGTAGGGGTCCAGGCTGCGCTGCTGCGTATCCTCGGACGGCAAAGGGGTCGAAAGCTCTGGGTCTGGCGTCAGCACACGCAAGGCCAGCAGGCCATCGGTCTGTTCCAGATAGGCGGCACATTGACGTGCCAGGGCTTCCCGTTGAGCCACCTCCGGCACACGCACCAGCAAGACCACGGCCCCGGTGCCAACCCCTCCCAGCAAGGACACCACCATCACGCGCCGCTGGGTATTGCTCATGCGGGCAAAGTTGGTATTGGACCAATCCGTTTGCTGCTCAAAGGCCTTCTTGTATTCCGCCGTCCCAAAAACCCGCAGGGACTCGGTGCGATACAAGGCCAGATACTTGCGCCCGGCGCCTTGACGCACATAACGGCGCGACCATTGAAAACCCGGTATGGCAGCGCGTTCAGCCATGTGCTCGCGCTCATACCATTGATTGAAATCCTGCTCATGCTCTGGGGCGATGTCTGTCCAGATGAACAGTTCCCCCGGCGCATCACGATCAGTGTGAAAAGTAGCAGACACGACAGCCCTCCCGAATCAAGGTCATTGCACACTCTTTGTGGGAGTGTCCAACAGCTGCCAAGCAGATTCCAAACGGTTTATTTCAGCCTGGGGCAATAAGAAAAAGCGATCAGATCAAGCGAATGGCGCGGTATATAGATTATCAAGCAAGCCCACGCTCAGTACACATGCGCAGGCAAGGGGAAAACCCTCAAAGGCTAAATCGCGAAGACACGCGTGTCTGGCGGGGGTAAAGCCAGGCCAGGATGCTGGGCAGCAAAATGGTGCATGCGCTCCAGCGCCACGCCAATCACCGCTTGAGCGGTCTGCGTTAAAGGGTCGGGCCGCCAACTGGCGACCAGGCGCAAATCAGGCAAGGCATGTTCGCAAACAATTTCCTGGTACAGACCGCTGTCCAGCTGACGGCTGACTGCCGCCAGGGGCAAGGTGGCAATGCAAGGCTGGGCTTCGATCAATTGCGTGCTGGCGGCAATTGAAGAAACGTAGTGAATCCGGGCCTGATCCACAGGCAAGGGCTCAAGCAGCTGCACCAAGGCCAGATGCGGCTGGGAACCACGAGGGAAGGTCACCAAAGGCCAGCGTTGCACCAGCTCCTGCAAACCGCTGCGTACCGGCATGGACTCATCGGCCATGCATACCCAGCCCATGCGCATGGAGCCCATGGGCAAGTTGCGTATGCCGTCCCCCATGATGGGGTCGGTCTGCAAGGCCACATCAATGGTGCCGCGCTTGAGCAGGTCGTGAAGGCGCAAGGTGGACTCGGCGGTCAGCTCAATTTCCAGTTCGGGGTAGAGCGCATGCAGCTGACGAATCAAATCCTTGAACCAGGTATGCACAATGGACTCGACCACGCCCAGGCGTACCCGACCACTCAAGCGGCTGGAACCTGCCAGAGCTTCACGTAAATCGTGCTCCATGCCCAGCATCTGCTCGGCGTACTGCATCAATTTTCGACCTGCGGGAGTCAGGCGTAGATCGCGGTGGCCCCGCTCGAACAGGGTTTTCTGGAACTCGGCTTCCAGGGCTGCAATCCGCCCCGACACGGCGGCTTGTGTCAGATGCTGCTTGTTCGCTGCCGCACGGAAACTACCCAAACGGGCAATCCAGATAAAGGTTTCTAAAAAGCGGATATTCATGCACCTGTCCTTTCAGGCTTCATCAGGGCGGCCAGATGATATTGGCTACGCAGCTCACCGGGAACGGACACGATCAGACCGGCACCATCACCCACAAAGGCCTGCGTGGGCAAAGCATGGCAATGGGACTGACCGGCGGCAATCCGCGCATGGCGCAACAAGGACACATGCGGGCGAAAACGACGCGGCGGCTGCGTCCAGCCTAAAGCACTCAGCTTGGCCCAGATCTCATCATGCCACTGCTGCAAGGCCGCCAGTGCCTGAGTTTGCGACTCGTCCGGCCCGGCCCACACTACCCTTGGTTTCTCGAATACATCCCGTATGGTCAGATCCAACTTGATCTGCGGCACCGTCCATTGCGCCATCTGTGTCGCCAAAGTCTGCAGATCCGACACACGGCTGCCGTCCAGAAACGCCAGGGTCAAGTGAAAGTGATCAGGCTGCATCATCCGCCCGCCATAAATCGCATGTGCGTGCAGCGCCTGCTCCGCCAGCCAGGCGCGGGTTTGCGCGTCTGGCCACCAGCCAATGAAAGCGCGAAAAACGTGTTCGGCACCTGACTGCTTCAGGTCCAGAATGGGCAAGGGAATCGTCATCAGCAAACCCTCAAACAAGGCAGATCAGAAAGCGGGGCGTCTAGCCTAGGCCCTGCACAGGCGACGCGCCAGATCGTACACAATATCCAGAGCCGGCAGTTGCGTGCGACCCGACAAACGCACCAAGGCATAGTGCCCGGACAAGGAAGAAGAAAAAAAGCCCAGCGGCACCAGATCACCGGCATCAATATCGCGCCGTACCGCCGCCAGCACACTCATCAAGACCATATCGCTATCCAGTACCACATCGCGCTGAATGCTGAAGCTATCACAACAAAAGCGTACAAAGCTGTCGGGATGGCCTTGGGCGCCAAACTCGGCAATCAGACGGTCAGTCAAATCATCACTGATCACGGAGCAGGCCACGGGATACTGGCTGATCGCAGCAAAGTCCAGCGACTCCAGCTGCAACAGCGGGTGGCCTTCGCGTACCAGCATATCGCCTTGCATGGCAGGCAAATACTCAATATCCAGGCCACGCACATCAGTCACCGCGCTGACGTCCAGCACCACCATATCGTAGTGTTCCCGGCGCAAACCTTCGATCAGTTCCAGCGTGCGGCCAATCACCGCGTCCACACGCAAACGCGGGTACTCGTCGAGCAGCGCCACCATGCACGGATGCAGCAAGACCGCGGCGGGGGTCGAACTTAAGCCCAAACGCAGACTGCCCGCGTCCTCGCCCTGCAGCAAGGCCAGCTCGCGCTGCAAGGCACGGCCTTCCTGCAAAACCCGGGGGGCTCGCTCCAGCAGTACCCGACCATAAGGCGTCAAGAAAATGCGCTGACTGCTGCGATCAAACAGCGGCACACCCAGCTCCTGCTCCAGAGCCTGAATGCTACGGCTCAAGGCAGACTGGCTTAAGTGGACAGCTTGCGCGGCCCGGTGAAACGTACCGTGTTCGCAAACGGCCACAAAGTGCCGCAGCTTGCGAAAGTCCATGCTTGTCCCCTTGCTGACGCTTGAACCGGCTTATGCACAGACCGCATCAACTTGATGATTTTTTGGCGTTTGAGCCGCGCATTGTACCTGCATAGAATGGCTTGGCCACTTGGATGGCCCTACAAAAACACCGGAGACAAACATGACTGATTCCCCAACGCCGCTGGGTACACGCCGCCGCTTTTTGAAAACCACCGGACTGCTGTCGCTGGCGGGTATGGCCCCTTCCCTGGGACGTCAGGCCTTCGCAAAAACCGCTCCCGGTCCGGGCACGGCTCAAGATATCATCATGGCCGACGCGTTGACTCTGTCGGGCTGGATCGCACAACGCCAAGTCTCCTGCCGCGAAGTGATGGTGGCCTATCTGGACCACATCGACCGTGTGAACCCCAAGGTCAATGCCATTGTGTCCCTGCAAGAACGCAGCGGCCTGCTGGCCCAGGCCGACAAGCGCGATCAGCAACTGAAAGCAGGTCAGTACATGGGCTGGATGCACGGCATGCCCCAGGCACCCAAAGATCTGGCGGCCACGGTCGATATTGTCACCACCAGCGGTTCACCGATTTTCAAGGACTATCTGCCCAAACAAGATGCCATTGTCGTGGAGCGCGTGCGGCAATCCGGTGCCATTCTGATCGGTAAAACCAATACCCCGGAATTTGGCCTGGGGTCGCATACCTACAACTCCGTGTTCGGTACCACCGGCAATGCCTACCAGCCCGATCTGTGTGCTGGCGGCAGCAGTGGCGGGGCCGCCGTCGCCCTGGCCACCCGCATGTTGCCCGTCGCTGATGGCAGCGACATGATGGGCTCCCTGCGCAACCCCGGTGCTTTCAACAACGTCTACGGCTTTCGCCCCTCCCAAGGCCGCGTGCCCTATGGCCCCTCCTCCGAAGTGTTCTTCCAGCAAATGGGCTACGAAGGCCCCATGGGCCGTACCGTGTCCGACCTGGCCATGCTGCTGTCCACCCAGGCCGGTTTCGATGCTCGCGCCCCGCTTAGCATCGGTCAAGACCCACAACAATTCGCCGGGAAACTGCAACGCGACTTCAAAGGCACCCGCATTGGCTGGCTGGGCGACTACAACGGTTACCTGCCTATGGAAGCCGGCATCCTGGACCTGTGCCAAAACGCATTGAAGAGCTTTGAAGCCATAGGCTGCACCGTTGAAGCGGCCCAGCCCGACTACTCCATGGAGCAGCTATGGCAAACCTGGCTGACGCTGCGCCACTTCACCGTAGCCGGAAGCGCACAGAGCCTGTACGCCAAACCGGAACTGCGCGCCCAAATGAAGCCTGAGGCGATCTGGGAAGTAGCGGGGGGCCTGAACCTGAGCGGGGCGCAGGTCTATCAAGCCTCCATCAACCGCAGCAAATGGTACGAAAGCCTGCGCAAGCTGTTCCAGACCTACGACTATCTGGTGCTGCCTACCGCCCAGGTCTTCCCCTTTGCTGGCACCACCCACTGGCCTGGCGAAATCGCCGGGCGCAGAATGGACACCTACCACCGCTGGATGGAAATCGTGATCGGCGGCTCTCTGGCAGGGCTGCCCGTCATGAACGTGCCTGCGGGCTTTAACGAAGCCGGATTGCCCATGGGCTTACAGATCATGGGCCCTGCACAGGCCGACATGGCGGTGCTGCAACTGTCCTACGCCTATGAGCAGGCCACACAGTGGGTGCAAAAACGTAAACCTGCCTTGCTGACTTAAGCAAATCTGATTACACACCCTCCATTTACAAAACCTGACGTTTTTAACTGTTTCAAAAACGCAAAACGATAGACGCCTAAAAACTCCATACCTAAGATAAGCAGAGCGGTCCGAATCCCAGACCGGCAAACACAGAACAGGAGTAGCACGATGGGTATTATCTCCATGATTATTGTGGGCTTTATCGTAGGCTTGCTGGCACGAGCCATCATGCCTGGCGATCAAAAAATGGGATGGATAATGACCACCATCCTGGGTATTGTCGGCTCCTTTGTCGCAGGCTACTTGGGACAAACCATGGGCTGGTACGTGCCTGGTGAAGGCGCAGGCTGGATCGGTTCCATTGTGGGTGCCATCATCGTCCTGTTTATCTACGGACTGGTCAGCAAGAAAGCGTAAAACGCCGTATAAATACAAAACGGCAGCCTTGCAGCTAATGTGATTGGCGATCCGAAACATCACCACACACGGCTGCAAGGCTGCTACACAACCATTTGCTAGTCTGCATGAGGCTCGATTCGCCGATACCTGTCGATACGCGACTCTGACTCACAGAAAAAATAGACAATAAGTCATTGACCGCCAGCGCGTGAACACAAAAAGCCTGACGCTCCCGGAGCCAGTCATGCCCTACACCATCACCTTGAGTCGCATTTACGACGCCGTCCATGAGCCTGCCGGCAAAGCGGCCCGGGTACTCACAGACCGCCTCTGGCCACGCAGCCTGAGCAAAGACGAATTGGGCGACATCCAGTGGCTGCACGAGGCCAGCCCCACAAGTGAATTACGCAAAAGCTTTCATAAGGACGATATTTCGCCCGAGCAATTCCAGCGTCGCTATCAGGAACAGCTCAAGCACGACCCTGATTCCTTGCTCTCCTTGATGAAGCTGGCCCGCAAAGGCGAACTGCAATTGCTAACCGCCACCCACGACCCGCAAACCTCGTACCTGACGGTGCTCAAACAGGCTGTGATTCAGGCTTTGCTTGAAGAAGATCGCATACACGACGGCAATGAACCCAGCTCGCCGGTTTGCTATGCGCACTTAATGAAAGATGAAAAGAAATAAGCCGGGGTTTGTTATTCCTGCGCCTGCCCGACAGCGTTAGCATTCGGCGCATTGCGCGCCCCCAGCAAACGCTGCACCAAACTCTGCACACACGTCTCCCGCCGCGAATCCGGCGCATAGTCTGAACGCAAGGTAGACCAGGTCGGATGTATCCGTGCCTGCGCTAGTTCCTCCGGCAGGCCTTGCGCCCGCCAGACATTCAATTCCCGCTGCAAGGCCTGATCGAAATTCTCGGCATCAATCTCGCCCAGGCGAATCGGCGTCTGTGCGGCATGACCGCGCCGCTCCAAAGCCGCAATCAAACTGAGCTGCCGCACGGCCAGCAAACGCAGCACGGCATCATCCACGCTAAGTTCCGTCTCGCCCCGCAACTTGCCCATCAGACGCTGGCCCCACTTATCCGCGCCTTGCCACAAACCACCGGCCAAGGCACCCAGAACCGTCCCGGTTCCCAGGCTCAGGCCACCTGTCATCACATCCAGCGTGGCGCCTGCCATGGCACCTGCGGCCACACCCTTGCCCAACTGCACGCCAAATTCCTTCAAAGCCTGGGGATCAAACAAGTCCATGCCCCAACGGCCGCCCTCGAAATGCAGCAAATCCGCCACCACATCCTGACGGCCAAAGCTGTAGCGCTTGAGCAAAGCCTGCACGCTCTTGGCTTCGCGCGCCAACACCGGCTCCCTTAGCTGCTGTGCCGCCAGCTCCATGGACTCCTTGTCCGAGGGTGTACTGACACGCCAGGCCGCCACATCAATCAACAGCTCTGCCAGCAAGCGCAAGGCATCCCGACGCCGCAATACTGCCTGCTGCGCCAAATCCACCTTCAACTGCTGCAACACCCCAGCATGCGTCTCCAGCAGCACCGCCAGCTTGTCGTACAGCAAGGCCTCGCCATCCAAAGCCGGTGCCACTGTATCGAATTCCGCCAAGGCATGAAGACCCAAGCGCGCCAAGGCACTGCGCCATTCCTGCACCCGCGCCTGCGGGCTACGAACGAAATTGAGAACAGGCAGCAACGGCCGCCCGCTATAGGCCAGCAAGGTCAGTTCGTCCTTATGCTTGCTCAAGACCGGATCGCGCGCATCCACCACATACAAGCCTGCATCGCAGGATTGCAGCTTGCGCAACACGCGCGCTTCTTGCTCGAAACGGCCCTGTGCCGCTGGGGATTCCAGAAAACGACGTACCCGCTCTGGCCCATCAATACGTTCACCGGCTTGGCTGAGCTGATCCATGAAGTCCAGCAAGGCCATGCTGTCTTCCAGACCAGGAGTGTCGAACAACTCCACCAAAGCCTCGCCGTCCACCGTCAGCCTGGCGCCTTCCACATGCCGTGTGGTGCCAGGGCTATTGCTGACCTGACCGAACTCCGTGTCCCGTGTCAGGGTACGCAGCAAAGAGGTCTTGCCCGTATTGGTGTGACCCACCACCGCCAGCGTCAAAGCCGCAGCACTCATGATGGCTCCTTCAAAGACAAGTCAGGCCATTGATCGTGAATCTGCCCAGGCGCAAAGCCTGCCGCCACCAAACGCTCATGCCAGCTACGACGGCGCGTTTGATCCGGATCGGCCATGGCTTCATCCAGCAACACCACATCGGACTGCTGGGCCAATTGTGCCCATTCAACCAGCGTTGCCACCACCCCGCGATCCGGCGTCTGAGCGGCATCACAGACCATCAGCAAATGACGAGGGCTGGCAGACTGCAAGCGGCCCAGAATATCCAGACGCTCGGCCCGCGAGTCCACCCGCCCCAGATCCTGCATCTGCGCCTGCATGAAAGCAGGGGGCCAGCTATGTTCTGGTGGCAACTCCAACCCCACCACACACAGTGCATTGGCCGCCAAAGGCGTGCTTGGCTGGTTTTGAATGCGCGCCACTCTGTCGGGCGACGCCAATTCATCCACACCCGTCGGCTCGCTAACAGGCATCAAACGAGGACGCAGCTCTGCCAAACCCGGCAAGCTGTCGTCCAGACTCAAGCGAGCCGTGTGCTTACGCCATTGCCACAGGCTCCAGGCCAAAGCCAGCACACGAGGCAGCAAACCATAAGTCACCACCGCGCCCAATAACCAGCTGGACCACAGGGCCTGAGCCTGGGCATCGAGCATTTGCAGGCCATCGCTGCTACGTATGGTGAGGGTATCGGGCAGGGCAAAGCCCAATAAGGAGGGCAGGACGCCCAGGCCTTCAACCAGCCAGACAAAGGTATCCGGCGTCAAAAGCGTGGTTTCCCAATTGAAGTGATAGCGGCGTGAGGCCAGCAGTAGCAGCAGGGTACTCAGGGCCGACAAAAAGGCCAGCACCCACAAGCTATGGCTGATCAGACCGGCCAACCAGGATTGGCTGCCCCGGCGCGCCAGCACGGCGGCAAAAGCCTGGGGAACCAGACTGGCGTCGCCTTTGACGAAGCGGCGACTAAGCCACCACCAGGCATCACCGGCCCAACTGCCTGTGCCGCTACTTTTGCCCGACCAGGCCAGGCTGAACAGCCAGAAAATAAAAGTCAGTACGTGCAGACCCAGCAACGCCCCCAAAGCCGTCACTACATTCACGGCTCGGCTGCCATCGCCCAATGCACCCGCAGCTGTACCAGCCCCGGCCAGCAAAGCCAGCACCGCCATGGCAATCAATAGAAGGCGGGCAACACGCCACCAGCGCGTCCAGGCTTGTTCCAGCCCATCGCGTCGCGCCAGCGCCAAGGCCCGAGCCGACACACGTTGGGCAAAGGGGCCGCCTGCAGCCCGCGCACGGCGCGATTCAGACAGGTCTTCAACAGGCCCCCACAGGGTCTCGCGCAAACGTATGGCTTCAACCAGAGTTTGCTGCTGCCAGGAGCCGACGGATTCAGACGGTTTCATGGCACTGGCCATCACTTAAAGAAGTACAGGTTCGTCAGGCAAGGCATTGACTGCCGCCGCGCCCGGAGTCTGCGCTGGAGCTCCTTGCTGCAAGACGGTTTCAATCGCGCTGACAGCGGCCAGCAAACCAGACAAATACTCACGCGAGGCCAGATCTTTTTCCAACTGCTGACAGATCTGCGCCCATTGAGCCTGATCGGCCTTGATACCCCGGTCTGCAATGATGTGGATACGGCGCTGACCCA
Source organism: Alcaligenes sp. PF14 (assembly GCF_037150615.1). Classification (NCBI taxonomy): domain Bacteria; kingdom Pseudomonadati; phylum Pseudomonadota; class Betaproteobacteria; order Burkholderiales; family Alcaligenaceae; genus Alcaligenes; species Alcaligenes sp. PF14. The sequence continues at coordinate 230,238 of NZ_JBAGRS010000006.1, read as the reverse complement.
AGGCCAGATACAGCAAGACGCCGGAGTTCAAGGGCGTGTCCCAGACACGCAAACGACCGAAGACCTCAAGGGCACGCTGGGCGCTATCGGCTTCATGGGCGGGCAAAACCGCTTCAATCGCCACGACCAGTTCACCACTATGGTTCTCTTCACCCTTGCGGATCTGCTCAGCCAGATGGCCCAACATTTCGGCATTGAAATGACGACGGCGCAGCCATTGGCCTTGCACCGATGCCCAACCCGACAATTCTTTCCAATTCACACTCATGTCGCTCCCCTGTGGCCTTACCAACTACCGGAAGCGCCACCGCCTCCGCTACCGCCACCACCGCCGCCGCTGCCTCCGCCAAAACCGCCGAAGCCACCACCACTGCTGCCACCATTCCCGCCAAAACCACCGGAGGAATAACCGCCCAAGCCGCCAATGACACCACCCCGGCGCGAGGCACGCCCGGAACTGGACTTGCCGCCTGCCCCAAAGAGTCGGCCAATCATGCTCAAGCCTGCACCGACAACAGCGGCAAGCAGGGCCAGGCCAATACTGCCCGACACCACCAGCGTGAACACACCAGCAGCAAAGGCGGCAAACAAAGGCGAAGCAAAAAATACAATCGCGCCTACAGCCAGCAAAGGCTCCCAGAACACACCTTCTTCACCCGACGAGGTGACAGGGGCATTTTTAGGAGGAGGGGGAAGCTCTTCGCCGTTGACCAGACCCACCAGACTATCGGCTGCGGCCTGGATACCGGCATAGAAGTTGCCTTCGATAAAACGAGGCGTCATCTGTTCGCGGATGATGCGCCCCGCCTGCAAGTCCGTGACCGCGCCTTCCAGACCATAGCCGGTCTGGATACGCATACGGCGATCATCCTTGGCCACTAGCAGCAAGATGCCATCGTCCACTTTCTTGCGGCCAATTTCCCACTGATCAAAGACACGCAACGCGTATTGTTCGATGGTTTCTTCGCCTGTGGTAGGTACCATCAGAATCACGACCTGCGCGCCCTTTTCCTGTTCCACGGCTTTGAGCTGCTGGTTCAGGGCGTCTTTTTGATCCGGGCTAAGGGTGCCCGTGGTATCCGTTACCCACCCCGCAATGGCGGGAATCGGTTCAGGTTTGGCCTGCGCCTGCGTCCAGGGCCAGCACAGCAATAACAAGGCCATCAACAAACCACAGGCCCAGACCAGCCTGCCAGAACGTGCAGACCCAGGCCCAGCAGTCAGTGCAAGATCGTGCACGTTCATGACTCCACCTCCAGAATTAATCAATACCCAGCAGGAGCGGGGGTCGCAGGAATATCAAACTTGACCTCGGGGTCACGCGTGATTTCGCTCTGACGATCCACACCGTAGTTTTCCTTGACCTTGTAGCCAAACAGCTTGGCGGTAATCAGGGTAGGGAACTGACGGATGAACAGGTTGTATTCCTGCACCGTCTGTACATAACGGCCGCGTTCGGTGGCAATACGGTTTTCCGTGCCTTCCAGCTGCGTCATCAAGTCGCGGAACAGGCCATCGCTTTTCAGTTGCGGGTAGTTTTCCGACACGGCGATCAAACGCGATAGCGCCGAAGACAACTGATTCTGGGCTTCCTGGAAGCGAGCCATCACTTCGGGGTTGTCCAGATCATCCACTTTCATCTGAATGGTGCCGACCTTGGCGCGCGCCTCGGTAACCTGCGTCAGCACCGCGCGCTCGTTCACCATATAGGCATTGACCGAGCTGACCAGCTTGGGCACCAGTTCGGCGCGGCGCTCGTATTGATTCAAGGTTTGCGACCAAGCGGCCTTGACCTGCTCGTCCAGGCGCTGGATCTCGTTATACCCACAACCCGACAGCAAAACCGCCACGCTGCTGATAAAGACCCATCGTATCCATGATGTCATGATTTTTTTCCTGCAAAAATAAGCAGATAAACAACAAAAACGGGTTACGACCCATTTGCTCGGGCACGTGCCAAACAGAGCCCGGCGGTCCGTGCACGCCAAGCGTAAACCGCGTACCGCAGCATAACAAGTACGTCTATGGCGGCGCTTAACAATTTCTGTCAAATCCGGCAGGGCAATCCGCCTGACCGTTTACGTTTGAAGCAGGTTGTTTTAACGCTACCGCTCAAAATGATACAAGATGGTCAATGAGGATTTTTACTAATTTCACGCTATAATGGCAGATTGCGCAGCGCACCAATCACTGCGCCTCTTGCAGCAGGCGGCGTTCTTGCCCCTGCCGTGGCATTGTCGCCATAACAAAACACCTTAGCCTGGATTGGTAGGGCCCCAAAGAGGGCTTTTGGGCTAGTCACTGGAAAATTCTTGGACTCTCAAATCACTTTTGCCTCTCTTGAGCTGGCAGAACCTCTGTTGCGTGCTGTAACCGACGCAGGCTATACCCACCCCACCCCTATTCAAGCCCAGGCCATCCCCAAGGTCATTGAAGGTGGCGACCTGTTGGCTGCCGCTCAAACCGGCACCGGCAAGACCGCAGGCTTTACCCTGCCTATCTTGCACCGTCTGCTGAACAACCCTCAGCAAAACCGTAAACCAGGCCGCCCACGTGCGCTGATCCTGGCCCCTACCCGTGAACTGGCCGCCCAGGTTGAAGAATCGGTACGTTTGTACAGCCAGCACACCCGTCTGCGCTCGATGGTCATGTTTGGTGGCGTGAACATCAACCCCCAGTTCCATGCGCTGCGCAAGCCCCTGGACATTCTGGTGGCTACTCCTGGCCGTTTGCTGGACCACGTGCGTCAACGCACCGTGGACCTGACCGGCGTGGAAATCCTGGTACTGGACGAAGCCGACCGCATGCTGGACATGGGCTTTATCCGCGACATTCGCAAGATCATCAGCCTGATGCCGGTTGATCGCCAGACTCTGCTGTTCTCGGCGACTTTCTCGGACGAAATCCGTGAACTGGCCCGTGGTTCGCTGAACAACCCTGACGAAGTGGCCGTTGCTGCCCGCAACACCACCAACGAACTGATTACCCAGCAAGTGATTCTGGCTGACCAGGCACACAAGCGTGATCTGCTGAGCCACATCATCCGCGAAAGCGGCTGGAACCAGGTTCTGGTGTTCTGCCGCACCAAGCACGGTGCCAACCGTTTGGCCGAAAAACTGTCCAAGGACGGTATGGCCGCTGAAGCCCTGCACGGCAACAAGAGCCAGGCGGCTCGTACCCGTGCGCTGGCCGGCTTCAAGAACGGCAAGGTTGTGGTACTGGTTGCCACCGACATCGCCGCACGTGGTCTGGACATTGATCAACTGCCTTACGTGGTCAACTTCGAACTGCCTAACGTTCCTGAAGACTACGTTCACCGCATTGGCCGTACTGGCCGTGCCGGTAGCGAAGGCGTGGCTCTGTCGCTGGTGGATCGCAGCGAAATGCGTTTACTCAAGCAGATCGAGCGCATGACCCGCAATCCTATCGAACGCATCGTGGTGGAAGGCTGGACGCCTCCTTCGCGCGCCGCTCTGGCTGAAGAAGCCAAGGAAGACACTTACGCAGAGCGCCGCTTCAACAGCGCTCCTGGCGCTCGTGCTCCTGGTGCCCGTCGCCCTAACGGTGGTGGTCAAGGTCGCTCCGCTGAAGGCCGTGGTGGCAATGGCGAAAGCCGTCCGCGCCGTCCTGGCAACGACAACCGCCCACGTCGCAGCGCCGCTCCTGGCGGTGCAGGCGGTGGCGCAGCCCGTGCTGGCCAAGGTCGCCCCGGTGGCCGTCAAGACAGCCGCGGCCCGAACCGCAGCAACCGCAGTTCCGCACAAGCCAAAGCCTAAACCCTGCAAAGGGACTGTGCCTGCCAAAGGCGGGCACAGCGCCCGCCTTTGAACCGAGCACACCATGGCACTGAGCACCTGGCTCGCCTTTTTTGCGGCTTCCTGGGTTATTTCGTTTTCACCTGGCCCAGGTGCGATTTCCTCCATGTCCTCCGGCCTGAAATACGGCTTCAAGCGTGGCTACTGGATGGCGATAGGCCTGAATATCGGGATCATGATCCAGATATTCATCATCAGCCTGGGATTGGGCCAAGTCCTGGCGCGCTCGGAACTGGCGTTCACCACGCTTAAATGGTTGGGTGCCGCCTACCTGATTTATCTGGGCTGGAAGCAATTGCGCACCGACGCCATGCCGGTGCAGGTCACAGGTCAGGAACCCAGCGACTTTCGTATTCGCGATTTGTTGATACGGGGTTGCCTGATCAATATCACCAACCCCAAGGGTCTGGTATTTTTGCTGGCCATCATGCCCCAGTTTCTGGACTTGAATCGGCCCATGCCGCTGCAATACCTGCTGATCGCCATGACCCTGTGCTTTACGGATCTGGTGGCCATGGGTTGCTACACGTCGCTGGCCGCTCGCATGTTGCATTTGCTGCGTCAGGCCAGCCATGTCCGGCTGCTGAACCGCGTGTTCGGTTCGCTATTTATTCTGGCAGGGACGGTATTGGCCAGCGTGTCGCGTTAGCCTTGTGCACGCATCAGCTTGCCCCCAAGCTCTGCTTTACGGATAATTCGCTCACTGTTTTCCACGCGCCAGACTGGCGCTGCCACAAGGATTTTCAATGTCGTCCGGTGACATACGCTCTGAAGTCAAGAAACGCCGCACCTTTGCCATTATTTCTCACCCTGACGCGGGTAAGACCACACTGACAGAAAAACTGCTGTTGTTCGCGGGTGCGATTCAGATTGCAGGTAGCGTCAAGGCCCGTAAAGCCAGCCGTCACGCCTCCTCGGACTGGATGGAAATTGAAAAGCAACGTGGTATTTCGGTGGCCTCCTCGGTCATGCAGATGGAATACCGCGACTGCGTGATCAACTTGCTGGACACCCCCGGTCACCAGGACTTCTCCGAAGACACCTACCGTGTGCTGACCGCCGTGGACGCCGCCTTGATGGTGATTGACGCGGCCAACGGTGTGGAACCGCAAACCATTCGCCTCTTGCAAGTGTGCCGGGCCCGCAATACGCCCATCATCACTTTCGTGAACAAGCTGGACCGCGAAGTTCAAGAGCCGCTGGATGTGCTGTCGGAAATCGAATCGCACCTGGGCATGGAAGTGGTGCCGTTTTCCTGGCCTATCGGGATGGCACGTCGCTTTGGCGGTGTGTTCAATCTGCGCGCCAATCATATGCGTGTGTTCAAGCCCGGTCAGGAACGTCATGGCGAGGATGAAATCATCCCTGGCCTGGACAACCCTGTGATTGCCGAACGCTTTGGCGAGCCCTTTGCAAAGGCTCAGGAAGAAATCGAGCTGCTCAATGCTGCAGCCCCCGAATTCGATCTGGACCTGTTCCTGGCTGGCAAGCAAACCCCCGTTTTCTTTGGCTCGGCCATCAACAACTTTGGTGTGCAGGAAGTGCTGGACGCACTGGTTGATCTGGCTCCTTCTCCTGGCCCACGCGCTGCCTTGCAGCGTGAAGTGCAGCCGGACGAGCCCAAGTTCAGTGGTGTGGTGTTCAAGGTGCAAGCCAATATGGACCCCGCCCACCGTGACCGCGTGGCCTTTGTGCGCGTCAGCTCCGGCCATTTCAAGCGCGGGATGAAACTGAAAGTGTCTCGTACCGGCAAGGAAATTCGCCCCAATAACGTGGTGTCCTTCCTGTCGCAACGCCGTGAACTGCTGGATGATGCCTTTGCTGGCGACATTATCGGTGTGCCCAACCACGGCATCCTGCAATTGGGCGACGTGCTGACCGAAGGCGAAAACCTGCAATTTACCGGGCTGCCTTTCTTCGCCCCCGAACTGTTCCAGTCCATTGAGGTCAAAGACCCATTGCGCACCAAGCAATTGCGTACCGGCCTGATCCAGCTGGGTGAAGAGGGTGCCATTCAGGTGTTCCGTCCCCATATGGCAGGCGGCATGATGCTGCTAGGCGCGGTTGGCCAACTGCAGTTTGAAGTGGTGGCCCACCGCCTGAAAACGGAGTACGGTGTGGAAGCGCGCCTGTCGTCCAGCCGCTTCAATATGGCTCGCTGGGTAACAGCCAAAGACCCCAAGGACATGAAGAAGTTTATCGAGACCAACGCGGGCAATATTGCTTATGACGTGGTCGAGGCCACTGCCTTTTTAGCAAGCTCGCCTGCGCAGTTGCGCGTGGCTCAGGAGCTGAATCCGGGCATTGAATTCCACGCATTACGTGAACATGGTGGACACGTTTTCGGGGATGCCGTCTAATTCTGTCACAAGAGCAGGGCCGACATTTCGCTACAATGACGGCTCTTTTCTTTTAATTACGCGCATCCGGCCGACCGGATTGCCCCTGATTCAACCGAGACATCGCTTATGCCCTGGCGTTTTATCATTGCTGTCTTGCTGCTGGCCGCAGGTGCTTCAGTGTGGGGCGGCCTGGAACTGGGGAACTGGCTAATCGCGCACGGCCCTGAAAAGTCCATGGCGGTCAGCACCCCCGACCCGTCAGACTTGCCTACGCTTGATGCCGATGGCAAACCCTTTACCGCGCAACCGCCGCAGCCTTTACCCAATGGTCGCCTGGGAGTACCGCAAGCACCCACACCGATCGCTTGGGAAATTGACACGTCTACGCTGACGGAAGAAAAGCCACCTATTGCCTTGGCCACCACGTCCATTTCGCTGGAGCAGGCCATTCAAATTGCCATGACCGAGCAGAACCGGGAGTTGCAAGGGATTGCTCGTGTAAACCTGGGTGGCTCCGAGCCTATCCAGCCGGTAGATATAGGCACGCCCCCACCACCGCCACCACAAGATATTCAAGTGGCCGGCAACAATAACGGTGCCTGGCAGGCACAGCTGCAGCAAGAGTTGAATGCCTGTAGCCAAAAAGGCTTTTTCGATCGCCCAAGTTGTTCCTGGGATGCTCGCAACAAGTACTGCGGTCCGAACAATGCCTGGGGCAAGGTGCCTGGCTGCCCAAGCAAGTCCTTCTAAGCTGTCTGTAGTCGCTTCCCAGGCTACGCTGCCTTTGCAATTGAAGGCTTCGTTTCCAGAGCAGGAAGCTGCCAAGGACAATAAAAAAGCACCCGTTAGTAACGGGTGCTTTTTTTTGGTCTGACCACACAAAGACTTATTCGTGGTCGCCCATCTGCGATTGCAGGTAGTTTTGCAGGCCCACTTTTTCGATCAGCTCCAGCTGTGTACCCAGCCAATCGATGTGCTCTTCGGTGTCGTCCAGAATCTTCAAGAACAAATCACGCGACACGTAGTCGCGGGTGGACTCACAGTACTCGATAGCCTCTACCACGGTCTGACGGGCAGCCTGTTCCAGCTTCAGGTCACAGCCCAGCAGTTCAGGCACGTTCTCACCGATCATGATCTTGTGCATGTCCTGCAGATTGGGCAGGCCGTCCAGCATGAAGATACGTTCGATCAGCATATCGGCGTGCTTCATCTCGCCGATGGACTCGTCATACTCGTGTTTGCCCAGCTTGTTAAAGCCCCAATGGTTCAACATGCGAGCGTGCAAGAAGTATTGATTGATTGCTGTTAGTTCGTTCTTTAGCTGCTTGTTCAGATGCTGAATTACCACTTTATCGCCAAACATGCTGTTCTCCTGTAAATCTGACGGCGCTCCCCCCAAGGAGCCGCCGAGCCCCCACAAATGCTGCTCACGCCACAGATCGCACTCAGGCGCGATGCAGGCAAAAACACAATGGGGGATGAATGTGACAGGCTACCATGCACGCATGTGCCATGGCTTAAAAAACAGCTAAACACCCAGAAAGCGTTGCACTTTTGGGTTAGTAACAGGACCAATAACAATCATTCCCACTAACAATAGCGGGAATGGAAAATCCTGATCAAAAACACGCGCTTAGGCGCGACAAACAAGACGGCCGAACTCAGGGGCAGGGATCAGGCTGTCGTTGGCAGCGTAATCCACCCGGGCGGTTTCAAGACTGGCAATCATGGTCTGATTGGCATAGCGTCCGCCGGGCAAATAGTCCTGAGCCGTCTCCGCGCAACAGCCACAGCAAGACGCCACGCCAAGCTGACCTTGCAGGTCTGCCAGGCTGGAAGCGCCGCCACGTACTGCTTCTTGTACTTGACGCTCGGTGATCGCGTTACATATGCAGATAAACATGAGAACTATTATTATCAAGAAACCTGAAAATATCAAGAGTCATTCTCATTAAGAACTGTCTTTCCTCGATATAGCCCTGGGAATGGCTTGCAGCCTGCCCTTGCGGTCTTGGCCTGAAAACGACAGTCGCATCAATTCTGCAATAGATGGTCCATCAACAAGCGCGCGGCGGGCGACAAGCTATAGCGGCTACGCACGCACAAGGCCACGCGACGTGAGGTCCAGGGCTCCTTGATCACGCACAAGGCCAGGCCCAGGCTTTGTACATAGGACTCGGCCACAGAACGCGGCAACATGCCAATTCCAAGCCCCGCCTCAATCATGCGGCACTGGGCATCGTAACTGGTCACCTGCACGCGGCAACGCCAGGTGCGCTCCAGTTCGCTGGCGGCACGTAACAGCAGCAAATTGGGGTGACTGCCAGTGTGCATCCCCACATAGTCGAAATCCAGCGTGTCGGCAAAGGCCAACTCCCCCCGTCCTGCCAAAGGATGGGTAGCAGGCACCAGCAACACCAGCTCGTCCTGGCGATAGTCGTAGTACTCCACCTCGGCACTGCCTACGCCTCGAATCAGTACTCCCAGATCAGCATTATTATCGGCCACCGCCTGGGCGACTCCAGCACTGATACGTTCCTCCAAGGACACCCGCACTTTGGGGTGACGCGCCATAAAAGAGCTCAAAGCCTGCGGCAAAAACTGCGTGATGGACGACAGGTTGGCCGCAATCCGCACATGCCCAGTGGCCCCGCCGGCAAAGTCGCGCATCAGCGCGCCCATGGCATCCATATCGTCCAGCAGGCGCTGGGACATGGCCGCCAATGATTTGCCCGCTGCCGTCGGATACACACCCTTGTTGCTGCGCTCAATCAGGGCTGCGCCCAGTTGCTGCTCCAGATCGCTCAGGCGCTTGCTGACCGCGGCAGGCGCAATATGAAACTGCTCGGCCGCCCCCGAGATGGTGCCGCGTTCCAGCACCAATAAAAACAGCCGTAAAGATTTGGGATCGATGTTCATAAGCCAGTATTCCATCCTAGGAAGGGCGGGTCGACAAGCACTCTGCCATCATCAATTGCGATAGCACCATCGCAATTTGACGCTGTACTCACGTCATTAGCGATGACAGACTACGCACATAATACGGAACCTGATTATTTAAGTCAGGAATAGAGAGTGAGGGGAGAAACAAGATGCGCGACAGCGACAATCTGAAAGGGGGCTTTGACGGCACCCTGCCCATGGGGCAACAGCCGGCTTTGGTCGTTATCGATTTTCAACGCGGCTTTACCGAGCCTGGCTTGACGCCACTGGCCTCGAACTGCGACAGCCAGATCGAACAAACCAACACCCTGATTCGCGCCATGCGTGGCAAGGGTCGCGTTATTTTCACCATCATCGGCTACGAAGCCCATCTGGCCGACGCCAATCTGTGGCTGACCAAGGCCTCGTCCTTGCGCTGCCTGCTGCGTGGTTCGACTGCCTGTGAGCTGGACCCACGGCTGGACTACGACCCCGAACAAGACATCATCCTGTACAAGACCCAGGCTTCCGCCTTTTACGGCACGCCGCTGCCCGCCTTGCTGGCCCATCAGGGCTGCGACATGCTGATTGTGGCCGGTGCCACCACCAGCGGTTGCGTGCGTGCCAGCGTGGTGGACAGCTTGCAGTCGGGATTTGCCCCGTTCGTGGCTGAAGATGCGGTGGCTGACCGCTCGGCAGCCCAACATCGCAGCAATCTGATCGATATGGCCAGCAAGTACGCCGAAGTCCTGCCCTCGGCAGACTTGATCGCTCATCTACACACGCTTTAAACGCGCAACAAAAAAAGAAACCACAGGAGACTCTCATGAAAAAAGCCCTGACAGCGGCGATGGCCGCCTGCACCCTGGCGCTGGGCATCTCGCCCGCCCAAGCCCAAGAAGTTGAGCTGACTTTCTCAACCTATTTGCCCCCGGCCTACGAATACGCCTGGAAACCCATCGAGAACTTCGTTCAGACCGTGGAAAAAGAAAGCCAGGGTCGCATCAAGATCAACGTGTTCCACTCCGGTCAGCTGTTCGATGGCTACGAGGAGCTGCCAGCCTTGTCGCGCGGTGACGTGGATATCGTCAACATGACCAGCACGTACCCCAGCGGCACCGTGCCAGCGCTGAACATCTTTACCCTGCCATTCCTGTTTGACAGCACGGCCCACCTGAAGCGTGCCCTGGATCAAGGTCTGTTCAAGCTGGGTGCCGAGCAGGAACTGCGTGACACCCACGATGCCGTGGTGCTGGGCCTGGCCCCTTGGGACCCGTACGAGTTTTACAGCCGCAAGGCACCGATCAACTCGGCCGCGGACATCAAGGGCAAAGTCTGGGCATCGACCAGCTCCATGGACGCACGCGCCCTGCAACTGCTGGGGGGCTCACCTACCGGCATGCCGTCTTCCGAGCTGTACCTGGCCTTTGACCGTGGCGTGATCGACGCCACCCCACGTCCCTTGCTAACCGGCATTGGCCGCAACCTGTATGAAGTGGCCAAGTACCTGTCCATCGCCAACTTCGGTATCGATGTGTCCGTGCTGACCATCAACCGCAAAAAGTGGGAATCCCTGCCACCTGATCTGCAAGAAATCATCAGCAAGGCCGCCCACCAGCGCGACGAAGAACAGTTTGAGCGCGTGAACGCCTTTGTAGGCCAGGCCCTGCAACGCTACGAGCAAGCCGGTGTGACCATCAATCGTGTTGAGCCCGCTCAACTGGCCGAAATGCGTCAGCAAACCCAAGCCGCCATTGATGAATGGAGCAAGCAGGTTGAAAACGGTCCCGCTTATCTGGAACTGATCGAAAAAACCCGCCAGCCCTGATCACGCGTGACTGCGCGCCGGACCACCAGCCGGCGCGCATCCCTCGTGTGGAGACACCATGAATCCACTTATTCATTTTCTGGGCGCATTTGCGCGCGGTAGCAACCGGCTCGCCATTCTGGTGGCCGAAGTTGCACTGGCCGCTCTGATGATTGCCTGCACCTACGGCGTCATTGCACGCTACGTCTTTAATAGCCCCAGCATCTACATCACCGAAGTGTGCGTGTACTTGCTGCTGGTCTGCTCCTGGCTGTCCATCGGCTGGGTTCACCTGGAAAACCGCCACGTCAGCGTGGAAGCCTTCCACATGCGCTTCTCGCCACGCGGCCAGCGCCTGGCCACCTGCATTTCGCAGCTGTGCATCTTGTTCTTCTGCCTGGTGCTGCTGTGGGCCGGTATTTCCGTGGTGGAAACCGCGATTGCCCGTAACTACCGCTCGGCCTCCATGCTGCGTTTCCCCCTGTGGATTGCCTACGGCATGATCCCATTGGGTGGCACCTTGCTGGGCCTGGCTGCTCTGCGCCAGCTGTTCATCCCGAACAGTGTGGAATCCAACGACAGCATCAAGGAGTTCTGACATGGATTCCATGCTCATTTTCAGCCTGATGATGGCCTGCTTTGCCATCCTAATGGTTATCGGCACCCCCATTTTTGCCGCACTGGGTGTCGCCAGTGTTTCCGGCATTCTGATGAAATCCGGCCTGGGCGGCCTGGACGTCATTCCCGCCACCTTGCACCGCGGCATGGCCAGCTATTCCCTGATCGCCATTCCGCTGTTCATTCTGATGGGTGAGGTCATCGCCCGCACCAGTATCGGCGGCAAGTTGTATCAGCTGTTCTATCTGTGGCTGAACCGCCTGCCCGGTGGTTTGGCTGTAGCCAGTGTGGGCAGCTCGGCCGTTTTCGGTGCCATGAGCGGGGTCAGCGTGGCGGGTGCCGCCACGATTGGTCGCTTTGCCATTCCAGAAATGCTCAAGCGTGGTTACTCGCCCAGCCTGTCTGGCGGCACGATTGCTGCGGCCGGTGCCCTGGCTTTGCTGATTCCACCCAGCATTGGCTTTGTGCTGTATGGCGAAATGGCTGACCAATCCATCGGCAAGCTGTTCATTGGTGCCTTGCTACCCGCCTTGATGGTCACCGTCATGATGGTGATCTATGTCGCTCTGGTTGCGATATTCAAACCAAAGTCCGCACCGCGCAATTCGGAAGTCGTTACCTGGGCACAGAAACTGGCCGCCCTGAAAGACATCTGGGCCGCTTCCTTGCTGATTCTGCTGGTGCTGGGCACGATCTATCTGGGTATTGCTACTCCGACAGAAGCGGCCGGCATTGGTGCTGCAGGGGCATTCATCATTGCCATTGCCTACAAGGAAATGAACTGGCGCACGGCCTTGCAGATTCTGCGCTCCACCGCCGTCACCAGTGGCATGATTTTGCTGATTCTGGCCGCCGCGCTGCTGTTTGGCTACATCATGACGCGTCTGATGATTCCGCAAAAGCTGGTCACGCTGATTACGGCTTCGTCTCAACCGGCGTGGGTCATTCTGATATTCGTTCTACTATTTCTTATTGTGATCGGCATGTTCCTGGATATTGTTTCTCTTATCCTGATCACCACACCTGTTTTACTGCCTGTTATTGTGGCGCTGGGCTACGATCCATTATGGTTTGGCATTGTAATGATTATTGCCTGCGAAATGGCCGTCATTACGCCGCCGGTGGGTTTGAACCTGTATGTGATCAAGGGCATTGCCCCACAAATATCGCTACAGCAGATTACACGCGGGGCTCTGCCCTTTGTGGCACTGGAAATTTTGGCGATTGTGATTTTGACAATCTTCCCCGAAATCATTCTTTGGTTACCCAGAACGCTTTAAAAAATAAAACCCGCTTCATGCGGGTTTTTTTATTTTCCATCCACGTTTTTTACGATGGCAGCATAATATTTGATTGCTTTTCTACTTTCTTTTTCTATCCCAGAATCAATAACTGGAGGAAACAGAAATGGATAAGAACAGCTTTACCGAACCCCCGCTCAAAGGCATCAAAGTCCTGGAGCTGGGTTCCTTGATTGCCGGCCCCTATGCCGGTAGCCTGCTGGCCCAATTCGGGGCCGATGTCATCAAGATCGAACCGCCTGGCAAGGGCGACCCGCTACGCCGCTGGCGGCAGTTGCACAAGGACACCTCCCTGTGGTGGCGCGTACAAAGTCGCAACAAGCGCTCCATTGCGCTGGATCTGCGCCAGCCCGAGGGCCAGGAAATTGCCCGTGAACTGGCCTTGCAAAGCGACATCGTCATTGAAAATTTCCGCCCCGGCGTGCTTGAACGCTGGGGCCTGGGCTGGGAAACGCTGCACGCACTGAACCCACGCCTGATCATGGTGCGCGTCTCCGGTTATGGACAGGACGGCCCCTATCACCGTCGCCCCGGCTTTGCCGCCATCGCGGAATGTATGGGTGGCCTGCGTTATGGCACCGGCTATCCGGATAGGCCCCCTGTACGAGCCGGTGTCAGCCTGGGCGATACGCTGGCTTCGCTGTACGGCACGATTGGCGCGCTGCTGGCCATGCACCATCTACGTCAGGAAGGCGGGCAGGGGCAGATGATTGATGTGGCCTTGTATGAATCTGTCTTTGCCATCATGGAAAGCCTGATTCCAGACTATCAACTGAACGGTCATCAGCGCGAACGTACCGGGGCCAGCCTGCCCGGCATCGCCCCCTCCAACACCTATCCCACCGGCGACGGCAAATGGGTAGTGATTGCCGCCAATAGTGACGCCATTTTCATCCGTCTGATGCAGGCCATGAACCGTCCTGATCTGGCCAGCGATCCGCACCTGTCCGACAACGCCGGACGGGTGGAACACAGCGCCATGCTGGACCAGACGATTGGCGACTGGACAGGGGCCCGCAGCCTGGAAGAGGTGTTGAGCGTGCTGGATCAGGCTGAAGTCCCCAGCGGCAGCATCTACACCGCCGCCGACATTCTTGATGACCCGCATTACCAGGCCCGCGGCATGCTGGAGAAACACACCTTGGAGGACGGCCAGGAACTGACCATACCCGGCATCGTCCCCAAGCTAAGCCGCAGTCCCGGTGCCACCCAATGGTTGGGGCCGGAGTTGGGTGAACACACAGACAGCATCCTGCAAGAACTGGGCATGAGCCCGGAGCGCCGCCAAGCTCTGCGTGAACAAGGAATCGTGGAATGAGTACCGTGTTATTAACTGATGTCACCTTGCGTGACGGCCTGCAAATTGTGCCACGCTGGGTGCCTACGCCGGACAAGCTGCGTATCGCGCAAGCACTGCCTCGATGCGGCGTGCGCAAGATAGAGCTGACGTCCTTTACCTCGCCCAAAGCCATCCCATCCCTGGCGGATGCCGACGAGCTGGCTAGCCTGACCGCGCGCGCGCCCCAAGTCTGCTACACCGCCCTGGTTCCCAATCTGCGCGGTGCACAGCGTGCTTTAGCGGCCAATATGGACGAGCTGAACTTTGTATTTTCGGCCTCTGAAGCGCATAACCTGGCCAATCTGCGCATGAACATTGCGCAATCACTGGCCCAGCTGGAGCAAGTGCTGGAAGCGGCGGGCAAAACGCCAGTCAACGTGTCCCTGTCCACCGCTTTTGGCTGCCCCTTTACCGGCGCCGTCGCCCCCGCGCACGTGATTGCACTGATGCAACAAGTGCAACGCATGGGAGCCAGCTCCGTCAGCCTGTGCGATACCACCGGCATGGGCTCGCCCGCCGATGTGGAACGTCTGACCCAGGCTGCCTTGAGCTTGTATGGTGAACAAGGCGTCACCGCCCATTTCCATGACACCCGCGGGCTGGCCCTGGCCAATGCCTGGGCCGCGTATCGCGAAGGAGGGCGTCGGTTTGACGCAGCCTTGGCCGGTTTGGGCGGTTGCCCTTACGCCCCCGGTGCCAGCGGCAATGCCAGCCTGGAAGATCTGGCCCATATGTTCCAAATCAGCGGTGTGGAAACAGGCTTGAGTCTGGAAGCGCTCCAGCCCTTGGCCGAAGAAATCGCAGCCCTGACGCAAGAGCCCGTTCAAAGTCGCCTGCACAAAGCAGGACCAGCCTACGCCTTGAAGGTGTGCCAACCATGAGCACGGCCCGCACCCTTTTTCAAAAGCTCTGGGATGCACATCGCGTTGCGACGGTAGACGATGAGCATGATCTGATCTACATAGACCGCCAGTTGTTGTACGAAGTCACCAGTCCGCAAGCCTTCGAGAGTTTGCGCTTGGCCGGACGCCAAGTGCGTCGCCCGGAAACTGCGCTGACCACGGTGGACCACAACGTGCCCACGCACCGCCGCAATCAGCGTCTGGAAGACCCGTTGGCGCAGGCACAGATCGACCAGATGGAGATCAATAGCCGGGAGTTTGGCCTGCGCTACTTTGGCCTGGATGACGAGCGCCAGGGCATCATCCACGTGATCGGACCCGAGCAGGGCATGACCTTGCCCGGCTCCAGCATCGTGGCAGGAGATTCCCATACCAGCACGCATGGTGCGTTTGCGGCCTTGGCCTTTGGCATTGGCACCTCCGAAGTGGAGCATGTTCTGGCCACGCAATGCTTGGCCGCAAAACGCATGCGCAGCCTGCAGGTCGATGTGCAAGGTGAATTGCCTGCCACCAGCACCGCCAAGGATCTGGTCCTGCACATCATTGCCCGCATGGGTGCGGATGGAGGACGGGACTGTGCCATCGAATTTACCGGCCCCGCCATCCGTGCCTTGTCCATGGAAGGGCGCATGACCTTGTGCAATATGGCGATCGAAGCGGGGGCCCGTATTGGTCTGGTCGCTGTGGACGACAAGACC
The DNA here is from genome assembly GCF_037150615.1 of Alcaligenes sp. PF14. Lineage (NCBI taxonomy): Bacteria > Pseudomonadati > Pseudomonadota > Betaproteobacteria > Burkholderiales > Alcaligenaceae > Alcaligenes > Alcaligenes sp. PF14. The sequence goes on along the minus strand of NZ_JBAGRS010000006.1, from coordinate 214,494 downwards.
CTGGACTATGTGCGCGGCCGCCCCTTGGCACCAAAAGGAGAGGCATGGGACAAGGCAGAGCAGTACTGGCGCACGCTGATCAGCGATGAAGGCTGCCAATACGATCAGCATTTGCTGATCGACGCCACGCAGGTTGCCCCCACAGTCACTTGGGGCACATCGCCCGATATGGCGGCGGCCATCGACCAGCTTGTACCTGATCCATTAGCCGCTGCCACGGGCAAACAAGCTGATGCCCAACGCGCCTTGAACTATATGGCTTTGCAGGCCGGGCAGCCGTTGGCAGGCATCACCATAGACCGGGTGTTCATCGGTTCCTGTACCAATGCGCGTATTGAGGACCTGCGCAGCGCCGCTGCCATGGTCAAAGGCAAACGCGTAGCCAGCACAGTGCTGCAAGCTTTGGTCGTACCCGGCTCGGGTCTGGTACGCCGTCAGGCCGAGCAGGAAGGCCTGGACCAGATATTCACGCAAGCCGGCTTTGAATGGCGCGAGCCGGGCTGCTCCATGTGCCTGGGCATGAACGAAGACCGCCTGAACCCGGGCGAGCGCTGCGCCTCCACTTCCAACCGCAATTTCGAAGGCCGGCAGGGCGCCTTGGGACGTACACACCTGATGAGCCCCGCCATGGCTGCTGCCGCTGCAATTGCGGGCCATCTTGTCGATATCCGTAACTGGGACGCCGCATGAACACACCTTTTACTTCCGTGCGCTCGCGCCTGATTGCGCTGGACCGTGCCAATGTAGACACCGACGCTATCTTGCCCAAGCAGTACATGACATCCTTGTCGCGCACTGGCTTTGGACAATATGCCTTCGACAACTGGCGGTACGCGGACATTGGCTACCCCGGCAAACCACTGGACGAGCGTGAACCCATCAACAGTTTCTGCCTGCATCAGCCGCACGCCCAGGGAGCCCGGATTCTGCTCGGACGCGAGAACTTCGGCTGCGGGTCCAGCCGCGAACACGCAGTTTGGGCACTGAAGGATTTGGGTATTTCGGTGCTGATCGCCACTTCATTTGCAGACATCTTTCGCAATAACTGCTTTAAAAACGGTCTGTTGCCATTACAACTCAACACCGACCAGGTAGATGCCCTGTTTGTCACCGCCACCAATCATCCCTGGGCTGAATGGATGGTCGATCTGGAGGCGGGCATGTTGATCGGCCCCGATCAGCGCATTCACTTCCAGATAGAACCGGAACGCCGACGCCGTTTGCTGCTAGCGCTGGATGACGTCAGCGTGACGGAGCAAAAGATGGAAACTATTCGGGCTTACGAACAGCAGCGCAAGAAGCAGGAGCCTTGGCTATTTAATTGAGCGGAGCAGATGGCTGCAAAGGAGGGCTTTTGCAGGGCCTGTTCATATGTGCGCGCAGGCCCTGTTTGTTTATTGTTTTGACGTCCAAGGCTGCGAGTTGCTCGGCCAGGCTCGCCAGGAACCTTTGACCTGCTGTGGCCCGTTTTCCTAGACCCCAGCCGCCGCCCGCATCTTGCGTTGTGAAGCCGGTGCCAAACCTTCCGCTTCCCGGTACTTCGCCACCGTACGGCGCGCCAAAGTCAGGCCCTGAGCCTGCAAGAGATCGGTAATCTGCTGATCCGACAAAGGCTTGGCTGGCGACTCGTCACGAATCATCTGTGCGATCTGTGCCCGTACCGAAGCCGCCGACAGATCAGCCTTGCCATCAGCACTGGCCAAGGCCACGGTAAAGAACTGTTTAAGCTCCATCACCCCATGCGGTGTTTGCATGTACTTTTGCCGCGTTGCACGAGAAATCGTGGACTCGTGCAAATCCAGCTCGGCTGCCAGATCGGCCAATTGCATGGGTTTGAGCGCCGACACACCTTGCGTGAAGAAGTCCTGCTGCATCTGCACAATCGCTTGGGCCACCCGCAAAATCGTCACGAAACGGCTGTTAACGCTGCGCAGCAAGCCGGTCGCTTTTTGGCGCTCTGCCAGCAAGGCAGGGTGCGCTTCAATTTCGTAATCGTGCAGATTCACCAATTGCAGGCGTGGCACAGCCAGGGGATTCAAGGCCGCCTGCCAATTGTCCTTGCCGCGAATCAACAGCACATCGGGTACCACATAAGCCGAGACGTCCTGCGTCCAGGCCCGCCCCGGCTTGGGGTCCAGCTTCAAGACCAGATGATGGGCGCGCTCGACCAGCTCGGCCGAATAGCGACCGGCACAACGCTGACGCAACTGACTGGGAGAGGCCAGAATTCCGACATGCTCGCGCACCAGATAGCGGGCGCAGTCGAGCAAGGCAGGTTCCAATTGCTGAGCCTGTTGCATCAGCTGCAAGTCCAGGCACTCGGCCAGATCCCGCGCACCGACACCGGCCGGGTCCAGGGACTGCACCTGGGCCAGCGCACAGCGCAAATCACTTTCATCAATATCCAGCTCGTCGGGCAGGCAGTCCAGCACCTCTTCCAGCGAGACGGGCAGGTAGCCGTTATCGTCCAGTTCATCGATCAATAACTGGGCCAAAGCGCGGTCACGGTCGCTCAAACGCAACAGTCCCAGCTGCTCGCTTAAATAAGCAGCCAGGTCCTGGGCAATGGCCGATTCGGGAGTCCAGTCAGGGTCGTCCGAATCCCCCTGATGTTTGGGAAACTCAAGGCTCGCCCACGAGGATTCCGCCTCGCCCGAAGCGGCTTCGGGCAATGGCTCGGCGGCGACATCCGTCTGCACGTCCAGACGTTCCAGCAAGGGGTTATCCAGCAAAGCCTGAGCCAACTCCTGCTCCAGCTCGGCCCCCGATAGCTGCAACACTTTAATAGACTGTTGCAATTGCGGCGTCAAAACCAGCGTTTGCTGCTGGCGTAAATCTAGTGACTGACGCGTAAGCATAGGTACAATCGTTTCCATGAAAACTGACAACGCCCAGACACCCACCGCCAACGATAGTCAGGCTCTGCGCAGCACACTGTTCAAGCTGTGCGCCACGGCCACTATTATCTGCACCGTAGTCACTATCGTGGTCGCCATTATCTGGTGGGACCTGCTCAACCGTCTTATCAGCTTTGGGCGTGGCCTGGATTACTCCGGCCTGCAGGCCTTGAGCATTCAAAACCTGGCACTGATCAAGCAATACAACCCGTTTTTCTGGTGGACGGTAGTGGGCGTCATAACCCTCATTATTGCCTATCTTTTGTATGGCTTCGTACAAGGGGTCATGCGACGCAACCAGCAACGCATTATCGACGAGTCCACGGTGGCTCAACTGGCCCGATCGCTCAGCCGTCCGGCCCGTGAAGTGATTTTGTGGTGCTGGCCCGACCAGCGCAGCCCGTTGACTGTGGGCGATTTACAACGAGCCCATAGCGAGTTGCGCTCCGGACGTTTTAGCAAAATCGAACTGGCCGAGCAGCAAAGCCGCCTGCTGCAAGCCGACTACGAACGTCACGAGCCACAAGCCTAAAGCTTGCCTTCCTGTTTTTTTTGTGTTTGACTAACGGTCATGACTCACGCACGCCAATTCTCCTACGCCTGCCAAGGTTTCAGCCCCGCCGCTGAAGCAGCCTTGTCGCGTTCCGTGCGTGAAGGCCGTTCTTCGGCCCCTGCCTCCAGCCTATCCCAGCTGCTACTACTAGCGTCCGGTTGCCGGGCCTAGTGTCCCGTGGCAGTTCGGCAGCCAATACTCAGCCACATCTACGTCATTTGTGCCGCCACCGGCCTACGTAAATGCTGCAATCGCTGGTGACGGCAAGAAGTAATCAACACTTTTTGTCCGACAGGTATCCCCATGGCAATGCTGAAAAACCCCTCTCAAAAGTATCGTCCTTTTGTCGCCTTTGATCGCGACTTCACTGAACGCACCTGGCCTTCCAAGCGCATTACCAAAGCGCCCATCTGGATGAGCACGGACTTGCGTGACGGCAATCAGTCCCTGATCGAGCCCATGAACGTGGCTCGCAAACTGCGCTTTTTCGAGCAACTCGTCAAAATCGGTTTCAAGGAAATCGAGGTCGGTTTCCCATCCGCATCGCAGACCGACTTCGATTTCGTTCGCAAGCTGATCGACGAAAACCGCATTCCTGAAGATGTCACCATCATCGTCCTGACGCAGTCGCGCGAAGACCTGATCAAGCGCACGGCTGAAGCGGCTGCCGGTGCCAAACGCGCCATCATTCACTTGTACAACGCTTGTGCCCCCGCCTTTCGCAAGATTGTTTTCAACTTGAGCAAGGACGAGATCAAGGAAATTGCCTTGACCGGTACACGCTTGGTCAAGAACGAAGTGGCCAAGTATCCGCAAACCCAATGGGGGTACGAATACTCGCCCGAAGTGTTCAGCACTACCGAGCCCGAATTTGCTCTGGAGGTGTGCAACGCCGTCGTGAAAGCCTGGGGTCCAGCCGCTGACGAACGTGTCATCCTGAACTTGCCCGCTACGATTGAGGCCACCACGCCCAATATGTACGCCGACCAGATCGAATGGATGCACAACAATCTGGAACAGCGCAACAACGTCACCTTGAGCGTGCACCCGCACAACGACCGTGGCACTGCGGTCGCTGCCGCTGAACTGGCTGTGATGGCTGGCGCGGACCGTATCGAAGGCTGCTTGTTCGGTAGCGGCGAGCGCACCGGCAACGTTTGCCTGGTGACCTTGGCCCTGAACTTGTACACCCAGGGCGTGGACCCTGAACTGGACTTCTCGGACATCGACGAAGTGCGTCGCACCGCCGAGTACTGCAACCAGTTGCCCGTGCACCCACGCCACCCTTACGCAGGCGACCTGGTCTTTACCGCGTTCTCCGGCTCCCACCAGGACGCCATCAAGAAAGGTTTGGCTCAACAAAAAGCCGACGAAATCTGGGAAGTCCCTTACCTGCCTATCGACCCGGCCGATCTGGGCCGCAGCTACGATGCGGTGATCCGCGTCAACAGCCAGTCGGGCAAGGGCGGTGTGTCCTACTTGCTGGAACAAGAGCACGGTCTGGTCTTGCCACGCCGCATGCAAATCGAATTCAGCCGCGCCATTCAGCGCGTCACCGACTCTTCCGGCAAGGAAGTGACGCCTGCAGATGTGTACGGCATTTTCGAATCTGAATACCTGAACTGCAAGAAGCACTACAAGCTGCTCAAGCACAACATCATCAGCCAGCCTCACGCTGACAGCGGCCAACAATTCACGATTGAAGTGGATGTGGAGCACGACGGCCAGGTTCGCACCTTGAAGGGGTCGGGCGAAGGCGCGATCTCTGCCTTTGTGAATGCCTTGGATCTGTCTATCAAGATCATGGACTACAACGAGCACGCCATCGGTTCCGGTGCTGAAACCCGCGCTGCCGCTTACGTGGAAATGCGTATCGGCGACAGCCCATCGGGCTTTGGTGTGGGCATCCACGCCGACATCGTGACTTCCTCCTTCCTGGCGATCTTGAGTGCGGTTAACCGCCACACCATCGCCCAGCAAGAAGCTGAAGCCACCACGGCTTAATACCGTCTTCATGTCGCGACTTGGGTGGTGATCCCACCCAAGCGCCCGCCCGGTTCACCATAACCGCGCCTGACCCGCTTTCGCAGCCCGGCTTATCGTCGCTCTGCCCGCAACCCGCCCACAAGGCGGGTTTTTCGTGGGCGGGCCATTAGATTGTGGCCCCCCGCCGTAGGTAAACCGGACTGGGCCAGGTCGGACTGGACCTGGTCAGTTTGAATAGCCCGGTTGGTTCGGCTGTTCGGCTGTTCGGCACCAGAGCGTAAAACCAATGCTCGTGGCACAGTACAAATGGCTGTGCCAATATGCCTCTAAACGGCCAATCTCACCACACGGAGCTTGCCCCCTGTTTAGCCGCAATCCACTTGAAGACGGCTGAAGTCTTTGGCGCGCAGCTTGTCCTCTTCAATAAAGGCCATCAAGCGGGCACCATCTTGCCAGCACCAGTTCAAATCATCATGGGACTGCAAGGTCAGCAGTGAACGCCATGGCGACTGACTGGGATACTCGTCCTGCGTCGGCGTAGGGTCATAGCCCAAACTGTCCCAAGAGGGACGACCCAGCAGATAGTCGCGCGGCAAGTCGCCGCTTTCTTCCAGCTCCTCAAACCAGTCATACAGCTCGTCCATATCCACTGGCCAATCCTTGCGCAGCTCTTCATGGCGAGGAATATCAATGCAGTTTTCGAACAGCACTTCCCGACTTGCTGTACCCCAGTCATGAGGGGCCTGAAGCTCGTGAAAATCAGTGGTGTCCGGCCAGTAAAAAGCCTTCAGATAGTCCTCGTCGCGCCAGAAAATGACGTCTTCCTGATCCATACCGTAAAACAGCGACAGCAGCCCGCTCGTGGGCAAGTCCGCTGGGCGATCCGGTCCTTCCGGCAGCTCCGCAAAATTGATCTGGCCGACAAATAAATATTCACCGTCCGGATGCTCGGGCCAAGTAAAGCCTGGAGGAACCATAGGTTGACCACCAAAGCGGCTTTGCAAAAGCTGACCCTGGCCTTGCCCCAAACGGATGGCAACCGCCGGTTGTGCCAGGTCCAGGAAATACTGTTTATGCGCTTGCAGCACAGGTGAGGCATCAAGGTACTTTTCTAGCGTGTTCAGATCCATGGCGCTGGGAAGGAAGAAGTTGAAGATGGTGCAGGCAAGGATAAGAGTGTCACAGCACACACGGCAACCCTTGCCGAAGAATCAGAAAGAAAAAAAACCGGCCCAAGAGCCGGTTTTCGTTTGCCTTGCCGCAGATCAGTACGTGACCGCCAAACCCGGCAAATCCACAGTAACTTGCATGGAGCCCACCGCTTGCAAGCAATGGCGTGCAAATTCCTGGGCGCGCTCATCGTCTTGCGACAGCAGCGTGTAACCCAGGGCATCGGCCACGCCCATAATCTTGTCCAGCAACAGCACTTTGCCGCTGGCCCGCAGGGGTTCACAGCCAAGCTCTTGCCAGGTGCGATCAAACCAGTCACGCGATTGCTTGCCGCTGTCCGCGTCAATGGTTTGTATAGGAGTGACCAGCTCTATGTGCTGGCGAGGACTAAAGATCACAAGCACCATAGCGCTCATAGACGATCTCCGAAAAAAAATAGATCAACTTTGGAGCTTAAGCAAAGAAGGCCTGCCAAATTGTCGGCAGGCCGACATTCCAGAGACTACCAGGAGCTATCAGCCGGTTCCCACATCACCGGCACGCCAGTGTTATTCGCCTGGCGCAACATATCCAGCAAAGGATAGGCGCGTTGGCTGAAACTCACGGCCTGTGAAATCGGGTGTTCCTTTTCATCGTCTTCGTCCTCGTGGGGCGAATGCTTGTTTTCCCGGTCCTGCCCGATCGCTCGCTCAATATTGCCAATAGCTTCGGACAGTTGCTCTGCCGTGAACACGCCACGCTCGGGCAAACCATCAGGATAGGAACGCCCCGCGGCCCGGAGAATAGGCATGGCATGTTCAGAGAACATCAGAACATCGGCGGCGGCTTTGCTTTTAAAGACGACTAGCATACGGTTTCTCCTTATGGATCTTTGTGTTTCCGATTCGACTTTCAGGATACACACCCCTGCAAGATAGCAGGATTTTCCCCGTCTTGGAGAGTCCTTCATGCCTGCCGCGTTTCTGCCATGGTTAATCTTGCTCTTGACCACCCTGCCGTCCCTGGTCTGGTCACAAAGCTCGCTTGAATGTCCATTGCCTCCATCTTCCACCCGCTGCGCACCAGCGGCCGCCTTGGGGGAACAGGCCGAGCCCGCAACGGATATGGGTTTGCTCAATCCCGTGGATTTGCTCAGCGGACAAAAATACCAAAGTGATACAGACCTGCCGCTAAGCCAGGCCTGGCCTTTGCTGCAATTACAGCGTCATTGGAATGGGCAGGGGCAAAACCCCACACCGACACTTGGGCAAACTGGCTGGGCCTTGAATTACGACCTGCAATTGCGGCAGCAAGGCCATGCCTTGTTCATGCCGGATGGAAGACAAACGCGCTTGTACCCACCTGCACAGCGGCAAAGTTCGGGCTGGTTCTGGCAAGGGCCGAATGGTTTGATTCTGCGGTTTGATGAGCAGGGCTGGTTAATCCATGTGCGTATATCTACCCAGCAGTGGCTGGATATAGAACGTTTTGCGGGCACGCATCCGCAGGCGTATGCGGTTAACACTGTCCGTAATCATTTGGGCCAAGCGCTGGTGTTTGACTGGAAAAGCCAAACGCAGGAGTCGGTGTCGCTACCAGGGCTGGAACAGAGCAAAGAACCAGGACAAAACCAAACTCAAGTTCAGGCATCAGGACAGGTTCAATCCCAAACTAAAACCAGTTCCCTGACCCATGTCACAAGGGCGGTAAGGGCAGCGGGAACGGCCGCAGTAGCAGCAGCGACGACGGAGGCAACTACGGCTACGGCTACGGCTACGGCTACGGCTACGGCTACGGCTACGGCTACGGCTACGGCTATCAATATTAAAACCCCGGCCGGGCCATTTCGCTTGCTTCTGGAACGGCAGAATCAACAAATCTGGCTGGCCAGCGTCAGCCGTCCGGACGGCATGCAACGTCTCTATCATCCAGCCCCCACACCTTGGTCGCACCGTTTGGGTGGCAGCAGCCTGCAAGCACCGGGGCAAGCCCCTCAGCCAATCCAACAATGGGAGTACGACGCCCAAGGCCGAGTCAATAGGTTGATCTCCCACGCCTTCAAGCAAGACTGGACGGCACGCTATGAGCCGGGTCTGAGCGAATGGTCCATAGGTACGGAGCGACATCGCTTCCATTACCGAGACCATCAAGGCCTGCAGCGGCTACAAAAACTGGAAAGCCGCTTGTGTAGGGACTGTCCGGCCCACAGCACGGAATGGCAATATGACCCACAAGGGCGCTGGTTGCAGGCCGGACCTTGGACAGCGCAACGCCGGGCAAATGGAACGCTCTCTCGACTGGAGAAAAGGCAGGGCGGCTGGGGAGCATTACGTTTGGAGCTGAATGAAAAAGGGCGCTTGCAAAGTTGGGCAACCAGCCAGCATGGAAGCGAAACACGGCGCTGGAACCCGAATGGCAAACTGACGCACCTCGAATATGCCGAAGGAGGCGCGCTCCAAATTCAGTACGACCAACAGGGACGCCTGAGCAGTCTTGAACATCAACAAGGTCAGGACACTGAACGCAGTGAGCTGGACTGGCTCGGGCCTGGCGCGCTGCGCATTCTTCATCCCACAGAAACGCAATGGCTCAAATTGCGGGCCGGTTTACTACAAGAGCGCCGTTTGGAACGCCGCCATAGTCCCGGCCAACGCTGGACCGAGCGCTTTGAGTACGACGAGCAGCGCAAGCTGACGCGGCACACCCTGCCGGAAGGTGGCCAGCTACGCTATCACTGGGACAAAAGCGGACGATTGCTGTCTCTGGAGTGGATCAAGCAAACCGGGCAAAGCCAGACCGTGATCCACGCACAAGAGGTGGGCTATGCCTGGGGCAATGGCCTTCAACTGATCAGCCATGCGAACAGCACCGGGCAGGCGGTGGATTTGATGCTTTTGCAGCCGGATGGCAAACCTGCCTGGACACAAGCCCGCCGTCTGGATGCCCAAGGCAGGGTGCTGGAGGATCGTCATGAATACCCGCTGCTACAGCAAACCCGTCATTGGCTGTTGCACTACGACGCCCAAAGCCGGCTCATCGCTTTCCGCCAGGACCAGACAGAACCCGAACAGTGGCTGGCCTGGAGCCACAACGGTGAACTGGCTGCACGCCACCCGAGGCCAGCCGCCTCCATTCAGCGTTCATCCTCCGGCACGGCGAAAGCCGTCGGAAACCTGAATCTGGACTACGGCCCCAACCGTCGCTTGAAGCGTGTGCAAACAGCAAGCTCCACACTGGTCGAATACCGGCACGATGCCTTTGGCCAACGCATCTGGCGCAAGCAAGGCAATCAGGAGCGTGCCTTCTTCTTTCACGGCCAGCAATTAATGGCTGAGCTGGATTTACCAGCTACACCCGGCCAGCTCATCTCCCGGCGCTATCTGTATGCCGGGCTGACACCAATAGGCATGATTGTTTATCAGCCAGACGGACAAGGGCAGCTGTATTACCTGCATAGTGATTTGATGGGAGCTGTGCGGCTGATTAGCGATCAGCAAACCCAGCCGGTTTGGGCTGCCGACCTGAACCCTTTAGGACAGGCCGAACCTTTGCTTGAAACCCTGGAATTCAATCTACGTCTGCCGGGGCAGTACGCGGAATCGGCTACCGGCTGGCACGACAATCTCTTGCGTACCTATCTACCCGATCACGGACAGTATCTGGAAGCGGACCCGTTGGGGCCCTGGCCACAAACCCAGGCCGTGGGTTACGCACAGCAACAGCCTTTGCGTCATATTGATCCCACCGGCCTGCTCCTGTTCGCCTTTGATGGCACACGACAGGCTCCTATTACCAATAGCAATGTGTGGAAACTGTCGCAGTTGTATCAGGATGGGGCGGTGCATTATGCCGCAGGGCCGGGTGATCCAGTCACCCTGAACTGGGATGCACTGACTGCTTGGCGAGCAGGGCAGATTCTGGAGTCGCAATGGAACAATTTTCTGAATCGCATGCAGGAACAAGGCCCGGCTCCTAGCGCTGTACCCGTGGACTTGCTGGGTTTCTCTCGGGGAGCGGCACTGGCACGAGACTTTTCCAATCGAATTCTGGACCACGTGCAGCAGGGCTGGTTTGTGCTGAATGATCCGCAGCGCGGCGCCATCCGTGCCTGCATCACGCCCCGTTTTTTAGGGCTGTTCGACACCGTGGCCCAGTTCGGGCTGGGAGGCGGCAGCAACTCCCAATACCGCCTGGGCGTGTCTGACGCCTGGAGCTGGGTTGCTCATGCCGTCGCCATGCATGAACACCGCGCCTACTTCCCTTTAAGCGCCCTGGCAGAGGCCATGAATACCGTGGAAATGCCTTTTATCGGCGCGCACAGCCAAATTGGCGGCGGTGTGCTGCCTGATGAAGACGAAGAAACCATCAGCGATCTGGATAAGGTAGCGCTGGCCTGGATGCATTGGCAGGCCAGGGCGACGGGCCTGACGCTGGCGGAACTGGCGCACACAGACCTTAGCGTCCTTCACCCTGTATTACTGGACATGCGCCTGCCTGGGCTGCGACTGACTAAAGGCAGTTTGCGGGGTGTGGACTATCACGGAGCGGGTCGAAACCTGATGTATCAGGACCTGCATCCACGTCTGGGGCAGGCTACCCAACAATCCATTGAAACCGTGATCAAACGCCATAACAGCTGGCGCATCCGTCCCGGAAATCAAGTGGGTTGGGTAGACATGGACGCTTACGATACGTGGTTACATAACCACCTGGGATGGGAGCGCCAGGCTTCTTGAAAAGAATTTGGCGTCAAATCACGCTATCATGTGGGGCTATCCGGCGGGCCAATGTCGCGCCTTCCATCTGGGGCGTGTTCCACACGCCGCAGTTGTCTTTCTACCAATCCAGACCTTTCCTATGCTTGCTGAGCAACAATCTCAATTAATCGCCTGCCTCCAGGCTGCCGTCCGTGCCATCTTGCCCCAGGCTGAACCCAACATCACGCTGGAGCGCCCCAAAGTGGCTGCGCACGGTGATGCTGCCTGCAATATTGCCATGCAACTGGCCAAACCAGCCGGTCGCAACCCGCGCGAGCTGGCTCAGCAAATCGTCGATACCCTCCTGGCTGATCCGAACACCGCCGCTTTGCTGGCAGGCGCGGAAATTGCCGGTCCGGGCTTTATCAACTTTCGTCTGTCCACCGCCACGCACCAGGCCGTCCTGAAGACCATTGCCGAGCAAGGCGATCGCTTCGGTCACCTTGCTCCTACTCAGGAAAAGCTGATGGTGGAGTTCGTGTCGGCCAACCCGACCGGCCCCTTGCACGTGGGCCACGCCCGCCAAGCCGCGCTGGGCGACTCGCTGTGCCGCGTATTCAGCTCCCAAGGCTACGACGTAACCCGCGAGTTCTACTACAACGACGCCGGTAACCAGATCGACAACCTGACCACCAGCGTGCATGCCCGTGCCCGTGGCATCGAGCCCGACAGCGAGCAATTCCCTGCTGACGGCTACAAAGGCGACTACATCCTGGACATCGCCCGCGACTACCTGGCCGGCGCAACCGTTCAGGCTGCCGATGGTGCTTCCGTCACCGCCAGTGGTGATCTGGACAATCTGGAAGACATTCGCCGCTTTGCCGTGGCCTATCTGCGCCGCGAGCAGGATCTGGACTTGCAAGCCTTCGGCCTGAAGTTCGACAACTTTTACCTGGAAAGCTCGCTGTATACCTCCGGCAAGGTTGAAAAAACCGTGCAGGCCCTGATCGACGCCGGTCACACCTATGAGCTGGACGGCGCGCTGTGGCTGCGCACCACGGAACTGGGCACAGGCGACGACAAAGACCGCGTAATGCGCAAATCCGAAGGCGGTTACACCTACTTCGTGCCGGACGTGGCCTACCACGTGGCCAAGTGGGAACGCGGTTTCCACCACGCCATCAATATTCAAGGCTCCGACCACCACGGCACCATTGCCCGTGTACGCGCTGGCCTGCAAGGTCTGGGTCTGGGTATCCCCAAGGAATTCCCGGCCTACATCCTGCACAAGATGGTCAAAGTCATGCGCAATGGCCAGGAAGTGAAAATTTCCAAGCGCGCAGGCAGCTACGTCACCTTGCGTGACCTGATCGAATGGGTAGGCCAGGACGCCGTGCGCTTCTTCCTGATCCAGCGCCGTGCCGACTCCGAGTTCGTATTCGATATCGATCTGGCCCTGTCCAAGAGCGAAGAAAACCCGGTTTACTACATCCAGTACGCCCATGCCCGTATCAACTCCGTGTTGAACCAGTCGGCAGAACTGCTGGATCAGGTTCCTCAGGCCGACATCACGCCTTTGACCGCCCCCACCGAAATCGCCCTGCTGCAACGCCTGTCCGAATACCCCAATGTGCTGGCCCAATCCGCTCGCGAATTGGCTCCTCACCACATTGCCTTCTGGCTGCGCGACTGCGCGGCGGACTTCCACTCCTGGTACAACGCCGAGCGCGTGTCGGTAGACGACACCACCTTGCGTCTGGCCCGTCTGCGTCTGGCCCAGGCCTGCGCCCAAGTCATTCGCAATGGTCTGAACCTGCTGGGTGTGTCCGCACCCGAACGTATGTAAACCCATAGGCAGATATGGCAAGAGCACGTAAAAAATCCAGTAGTTCCGGCGGTACCTATACCGGCATTCTGATTGGCCTGATTCTGGGTCTGGGCGCGGCGGTCGCCGTTGCCCTGTTTGTCACCAAAGTGCCCATGCCCTTTGTGGACAAGGCCAGCCGGGACAAACCTACCGTTGCCTTGCCTGAAGGGCGAGACTTGCTGGACCCGAACCGGGACCTGTATGGCAGCTCCAGTGGACAAACTCCTCCGCCGGGCGACACCATTCCCGGTTTGACCTTGCCCCCCGTGAATTTGCCCAGCATCCCGTCCAAGCCTGCTGCACCGGACGCCTTGGGTGATCTGATCGCCACCTTGCCCGCCATGGGTACGGAACCAGCTCGCCAGCCAGAGACTCGCAATACCGCTCCTGCGGTAACGCCTCCGGCCACAGCGCCTGCCACACCAAGCATCCCGGCACCGGCCACCAGCAAACCCGCCACACCAGCTCCGGCTGCGCCCCCGGCGGCGACCAAGCCAGCCACCACCTCCACCCCCTACTACCTGCAAGCAGGCGCATTTCGCAACAATGCGGACGCCGAAGCCATGAAGGCCCGCTTGTTGATGCTAGGCTTTGACGCTTCAGTGCAAAGTGCACAGGTCAATGGCAGCACGGTGAACCGGGTACGCATGGGCCCCTTCAAGGGCATAGACGAAATGAACCGGGCACGCAGCCGTCTGGCCGAGGAAAAAATTGATACTTCGGTGGTCCGACCCTAAGCAATTTGTGCCAAAGGCAGCCCCAAGGTGAACTTTTCCGCCATTGCACAGGTCATAGACCTCATCTTCCCCATTAAGGAAATTGATTCATGAAGCTGAACGCATTGTTTGTACGATCCCTGGTCGGTGCCAGTCTCTTGGCTGGGGCGACCTTGTTGCCCGCCACCAGCGCGCTGGCTCAACAAGCCGACCAAGGCTACGTTACCCTGCCTGCGGCTCAGCCCTCGGACAGCGTCGGTAAAACCGAAGTGCTGGAGTTCTTCTCCTACAGCTGCCCACACTGCGCCATCCTGGAACCCAAGGTCGAAGCCTGGTCCAAGACCCTGCCAGACAACGTAGTACTGCGCCGTGTGCCTGTTGCCTTCAATGCCGGCATGACTGATCTGCAAAAGCTGTACTACACCCTGGAAGCCATGGACCGTCTGGACCTGCATCCCAAGGTGTTTGAAGCCATCCACCAGAAACGTGAGCGCATTTTTGATGCCAAGACCATCACGGCCTGGGCAGCCGCGCAAGGCGTAGACAAGGCTCGCTTCGAGCAGACCTTCAACTCCTTTGGTGTGCAGACCAAGGCCAATAAAGCCAACGAACTGTCCAACACCTACCAGATTCAGGGCACACCTAGTCTGGCAGTAGGCGGCAAGTTTGTGACTTCCCCTGCACTGGCCAATGGTTACGACGAAAGCATCACCAAAGCTCAAGAGCTGGTGAAGATGGTCACCAACCGCTAATCAGCGGTTTGGCTGAGCCATACAGCCAAGGGCCCTCAAGACTGGATTCGTTCCGGTTTTGAGGGCCCTTGGCGTTTCTATATCTGTGATCTATTAGCTGCCGGTAACTCGTAAGTAATTCGATAACAGCGGCTTACAAGAAGGTACGGGATTCCAACGTCATTGCAAGTCTGGGCCATTTATTAAAGCCAGGGTGCGTCCCTGGCTGAAGCAGTCAGTGAAAGGCCTAAGCCTGCGCCGCCGTCTCAAAAGCCTGCGTCAGGTCAGCGCACAAGTCTTTGGTCGATTCCAAACCGATATGCAGGCGCACCAGACTGTCCTGGCTGTCCTGCCAGTAGCTATGACCACTTAGAAACGCCGTATCCACCAACTGCACCAGGCTTTCAAAACCACCCCAGGAAAAGCCGATACCAAACAGGGTCAGGGCATCTACGAATGCGCGTGCCTGCGCATTGTTCAGTCGTAGCTGCACCGACAACATGCCGTTAGAGCCGGTGCAGTCACGTTGCCACAAGGCATGGCCAGGATCTTGTGGCCAAGCGGGATGATAGATACGGGTAACTTCAGGGCGACTATCCAGAAATTGGCACACAGCCAGCGCATTGGCGGCGCTTTCACGCATACGAATAGGCAGGGTACGCACACCGCGTAATGCCAACCAGGCGTCATCGGCACTGATGGAAAAACCCAGCGCATAGTGGTTGTCGTGCAGGCGTTTGTTGATGGCTGGATCTGCGGACATGACTGCACCCAACATCAAATCGGAGTGGCCTGCCACATACTTGGTCCCAGCCACGATAGACACGTCAAAACCCAATTCCAAGGGACGGTAGATATAGCCCGAGCCCCAGGTGTTGTCAGTGACCAGCAGCAAATCGTGCTTGCGACCAAACTCCGCCAAGGCGGGCATATCCAGCATTTGCATCAACAAGGAGCCGGGTGACTCCACGTACACCATGCGGGTATTGTCTTGCAGATGACGGGCCATTTCCTCGGGGGTCGGTGCACAGAACGTGGCCTGTATGCCCATCCGGCGCAACACGGTCTTTTCCAGATAACGCACCGGGCCATAAGCACTGTCAGCAATCAGCACGTGATCGCCAGAATCCAGCAGTGCCAGCAAACCCAAGGTAATCGCTGCCATGCCGGACGGTGCCAGCAAAGCCTGGGTGGCAGATTCCAGCTGACAGAACACCTGCTCCAGTGCAGCGTGGGTATCCATGCCCGAGCGCCCGTAGGTAACCGAGCGTTTTTCGGGATCTGCCTTGTCCGCCTGGGCTCGATCCAGAGCGTCCAGATTGCGAAAACGCACCGTGCTGGTGCGCATGATGGGCACGGCCACCGGCGCCGCATCGGTATGCGGATCGAACGGGGCCAGACCCGTATGTTGCAAGGCGGTGTCCAGGGCGAGATCAGAGCTCATAGTGTTGGCAGGCGGTAGCAAGAAAAGCTCTACGCTACCACAGGCGAGCGGGCCCGGTCGCCTCCGCCAACAGTCGCTATATTGCCCCTTCTTATTAAGAGGCGCCCCAGTGTTTAAATGCGCTGGAAACGGTAAACCCCATCCTCGCCCATCTCACGACGCAAACGATCATCAAAATACAAGGCGTGCAGGTGAGCAATGGCCTCGCCCATGGCAAAGGTCATCTGATGCGAGTCCAGCTTGCGATGAAAGAGCACAGGCAGAATATCGGCGGCGGTACAGGGCTGGGCACAGGCTTCCAACACTTCTTCCAGACGCTCGGCGTGATGTTCCTGCTGCTGACGAATGCGCTCGTGCATGCCACGGAAAGGCTTGCCATGCGAAGGCAACACCAAAGTATCCGGGGCCAGATCCTGATAGGAGAGCAGGGAGTTCAGGTACAACGGCAAAGGATTCGCAAAGGGCTCGGTATCGAACACGCTGATATTGGTGGAGATACGCGGCAAAAGCATGTCACCGGAGATCAGCACCTTCAGCTCTTCACAGTACAGGGACATATGCTCGGGGGCATGGCCGTAACCCACAATCAAGCGCCAGGGGCGACCGGCAATCACCACACGCTGACCATCCATCAGGCGCACAAAACGCTCGGGCACCGAAGGCACCATCGAAGGGTAGTAATCCCCACGGCTGCGAATCTGCTCTCTGGCTTTCTCATCTTGCAGGCCATGACGGACAAAATGCGCTTCTGCCGCCACACCATTCGGGCCACCGGCTTCCGCGCCAGTCTGGCGTCCACCTGTCCCCGACCACAGCCTGGCGGTCGCGTAGTCCGTCATGCTGATCCACAAGGGGGCATTCCAGCGCTGGCACAACCAGTCCGCCAAACCGACATGATCCGGGTGCATGTGAGTAACGATCACGCGCAGCACGGGCAAGCCTTCCAACTCGTTCTGGAAAACCTGTTCCCACAGCTCGCGCACTTCGGGACGGGCGACGCCACAGTCCACAATGGTCCAGCCCTCGCGCCCCTCGATTTGGTCGCGCAATAGCCACAAATTGATGTGATCCAGCGCAAAAGGCAAAGGCATACGCAGCCAACGCACCCCCGGCGCGACTTCCAGGCTGCTACCCGCTGGGGGCAGGGTATCTGCCCAGGGATAATTCAATTTTTGTTCGTTAGGATTCATGCTCGCTCCAATGAATGGCTCTTGTAGGGCGTAAGGGCTGTCCATACTAAAAGGCCCTAGTTCGCACCCCGGCTCTATGGCATGATAGTTTACGTTTACGTAAATCACACTAAAAATGACAACGACAACCTGGACAATATCGGATCTGGCGCACGAGTTTGGCATCACGCCTCGTACCCTGCGCTTCTATGAAGACCAAGGGATCTTGAGCCCGCTGCGCCAAGGTACACAGCGCATTTATCAGCCCCGCGATCGTGCCCGCCTGAAGCTGGCCCTGCGTGGCAAGCGCCTGGGGCTGCAGTTATCGGAGATTCTGCGGCTGATCAATATGTATGAATCCCCGATGGACACGGCCTCCCAGCTTAAGCACTATCAGGAAGTCCTGAACGAGCACCGCTTGCGCCTGGAGCGCCAGCGGCAGGACCTGGATCAGACCTTGCAGGAGATTCAGGACCAGCTCGACATCTGTCACACCATGAGCGAACAATTGAAGTTGGAGTCCCGATAAGGGAAAACCCATATATATTACGTTTACGTAAACGTAATATAAATACAATTCCACAACCCATTTATTTCCACGGAGTGTCTCATGAGCCTGCCCGGCCTGAATTTCGATCTTGGCTCCGACCTGGACATGCTGCGCGACGCTGTCGCCGACTTCTCCCAGGCCGAAATTGCCCCCTTAGCGGCTCAACTGGATCACGATGACCAGTTCCCCATGCACTTGTGGAAGAAGTTCGGTGAGATGGGTTTGCTGGGCATGACCGTTAGCGAAGAATACGGTGGTGCGAATCTGGGCTATCTGGCTCACATGATCGCAATGGAGGAAATCTCCCGTGCCAGCGCCTCGGTGGCTCTGTCCTACGGTGCGCACTCCAACCTCTGTGTGAACCAGATCAACCGCAACGGTACAGAAGCCCAGAAGCAGAAATACCTGCCCAAGCTGATCAGCGGTGAGCATATCGGTGCCTTGGCCATGAGTGAGCCCGGTGCTGGTTCGGACGTGGTCAGCATGAAGCTGCGCGCCGAAAAGAAGGGCGATCGTTATGTGCTCAATGGCTCCAAAATGTGGATTACCAACGGCCCGGACGCTGACACCCTGGTGGTGTACGCCAAAACGGACCCGCAAGCCGGCGCACGCGGCATTACCGCTTTCCTGATCGAAAAGGATTTTGCCGGTTTCTCCGTTGCCCAAAAGCTGGACAAGCTGGGTATGCGCGGCAGCCACACAGGCGAGCTGGTGTTCCAGGATTGTGAAGTCCCTGAAGAAAACGTGCTGGGCCAACTCAATGGTGGCGTCAAAGTGCTGATGTCCGGCCTGGACTACGAACGCGCCGTGCTGGCCGGTGGTCCGCTGGGCATCATGCAAGCCGTCATGGACGTGGTGATTCCTTACATCCACGACCGCAAGCAGTTCGGCCAGGCCATTGGCGAATTCCAGCTGATTCAAGGCAAGGTGGCCGATATGTACACCACCCTGCAAGCCAGCCGCGCCCTGTGCTATGCCGTGGGCAAGAATCTGGACCGTCTGGGTGCAGGCCATGTACGTTCTGTGCGTAAAGACTGCGCAGCCGCCATCCTGTACAGCGCTGAAAAAGCCACCTGGATGGCTGGTGAAGGTATCCAGATTCTGGGCGGCAACGGCTACATCAACGAATTCCCCACAGGCCGCCTGTGGCGCGATGCCAAGTTGTACGAGATCGGCGCGGGCACCAGTGAAATCCGCCGCATGCTGATCGGCCGCGAATTGTTCGCCGAAACCGCCTAAAAAGGCAAAGGCATGTCCAACCCTGATTTTGGCGAAACCACCGTCATTACCCCGGTTCAAAAACCGGGGATGACGGCTATCCAGGTGGCCCAGGCCATGCTGGATGGGTTCAATCGCCACTATGCGCTGTTTCGCTACAGCGCCCAGCGCGCCAAGTCTTTGTACGAATCAGGCGACTGGCATGGTATTCAGCAGCTCTCGCGCGAACGTATCGAGTACTACGCGACACGGGTGCGCGAATGCGCGGCCATGCTTAGCCAGAATCTGCGTTTGCATCAGCCCACGCCTTCCGATCCGGCCCATCTGGACGAGGCCCAGCAGCAGTTGTGGTTGCAGGCCAAGGCGGAGTTTGTACGCCTGCTCTCGGGTCACCGTCAGCCAGAATGTGCGGAGACCTTTTTCAACTCCGTCTCCTGCCGCGTGCTGCATCGGCACTACTTCCGCAACGAATTCATTTTCGTGCGCCCAGCCGTTGCCACGGATTATCTGGACGGCGCGCTGCCTTCGTATCGGGTCTATTACCCCACCGAAGAAGGTCTGGAAGCCAGTCTGACCAGTATGCTGGCCGACTTCGGTCTGGCCGCCCCCTTTGCCGACCTGCCGCGCGATGTGCGCACGCTGGCTCGTATGGCCGTGCGTCAACTGTGCCGCCGTCTGCCACGTGGCTATGGCTCGCGCATTGGCTCGGACTGCCAGATTCAGGTGCTGAACTCCCTGTTCTTTCGTAACAAGGGCGCCTATGTGGTGGGCCGCCTGATCAATCAGGGTGAAGTGCTGCCGTTTTCGATTGCCATTTTGCATCGCCCATCAGGACACTTGTATATAGACGCCTTGCTGCACACCACGGACGACCTGTCCACGCTGTTCAGCTTTACCCGCGCCTATTTTCTGGTCGATATGGAAGCACCGTCGGCCTATGTGGACTTCCTGTCCAGCCTGCTGCCCCGCAAGCCCAAGGCCGAGCTGTACACTGCCATCGGCCTGCAAAAGCAGGGCAAGACCCTGTTCTACCGCGACTTTCTGCACCACTTGTCGCACTCGCACGATCACTTTGATCTGGCACCCGGTATAGCCGGTATGGTGATGACGGTATTCACCCTGCCGTCCTACCCCTACGTCTTCAAGCTGATCCGTGACCGCATTCAAAAGCAGGGCATGGACCACGCTACGGTACGCAGCAAATACCAGCTGGTTAAAAAACATGATCGTGTCGGGCGCATGGCCGACACCTGGGACTACGCTCAGGTGGCCTTGCCCAAGGCACGCTTTTCCGAAGCCTTGCTGGAAGAACTTCGCCGCGAAGTGCCCAGCCTGCTGGAAGAGTCCGAGGACACCATCCTGCTGCGCCACGTCTACATTGAACGACGCATGACCCCGCTGAACCTGTATCTGAACAAAGCCAGCGACCCCGCCCTGAATGCCGCCGTGGAGCAATACGGCAAGGCGATCCGGGAACTGGCCGCCGCCGACATCTTCCCCGGCGATATGTTGTTCAAGAACTTTGGTGTGACTCGTCTGGGCCGCGTCGTCTTCTATGACTACGACGAAATCCAGCACATGCGCGAGATGAACTTTCGCGCCATTCCGCCTGCACCAAATGAAGAAGCCGAAATGGCCAGCGAACCCTGGTATCCCATCGGCCCGAACGATGTATTTCCCGAAGAATTCGGCTACTTTCTATTGACCGACCCTCGTATTCGCAAAGCCTTCATGGCCCACCATGCAGAACTGCTGGAGCCTGAATGGTGGACTCAGTGCCGCTTGCGAGTGACGCAAGGTCGGATCGAAAATATTTTTCCGTATAACAAAGATCGGCAGCTGCACGAGTTTGCCAAACGCGGGCCGGTCTCCTCTTTGCAACCAGGAGTCTTTCATGACTAATTCCGTTGTCATCGTCTCGATCGCCCGCACCCCTATGGGCGGCATGATGGGTAGCCTGTCCGATCTGGCCGCCCACGAACTGGGCGCCGTCGCCATCAAGGCGGCCATGGAGCGCTCGGGCATTCAGGCCGACAAGGTCGACGAAGTGATCATGGGTAACGTGCTGCAAGCCGGTCAGGGCCAGGCTCCTGCACGCCAGGCTGCCTTGGGCGCCGGTCTGCCCCAGGGTGTAGCTTGCACCACCATTCACAAGGTTTGCGGTTCCGGTCTGAAAGCCGCCATGTTTGCCCACGACCTGCTCAAGGCAGGCAGCGTGGACGTGGTGGTGGCCGGCGGTCAGGAAAGCATGAGCAATGCTCCCTACCTGCTGCTGAAAGGCCGCGAAGGTTACCGCTACGGTCACTCCACCGTGTATGACCACATGGCCCTGGACGGCCTGGAAGACGCGTACAGCCGTGGCACCGCCATGGGTGTATTTGCCGAAGATTGCGCCAGCAAATACGAGTTCAGCCGCGAAGAGCAGGACGCCTACGCGCTGGAGTCGCTGCGCCGCGCTCGCCAAGCCAGCGATGACGGCAGCTTTGAATGGGAAATTGCGCCAGTCACCATCGCTGGCCGCAAGGGTGATGTCGTTGTTGCCAAGGACGAAGCCCCCACCAAAGCCATGCCCGAGAAGATCCCCACGCTGCGTCCCGCTTTCAAGAAAGACGGCACAATTACCGCTGCCAACGCCTCGTCCATTTCGGACGGTGCCGCCGCCATGGTGATCACCACCGAAGAAAAAGCCAAGGAATTGGGTGCCACACCGCTGGCCCGCATTGTGGCTCACACCCAGCACGCGCAAGAACCGGCCTGGTTCACGACCGCTCCAGTCGCTGCTATCCAGAAACTGCTGGATAAAACCGGTTGGAGCGTGGCTGACGTTGACCTGTTCGAGATCAACGAAGCCTTTGCCGTGGTGACCATGGCTGCCATGAAAGAGCTGAACATCCCGCACGACAAGGTCAACATCCACGGTGGTGCTACCGCCCTGGGTCACCCCATCGGTGCATCGGGTGCTCGCCTTCTGGCAACCTTGATCGGCGCACTGCGCAAGACCGGCGGCAAGCGCGGTATTGCCTCGCTGTGCATTGGCGGTGGCGAAGCTGTCGCCCTGGCCGTCGAGCTGGTTTAAAACAAGCTCATCAGCCGGGCTGCGGCCCGGCTGATTTTATGGGCTTTTCTCTGTTCTCTTTCCAGGCACGCCATGTCAGTTATTGAATCCCGCATCAATCCGCGTTCCCAAGACTTTCAGGACAACGCCTCGATCATGCAGGCCCTGATCCTTGATCTGCGCCAAAAGCTACAGAAAACCGCCTTGGGTGGGTCCGAATCCTCCCGGCAACGCCATGTGGGTCGCGGCAAGCTGCTGCCCCGTGAACGCGTCGAACGTCTGCTTGATCCCGGCACCCCTTTCCTGGAGCTTTCGCCTTTGGCTGCCCAGGATGTCTATAACAACGAATCCCCGGGCGCAGGCATCATCACCGGCATTGGCCGCATTGCAGGCATTGAATGCGTGGTGGTCTGCAACGACGCTACGGTCAAAGGTGGTACTTACTACCCGCTGACCGTCAAAAAGCATTTGCGTGCCCAGGAAATTGCCCAACAGAACAATCTGCCCTGCGTGTACCTGGTGGACTCGGGCGGGGCCAACCTGCCCAATCAGGAAGACGTGTTCCCGGATCGTGACCACTTTGGCCGCATCTTCTACAACCAGGCCAATATGTCGGCCCAGGGCATTGCCCAGATTGCGGTCGTGATGGGTTCGTGTACCGCTGGCGGTGCCTACGTTCCAGCCATGAGTGATGAATCCATCATCGTGCGCGACCAGGGCACCATCTTCCTGGGTGGCCCTCCACTGGTCAAAGCCGCAACCGGTGAAGAGGTCAGCGCCGAAGACTTGGGCGGTGGCGATGTACACACCCGTCTGTCCGGCGTAGCTGACCATCTGGCGGAAAACGACCTGCATGCGCTAGAGCTGGCGCGCCGCTGCGTAGGCCGCCTGAACCGCGAGAAAAAACTGCCCTGGCCGCTGAAAGAAGTGCGCGAGCCACGCTACGACCCGCAAGAGCTGAACGGCATCATCCCTGCCGACACCCGCAAACCCTACGATGTGCGCGAAGTCATCGCCCGCATTGTGGATGACTCGGATTTTGATGAATTCAAGGCCCGCTTTGGCACCACGCTGGTGACCGGCTTTGCCCATATCCACGGCATGCCTGTAGGCATCATTGCCAACAACGGCATTCTGTTCTCCGAAGCGGCCCAGAAGGGCGCCCACTTCATCGAACTGTGCTGCCAGCGCAAGACGCCTCTGGTGTTCCTGCAGAACATCACCGGCTTCATGGTGGGCCGCAAATACGAAAACGAAGGGATCGCCCGCCACGGTGCCAAGCTGGTCACCGCCGTTTCTACCGCGGCCGTTCCCAAATTCACCGTGATTCTGGGCGGCTCCTTTGGTGCCGGTAACTACGGCATGTGTGGCCGCGCCTTCAGCCCACGCCTGCTGTTCCTCTGGCCCAATGCCCGTATCTCGGTCATGGGTGGTGAACAGGCGGCCAGCGTGCTGGCTACCGTGCGCCGTGATGGCCTGGAAGCCCGTGGTCAGACCTGGAGTGCCGAGGAAGAAGAAGCCTTCAAGGCCCCCATCCGTGAGCAATACGAACATGAAGGCCACCCCTACTACGCCACCGCGCGTCTGTGGGATGACGGCATCATCCAGCCTTCGGATACCCGGCGCGTTCTGGCCCTGGGCCTGTCCGCCGCCTTGAACGCCCCTATTGAAGACACCCGCTTTGGCGTGTTCCGCATGTAAGACAAGGAGACACTGTGTTTCAGACCCTGCTGATAGCCAATCGCGGTGAAATTGCCTGCCGGGTGGCCGCCACTGCCCGCAGCCTGGGGCTGCGTACCGTTGCGGTTTACTCCGACGCGGACGCCGACGCCCAGCACGTACGTGCTTGTGATCAAGCCGTGCGCATCGGTGGCCCCGAGCCACGCGACAGTTATTTGAAGATCGACGCCATTCTGGAAGCCGCCCGTGCCACTGGCGCGAATGCCATCCACCCTGGCTACGGTTTTCTGTCCGAGAACGAGCACTTTGCTCGCGCTTGTGAAGAAGCCGGCATTATTTTTGTAGGCCCGCCCGCTCAAGCCATTGCGGCCATGGGCAGCAAGTCCGCCGCCAAATCCCTGATGGAAAAAGCCGGTGTACCCTTGGTGCCCGGTTACCACGGCGACAATCAGGACCCCGACTTTCTGCACAAACAAGCCGACCAGATCGGCTACCCCGTGCTGATCAAGGCCAGTGCCGGTGGTGGCGGCAAGGGCATGCGCATTGTGGAAGAGTCCGGCGCGTTCCTGGAGGCCTTGCGCTCTTGCCAGCGCGAAGCTGCCAGCAGCTTTAGTGACGACCGCGTGCTGATCGAGCGCTACATCACCAAGCCACGCCACATCGAAATCCAGGTCTTTGGTGACCAGCACGGTGGGTACGTGTACTTGTTCGAACGCGATTGTTCGGTACAACGCCGTCACCAGAAAGTGATTGAAGAAGCTCCCGCCCCCGGCATGACGCCCGAGCGTCGCCAGGCCATGGGTGAAGCGGCCATTGCAGCAGCACGCGCCGTGAACTATGTGGGTGCAGGCACGGTGGAGTTCATTGCCGAGCAGGACGGGCGTTTCTACTTCATGGAAATGAATACCCGCCTGCAAGTGGAGCACCCCGTCACCGAACTGATTACGGGCCACGATCTGGTGGAATGGCAGCTGCGTGTGGCCGATGGCCAGCCTTTGCCTGCCAAGCAGGAAGAACTGAGCATCAATGGTCACGCCATTGAGGTTCGCATTTACGCAGAAAACCCCGATAAGGACTTCCTGCCCTCCATCGGTACACTGCGCAGCTTGCAGTACCCCGCCCATGCGTCCTTCACCTCCGGTGATGTGCGTATCGACAGCGGCGTGCGTGAAGGCAGCGTCATCAGCCCCTTCTACGATCCCATGATTGCCAAGGTGATCACCCATGGTGCTGATCGTGAGCAGGCCCGTCGTCGCCTGATTCGCACGCTGGCCGATACTCAAGTGGCCGGCGTACACACCAACAAGACTTTCCTGCAACGCCTGCTGGGCGATGAAGCCTTTGCCCAGGCCGATCTGGATACAGGTCTGATCCCACGCCGTCACGATGCGCTGTTCCCCAGCAATCAGGACGTTCCAGCGTCTGTGCTGGCCTTCGCCGCCTGCGCCGTGCTGACTCACCAGGGTCTGAGCGGACAAGCCTCCAACTCCGACCCCTGGGCGGTGCATGACGCCTGGCGTCTAAGCGGAGACTACGATCAGAAAGTAGCCTTGCAACTAGGCGAACAAACTCACGAAGTACTACTACAACGTCGTGAAAACCAGTGGCAGATCACACTGGGCGAAGCTCAACACGTGCTGCGCTGGCAAGCCGAGACAACCGCTGGTCTGGCCAAAACCCTGACCTTACGTCTGTGGCTGGATCAGGTCGAATATCGCGCCCAGGTGCTGCAAGATGGCGACCATCTACAAGTTGCCCAGGCCGGTTCGGACTGGACTCTGGCCGTGATCGACACCTTGGCCAGCGCCGGTACCAACAGCCAGGAAGCCCACGGCGGCCGTCTGACCGCTCCCATGCCCGGCAAGATCATTGCCCTGAACGTGGGCGCTGGTGACAGCGTCAAGCAGGGTGATGTGCTACTGGTCATGGAGGCCATGAAGATGGAACATTCCATTCAGGCACCGGCTGATGGCACCGTGGCCGAGCTGTTCTTTGCCGTGGGAGATCAAGTGCCCGAGGGCGCAGAACTGGTCACCATGGAGAGCTGAAACTCCTCCCTTCCAGCCCGTGTAAAACGCATTGCCGGGCTGGAAAAATAGGCGTAAAGTCGCACTAACAAGAGCCCCCGTCCAGGGGCTCTTGCCGTTAAGAACGACTCATGACCGCCCAGCCCCTTACCCCTTACTGTGGTCGCTTTGCGCCTAGTCCCAGTGGTCCCTTGCACGAGGGTTCACTGGTGGCCGCTATGGCCAGCTACCTGGATGCACGCGCCCAGAACGGGCGCTGGTTACTGCGCATTGAAGACATAGACACGCCACGCGTGGTCGCAGGGGCTGACCAGATCATCATGCAGCAGTTGCAAGGTCTGGGCATGCGCTGGGATGGCGAGGTGCTTTGGCAAAGCCAGCGGCAGGCACGCTATCAAGAAGTGTTTGATGGCCTGCGCGAGCGAGATCTTGTCTACGGCTGCGCCTGCACCCGTCAGGAAATTCTGGCGGCTTCCCTGCCAGTCGCGCCGGATTCGCACGAATATCCCTATGCAGGCACCTGCCGCCACGGCATCCCGGTAGACCGTGCCATCCGTGCTTGGCGGCTGCGTGTCCCGGAAGGGGTGGAACACTTCACCGATCGCTGGGCCGGGCCGCAGCAACAGGACGTAGCCAAAGAAGTAGGGGACTACATCCTTAAGCGCGCCGACAAGCTCTGGGCTTACCAGTTTGTTGTGGTCATTGATGATGCAGACAGCCAGATCACCGATGTTGTACGCGGTGCCGACTTGCTCAGCTCCACCGCCCGCCAACGCGTACTGCAAAAAGTCCTGGGCCTGCCTGTACCGCGCACGTTGCACGTGCCGCTGGCCTGCGATGAGCAAGGCCGCAAGCTCTCCAAACAGAACCATGCCCCGGCCTTTGACCTGGAGCATCCTATGGAGACACTGCAACGCGTCTGGGCCTTTCTGGGGTTTGCTCCCGTGGCTGCGAACACCCTGGACGAGTTCTGGAGCCAGGCCATCAGTGCGTGGGCGCAGCGCTTCCCGCTGCCTGCGGAGCCAAGCCCGAACAGTTGAGCCACGAGCCGAGGCTGGATGCGGATGCGGATGCGGATGCGGATGCGGATGCGGATGCGGATGCGGATGCGGATGCGGATGCGGATGCGGATGCCAGCTAGTTTAGTGGCCTTTCAACCGCTGCGGTCCCACTTGCAGGGTTTCAAATAAACGACAGTTTCTGCCCCAACAATCGATTTATGTTTCAATCATAAAGACGCCCCGCCGCAAAGGGCGTCTGCCAGAGCAGACCCAGGCAAAAAGCAGTCTGGATGCGCAAGGCAAGACCCATCCATCCCCTGAACACCCCATTTGCCCCCTACCGCAAATCAGCGTAAAGTTTGGTCACTGGTTACCGAAATCACGCAGTTTTTTTAATCACTTAGGACGGCAACCTTATACCCATGTTTGATATCCTGGTTTATCTATTCGAGACGTATTACAACCCCCAGTCCTGTCCCAAGGCGGAGGTTCTGGCCCACAAATTGGCCGCTATTGGCTTTGAAGACGAGGACATCAACGACGCACTGGGCTGGTTACATGCACTGGGCGAGACCTCGCAGCAGTGTCAGCCTACGGCTCAACTCAGTCCCAACAGTCAGCGTATTTTTTCTGAGCACGAACAACATGTGCTGGGCGCTGATGCCATGGGTTTCATCACCTTTTTGCAAAATTCCGGCGCTCTTACCGCCCACCTGCGCGAAATCCTGATTGAAAGCGCCATGACGGTGGACGAAAGCCCGGTCTCGTTGGACAAAATAAAAATTGTCGCCCTGATGGTTTTGTGGAGCCACGAAGCCGAAATCGATCACCTGATCTTTGAAGAGCTGCTCAGCGACGACTCCACCCGTCAGTCCCACTAAGCTGATACACAGGAACCTATTTTTTGTTCAAGAACCGGCCCCGATAAAGAGGGTCCTTCAACACAAAAAGCCAAGGCCCGAATCCGACGCCACATCGGACTCGGGCCTTTTTGATTAGGCTTGCTGCTGACTGGCTCTGGCTTGGCTGCCTCTAGCGAAACAAACCCCAGATACAAAAAAGCCGGATTGTCTTTATTAGAGACAATCCGGCTACAGGCTATTGAACGCAGTTGTTCAGCTCAGGCTTACTTGATTTCCTTTCTGTCCTTGTCCAGCATCGCGCGCAGCAGGCTTTGGCCATCCTCGACCACCGCAAACTCGCCATAACGGGCGGCATCGAAGCGATCTGCCGAGCCTTCAGCGAAGAACCAGGCATCTGTTCCAGGCGTCCAGTTACTGCGGTGACGACGCATGCGCAAGCGCATCACATCGGAAGGTTCAGCCACAGGGCCTTCTTCGCTCCACAGACGCTCCTGGCCGTCCTGCTCCAGATAAACACCCTTGAACTGCGCCACCTTGTTCTCATCCAGCTGCACCGCCACAACAACCCATTGCTGAGCGTCCATCTTGGCAAGCGCATCCTTGGGCAAGCCCCAGGACAGGGCAGACAAGTTCTGCGACAGGGCAAAGTTCAAGGACATATAGTCGCCCTGCATCAGCGAACGGGGGTCCACCGGAGCCAGTTCCAGCAACACCGTCTGACCATCGCTCAAGATACGTTCTTTTTGCACGATGGCCACGTTGGCTACACCCAGCACCAGCATGGTCCCCAGCAGAACGCTGGCAACCATACCTTTGGGCGCGTCCTGCAAGCTTGCTGCCGTCCCTGCCTTCTTGCGGCTCAACTGACCCAAATAGGCAAAGACCAGACATCCCACCCCGGTTGCCAGCAACAGCTCGGCCTTGTCCAGCAAACTGATATTCAGGATGTAATACAGACGCCAGAGGCAGAACAGGCCCATTGCCACGGCCACCGCCAACAAGCTGAGATAACGCCAGGCATAAGCTACCAGAATCCAGCTCAAGGCCAGGGCCACCGGCGGATAGGGAGTCCAGACTGCGCACAAAGCGGCCATCCCCAGCAAGGCAATGCCATAGACCAGGGGTTGGTCACGCCAACCGCGCCAATAAAACGCCAGTATTGCCAAAGGAGCCATGGCCAGCAGAAAGCCAGCTACGGTCAGGTACGGCCGCGACTCGTCCCAAAAGGGCATGGAATAAAACAGTGTGCCCGCCCAAATAAGATGAATCTGGGAAGCGAGCAGCAAGGACCAGAACAAGGGCAGCCAGAAATGCGGCTTGCGCTCACCACGCAAATAAAGATGCCCCAGCCACAAGGCGGCAAAAAACATGAATGCCGCGGGCATTTCCAGCACCCAATAAGGCATCATGGTCCAGCGATCAAACAAGCGCTCGATCACCAGAAACTCGATCGCGGCCAGTGCCCAAATCACCAGCAACATGCGCAATACGAACTGGCCTTTGGCAAGCCTGTACAGCAAGGTACTGATCACGACGGCTATCATGGCGCTGGCCTCAAGTGGCCAGGGGTAGCGCAAGTCCATAACCGGCACGCTCAGCAAGAGCAACGCACACGCAACCCAGCCGCCGACCAGATCCTGGCTGGGTACTGTGTGAGCCTTGGCAAACAGCACGGGGGACACCAGAGCCATGATGCCGCCCAGTACACCCAACGCTTCCAGACTCAATTCCAGAGAAACACCCAGGTACAGCAGAATAATCAGTGGTAACAGCAGGTATAAGAACAGCTTGATCACGCGCAGATACCAGGGGTGATGCTCGTCACTATCCTGAGCGTCAGCTTGAACACTAGCCTGTGCGTTGGCCAGGATCTCTGCTGTTGGGGCGGCAGGACTTGTTGTCTTTGCTGCGTTCACTGGTACTTGGGTTGCAGCCGCTTCAGCTCCAGCATGAGTCCGTCGCCAATGGACGACCTGTTGCTGCAGGAAGCGCAGCAAGCCCAGGCCCAGACCCACAATAACCACCACGATCAGCAGGAACGCATCGCCTGCATACTCGATAATCAGCATGCTCAAGGAGCCATACGCGCCGAACGAGGCCAAGGACATGATCAGCAAATCCGGGCGGCGGTAGTGATAAATACCGTACAGCACCAGGAACAGGACCAGTCCCAGCAAGGAGTTGCCTTCCATGACCTGGGCACCGATGAAAAAGCCCACCGCAATTGCTGCCACACGCGGCACGATGCGCCACGGGTCATGACGCGCACGCCAGATGGTTTCGGCTGCCAGCAACAGCAGCACATTGACTGCCAGAGCCAGCAAGGTCTGCGTGGTGTAACTGCGCCCGAACCAGCCCAAGCGGGCAACATCTATCCATAAGTACAAGGCGGTATTGATCAGTACCAGCCACAGCACCGACAGAAAGACACTGCGCACTGTGAATACCCAAGGTATGATCAGCACAGTCCACAATGCGAAAAGCTGCCAAGGGTCTGCGCCGGTCTGATAAGTCTGGCCAATCAGCGCCAGCAAACCGCCCGTGGCCACGGCGGCCAGGCCGGTCAAAGCAGCCGGCACTCCCAGATCATGACCCCAGCCACCGGAACGTCGGCGAAACAGCAAGGCCAGCCCTGCAGAAACCAGCACGGCGCCTTGAGCCAGGGCAAATTTGGCTACGTGCCCCCAGTTTTCCCAATTGGCCGCAATCCAGGTCACCAGACCACTAGCGAGCAGCAAAACGGCCAAACCCCAGGCCAGTTTTGTCAGAAACACTCGCCAGTCTGTGGGCCATACGTTAGTCTTGTCAGGTCTCATAACTTGCATAGAGGGATAAGCACCTCGTATCATTTCGCGCATTGCAGCGCAGTTGCTGTCACTGGAATCATATGGATAAAACACTAATCATTGCCGAGAAACCTTCAGTCGCCGTAGATATCTCGCGGGCATTGGGCGGTTTCACTCGAGAAGGTGATTATTTCGAAAGCGATCGCTATGTGCTGGCCTCCAGCATCGGCCATCTGCTGGGCCTGGTGGCCCCTAATGATCCGGTCCGCGGCAAGTGGAGCTTCACACATCTACCTGTTATTCCCCCTCAGTTTGAGCTCAACCCGACTGACAAGAAATCGACTGAGCGCTTGAAACTGCTGGTCAAGCTGATCAAACGAAAGGATGTCACCGCTGTTATCAATGCCTGTGACGCGGGGCGCGAGGGTGAGCTGATTTTTCGCTACATTATGCAGTACGCCGGTGCGAAAAAACCGGTAAAAAGGCTTTGGTTACGTTCGATGACACAATCGGCGATCCGTGAAGCATTTGAAAACCTGCGCGACGATGAAGACATGAAACCGCTGGAAGCGGCTGCTCGTTCGCGCGCCGAAGCGGACTGGCTGGTGGGCATTAATGGCACGCGTGCCATGACGGCTTTCAATAGCAAGGATGGCGGTTTTTTCAAAACCCCCGTGGGCCGTGTGCAAACCCCCACGCTGGCTATCGTGAACGAGCGCGAGAACCGCATTCGCCAGTTCGTGTCGCGCGATTACTGGGAAGTACACGCGGACTTTATTGCCGCTGCAGGCCTGTACACCGGCCGCTGGTTCGACCCCAAGTTCGTCAAAGACGAGCATGACCCCGAGAAAAAAGACTCGCGTCTGTGGTCCCTGACGGCTGCCCAAACCATTGTGGCCGCGTGCCGCGAGCAACCCGGCGTAGTCACCGAGGAATCCAAGCCCAGCACGCAGATGTCGCCCGCCTTGTTTGATTTGACCTCGCTGCAACGCGAAGCCAACTCGCGCTTCGGCTTCTCTGCCAAGACCACCTTGTCCTTGGCGCAGACGCTGTACGAACGCCACAAGGCGCTGACTTACCCCCGTACCGATTCGCGCTATCTGCCTGAAGACTATATAAGTACAGTGCAAGAAACCATGCGTGCGCTGGCTGACAGCGGCACGCCTGCCAGCGCTTCGGTGCAACCGTTTGCGCAGGAAGTGGTCGAGCAGAAATGGGTCAAGCCCAACCGTCGGATTTTCGACAACAAGAAGGTTTCGGATCACTTTGCCATCATCCCCACCTTGCAGGTGCCTCGGGAGCTGAGCGATGCCGAACACAAGATTTACGAGCTGATCAGCCGTCGCTTCCTGGCCGTGTTCTTCCCGGCTGCGGAATTCCGCGTCACCACGCGTATTACGCAGGTGTCCGGTCACCACTTCAAGACCGAAGGCAAAGTGCTGGTCAAACCGGGCTGGCTGGCTATTTATGGCCGCGATGCCCAAGGTGAAGATGCGTCCCTGGTGCCGGTTGCCGATGGCGAGAAGGTTCGCACTGAAGACGTGAGCACCAAGGCCCTGGCTACCAAGCCACCTGCACGCTTTACGGAAGCGACCCTGCTGTCGGCCATGGAAAGCGCCGGTAAGCTGGTGGATGACGAAGCCTTGCGCGAAGCCATGTCCGAGCGCGGTCTGGGTACGCCAGCCACTCGTGCTGCCATTATTGAAGGTCTGCTGAACGAAGCCTACTTGCGTCGTGAAGGCCGCGAGCTGGTGCCTAGCGCCAAGGCGCGTCAGCTGATGACTTTGCTGTCCGGGCTGGGTGTTAGCGAACTGACTTCGCCCGAACTGACTGGCGAATGGGAGCACCAGCTCAAGCAGATCGAGCAACGTCAGCTGGATCGCGACGTATTCATGCGTGAAATCGCGCAGATGACGCAAGTTATCGTCAAGCGTGCGAAAGAGTACGAACGCGACACGGTTCCTGGTGATTACGCGACCTTGCAGACGCCATGCCCTAAATGTGGTGGCGTGGTCAAAGAAAATTACCGTCGTTATGCCTGCACGGCTTGCGATTTCTCTATCGGTAAGCATCCGGGTGGTCGCACCTTTGAGCTGCCTGAGGTTGAAGAGCTATTGGCCAAGAAAGAACTGGGCCCACTGCCCGGTTTCATCAGCAAGATGGGTCGTCCCTTTGCGGCACTTTTGCGCATTACCGACGAGTACAAGCTGGAGTTCGACTTCGGCCAGAACGACGACGATGATGACGAAGCCCTGGATTTCAGCGGCCAGACCCCGGTCGGCCCCTGCCCCAAGTGCCAGTCTCCCGTCTTTGAGCACGGCTTGCGTTATTTGTGCGAGAAGTCCGTGGGCCCGTCCAAGAGCTGCGACTTCCGTAGCGGCAAGGTGATTCTGCAGCAGGAAATTACCCGCGAACAGATGGCCAAACTGTTGGGTGAAGGCAAGACAGACCTGCTGGATGGTTTCGTGTCCTCGCGCACCAACCGCAAGTTCAAGGCCTTCCTGGTGCGTCAGGCAGACGGCAAGATCGGCTTTGAGTTCGAGCCGCGTCCAGAGAAGCCAGGTCGCAAAACAGCCGCCAAGAAAACGGCCACTAAAGCAGCGGCTAAAAAGACAGCAGTGAAGAAGACGGCGGCCAAGAAGACGGCAGCTAAAAAAACAGCTGCTAAAAAGACGGCCAGCAAGGCGGAGTAAAAAGCTCGGCTTGTTTGAAAGAATGGCCTCCCTTTTTTGGGGGGCTTTTTTTTATGGGTAGTCGTGTAGGGCTTGCAGGCTGGGGAAGAGAGTCTCTGTGAAAACGCCATTCAGGGACCGGGTTTGGGTCTCCGGGCTGAGCACTTGCCGGTGCTGCGCACCGGTTCCCTTGTCGAGTACAGGATCCGGGCGCACCCTGAACTCGCCCGGTGGTTTGTCCCCCGGACAAACCACAAACGCCGGGCTCAAACAGCAGGGCGCTTGCATCCCGGATCCCGCACTCGCCTGCGGCAAGTACTCTGAACCGCCCCGAGACCCAAACCCGGTCCCTGAACGGCTCACAATAGTTCTTTGCCCAGAAGCTGTAAGGCTTCTTACCCTTATGACCTCAATTCCACCCAAATACTTATGTACGCCCCTGGGCATGGCATAAAGAAACGAGCGAAACATAGGCTGCTAAGCAAGCATAAGCATCGAAAAGCTAACAACAACAACAACAACAACAACAACAACAACAACACACACACATAGTGCAAAGCACACGACACCCTGCACGCAGCCACAGCCACAGCCACAGCCACAACCAATGCAAACCCACCCGAAACAGTGTTGCAAGGCCGAGGTATTAGAACGGTGTGAAGGCTCGAGTCCGTGGGGCGTTGGGGGTGGGCGGGTCAGAGTACTTGCCGCGGGCAGGAGATAGCGCAGGGGTACAAGCATCCTGCTGTTTGAGCACGACGCTTATGGTTTGTCCGGTGGACAAACCATCGTGCGAGTTCAGGATGCGCCCTGCGCTATCTCCTGACTAGGGAACCGGTGCGCAGCCCACCCCCAACGCCCCACGGACTCGAGCCTGGCTTTTAATCACCTCTCCTATGCCAAGCTCCGTCCCAAGCACTACTCCAGAGCCAAAACCCTTCTAAACCACAATGCAGCAGCATCAAAACCGCAACTAAAGCGGTAAGTAAAACAAAGCCTTAGCAAGCACCACAATCAGCAGGACGTGTGCAAAAACACTAAGGTGGATAATCCGTGAACGCCGCGCCGTCATGGTCTTGCGTCGGCTCATCACCATTACAGATAGAAAGTGCCCAAATACGCTTAGCGCCAGGGTGATCTTTACGCCCAGTATCCACGCACGAGCGCCGCCGACCTCAAACAAGGCCCGATGCTGCCAGGCCAGACTCAAGCCCGCACCGTAGAGCAATAACAAAACCCAAGGCATGATGCGACGCGCCCGCCGCCCTAGGGCATACTCGAACTCCCGCATCGATGGCCGGGAAACCTGACGCGCCAAAGGCGACAACATCAGCACCTCGAAAAACACAGTGCCGATAAAAAAAATCGCAGCCAGAAGGTGAACCAACAACAAGAGGAAATAGCTCATGAACAGCGCTCAGGAAAGCAGACGATTCTTCAACGGTACACCAGGTCTCGCGCCCACAAACTGACTTCTGGCACATAGCTGATCAGCATCAAGCAAGCCAGGATGACGACTACAAAAGGCAGCAGGGGACGTATCAGTTTTTCCAAAGAAATCCCGGCCACTGAACAGGCGGCAAACAGGTTCACGCCAAAGGGCGGAGTCACCATTCCCAGCGCCAGATTGACCACCATGATGATGCCAAAGTGCGCCGGATCAATGCCAAACTGCATGGCCACCGGCAGCAAGAGCGGTGCCAGCACCACAATCGAGGCCGAGGTCTCGACAAACATGCCCACCACAAACAAGGCCACGTTCACACCCAGCAAAAACATCATGGGGCTACTGAACAATTCCCCCAACCAGATCCCCATGGCAGCCGGAATGCCGGTGCGATTGAGCAGGAAGCCAAACACACCCGCATTGGCGATGATGAACATGATGACCGCCGTGGACACCACGGAACGATGCAGCACCTTGGACAAGTCGCCCCATTTAACGCTGCGATAGACAAACATGCTCACGATCAAGGCATAGACTACCGCCACCGCCGAAGCCTCGGTAGGCGTGAAAATACCCCCGTAAATCCCGCCGAGAATAATCACCGGCATCAACAAGGCCAACCACGCCTGACGGAATGCCGTCCAGACACCCAAACGACCCACGCCGTCCTGCAAACCCAGACCATGGCGACGTGCATACAGCCACACATAAAGCATCAAGGCGCCGCCGATCAGCAAGCCAGGGCCAATACCTGCAACGAACAGCTCGCCTACCGACGTGTCCGTGGATACGGCAAACAGAATCATGGGAATGGACGGCGGGATGATCACCCCCAGCTCCGCCGCTGAGGCCTGCAAGGATGCCGCGAACGGTGCCGGGTAGCCATGCCGGACCATGGCAGGGATAAGAATTGCCCCGACCGCAAAAGTGGTTGCCACACTGGAACCGGCCACTGCCGCAAAAATCATGCAGGTCAGCACACAGCTACAAGCCAGGCCCCCTTGAACACCCCCCACCAGGCTTTTGGCAAACTCCACCATACGGTTGGACATGCCGCCCGACTCCATCAGGTTGCCTGCCAGAATGAAGAAGGGCACAGCAACCAGAGGATACTTGTCCAGAGCTGCATACAACTGCTGGGCGATGACCAGAAAAGTCATGCGCCCCTCCCAGGCTACCCCCGCCATATTGGCCAGCCCCACGGCAATCGCCACGGGCACCGTCAATACAAAAAACAGCAGCATGGACACAAGCATGATCTGGGACACGATACGGCCTCCGGTCTAAACAGATGCCCGTAAGGCATCCAGAGTTCGGTGGTGCTTTACAGGCACGGAATCAGGTCTTGAATTAGAGCTGCGTGTTATCGACCACAGCAGGCGCAGGTTTCTCCAGCCAACGGGCCAGCAGGCCCAAAATGGCCAGCACGGCACCAATCGGGATCGCGATATACACCCAGGAAATGGACCACTCCAGACTAGGCATGGTCTGAAAGCGCACCCGCCAGGTCATTTGAATGCCGACCCAGGTCAACAGGCCGAAAAAAGCCAGACACGTAATCAGCACGGCCACATCCAGCCAATGCTGCGTCCGCTTGCCGACCCAGAGCCGCAACACATCCACGCTTAGCATAGCGCCCTGACGCAAGGCCAGACACAGGCCCAGCATGACTGTCCAGATCAGAGCGGCACGTGACCAGGCCTCGCTCCAGTCGGCGGGCGACTGGAGCACGAAACGAGCGATCACTTGATAGAACGCAGCCGCCACTGCCGAGAGCAGCAGCAACTGCGTCACCCAGGACACCAGACGAAACAGGCCCTTATCCAGAACGGACAACAGAGCTTTCATGATGAATGCCGTTTACTGAGTCTGACGGATAGATTCGACCAGTTCCTGGCCGAACTGTTTGTAGTACTGGGGATAGACAGGCTCTACCGCTTTGGCAAACGCGGCATGGTCAACGGTATTGACCTGCATGCCTTCGGCCTTGACGGCATCCACGCCGGTTTTCTCGATATCGTCCACGTAGTCACGCATGGCCTGGGCAGCCGTTACGCCGGCATCTTTCATCAACTGCTTGTCCTGATCGGACAGGCCGTCATACACCGCCGGAGACATCAGCACCAAGGCCGGGCCATACACATGAGCCGTCAGCGACAAATACTTTTGCAGCTGCGGCAGCTTGGCCGACACAATCACGGACAAGGGGTTTTCCTGACCGTCGATGGTGCCCTGTTGCAGTGCGGTTGCCACTTCCGGCCAGGCCATAGGCGTAGCCAGAATACCGATTTCACGGAAAGCGGCAATATGGATGGGGTTCTCTGTGGTGCGAATCTTCAGGCCCTTGGCATCAGCCGGGGTGGTGACAGGACGCACATTATTGGTCAGGTGACGGAAACCTTGCTCGCCCCAGGCCAGCGCCACAATCCCGCGTTTGGGAAATTCAGCCAGCATGTCCTGACCGATCTTGCCATCAAGTACATGGCGGGCATGCTGCAGGTCGCGGAACAGGAAAGGAATATCGAACACGCCGGTCTTGGGCACAAAGTTCAGGGTTGCGCCGGTAGAGACAATGGCCAGATCAATCGTGCCCAATTGCAAGCCTTCAATAACTTCACGCTCGCCGCCCAAGGCACTGTTGGGAAAGGCCTCGATGGTGTAGTTGCCGTCCTTTTCCAAGGCACTGGCAAAGGCTTTTGCACCCGCACCATAGTGAGAGCTGGTGGACAAAGCGTAAGCCAGCTTCAAGGAAGTCTGGGCCGTGGCCGCTCCCGCCGCCAGGCCCAAGCCCAGCATCAAACCTGCGGCCAAAAGACGGTTCTTCATGTGACGGTACATCATGCATGCCCCTCCTGTCTGAATGGATCAGTGTATTTAATGCGTAGTGCTCGGGCTGGGACATAGGGGTTTTTACGCCTGTGTCCCAGCCGGGCACCTTATTCTTCTACGTACCAGTTATCTTCGGACAACATGACCTGTTGATGGCCATAGCCCGCTGGCATCATGGGGAAACAGTTTTCCAGCGCCAGCACTTCCACGTTAAGGAAGAACGGGCCATCGTGGGCCAGACAACGCTCCAGCGCCGCATCCAGCTGATCGGGATGCTCCACGCGTTCGGCTTCCCAACCAAAGGCGCGCGACAAGGCCACAAAATCCGGCATGGCTTCGTTGTAGCTGTGGCTGTAACGACCATCGTGAATCAGCTCTTGCCACTGGCGCACCATGCCCATGTGGCGGTTATTGCACAGAATCACCTTGATCGGCGTGCGATGCTGCACAGCGCTGGCCAGTTCCTGAATATTCATCAGTACCGACGCGTCACCACTGACACACACCACCAGCTTGTCCGGATGCGCAATCTGCGCGCCAAAAGCGGCAGGTACGCCGTAACCCATGGTGCCCGCACCGCCGGAAGTCAGCCAACGACGAGGGCGATCAAACTTGATGTATTGTGCCGCCCACATCTGGTGCTGGCCCACATCGGTAGAGACGATGGCATCACGGCCTTCCAGATGCGCGTCCAGACGTTGCAGCAAGTGCTGCGGCAAGATGGCGTCGCTATGAGGCGTCACTTTCAAGCACTCTTGAGCACGCCACACGCCAATGCGCTGCCACCAATCTTTCAAGCGACCTTCGGGCAATTCGTGATGCGACAGCTCTTTGCGCAGGGCGCGCAGTAGGGGATAGCAATCACCCACCAGAGCCACATCAGCACGCACCACCTTGTCGATGGAACCGGGGTCGATATCAATATGAATCTTGCTGGCATGGGGGCAGAAATCGGACAGACGGCCGGTAATGCGGTCGTCGAAGCGAGCGCCCACACAGATAATCAGATCCGCATGGTGCATGGCCAAGTTGGCTTCCAGCGTGCCGTGCATGCCCAACATGCCCACGAACTGCTCATCACGTGCAGGGTAGGCACCCAGGCCCATCAAGGTCAGTGTGCAAGGTGCGCCAGTTTCCTGAACCAGGCTGGTGAAGGCGTGGCTGGCATCGGCCCCGGAGTTGATCAGGCCACCACCACCGTAAAACACGGGGCGGCGAGCGTGCGCAATCATGGCGGCGGCGCGTTTGATCGCCGCTTCCTGGGCAGAGGCCGGAGCGGGAGGAGCCAAGAGGCTGTCAGCCTCGTCCTGGGCCGGCGCGTCGCTGCTGGCAGCGGGCAGGGTGGCGATCTGAATATCTTTGGGGAAGTCCAGCAGCACCGGACCGGGGCGGCCCTGGGTACACAGGCGCAAGGCCTTGGCCGTCAGGGAGGCCACGTCTTCAATACGACGAACCTGGGCATTCCACTTGGTCACAGGGCGGGAAATGCCAATCGCATCGCACTCCTGGAAAGCGGCGGTACCAATTGCGGTGGTCGCTACTTGACCACTAATACACAGGACAGGAATAGAATCACACAAGGCATCGAGCAAACCGGAGGTGGTATTGGCCATACCGGGGCCTGATGTCACCAGCACCACGCCAGGTTTGCCGGTGCTGCGGGCATAGCCTTCGGCCGCATGTACGGCAGCTTGCTCGTGACGAACCAAAATATGACGAATTCGCGGCTGGGCATGAAGAGCATCATAGAGCGGTAACACCGCTCCGCCAGGATAACCAAAAATGGTATCTACACCCTGAGCGATCAAGGTTTCGAGCAAGATTTGCGCGCCGTTGTGGGCGGTCGTTTCAAGTGACATGGTTGCGTAGCCCTGCATGTTTTGTAAGATAGAGATCGCCGTCCAGTTTATCCCCTTTTACAGGCTGATTCCCCATGGTCACTCAACGCCAACCCTGGCACGTCGTCAAACCATCCAAACTGCATGGCAATGGCGTCTTTGCGCTACGCGATATTCCAGCCGGAACGCGCATCCTGCAATATGCTGGCAAGCGGCTTACGCCGGAACAGGCCGATGCCTTGTTCCCCGTCAATCCGGATGAGCCTTTCCACACTTTTTTCTTTGCACTGAGCAATGGCAAAATCGTGGACGGTGGTCAGGGAGGCAATGATTCACGCTGGATCAACCACTCTTGCGCCCCCAACTGTGAAGGTCACGAGAACGCCGATGGCTCGCGCGTCTTTATTGTGGCCATGCGCGATATTCCTGCCGGGGAAGAGCTTTTGTATGACTACTCGCTGGTCATCGACGATGAAATTACCGAGGAGCTCAAGCAGAACTACCGCTGCCTGTGTGGCGCTCCCCAGTGCCGTGGCACCATGATTGCCCTGCAATCAGATCGCTCCCAGGCTGTTGCCGACGAGCTACGCGAAGTGGCCGCAGAATTGGATGCGGAAATGGAACAGGCCCGCAAAACGCCGGTTTCATCCAAACAAAAAGCCGCTGATCTGAAGGCCACTGCCATTAAGCAGGCAGAAAAGGGCGAGTCCGATCAGGATAAAGATGAGGACGCGGATAGCGATAAAGAATCCTCAAGCGAGAAAGGCAAAAAGGATAAGAAGAGCAAAAAGAAGAAAAAAGAAAAAGCCAAAAACAAGGATAAAAATAAAGACAAAAAGCCTTCCAAAAAGGACAAAGAAGGCAAAAAAGGGAAAAAGGACCGTAAAAAAGAGTAAGCTGTCCCCCAGCTTGCATTAGCCCAGGCTGCCTCACCGGCAGCCTGCACCCTTGCTAATCACCCGCACAGCAAGCCCGGCAACACCCCAGCCGGGCCTCTCAGAGCGCCACACACAGGCCCATCTGTCGTGCCGGGCCAGGTTTCACACCTCATCAGCTAGGCGAAGCACCAACCCCCATATTGCGTGTGCCCTCGCCCCCATCCCTATCGTCTCTCCCCAGGCCAATGATGGCCCGCGGGTGCTATTGCACCGGGGGAAATTACTCACTGCCAGCCCCGTCTTTGACCGCTAGCATGTAGCTTTATTGCCAAATCTGACAGACCTCATGGATTCAAGTTCTACAGATACACCCGATAATCACGCCGCCTCGCCCGCCGAATCCGGCCTGCGTATTCCTTTGCAAATAGAGGACTGGGCTTCGGTCCTGATCATGGCGACCCTGGCTTTAATTACCTTTGCCAACGTGTTTGTGCGCTATCTGACCGATAGCTCCTTTGCCTGGACCGAGGAAATCTCCATCTTCCTGCTGGTGGTCCTGACCATGAATGCCGGTGCCAGCGCCTGTGTGCGCCACTTGCACATTCGTATTGAAGTCTTTGCCGATGCGGGCACGGTGCGTCGTCAACGCCGCCTGGCCCTGTTTGGCATTGGCATGAGCCTGCTGTTCTTTGTCGGCATGGCCATTCTGTCCGGCCGCATGGCCCTGGACGAGTTCGAGTGGGGCGATACCTCGCCCTCCATTGGTGTCCCGACCTGGTGGTACAGCATGTGGCTGCCCATCCTGTCCACTACCCTGAGCCTGCGTTTGCTGGGCATGTGGGTGCGTCGTTGGCAGGCTAAATCATGATTGCAACCTTGCTGTTTGTCATCTTCATCGGCCTGATGCTGGTGGGCGTGCCGGTGGGCGTGTCCCTGGGTATAGGTGGTGCCTTTGCGATTTTGATGTCCAACCTGGATACGCACTGGTTTGGCCTGATGGCCGTGCCGCAAAGCTTTTATGCCGGTCTGGCCAAATACCCCTTGCTGGCCATTCCCATGTTCGTGTTGGTGGGCTCCATTTTTGACCGCTCGGGCGTAGCCAGCCGTCTGGTGAACTTTGCGGTAGCGCTGGTTGGCCGCGGCCCTGGCATGCTGCCCGTTGTTGCCATTGGCGTGGCCATGTTCCTGGGTGGCATTTCCGGTTCCGGCCCGGCCTGCGCCGCTGCCGTGGGCGCGGTCATGATCGGCGCCATGAAACGCGCGGGCTATCCCGGTCCTTTTGCGGCCAGTATTGTGGGCGCGGGTGCTGCCACCGACATTCTGATTCCCCCTTCCATCGCCTTCATTATTTACTCGGTGCTGGTGCCCGAAGCCTCCGTACCCGCGCTGTTTGCGGCTGGTATGTTCCCCGGCATTCTGGCGGGGATTGGCCTGATTATTCCGGCCATCTGGCTATCGCGCCGTCACAAGCTGGGATTGGCCGAAGCCGAGCTGCCACGTCCGCCATTCTGGCGCAGCCTGCGAGAAGCCGCCTGGGGCCTGATTGCCCCGGTCATCATTCTGGGCGGGATGCGCCTGGGTCTGTTCACTCCCACAGAAGCGGCTGTTGTGGCCGTGTTCTACGGCCTGTTCGTGGGCATGGTCATCCATCGCACCATCAAGTTCCGCGATCTGTTTTTGATCCTGCGAGAAGCCGCCGAATTATCAGCCGTCATCATGATGGTTGTGGCACTGGCCGGTATTTTTGCCTGGGCGCTGTCCACCCTGAGCATTATTGACCCCGTCACCAATGCCATCATCAATTCCGGTCTGGGCGAGTACGGCATTCTGGCGCTGATGATTGTCATGCTGATTGTGCTGGGCATGTTCCTGGATGGCATCTCGATCTTCCTGATCTTCGTGCCGCTGTTCATGCCTATTGCCTACAACTTTGGCTGGCACCCCGTCTGGTTCGGGGTCCTGCTGACCTTGAACGTGGCTCTGGGCCAGTTCACTCCACCCGTCGCCGTCAACCTGATGGTCGCCTGCCGTATCGCGGGCGTCCCCATGGAAAGCACCCTGCGTTGGGTAGGCTGGCTGCTACTGGGCATGGGCTCGACCATGCTGCTCGTTATCGCACAACCCGAGATTGCCCTGTGGCTGCCGCGCTACCTGGGCTTTAACTAAAACCACAAGACTGAAACACAACTCATAGAAAGGGAGACCTGACCCATGAAATTACGTCACATTCTGGCCGCTCTGGCATGTACAGCCGCCACCCTGGCCGTGGTTCCCGCTGCCCAAGCCGCCTACAAATCCGAGTACAAGCTGTCCATCGTGGTGGGTACCACTTTCCCTTGGGGCCAAGGGGCGGTGATCTGGTCCGACCTGGTGCGCGAGCGCACCGATGGCCGCATCAATATCAAGATCTACCCCGGCACCTCGCTGGTACAAGGCGACCAGACACGCGAGTTCACTGCCATTCGCCAAGGCATGATTGATATGGCCGTGGGCTCCACCATCAACTGGTCCCCCCAGATCAAGCAGCTGAACCTGTTCTCCCTGCCATTCCTGCAACCGGATGCCAAAGCCACCGACGCTTTGATCAACGGCGAAGTGGGCAAGGACCTGTTTGGCTACATCGAGAAAGCCGGTGTGGTGCCTCTGGCCTGGGGTGAAAACGGTTTCCGTCAGCTCAGCAACTCCAAGCACGAAGTGACCAAGCCTGAAGACATGAAGGGCCTGAAACTGCGCGTGGTCGGTTCGCCGCTGTACATGGACACCTTCAGCGCCCTGGGTGCCAACCCCACGCAAATGAGCTGGGCAGATGCACAACCTGCACTGGCTAATAAGGCTGTAGACGGCCAGGAAAACCCCCTGTCCATTTACGCCGGTGCCAAGCTGTACGACGTGCAGCAGCAGTACCTGACCCTGTGGAACTACGTGTCTGACCCACTGGTATTTGTGGTGAACCGCGACGTGTGGAAATCCTGGAGCGAGGAAGACCAGAAGATCGTGCGTGAAGCCGCTATTGAAGCCGGTAAACGTGAAATCGTGATTGCCCGTACCGGCATCACGGCGGAAGATCCTACCTTGCTCAAAGAGATCGAAAGCCACGGTGTGAAGGTCACCAGCCTGACTCCAGAGCAACATGCTGCCTTTGCCAAGGCAACCGAAGGCGTGGTCGAGAAGTGGACCAAGACCATTGGTGAAGATCTGGTGAAGAAAGCACGCGACGCGATTGCTGCCAGCCGCTAATTAGCTGGGTTTGAAAGACTGAAAGCCGGGCCTGAATGGGCCCGGCTTTTTTATTGTCTGGCTGCCCCGCACAAAACAAACCTCATGAAAGCAGCAGCCTACGAGCGCAGCGTGGGGATACTTTCAACCTCCGGGTTACCCTCGAAGAAAGAAATGCCATAAATCGGCGGCACAACCTGAGGGCATTCTTTACAGCCTACAAATATCAAAAACCAGCTTCCTTCTGAGCGATCAGCAAGTCCAAGACACCGTCTCAAAGCACGTTGACCGCTGAGCCCCAAAAAAATCCCGCTTATTCCTTGAAGCGTATCGCCAGCATTTCACCCGTCGCACAAACTTCGCCATTCGCGCTAAGCAACAGGTCCACCCAGACCTTGCGTCCATCCAGCTCACGCAGCTTGCCTTGTACCGTCAGCTCTGTCCCCATTGGAGTGGGACGCCGAAACTCCACTTTCAGGGAGGCTGTCACACAGCGAATTGGCTCCTCGCTGGTGCCCATCTCGATATTCAGATCCCTATAGATGAAGGCTGCCGCTGAAGCAGTACCGTGGCAGTCCAATAAGGAAGCAATCAAGCCGCCGTATACATGGTTGGGCACGCCACCGCTGTAAATCGGCTTGGGGGTGTAGCGGGCCACGGTATCGTCGCCGTCCCAGTAGCTCTTAAGCTGATGCCCGTCGGGATTATGTTTGCCACAACCGTAGCAATGG
Source organism: Alcaligenes sp. PF14 (assembly GCF_037150615.1). Classification (NCBI taxonomy): domain Bacteria; kingdom Pseudomonadati; phylum Pseudomonadota; class Betaproteobacteria; order Burkholderiales; family Alcaligenaceae; genus Alcaligenes; species Alcaligenes sp. PF14. Next base: position 170,494 of record NZ_JBAGRS010000006.1, on the reverse strand, counting down.
CTGAAGTTGTCGGCATAAAAATCTTGAAACGCTTTAACCATATGAGTATCTGCTGTCCTCAAAGAAACCAAGAGGCCGTGCTCCACTTGGTAGCACGGCCTATTTCTTAAGCCACTAAAGGTAGTTTGTCAGCGCTACGAGCCAACAACCCACCCAGGAGCGTAGGCACTAACAAGGCCTGCAATATCTTATTGAAACGCCGTTTCCAGAAAGCTGCGCAGCTTGCGCGAATGCAGCCTTTCTTTGGGCATCTCGCGCAGCAGTTCCAGCGCCCGGATGCCAATATGCAGATGCTGACCAACCTGACGCGCATAGAATTCGCTGGCCATGCCCGGCAGTTTCAGCTCGCCATGCAAGGGCTTGTCCGACACGCACAGCAAAGTGCCATACGGGACACGGAAACGGAAGCCATTGGCAGCAATGGTGGCGGACTCCATATCCAGCGCAATCGCCCGCGACTGCGACAAGCGCCGCACCGGCTCGTGGTGGTCTCGCAATTCCCAATTACGGTTATCGATGGACGCCACCGTGCCTGTACGCATGATGCGTTTCAACTCCCAGCCGGACAGCCCGGCCACCTCGGCCACGGCTTGCTCCAGGGCGACCTGAATTTCCGCCAGAGGAGGGATAGGCACCCAGGTGGGCAAATCCTCGTCCAGCACGTGATCCTGACGCACATAGCCATGTGCCAGTACGTAATCACCCAAGCGCTGAGTAGTACGCAAACCGGCGCAATGGCCCAGCATCAGCCAGGCAGCAGGGCGCAGAACGGCAACGTGGTCGGTAATGGTCTTGGCATTGGATGGCCCCACGCCGATATTGATCAGGGTGATGCCGGAATGATCGGCACGGCGCAAGTGATACGAGGGCATTTGCGGCGCGCGAGCCAAAGGCGAACCGGTTGTCGATGCATTCGCACCCGCCGGAGTGATGATGTTGCCCGGCTCCACCAGATCTATATAGCCTTGATCATCCGCCTGCAGCACTTCACGCGCCCACTGGCAGAACTCGTCCACATAAAACTGATAATTGGTGAACAGCACAAAGTTCTGAAAGTACTCGGGACGAGTAGCGCTGTAGTGCTGCAAACGATGCAAGGAGTAATCGATACGCGGCGCAGTAAAAGGCGCCAGCGGCAAGGGTTCGTTATGCACGCGCTCCCACGTACCGTTGACGATGGCATCGTCCATATACGCCAGATCCGGTACATCGAAGTGATCGCGCAAGGTGTCACCGGGCGATTCAGGCACGGTTGTCACCGTGGACTGCACACCATTATTCAGGGCGAAATGCAGCGGGATAGGCACGGAGGATTCCCCCACTTCCACCTGCACACCGTGATTGCGCAGCAGCAGTTCCAGTTGCTCCAGCAAGTAATCGTGATAGAGGCCAGGAGCGGTAATGGTGGTCATGTACACGCCGGGCTCGACCACATGCCCATAAGACAGGCGGCTATCCACTTCCTGATAGGTATCGACGCGCAAACGCACTGCAGGGTAGCAGGCTCTGAAGCGCTGCCCGCGTGGAAATCCGGTTTCCAGACACTGGGCAAAAGAGTCGCGCAAAAAAGCGGTGTTGCGGTCGTAAATATGGCGCAGCTGCTCCAAAGCCTGGCCGGCATCCTGATAGCCATTGAATGGAATCAGCTCCGGCGTGGACGTGATACGAGAAAAACCGCTGGGATCAGACATAACAAGTATTCCAAGGGGAAACAAAGACAAGCAGATCTGCAAGCATCATAAGCTGTTTATTGTTCCGCCTCCTACACGACTCCATGACAAATTCAGCCGCCTGATCCTGACGCTCATGTACCAGCCGAACAGACAGGCCTGACCGTCTGCCGCTTTCGCGAACCATCGCTCCCCAATACAGATGTTCGGCTATCGGTTTCGCCTGCGCTTAAAGCCATCAACCATATACCTTTGCAATGGCTCGCCTAGCGCCCCAGCGTCTTGCCATATCCGAGCAAGGCAACCCAGACCCAGTCCCACTCAAAGCAAATGTCGTTACTGGTTTTTGACTGAATCACAAGCCCTACTGTCCGCACAATGGACACGACTATCGTTGGTTTTGAGACTGAATTTACTCACAGGCCCCATTTAAACAGGCAGCTTTACCCCGGTTTTGGGCAAATTCCATTTTTCCGGGATCAGGCAGGTCGAGCCCTGGCGCAAGCCCGTGACCCAAGACCCTGTTTTTATGCTAATGGCGCTAGACAAGCGGCTTGGCGGGCATATCAGGTATTTCAAGCGGGACCAGATGAGGCAGCTTATGATGGCAAGTGGAAGTCAGGCACGTCTTCTACCTCATATATAAGACTTGCCCAAATCCAGTAAATACATTAAGTATGTAGTCTTAATACTTTTAGTATTAAATCCAGCTAGCGTCAGTCCTTCATAATTTAAGTTATCCAACCTGGCAGTGTGCTCGGCATGCGTGTGAGACATAGCTCGTCATCGCGCAAATTAGCTTTTATTTAGGCTAATTTACAATGGGTTAGCGTATTTTAATGATTTTCGCTTCAAGCATTTGCTCGCCCTCTGATGTCATTTGTGTCTTGGCGCCGCGTGGGTCTTGTCACCCGCGATTTCAGCAAGATCTGAAAGTGCTCTTGACCAGGTAATTGCAGTTAGCAAGGCCGTTTTGGCCTGCCACTGTACCGAATCACTTTTAACTATCAGCAAGGGTACACATGACCACTCGAATCTCCTGCCAGCGACTGCAAGTCGCCGAGGTGCTTCATCAGTTCATCGAACAAGAAGCCCTGCCCGGCACAGGTATCTCCTCCGAAGCCTTCTGGGCTGGTTTCGATAAGCTGGTCCATGATCTGGCACCTAAAAACCGCGCCTTGCTGGCCGAACGCGACCGCTTGCAAGTCGAACTGGACAAGTGGCACACGGCCAACCCAGGCCCCATCACCGATATGCCTGCCTACAAGAGCTTCCTGAGCTCCATCGGCTATCTGAAAGAAGCGCCTGCCAACGTCAAGGTCAACACGGCCAACGTCGACACCGAAATCACCGAACAAGGTGGCCCTCAGCTGGTTGTGCCCATCATGAACGCACGTTACGCGCTGAACGCCGTAAACGCACGCTGGGGCAGTCTGTACGACGCGCTGTACGGCACGAACGCCATCCCTGACACTGACGGTGCTCAGCGTGGCGGTGGCTACAACGCCGTGCGCGGTGCCAAGGTTATCGCCTTTGGCCGTCAGTTCCTGAACGACACCATTCCTCTGGCTCAAGGCAGCCACGATCAGGCTACCTCCTACACCATCACTGACGGCGCTTTGCGCGTCACCCTGGAAAACGGCGGCACCACCGGTCTGAAAGACGCCTCGACCCTGCTGGGTTACCGCGGTCAGCCCGATGCGCCTGAAGCCATCGTGTTCCTGCACAACGGCCTGCACTTTGAACTGCAGATCGACCCCAACAGCCCCATCGGCAAGACCGACCCGGCTGGCGTGAAAGACATCGTTCTGGAAGCCGCACTGACCACCATCATGGACTGCGAAGACTCCGTGGCTGCCGTGGACGCCGACGACAAGGTCCTGGCATACCGCAACTGGCTGGGTCTGGTCACCGGTTCGCTGACCGAAGAAATCAAGAAAGACGGCAAGGTCTTTACCCGCCGCCTGGCTGACGATCGCCAGTACACCGACCTGAAAGGCGCTACCCAGACTCTGGCTGGCCGCTCCCTGATGTTCGTGCGTAACGTCGGTCACCTGATGAGCAACCCCGCCATCATTGACGGCGAAGGTCGCGAAATCCCTGAAGGCATTCTGGACGCCGTGATCACCACCCTGATCGGCATGCGCGATCTGGAACTGAAGAAAAACTCGCGCAGCGGCTCGCTGTACATCGTCAAACCCAAAATGCACGGTCCTGACGAAGTGGCGTTTGCCAGCGAGATCTTTGACCGTGTGGAAAGCCTGCTGGGTCTGGCTCCCAACACCGTCAAGCTGGGCATCATGGACGAAGAGCGCCGCACCAGCGTGAACCTGAAAGCAGCTATTGCCCAGGCCACCGAGCGTGTCGTGTTCATCAACACCGGCTTCCTGGACCGCACGGGCGACGAAATCCACACTTGCATGCAAGCGGGTGCCGTGGTGCGCAAGGCCGACATGAAACAAGCTGACTGGCAGCCTGCCTACGAGCGCAACAACGTTCAGATCGGCCTGCAATGCGGTCTGCGTGGTCGTGCCCAGATCGGTAAAGGTATGTGGGCCATGCCTGACCTGATGGCTGAAATGCTGGAACAGAAGATTGGTCACGTGAAGGCCGGTGGCAACACCGCCTGGGTGCCATCGCCTACCGCTGCCACGCTGCACGCCTTGCACTACCACCAAGTCAACGTGGTCGACGTCCAGAAGGGTCTGGAAGGCGACACCAACGACTACCTGGACAGCATCCTGACCATTCCTGTGGCCACTGACACCAGCTGGTCCGCCAAGGAAATCCAGGAAGAACTGGACAACAACGCTCAGGGCATCCTGGGTTACGTGGTGCGCTGGATTGACCAGGGCGTGGGCTGCTCCAAAGTACCGGACATCCACGACGTGGGCCTGATGGAAGACCGCGCTACCCTGCGTATCTCCAGCCAGCACATCGCCAACTGGCTGCTGCACGGCATCGTCACCCACGAACAAGTGGTTGAAACCCTGCAGCGCATGGCTGCTGTGGTGGACCAGCAAAACGCGGGGGCCCCAGCCTACCAGAACATGGCCGGCAACTTTGAAGGCTCCTTTGCCTTCCGCGCTGCTCAAGATCTGGTTCTGAAGGGTCTGGAACAGCCTAACGGCTACACCGAGCCTTTGCTGCACCAATGGCGTCTGGCTTTCAAAGCCGCTCAAGCCTGAAGCACACCATACTGCCCGGAGTTCACCTCCGGGTAACAGTACCCCCAAAATCCCCATCTTGCTGGTTCAGGATGGGGATTTTTTTTCGTCTCCTGTTTCCAGCTTTGCGGCAAAGAGGAATTTGAATCGTCGCTCGGCACAAGCAGCATTTCCAAGTTTTCAAGCAGGTTTGAGTCTCGGGGCTCCGGCTTCGGAGCTTGGCGAACATCCCTGTTTGCCTCATCTCGTTATAAACTCGAACTCATAACGATTTTGACCGACAGGAAACCCCATGAAATCTTTGCTGTTTTCCGCCGCTTGCCTGCTGGCCATCACCACCACCGCTCACGCTTCCGACCTGCTAATCGCTACTGGCGCAGGCTACCGCAAGCCCGTCACGGAATTGATGGAAGCCTTCAATAAAGAAACAGGCCTGACGGTAGAGAGCAGCTTTGGCAATATGCAGCAGGTCCGCGCCCAGAGCGAGCAAAATCCAGACATTGCTGCCATTATTGGCGACCGCTTTTTTCTGGAGCCCATGGGCATTGCCCAGCAGTTCGTGAACATCAGCCAGGGTGCCCTGATGCTGGCCGTGCCCAAGGGCAAGACCATTGATTCCATCCAGGACTTGCAGCAGCCCAGCTATGCCCGCATTGCCATTGGTGATGCCAAGAAAACTGTCTACGGCCGCGCCGCCACCACCTGCATGGAACGCGAAAAAATCCAGGCCGAGGGTCGCAGCATTGAAGTCGCCATGCTGCCGCAGGTATCCACCTACCTGCTCAATGGCGAGGTGGACGCCGGTTTCATCAACCGCAGCGAAGCGCTGGCCCACAAGGACAAGCTGGGTACCATCCTGCCCATGCCAGCCCAATGTCACGACCCGATTGATCTGAGCCTGGCCGTGCTCAAGGACCGTCCTGCAAGCCCTGCCTTGCAATCCTGGACCCAGTTCCTGGGCTCGGACAAGGCCAAGTCCATTCTTGAGCGCCACGGCCTGTGATGTCCGCCTGGATGAGCTGCTCCAGTAGCTCGCTGGGCCTGAGTGTATATGTGCTGACTGCCACCTTGGTGGCCCAATTGGTTCTGGGGGTAACCCTGGCCTGGGTACTGGCCAGAAAGCGCTTCCCAGGCCACGGATTACTCGATTCACTGGTGAGCCTGCCGCTGGTTTTCCCACCGATTGTTATCGGTTACTTGCTGCTGCTTGCCCTGGGCAGGCAGGGCTGGTTGGCCAGTGCCACCGGCTGGTCACCCAATATTGTTTTTCAGCCTGCGGCCTTGCTGATCGCCGCCTTTATCGCCGGGCTGCCATTGATGGTCAAACCCGTGCAAAACAGCATGAACAGCCTGTCGCCACGGCTGCGTGAAGCAGCAGCCACACTGGGCCACGGCACCTGGTCCTACTTCTTCCGGGTGGAATTGCCCTTGCTGCGTCCTGCCTTGGCCACCGGACTGATTCTGTCAGGCGGACGGGCCATGGGAGAAGTGGGCATTTCGCTGATGTTGGGTGGCAATATCGCGGGTCGTACCGAAACCCTGTCTTTATCTATCTACAACGCCGTCCTGGATGGCGACACAGACTGTGCCAATGCGCTGTCCTGCTTGCTGGGGCTGACGGCATTAGCCTGCTTTTGGGCGCTGCGGCGCTACGGGAATCAAAAATGACGGTTTTTTTTGAACAAAGCCAAATCGACCAATGGATTGGCGAGGATGCCTCCTACCTGGATCTGACCAGCCACATGCTGGGACTGCACAACCAGAACACCACACTGCGTTACGTCGTGCGTGACCATATCCGCGTGGCAGGCACTGAGGAGGTGGCCGAGATTGTGCGCTCTTGCGGCGGTCAGACTCAGCACTACACCCCCAGCGGTGTGGCGGCCATGCCCGGCCAGACCATTTTGCTGGCACAAGGCCCCGCCAAAGCCTTGCTGCGCGCCTGGAAGGTCGGCCAGAACCTGCTGGAGTTTGCCTGCGGCATCGCCACCCTGACACATCAAGTCGTGCAAGCCGTGCAAACGGTAAATGCCTCGGTGGCTGTGCTGACCACTCGCAAACATGCGCCTGGGGTACGCAAGCTGGCCTTGAAAGCCACACTATCGGGCGGAGCCATGCCGCATCGGCTGGGACTGGGCGAAACCATTTTGATCTTCCCCCAGCACCGCGCGCTGATGGGTGGCTGGGAGGAGGTGGGCCATGCGATTGCCCGTCACAAATACGCCTTGTGCGAAAAGAAAATCGTGATCGAAGCGACAGATCTGGATGAAGCCTATAGCGCGGCTCAGGCGGGTGCGGACGTGGTGCAGTTCGACAAAGTCCAGCCCGAGACCCTGGCACAAATTGTGCCTGCGCTGCGCAAAGCGCATCCCAACGTCACCATTCTGGCAGCGGGCGGGATTCATGCAGGTAACGCAGCCGCCTATGCCGCAACAGGTGTCAATGCCTTGGTGACCAGCAGCCTGCACTACGCGAAACCGGCCGATATTGGAGTGAAGATCAACTTGGCAGAGCCAGCAGAATCGCAAGAGCCGCTTGTTGCCAGCAAACTGGAAGGGCTGGAATAAGGTCACCGGCCGCTCACTGTTTGTCAGCCTGGCCCACTAGGGTGTTAAGCGAAAACAAGGAAGGTGAGCTCCGGCATTAGAGCCAGTCATCAAACGACAGAGTTGCAAAGCACCACCAATAGAAAAACAGATCGCTGAGTCCGCCAACAAATGCGGAAACCAGCACGAACCTTACGCCTGGCATCTGCCCCCTGGCGGCTTGGAAAGCATGCAGCTCCGTGAACACGTTTTCACAAAAAAGGTGGGCTCAGACAGTCTCCTTAGACCCCAAATGCTGCAACAAGCGCTGCATGGGTTTGGATAGGGCGCCCCAGTCCTGATAACACAGGCACAAGGAGCGCTTGGCCCAGGAGTCGCTCAAAGGCCGCGCGACAAAGCCATGGCGACGCCTGTAGCGGCTGCTGGCCACGCCTCGCGGCACAATCCCCAGGCCCACGCAGGGCTCATGCAGAACATCCTGCAAGCTCAATTTGCTGTGTGCCGCCAAAGGGTGAGCCGCAGCCATAATCAGTACCAGATGATCCTTGGCCACCGGCTCCAGCATCAGCCCCGGTGCCTGCACTGCATCCGACACCACACCGGCCTGGGCCAAACCGGCGGCAACCGTACGCACAATATCTGCGCTGGTACGCTCTTTCAGTTCGATATGCAGATTGGGGCACCGTGCCAGCCAGGGAGCCAAGCGCGACGGTAGAAACTCGGTTAAGGCCGCCGTATTCGCATACAGATGCAAAGTCCCCCGCGCTCCAACAGCGAAATCCTGCAATTCGCCTTTCAGCAGAGCATGCTGACGCAGCATCAGCCATTACCACTGTGAAATCCAGCGAGAAGACGGCAAGATGATTGCGACAGTGGAAAGCGCCGTCATGACCTTGAAAGGGGATCGGGCCCAGGGGCGTTAAAACTCCTGCTGCCGACTTCTTCAAGCCTTAACCACAGCACCAAGAATCAGGCAGCTTCTTTTAAACTTAAATAAAATAGAAAACTTGCTATCTATCTGTAAATAAATAATATTCTGAAACCGATAAGCCCCGATCAGGGATAGCCCCCATGCCCACCCAGCCGCTCAACTTTTACACTAGGCGCTGGTCACGCGCATCCTTATGCTCTGGAACAAGGGGTTCCCAATGTCGGCAGAAAATGGCTTGGATCTGTCGGTGTTGTACCGTCATCCAGTCTTTCATTCCCACAGCGCCGAGCTGTCTCATCAGCCACTGAGTCGGGCCATTTCCCGGCATGCCCTGCATTGGGGTCGCGGGCGCATCAACACCAGCTTGTACCGCCGCGATATTGATCAGATCAGCCTGATGCGGCTGGGTTACGGTGCCGAAGTGGAAATCCAGGCCGATGCTTTCGGCGACTTCTGTCTGGTGCAAATGCCCTTGCAAGGCACGGCCGAATTCATCAGCGATGGCCATCACAGATTAACCGCCTATCCCGGCGATATTGCGGTGGTATCCCCTCGCCACCATGTGCGCACCTTGTGGCAAGCCGGTTGCGAACAGCTGATCGTGAAGATCCCCTACAGCTTGTTTGATGGCGTGGGCCATCAGACGCTGGCACAAGAGGGCATGACCCGAGGCTGTGTCTACAAGCTAGACCCCTGTATGGGCCCGCAATGGGCCAACCTCATCCAACACCTGCTTCTGCTACCGGCGCAACATGGCGACCGTCCAGCCAACTGGACGCAGCATATTGAAAGCAGCCTGGCTTTATTCCTGCTGTGTCATCCCGCCGACGAACAGGCTGTGCAGGCTCTGGTGGATGAATCCATGGGAGCCGCAGCCCGGGCAGGGCAAATGCGTCTGCTCCAGGCCAGGAACTATGTGCTGGCGCATTTGCACAGCAACATCTCACTAGATGATCTGGCGCAGGCAGCGGGTGTGAGTCCCCGCTTCCTGCATCTGCTGTGCCGTCGTCACTACAAACAGTCCCCCATGAGCTGGGTACGCAATCTGCGTCTGGACGCCGCCCATCAGGTGCTGCAAAGCCGGCCCCGCCCCAACGTCACCGAGGTGGCACTGGCGCATGGTTTTGGGCATCTGGGGCGGTTTTCTGCCTACTACCAGCAACGCTTCAAGGAACTGCCCCATCAAACGGGGCAGACACGGCACACAAGCATCAAACAGTCTTAGATGAACATGGACTTGTTGATGGGCAGATTGTGCTTCTTACAGTAGCTGGTGTAGTGGTCGATCATCCAGAACACATCAATGATTTCCAGGATGTTGTCGTTCTCGTCCAGGAACTCGATGGGCGTGCCCAGGTGGAACAGGGTTTCCATGCCTTCGTCGGACACCAGGGTGTGCGTGCGACCGGGGCTTTCGTGGATGTAATGACCGGCGCGGGCCACCCAATCGTATTCCTCGTAGCGCAGGCTGCCGGACAGAATGTAGCCGGTCACCACAGCGCGGTGGCGATGACGCCCCAAAGAACCACCTTTGTCAGCGCGCATGATGTGCACCGAGGTGTTGTTGCGAATATCAAAACTCAGGTGACGCAGCCAGATATTGGGGCCGAAAGGAATCCAGGGGGAGGTTTCCTCGGACGTATCGAAGTGGCCTTCAACCAGCGCGTATTCGTCGCGTACCTTGTCGATGCGTTTTTCAATGTCGATATAGGGTGGGGTGCTGTTTTGAGTCATGACTTGTCTCTCTCATAGAAATAAAAGCCGCTGTGTTTCCCACACAGTCGGATGCCAATCCCCCCGGATTGACCTGGTTTCATTCTATGAAGCCATTTGGTGCCGAACTATCCAGCTTTGGCACAACGTAGCGGCGCACTATCCAGTTCTGGCACTCCCGCTCCGATCGCTTTATTTGACCCCGAAAAAGACCGGCGACGAACTCCTGACACAGTTCATGCCCATGCCATTTGGCAGCTCATTTTTTCACATTCAACAATACTGATTTTCATAAGCAAATCAAAAGAGTAAGGACGCTTATCGACCATAAACACATGAGCGAATTGTCTTTCGTGGCAGCGGCGATCAGGCATGTAATACAAGGCATTGACTCGCACAGGTGCCCCCGTTTTCTGGCGGCACCTTGTTCTGATTTCACTGCAAGGAATTGCCATGAGCCGCCCTCTGAAAACCGTTATTGTGAATGGAAGCTTGCACCGTCCCTCCCGCACGCAAGTGCTGCTGGATGCGCTGCGCGACACACTGAACGACCAACTGGCACTGGACGTGCAAAACATCGAGCTGGTCAACCTGCTGCCCGAACTTGGCGCGGCCCTGTCCACCGACGCCTTGCCCGCCCATGCGCATCAGGCCATCACCGCCATTGAGCAGGCCGACTTTCTGATCGTGGGCTCGCCCATCTTTCGCGCGGGCATTCCGGGCTTGCTCAAGCACCTGTTCGATCTGGTCGACATGAATGCCCTGAATGGCACCCCCGTATTGCTGGCCGCCACTGGCGGCAGCCAACGCCATGCCCTGGTCATCGAACATCAGCTACGGCCCCTGTTCAGCTTCTTCCAGGCTCTGACCTTGCCCATCGGGGTCTATGCCACGCCCGAGGAGATTCAGGACGGCGAAGTCACCAGCGCCGCCCTGCAACAGCACATCCAGCGCACCGTTGATCTGGCCGTGCCGGTACTGCACAGTATTCAAACGCGTTTGCCGCTGCGAAACTCTGTTCTGGAGGCGCAGGCAGCATGAGCCAAATCACCTCCACCACACCCGATATTTTCTGGTTCCTGCCCACCTCGGGCGATACCCGTTATCTGGGCAAATCCGACTTTGGCCGCGCGCCCACCAACGAGTATCTGCGCAGCATTGCCGTCACCAGCGAGAACCTGGGTTATGACGGCTTGCTGATTCCTACCGGCGCCTCCTGCCTGGATCCCTGGGTGGTGGCGGCCAGCCTGGTTCCTGTTACCCAGCGCATCAAGCTGCTGGTGGCGCTACGCACCTCCTTGGGCGCTCCCGTCTCCAGCGCACGTCAGGCAGCGTCCCTGGACCAGGCCCTGCATGGCCGTTTGCTGCTGAATGTAGTGCCTGGCGGCGATGCCACCGAATTGGCCGCCGAAGGCGTGTTTCTGGACCACGATGCCCGTTATGAATACGCCCATGAATACCTGACGATCTGGCGTCAATTGCTCTCTGGCGACACCGTGAATTTTCAGGGCAAGCATTTCAAGGTAGAGAATGGCCGCAACTTTTTCCCGCCTGTGCAAAAACCCTATCCGCCCTTGTACTTTGGCGGCTCCTCAGACGCCGCCCATGAACTGGCTGCCGAGCATGTCGATGCTTACCTGACCTGGGGCGAACCACCGGCTGCTGTGGGCAAGAAATTTGAGGACATCCGCCGCCGCGCCGACGCCCGTGGTCGCAAATTGAGGCTGGGGGTACGCTTGCACGTGATCGTACGTGAAACCAATGAAGAAGCCTGGGCCGAGGCGGATCGTCTGATCAGCAAATTGACGGACGAGGACATTGCCAAAGCACAGGCCAACTACGCCAGCATGGACTCGGTAGGCCAGAAACGCATGGCGGCCTTGCATGGTGGCCGTCGCGATCAGCTGGAAGTCTCGCCCAATCTGTGGGCAGGGGTGGGGCTGGTACGGGGCGGGGCAGGCACCGCACTGGTGGGCGACGCCCAAACCGTGGCCCAGCGCTTGCAGGAATACATAGACCTGGGCGCGGACTCCTTCGTGCTCTCGGGCTATCCGCATCTGGAAGAATCCATCCGCTTTGCCGAGCTGGTATTTCCCCTTCTGGGCAAACGCGCCGTCACCGTCAGTGATCGCGCCCAGACCGGCGGCGCCTTTGACGCGCGCGGTGTTCAAAACCAGCAACTTTCTTCTGCATCATGAGCCAAAAAATAATCGATCTACGCTGCCGACCTGCCTTTCTGCACAAATTCTTCGGAGCCGAACCTGGCTCGCCAGAACATGCCACCGCGCGTTGGCTGAATCGCCGCGTAGGCACTCGTGGCAGCGATATCCACTTTGAAAAGTCGCTGAGTCAGGAAGGCTTTCTGGAAGAAGTGCGCCAGGCCGGACTGAGTAAAGCGGTCGTCGTCGGCCGCCACACACCGTCGCAACATTTGCCCAACGACACCATTCATCAGATCGTGCACGGACACGATGAATTGCTGGGCATTGCCGGTATTGATCCGGCTCTGCAAGGCGAGCAGCAAGCCCTGGCCGAGGCAGAACGCGCCATCAAGGAGCTGGGCTTGTCCGGCATTGATATCGAGCCGGGTTTTGGTGTTCCAGCACGTCACCCCGATGACCCGGTTTACTGGCCCGTTTACGAACTGGCGCGCCACCTGAAAGTACCCGTCTTTTTGATGAGTGGCCCCACCACGCCGGACCCGCGCTACAACGACCCGGCCGGGCTGGCCAAAGTGGCCAAAGCCTTCCCGGATCTGCCTTTGGTGGTCTATCACGGCTATTGGCCCAATGTGCAGCAGGCCATAGGCCTGGCCTTTCTGCACGAGAACGTGCATCTGGTGCCGGATATGTACATTTTTCAGCCGGGAAACGAAGGCTATGTGCAGGCAGCCAATAGCTTTCTGTCCGAGCAATTGCTGTTTGGCTCGTCCTATACCTTCCGCCCGATTCGCCAGAGTATTGAGGACTTCCAGCAGCTGGGTTTCAAGGATGTAATTCTGGACAAGCTGTTTTATGACAATGCGGCCAGGCTGTTTCAACTCTCGTAATAATTTCGATCTGAGGAACCAGGCCTTGAAATCCCATTCTCGATAACTTACCGTTTTGATGAGTTTTGATAAGAAGGGATGACCATGCGTCCATCTGTTGTGCTCGACATGAACCGAGATGCAGTGCGTGAAGCCGTAAGCCGCTTTCGCACGGCGAATCCACGCGTCTTCGGTTCGGTACTACATGGCACCGACCAGGATGGCAGCGACATTGATTTGCTGGTTGACGCACTGCCTGGTGCGACGCTGTTTGACCTGGGAGGCCTGCAAGACGAGCTGGAATCACTGCTCGGTATTCAAGTCGATTTGCTGACGCCCGGTGACCTACCACCTAAAGTCCGTGCCCAAGTGCTTGCAGAGGCGCAACCAGTATGAGCAAGTACCGTCTTCCGGATTACCTTGACCTCGAGTTCGCTCAGGCTCATGGACAAGTGCCGTGGCGTAATATGCGCGGTATGCGCAACCGCATCGCCCACGGCTACTTCGACGTCAACCTCGATGTCGTGTGGGACACCGTGCAGACAGCACTACCGGAATTGCTTCAACAGTTACTTGCCGTTCGTCAGGATGCAGACGGCGACACGCCATGCTGATAGGCTATGCGCGCGTCTCGACGCAAGATCAGAACCTTGAATTGCAATGCGAAGCTTTGATTCAGGCCGGGTGCCAGAGGGTCTTTGAAGACAAGGTAAGTGGCACGCGAGCAAATAGTCCAGACTTGGTCAAAGCGCTCGAAATGCTGCGCGAGGGCGACACATTGGTGGTCTGGAAGCTGGACCGCTTGGGCCACTCAGTCAAGCAACTGGTCGATCTGGTCAACGAACTGCGCACACAAGGTATCCAGTTCAGAAGCCTCACCGACTCCATCGACACCAGCACGCCGTCTGGTCGGTCCTTCTTCCACGTCATGGCCAGCCTGGCCGAGATGGAGCGCGAACTGACAGTCGAACGTACCCGTACCGGGCTGGAAGTCGCCAAGCAGCTTGGCCGCAAGGGTGGTCGCAAACCCAAGATGAACGACAACAAAATCAAGTCAGCCAAGAAGCTGCTGGCCAGCGGTGTACCACTCAAGGACGTGGCCAAGAACCTGGACGTATCCGTTCCTACGCTTTATCGCTGGGTGCCAGCCTCATCACGCGCTTAGCGTACTATTTTGTCGGTGATTTACCCTGAGAGGCTGCGCGCTCAAGGCTGACAACATAAAGGGCACGATTAATTCATGCCCTTTATGTTTCCAAGAGGCGGCCCCGCCTCTGGCCGCATTAGCTCAACTCCCCTTGGTCCCCACATGCCAGTAGTACACAGGCTCGGCCTCGTTCAGCAAAATATCCCCCACCGACCGAGCCTTGTAGATCACCGGATTGTGCGAGGCCAGGGCTCGCGCATTACGCCAATGTCTATCCAGACGACGGGACTCCTCCAGGGCCGTAGAGCCACCCACATCAAACAGGCGCGTGGCCGCCCGCAAGACGGGCTCCACCACGGCTACTTACGCCTGTGCAGTGCGTAGCTCCAGAGCGTCCAAAGTTTCGCGGGAGACCTCCACACCCGCCTGCCGCTGATCCGCAATGCTTTGCAAATGAGCCGCCACATCACGTACCGCCAGCTGGGCGATATAAGCCGTACTGGCCAGCTCTCCCACAATATGCTGCACCAAGGGGTCGTCCTTGGGCAGCGCGGCACTACCATGGCTAAAGACACGCTTGCGCGCCTGCACATAGGCCACTGCATCACGCTGCAAGGCTTGGGCGATACCCGCCAAGGTCGCCAAATGCACCAGCTGAAAATAAGCCACCAACGGTGTGGGTTCCTGACGCAGAAAACGGATGATGGCGCTCTCGGGCACAAGCACATCCGTCAGCACCGTCGTGCCAGATCCCGTCAGCCTTTGGCCAAAGCCATGCCAGTCATCCAGACGCTCCACGCCGTCCTGATCGGTGGCAACGACCGCATGTACCGTTTCATCTTCCTGTTCCGTTCCTGTGCTGCGAGCCACCACCGTGACCCAATCCGCGTACAAGGTGCCCGTGCTGTAGAACTTGCGGCCATTCAGACGCCATTGACCGGCCTGCTCTGGATCGGGCTCCAGCGTGGTTTGCAACTGGCCTACAGCGCCCAAACCAGTCTCGGTCGTGGCATTACCAAAAATCGCCCCTTGGCCTGCCAATGGCAGCCACTGCGCTTGCGTGGCCTCATCCCGATCAATCAACAATCGGTCGATGAAACCGAAATGAGGGCGCAGAATTTGGGCGACGTTTGAGTCGGCCGCGGCCAGTTCCTGAAAAAGCTCAAAGAACACCGGGATGGAGACACCACTACCACCCCATTGAGGCGGCACGCGCAGAGCGGTAAAACCGCTGTCTTTCAGCCAAAGAATGGGGGCGTAGGCCAAGGTACGGGTGTGCTCGCGCTCTGCCGCGGTATCGGCAATGCGTTGAAAGAGGGCGCTGAAACGGGCACGCAAGGCGCCCAGATCGGAAGCTCGTGCACTTGCTGGCGCTGCCCTTTCTGGCACAGTCCGGCGTGGCGCAACATCAGAGGTAAAAACGGCAGTGTCAGTCATCATGATGTGCAGCCCTCAAGGAACCTGCGTAATGGAGGCATGACCCGCCGTCTTCCACGGCAAGGCATACAGCTTCTTGTCTCCCGCAAAAGACCTGTCAATCTGCGCAGCCACGGCAGGCGAGTTTTGATAAAGATCTACAAACTGGCGTATGCGCGGATCCTCTCTATGGCCGCTTCTAGCCACAAAGCGAATCGCGTAGTACAGATCATCCACCGTGGAATACTGCAAGGCCTTGCTGGCCAGCTCGGCCTGCCCGGCGTTCACAAAATGGGCTGGATAGCCTTGGACCAAGGGCAGGTCATCGGCTGCGCGCACCAATTGCGGCCCTTCGACTTCCACAATGCGCAGCTTTCTGGGGTTGGCCGTCACATCATGAATCGAGGCACGTGCCTCCACACCCTCTTTCAGCTGAATCAGGCCAGCCGTCTGCAAAAGCAGCAAGCCGCGCGCCTGATTCACCGGATCACTCGCCACCCCAACAGAAGCGCCTTCGGGCAGCGCATCCAAGGACGAATACTGCTTGGAATACAAGCCAATATTGGGCAATAAACCATAAGCCACACTTTCAATGGCATAGCCGCCTTCCTTGACGGCATTGTCCAGGAAAGCCTGATGCTGGAAGTAATTCAAATCCAGATCCCCGGAGGCCAAGGCCGTATTGGGCGTGGTCCAGTCGGTGAACTCAATCACCTCGACCTCCAGGCCCTGTTTCTTGGCCTCCTTGGCTGCCACGGCAACAGAATCGGCCAAAGAGCCGGGCGTGACGCCGATTTTCAATGCAGCAGCAGACACATGGCCCGCTAGGCTCAAAGCTGCCAAGGCAAACACGGCACGAATAGAAAAACGGGCAAACAACATGATCCTGACCTTAAAAAAGGGGTCGTAAAAAATGATCCAACGCAGCAGATACTGGCTCTTTCTCGCCTTAATCAGCTTGCCTGCAAGGCAGAGGTAGCCGCCTCATCCGATCCCGCCTCCGGGGTCGAACCGGGCACCAAATGCCGCCACTGCGCGGCAGGGTGCGTGGCAGATACCCGATCTCCTTGTCCAAACAATTGCTGGCGCAGGGTTCCACCTTCATAGGCCGTGCGATAGCGGCCCCGGTTTTGCAGCTCGGGCACGATGTAGCTGGCAAAGTCTTCCCAGGTTTCAGGCACAACGATGCGGGTCAGATTGAAACCGTCGATCTCGCCTTCATCAATCCAGGTGCTTAGCGCATCCGCCACTTGCTGCGGGTCGCCCACAATGGTTTTGTAGCGGCTACCCAGCGTGAATTGCTCCAGCAGCTTGCGGCGCGTCGTCCAGCCTTGTTTCTGGGCTGCGGCCGCTGCGGATTGAATCGCGTTGCTGGGGCCAAAGCTGATGGGTTCATCCAGGTCATACTGGGCAAAGTCCACGCCGGTACTGGCCGCAAAATGCGCCAGGCCGCCCTCGGAACTGGCATGGGCCAGATAGTCGGCATACTTCTCTTTAGCCTCGGCTTCCGTAGCACCCGTAACGACCGCCACACCCGCATAAACCTTCAGGTCCTGCGCTTGCCGTCCCGCATTGACCGCTGTCTGACGCAGCTTGCGGGACGAGTCCCTGGCCGCTTCCGGGTCCCGCGCACCGATGAAAACCCCTTCAGCATGTTGCCCGGCAAACTGCAGCCCCCGCGCCGAAGTGCCTGCCTGGAACAGCAGAGGCGTGCGCTGAGGAGAGGGCGCGCTCATATGAATTGCATTGCTGCGATAAAACGGCCCTTCGTGATGCACGGTATGCACTTTCTCGGGCAGGGCATGGATACGACGCTGCTTGTCGGCAATCAGCGCGCCATCTTCCCAGCTGCCTTCCCACAGCTTGTAAGCCAATTGCAGAAAGTCCTCGGCCCGGTCGTAACGACTGTCGTGTGCATCCAGACCATCCTGCCCCAAACCCCGCGCGCCGCTATCCACATAACCCGTCACGATGTTCCAGCCTATGCGGCCATTGCTTAGCTGATCCAGCGTGCTGACATCGCGTGCGAAGGTGTAAGGGTGATGCGCCGCCACTGACGCTGTCAGACCAAAGCCAATATGTTGCGTGACGGCTGCCATGGCCGAGACCAGCAGCCAGGGGTTGTTCACCGGTAGTTGAATACCCTCGCGCAGCGTCAAGTCCACACCTTGCTGGTAAACGTCGTAATAGCCGACCACATCCGCCAGAAAGATGCCGTCGAACAAGCCTTTTTCCAGCGTTTGGGCCAGATCCGTCCAGTACTTCAGAGTGTGATACTGCGTGGATTGATCACGCGGATGCGTCCACAAACCATGGTGGATGTGGCCGACGCAATTCATGTTGAAAGCGTTGATATGGATGTGTTTCTTGGGCTGCGTCATGGGGCATTCTCCTTGCTTAATGCGGCAACCAGGTCAGGCGATACAGCTTTTTCTCGCCCTGGTAGAACTGATCGATTGCCTCGCGCACCGCAGGCGATGTTTTGTAGACCTCCAGGAACTGGGCAATGCGCGGGTCTTTCGTCTTGTCGCTACGGGCCACAAACTGAATCGCCCAGGAGTCGTCCTCGTAACTGGTCAAGGACAAGGCTTTCGTAGCATCAAAGGCTTTGGAGGCCAGGATGAAATACGGAAAGCCTTGAGCCAGATCCACGTCCTGCGTGGCACGTGCCAATTGCGGGCCTTCCACTTCCACAAACTTCAGGTTCTTGGGGTTGGAAACAATGTCATCGGGAGTGCCCAGCAAGCCGGTCTCGGGGCGCAGCGTGATCAAACCTGCATGCTGTAACAGACGCAACCCACGGCCTACGTTGACGGCGTCACTGGCAATCGCCACTTTTGCGCCATCGGGCAAATCGGCCAGCGTGGCGTGCTTGAGAGAATACAGGCCCAGGTAAGACAAAATGCCCGGCTGCACGCTGACCAGCTTGAAGCCCTTGTCGCGCACGGCATTGGCCAGGTAATTACTGTTCTGGTAGTAGTTCAGATCAATATCGCCCGCATCCAGCGCCACATTCGGTGTGGCCCAATCGGTAAATTCGATCACATGCACATCCACACCCTGCTTCTTGGCCTCCTGCGCGGCAACGGCTACCGAGTCCGCAAAAATGCCGGGAACAACGCCGATTTTCAATGGCGCAGCGGTCGCTGTGCTGCTCAACAAAACAGCAGTAGAAACCAGGCTAAACGCCGTCAGTTTTTTCAAAATCTTCGAGATAGTCATCAATCAACATCCAGATAAAAGAGAAAGATCTGTGGCCTGGAAAACAGGCCATATCGAAGCGCATATGTGTCTTGCTGGAACGTATTTACTGACATGCTTTGAGCCATACTGCGCAACGCTTCCTCACCCCTGCAGCCATGCCCAAACACAGCTTTCCAGGTGGCATCACAAAGCACCATGGCGCGGCGGGCGCACTCCATTCAGGGCGTAATTGCCAATGGCGTGGTACTTCCAGCGCACCGGGTCATGCAAGGTATGGACTCGGGCGTTACGCCAGTAGCGATCCAGCCCATGCTGGGCCTGCGTAGCGCTGGTGCCTGCCAGTTCAAATAACTTGCTGCCTGCCAGCACACTGGCACTGGTCGCCAAAGCCTTGGCCTGCGCAACGGCAATGGAGGCCTCAGCCACGCTGTCCTCATCCGGTGCTTGCTGGGCGGCGTCCACAAAGCGGGCGGCGCGGGCCAGTAGCGCTTGCGCGGCACGCAAACGCACATGCACATTGCCCACCTCCTGCAGCAGCAAGGGGTCCTGTGCGGCGCTGTCCACGCCAGCGGTAATCCAGGGGCGGCTGTGCTCGCGGATAAAGGGCAAGGTGGCCGCAAAAGCCCCTTGGCCTATGCCCAAATCCAGTGCTGCATGGATGATCTGGGCATAGGGGCCAATGGTGGTCGGACGCTCGAAGGAATCCGTGAACGGCACAACCCATTGCGGCTGCACAGGAACACGCGTGAACTCCACCGACCCACTGCCTGTGACACGTTGGCCAAAGCCGTCCCAATCGTCTGTCAGCGTGACGCCTGCAGCCCCACGCGGTACAAAAACCAGATACAGGCGGCCATCATCAGGCGAGGTCGTCAGCGTGGGAATCCAGTGTGCAAACAGCGAGCCCGTGCAATAGAATTTGCGGCCATCCACAAACCAGCCATCGGGTTCTTTCAGCAACTGCGTGCGACGGACAAAGTCCTTCTTGCCGATCTCTGCCAATGCATTGCCAAAGCGTTTGCCTTGCAGCACTTGATCGTAGAAAAAGGCTTTTTGCTCGTGCGTCGCCCCCACGCGCAACACTTCCAACGCGTAATAGTGGTTTTGCGGGATATGGCCAAAGTTGCCATCGGCCTTGGCAATGCGCTGCACGACACGGGTGAGCACATCGGCGGAAACGCCCGCGCCGCCGTATTCTTTGGGGACCGTAATGCCCCATAAGCCACTTTGACTGAATTGCTCCACCTCTCGATGCGGCAAGATACGGTCGCGATCACGCTCCAGCGCATCCTGGGCAATGGATTGTGCAAACTGCTCGGCGGCTTGCAGCGCTTCGGCCTCGGACTGGATGATGTGTACGGATGTAGAAAGCTGTGTTGTCATGGCCTCAGTTCCATTGGTGATAAGACGGCGAGGCGCCATTGAGCAGGTAATTACCCAGCAAGTGATATTTCCAGCGCACCGGGTCATGCAAGGTGTGCACGCGGGCGTTGCGCCAGTGGCGATCCAGATTATGAGCCGCACGGGTGGACGACGAGCCGGCCAAGGCAAAGAGCTGTTCGCTGGCATTCAAGGCGGCTTCCGTCGTCAGGATTTTGGCCTCGGCAACAGCCACGGAAGCACGGGCGCTGCTGTCTGCATCCACGGGCTTGGCGGCCAACTCATCCAGCAAACGCGCTGCCTCCAGCAAAACTTCCTGAGCGGCATCCACCTCAATCTGCAAGGCCCCGACTTCCTGAATGATATGAGGGTCCTGCGTGGCACTGGCCACACCCGAATCGGTCCAGGGGCGCGCACGATTACGGACAAATTCCAGTGCATCCTGCAAGGCCCCCTGAGCGATACCGGCATCAATACTGGCTTGAATCAGTTGAGAAATAGGACCCGACAGGGAAGGCTTGTCCACAAAACGCCAGCTTTCCAGCACATGGTCTTCCTCGACCAGGACCTGCTCGAACACCACACTGCCACTGGCGGTGGTGCGTTGCCCAAAAGCGTTCCAGTCATCAATCACCTGCACGCCGGGCGCATCACGACGCACCCAGACCTGTACGCCACGGCCTTGCTCATCCGCAGCCCGGAAAGGAATCCAATGGGCGAACAAGGCCCCGGTTGAATAAAAGCGTGTGCCGCTAACGCACAAGCGGCCATCCGCTGCCCGAGCAAGATGGGCAGTGATGTCGGTAATCACCGCTGCCTTGCCCTTTTTTTCCGGCCCGCCATTACCTAAACGCGCGCCTTGCAGCACCGCCTTGAACCAACGCTGCTTTTGAGATTCAGTGCCGGTGTCTTGCAGGTTCTGGATCAGCGCGAAATGGTTTTGCGGGATCTGCCCCAGAGAAGGGTCAGCCGCGCTGATGATGGCAAAAACCTGTACCAGCGTTTCATTGGAAACTTCCAGGCCGCCATAGGCTTTGGGAATAGTGATGGTACCCAAGCCGCTGGCGGTATAGCGCTCTATCTCGTCCCAGGGAAGCTGGCGCAGGCGATCGCGCTCGGCAGCAGTTTGGGCAAATTCAGCAGCCAATTGCCGGGCAATGGCGAGGGCTTCGGCTTCACTGCCAATCACATGCGGCTGTTGGGGGGGCAAGGGCAGACGCGGCTTTGCAGATGCTTGGGGCAAAGCTCCGCCCTGAGTAATCCGATCATTCATACGGCACTCTTTTCAATGACTAAAAACGGTAGGGATAGACGCAGCTTCCAGCACCTGCGTCACGGCTCAAGACAGGTCGTTCGAGCAAATAAAAAACATCACATTCGTTGCCAAGGCGACGCCACTACGTGCGCCAGCCCTTGGCTGAACTCGGATCAACGTGCGCGCAGCCACTGCACGTAGCGGTCGCCGGCAAACTGCACCACAGTCACTAAAGCAATCAACACGGCAATCACGATCAACATCACCTGCGTGTCAAAACGCTGATAGCCATAGCGGATTGCCAAGTCACCCAGGCCACCGGCACCAACTGCACCCGCCATGGCAGACGAGCTGATCAAAGCCACGATAGTGATGGTGAAACCACCCACAATGCCGGGCAGCGCCTCGGGCAAGTAGA
The DNA here is from genome assembly GCF_037150615.1 of Alcaligenes sp. PF14. Taxonomy (NCBI): domain Bacteria; kingdom Pseudomonadati; phylum Pseudomonadota; class Betaproteobacteria; order Burkholderiales; family Alcaligenaceae; genus Alcaligenes; species Alcaligenes sp. PF14. The sequence continues at coordinate 148,619 of NZ_JBAGRS010000006.1, read as the reverse complement.
CATGGCGCACGATGTCCCACTTCTTGCAGCCCATGGCTTGAGCCGCTTCAATCAGGCCGGAGTCCACCTCGCGCAGGCTGACCTCGGCAATACGGGCAAAGAAAGGCGTGGCGCTAATCGCCAAGGGCACAATGGCCGCCCACACCCCAATCGTGGTGCCTGCCAGCAAGCGCGTGAAAGGAATCAGCGCAACCAGCAAAACAATGAAGGGCGTGGCCCGGAAACCATTGACCACGCTACCCACCGCCCGGTTGATCTTGGGCGACTCCCAAAAACCATGGGGGGCCGTCACAATCAAGAGCACCGCCAGCGGAATACCGGCCAGAAAGGCAATGCCCCCCGACACGCCCACCATCATCAGCGTGTCCAGAAAAGCCTGCCAATAACGCTCAGCGGGGATACTCAGATTCCACAACATATCCAATGTCCTCAATGTGATGCGCGATGGCCGCCGGGCCTTGCGTCAGGGATTTCAAATCGGGCAGGCTTACATGCCCCTCAATGGCGACCAGCAAACGCCCATGCGCATGGCCCTGGATGCGGTCCACGCCGCCATGCACCAGCTGCGGCTGGCCGGGCAGGCTGCGGGCAATGCGCAGCAAATCCGGCTCCCAGCCACCTTCGCCGCTATAGCTCAATTGCAGGATGCGGCTGTACGTGCCAGTTTTAGGAGGCTGCTGTACCAGACGTGCCTGCAAGTCCTCCGGCAGTGTGTGCTGCAAGGGGGCCAGCAGCGCCTTGGTGGCGTCATGCTGCGGTTTGCCAAACACACGCCAGACCTCGCCCAGTTCGGCAATGCGGCCTTTTTCCAGCACCAGCACGCGGTCGGCAATTTCACGGATCACGCTCATCTCGTGCGTAATCAGCACGACGGTAATGCCCAGGCGGCGGTTAATGTCCTTGAGCAAACTCAGAATGGATTGCGTGGTCTCCGGGTCCAGCGCCGAAGTGGCTTCGTCACACAGCAAAATCTCCGGGCCGGTTGCCAAGGCGCGAGCAATGCCCACGCGCTGCTTTTGCCCACCCGACAAACGACTGGGATAGGTATCGGCCTTATCTTGCAAGCCGACCAGTTGCAGCAGTTCCTGAACACGCTGAGCAATGTCTTGTGCCGACACCCCGGCCACCTTCAAGGGCAAAGCCACGTTCTCGTACACCGTTTTGGCAGACAACAAATTGAAGTGCTGAAAAATCATGCCAATGCGGCGACGCAGCTGCACCAGTTCCGATTCATTCAAGCGGGCAATATCCACGCCATCCACCAGTACCTGGCCGCTGCTCGGGCGCTCCAGCCGGTTGATGGTGCGCAGCAAGCTGGATTTACCCGCGCCGCTACGGCCAATAATGCCGAAGATGCTGCCTGGCGCGATGTCCAGATCAATGTCCTGCAAGGCAGGCACGGCGCCTGCCGAGGACTGATAGATTTTGGACAGATTACGGAAGGCCACGCTGCCCGCCTTGACGACGCTGGGCTGCTGTTCCAGTTCCGCTTTGACAGACGCACTGGCCTTGTGAACCTCGCGCTGTCCTGCGGCCTGTTCGGCGGTGTCCCGCAGCTCGTCCAAATTACGCCGTAGCGCTGATGTGTATGCCATATCACTTGCTCGCTGTGCTGCTGCCTTGCCAGGGCAAGGTGTACAGATGGGGGTTGTGATCAAAGCGGTCTGCAATCGTGTTGCGTACCGCCTGCGACTGCTGGAACAGCTCCACGAACTGTTTCAGGGCAGGGTCGTTGACGCGATCTTTGCGCGTAACAAAACCCATTGCATAAAAGGTGTCGGCAATGCCGGAATAGACCAGGGCCTTGCCCGCATCCGCCTTGCGGCCAGCGCTGACGAAATAGCTGGGCCAGACTACGGCCAAATCCACATCCGGCAAGGAATGGATCAGTTGCGGGCCTTCAATTTCCACCAGCTTGAGCTGCTTGGGGTTGTCCAACACATCATTGACCGTGGCTCCGGTATCCAGACCATGACGCAAGGTGATCAGGCCCGCTTTTTGCAGCAGCAACAGGCCACGGCCCTGATTGACTGGATCATTCGGCAAGGACACGGTTGCCCCCTTGGGCACCTGCTCCAAAGATTGGTACTTGTTCGAGTACAAGCCAATGTTTTGCAGCAAGCCCAGACCAATCAATTCCAGGTCGTAACCACGCTCTTTGATGGCATTGTTGAGAAAGGCTTGGTGCTGGAAGAAATTCACATCAATATCGCGGTTATTGACGGCCTCATTGGGCAGCGTCCAATCCGTAAATTCCACCAGCTGAATATCCAGACCCTGCTTCTTGCCTTCCGGGATCAGCGCTTGCACCGCATCCGAGGTTGCACCGGGAATGGAACCCACTTTGATCACGGCGGCAGAGCTGCTGAACGGCAGGGCAGCGGCAAACAGAATGCCCAGCGCCCAACGCTGCAGACGAGAGGAGAAGATCGCAGCCATTATTTCGCCCCTCCTTGTGCATTCAGCCAGGCCAGGGTGTAGAGGCGTTCGTCGTTATTGAATGCCGCACGCGACACGTCACGTACAGACTGCGAGTTTTGATAGATGGAAATGAACTTTTGAATGACAGGATCGTTGGTACGGTCCGCTTTCACCACGAACTGAATGGCAAACTGCGCATCTTCAATACCGGAGTAGGCCAGACCACTGGAAGGATCAAAGGCTTTGGCCGCCACGATGAAATGCGGATAGCCCTGGGCAATATCCACATCACCCGTAATACGCACCAGCTGCGGGCCTTCTACTTCCACAAAGCTGAGCCTTTTGGGGTTCTCCACAATGTCATCCAGGCTGCCCAGATAACCGACCTCTGGCTTGAGCTTGATCAACCCGACTTTTTGCAGCAAGAGCAGACCACGCCCCTGGTTCACGGGGTCGTTGGCAATGCCTACCTTGCCGCCCTGAGGGACCTGGTCCACCGCCTGATGCTTGAGCGAATACACTCCCACATTGGCCAAAATACCCGTGCCCGCGCTGGCCAGCTTGTAGCCGTTTTTCTCGATGGCGTTCTTCAGGAAAGGCTGATGCTGGAAGTAATTGATATCAATATCGCCGTTATCCACCGCCACATTGGGCGTGGTCCAGTCGGTGAACTCGATCACCTCGACATTAATGCCTTGGGCCTTGGCATCCTGGGCCGCGGCATTGATGGAATCGGCATAGGCGCCCGGCACCACACCAATGCGTAAAGAATCGGCGGCAATGGCCGGAGAAACAGCCAGCACAAGGGCACTAGCTACGATGAGTTTGGACAGTTGCTGGAGCATGGTAAACAGTGCCTCACGGGGTGGGCCTGCGCTTGCAGGCAAATCTTGGAAGCTTCTATTACATCGACTCCATTCTCCTGACACCACAACAGAACAATCATTTACTTATGCTGGCTAACTGCTGGATGAAATTACCTCAAGTTATTGATATTTATATTATTTTTGAAAATAAACTAAATACTGCCAACGATGGCATTTGTGATATTTCATGCGCGTTTCAAGTTAGCCGTGGGAGTGCAAGAACAGGAGTCAAAAATGGTTTTTTGCCGTCCTCCGCGCAATTTTTCCAAACTTATATCAAGTAACTTAACTTATAATTAACTTATATTTTGTCCATGAACTCGATATTTTGGACACCCAAAGCCGCCAAACAACTGCGCAAGATCGACAGGCAACACCAGGGCGCTATCCGCGACGGTGTCGGCAACTTGGCTGACATGCCCAATTGCTCCGGATCGCAGAACATCAAAGCGCTGACGAATCACCAGTATGGCTATCGCCTGCGCATCGGAAACTATCGCGTCCTGTTTGATTGGGACGTAGAGATAAGAATTATCGACATCCAGGAAGTGAGAAAGCGCGATGAACGCACGTACTAATATTCAGATCATCAATGGCCCGGACGGCAATCCCGCTTTTGTCGTGATTCCCTACCAGGACTACATCGCCAGCCAGACCCAAGACGGCGGGCTGATCCCCCACGCCGTCGTCAGCAGCACGATCGACGGTGCAACACCGGTTCGGGCATGGCGTGAACACCTTGGGCTGACACAGGCAGAGCTGGCCGCTCGTCTGGGTATCAGCCAATCTGCCTATGCACAGCAGGAAAGCAGCGAACGACTGCGAAAAAGCAGCCTGGAGCGCATTGCAGCTGCGCTTGGGATTACACCTGAGCAACTCGACTTCTAAGCCAGGAACGGCAGCTTGCAGGTCCCCTCCAAGCCGCCAGACCCGCAGGGCTACAAAAATTCAAAGACCAAAAAAAATCCGCCCGAAGGCGGATTTCTTTACAGCAAGCTGGCCGCTTAGCCGCGAACCTTGACCAGGATTTCGTCCAGCCAGGCCAACATCAGGTCGATTTCGTCGGCCGTGATGTTCAGGGCTGGCATGAAACGCAGCAGGTTAGGACGTGGCGAGTTCAGCAACATGCCTTCTGGAGCGCGGTCGCGAGCAGCAGCGACGATTTCCGGGCCGTCGTCCTGATCCAGGATCAGAGCACGCAACAGGCCTTCACCACGCTCACCGTTCATGCCCCACTTGGCGCTGATGGCCAGCAGGCCTTCGGACAGTTGCTTGGCGCGAGCGTTGACCGAATCCAGGAAGCCAGGAGCAGCCAGTTCGTCGAACACGGCCACGCCAGCAGCGGTCATCAGGGGGTTACCGTTGTAAGTACCGCCCTGGTCGCCTGGCTGGAAGCAGGATACTTCTTCGCGGGCACACAATGCCGACAGAGGCACGCCGCCACCAATGCCTTTACCCAGGGTCATGATGTCAGGACGGATGCCCGAGTGTTCGTAGGCAAACATGGTGCCAGTACGGCCCATGCCGGTTTGCACTTCGTCCACGATCAGCAGCAATTTGTGCTCGTCGGCCAGAGCGCGCAGTCCCTTCATGAATTCCACGGTCGCGGGAATAACACCAGCCTCGCCCTGTACGGGTTCGAGCATGATGCCCACGGTTTGATCGTCGATCAGCGCGCGCACGGATTCCAGATCATTCAGTTTGGCTTTAGGAAAGCCGTCGACCTGAGGGGCGAACATGCGATCCCAGCCGGGTTTGCCGGACAGGGACATGGTGGCCAGGGTACGGCCATGGAAAGAGTGCTCAAAAGAAATGATCTTGTAAGCGTTGTTCTTGTTGATCTGACCCCATTTGCGCGCCAGCTTGATGGCGCCTTCGTTGGCTTCGCCACCACTGTTGGCAAAGAACACGCGATCAAAGCAGGAGTGTTCCACGATGCGTTTGGCCAGCTCGATAGAGGGCTCGTTGTAGAACGCAGGCGAGGGGTTGATCAATTTGGACGCTTGTTCGGTGATCGCCTTGATCACGTTGGCAGGGCTGTGGCCCAGCGCGTTCACGGCCCAGCCCTGGACGGTGTCCAGGTATCGCTTGCCGTTGTGATCTTGCAGCCAGGAACCTTCTCCTCGCACAAAGACCAACTCCGGACGCTGGGTAATTTCCATTAATGCACGTACACCGGCCCGATCGAATTCCATAACGGCAAACCTTGATGAAAATGAAAGAAGAAAAAATAAACCAGCCCGGCGGCTGGACAATTAATTCTAACGCAGCACACCCCCAGCAGGACGCTTATGCCTGGGACAATGGCCATCTGGCCGTGGATTGTCCCTTTTCTGGTACACATCCGCGCCCTGGCAGGCGCCAAAGCGTTTTAAGCCTGAAATCTTTGCACGGTATCGGGGTGGGAGTCGCCGGGACGCGTTTGTATAAAACCTGTCATCCAAGCAGCCTTCCAAAGATCTGCCTGCCTAAAACAAACCGTCCAGATCCAGTTGACGAGGCTGCTCCTGCGGCATTTCACTGATGGGCAGCAGAGCGCTGGCTTTCACACCCAGCAGGCGCAGGCGTCTATCCAGCACGGCGCGTTTCAGATTCTGGCGGGCGGCGGCCAAAATGGCATCCGCCGCCAGCACGGGAGCGGGCAGGGACAGGTCGCGCGTCACGGTTTTGAAGTCCTCGAACTTCAGCTTGATGCCTATGGTTTGGGCGCACATGGCGGATTTGCGTAAATCCTGCTCCAGCTTTTCACACAGGGACTCCAGCACGGCAGACAGGCGGGACCGATCCATGCGCACGTGCAGATCACGCTCGAAGGTGGTTTCACGACTGATGGATTTAGGCGTGCGGTCGGTGGATAAGGGGCGCTCGTCCTGGCCTTGAGCCACGGCCATCAGCCATTGCGCGTAGCGCAGGCCAAAATGTTCCTGCAATTTTTCTGCAGGTGTGGCGGCCAGTTCCCCGATCTTCTGAATGCCCATTTCCGTCAGTTTCACGACCGACTTGGGACCAATGCCATTGATCTTGCCCACAGCCAGCGGCCAGATGCGGGTAGGCACATCGTCCATGGTCAGCACACAGGCCCCATTGGGCTTGTTCAGTTCCGAGGCAATTTTGGAGAGCAATTTGTTGGGAGTGATGCCTACCGAACAGGTCAGGCCCGTAGCCTGGTTCACGGCTTGTCGGATCTGCTCAGCCAGCTCGTGACTGTCTTCGGTTTTATGGCTAAGGTCTACATAGATCTCGTCGATACCCCGATCCTCGATATGGTCCGAGACCGTGGCTACGGCCTGTTTAAACAAGCGCGAATAATGGCGGTAAGCTTGAAAATCGGCAGGCAGCAAGATGGCATCGGGGGCCAGTTGGGCCGCCTTCATTAAACCCATGGCCGAGAACACACCCAGCTGACGCGCTTCATAGGTCGAAGTCGTGGCCACCCCGCGCCCAACATAATCGGCCAGACGGGCATGTTGCCAGCTGCCATCGGGCAATTGCCTGGGCGCATCAGCACTGCGCCCGCCAATCACCACGGGACTGCCGCGCAAATGCGGGTAGCGCAACAGCTCCACCGAGGCATAAAACGCATCCATATCCACATGAGCGATACGCCGCTCCAGAGGTTTTTCTTCTTGTGCCGCCACCTTGATCAGCCTGTTAACTGTATATATGTACACCATTATAGCGACAAGTCAGCGGTGCACCGAGAGCCACTGAATAAGCGCCGGGATGATATAAATCACTAAACATCATTAAGCTGACAGCAGGCTGAAACTACGTATTGAATCGGCAGCAAGCGCCCGGTTACTATGCAGCCTCTCTATCAGCGACACCAAGCACCCCAACAGGAGGTTTTCATGAAAAAAACAGTATTGGCTGCTGCGCTGGCAGCTCTGGTCGCCCTGCCCTTGGTGGGCCACAGCAAAACGCTTACCTGGTCCAGCCAGGGCGACTTCATGACGCTGGACCCACACGCACAGAACGAAAACCTCACGATTACAGGCAGCATGTATGTCTATGAGGCGCTGGTGGACTACGACAAGGATTTCCAGATTGTGCCCAGCCTGGCCACGGCCTGGGAACAACGTGAACCTACAGTGTGGCGCTTTACGCTGCGCGAAGGGGTGAAATTCCACGATGGCGCTCCCTTTACCGCCGATGACGTGGTGTTCTCCATTCAGCGCGCCATGGCCCCTACGTCCAACTTCAAGGCCTACGTGAACGGCATCGTCAAGGCTGAAAAAGTGGACGACAAGACGGTGGACATCATCACCGCCGCGCCCAACCCGGTTCTGCTGCGCCAATTGACCAGTGTGTTCATCATGAACAAGGCCTGGTCGGAAAAGAACAATGTCACCCAGCCTCAGGACTTCAACAAGAACGAAGAAACCTACTCGGCTCGCAACACCAACGGTACCGGCCCTTACAAGCTGAAGTCGCGTGAAGTGGACGTGCGCACCGTCTTTGTCGAAAACGAAGAATGGTGGAACAAGGGCAACAAGGTGGGTAACGTCACCGAAGTGATCTACGTCCCGATCAAGCAGAACGCCACCCGTACCGCCGCCTTGCTATCGGGCGAAGTGGACCTGGTTCTGGACCCGCCTGCGCAGGACTTGCAGCGTCTGCGCCAGCAAACCAAGATTGTGGAAGGCAACGAGTACCGCACCATCTACCTGGGTCTGGACCAAAAGAATCCGGAACTGAAGTACAGCAGCATCAAGGGCAAGAACCCCTTTGCTGACCAGCGTGTGCGTGAAGCCCTGTACGTGGCCATCGACATTGAAGCCATCAAGAAAGCCGTGATGCGCGGTTCTTCCGCCCCCACCGGCACCATGGTGGCCCCTCAGGTTCACGGCTACACCAAGGAATTGGCCCAGCGCCTGCCTTACAGCCAGGACCGCGCCAAGGAACTGCTGAAAGAAGCCGGTTACGACAATTCCCTGACCTTCACCCTGGATTGCCCGAACGATCGCTACATCAACGATGAAGCCATCTGCCAAGCCATTGTGGGCATGTGGGCCAAAGTCGGCGTGAAAGCCAACCTGAACGCCATGCCGCGCGCCACCTACTTCCCCAAAGTTCAGAGCTACGACAGCAGCGCCTACATGTTTGGCTGGGGCGTTCCGACCTTTGATGCGCTCTACACCCTGCAAAGCCTGATGCACAGCAAGGGCGAGGGCGCTGACGGCTCCTTTAACTTCGGTAACTACGAAAACGCCGAAGTGGACGCCTTGATCGACCAGATCAAGACCGAAACCGACACCGCCAAGCGCGATGCGGCCATCCACAAGGTTCTGGAAATTCATGCCAAGGAAGTGGGCCACATTCCCCTGCATGACCAGATCATTCCTTGGGCCATGGCCAAGAAGGTCAACGTGATTCATCGTGCGGACAACCGCATGCTGGCCCAATGGACCACCATCGACTAAGTTGTTTTCATACCCCAGCCCCGCCTCCGTGCGGGGCTGGTTCCCATTACGCTGTAGTCATCCGTTTCTACACCAGCCCCCTTGCCGGGCCCTTTTTACACATTAAGGACGACACTGGTCGCGAGTGATCCTCGCGCTCTACCAGGAGACCGCCTATGCTGGTATTTATTATTCGCCGTCTGATCCAGGCTGTTCTGGTGATGCTGACGGTCAGCCTTCTGGCTTTTGTGCTGTTCCGCTACATTGGTGACCCGGTCACCATCATGCTGGGACAGGACGCCACCGAACAAGATCGCGTGGAACTGCGTGCCAGCCTGGGGCTGGACCAACCCGCTCCCGTGCAATTCGGACGCTTTGTATCCCAGGCCGTACAAGGCGAATTTGGCCTGTCCCTGCGGCAAGCCCAACCGGTTTCCACGCTACTGAAAGACCGCCTGCCTGCCACGGTAGAGCTGTCCGTGGTGGCCGCCATACTGGCCTTGCTGATAGGCCTGCCGCTAGGGGTGTACACCGCCTTGAAGCGCAATGGGTTCATGGCGCAGAGCATTCTGGCCTTTTCATTGCTGGGGATCTCTCTGCCCACCTTCCTGATCGGTATCTTGCTGATCCTGATCTTCTCCGTGCAATTGGGCTGGCTGCCCAGCTATGGCCGGGGCGAAGTCCTGAAGTTTGGCTGGTGGAGTACCGGCCTGCTTAGCTGGGACGGGATCAAGCATTTGATCCTGCCCGCCATCACGCTCTGTTTGTTCCAGCTCACGCTGATCCTGCGTCTGGTGCGCTCCGAGATGCTGGAAGTACTGCGCGCCGACTACATCAAATTTGCTCGTGCCCGTGGCCTGTCGCAACGCGCCATCCACTTTGGTCACGCCCTTAAAAACACCATGGTGCCGGTTATCACCATCACGGGGCTGCAACTGGGCGGCATCATCGCCTTTGCCATCGTGACGGAAACCGTTTTCCAATGGCCGGGCATGGGTCTGCTGTTTATCCAGGCCGTGCAATTTGCCGACATCCCCGTGATGGCGGCCTATCTCTGTCTGATTGCCCTGGTATTTGTTGTGATCAACCTGCTGGTAGACCTGCTGTACTTCCTGGTCGATCCACGTCTGCGCACCCAATTGTCGGGCGCCAAGGGGCACTAATATGTTCGCTAAATTGAAAACCGCCTGGGATAGCGATCTGGTCTGGTCCTGGCGCCACTCTCCCGTCGCCATTGCGGCCACCATCATGGCCTTGCTGCTGTTTATCGGCGCGCTGGGTGCCCGCTGGGTGGCTCCTTACGATCCCTTCGATCTGACCTCCATCGACCTGATGGATGCCTTGCTGGCCCCGGCCTGGTCGGAAAACGGTTCACCCCAATACTGGTTGGGAACAGACAGCCAGGGCCGTGACCTGTATTCGGCCCTGTTGTACGGGACGCGCACCTCCTTGCTGATCGGTCTGGCCTCGGTAGCCCTGTCCATGGTGGTCGGCATTGTGCTGGGCCTGCTGGCCGGTTACTCCGGTGGCCGTGTGGATGCCTTCATCATGCGTGTGGCCGATGTACAGCTGTCCTTCCCGGCCATCCTGATTGCCTTGCTGATCGACGGTGTAGCCCGTGCCGTGTTCCCCTTGAACATGCACGATGTGGTCGCCTTTCCGGTGCTGATCGGAGCGATTGCGTTGGCCGGTTGGCCGCAATATGCCCGTACCGTGCGCGGCTCCACGCTGGTGGAGAAAAACCGTGAGTACGTGCAGGCTGCCCGCGTCATTGGCGTGTCTTCGCCGCGCATCATGTTCAGTCATGTGCTGCCCAATGTGATGGGCCCCGTGCTGGTGCTGGCCACCGTGCATCTGGCCACCGCCATCATTACCGAAGCCACGCTGTCCTTTCTGGGCGTCGGCGTTCCGGCAACCTCACCCTCTCTGGGCACCCTGATCCGGATCGGTAACGACTTCCTGTTCTCGGGCGAATGGTGGATCACGATTTTCCCTGGCCTGATGCTGGTGCTGCTGGTGCTGTCGGTCAACCTCCTGGGCGACTGGTTGCGTGACGCCCTGAACCCCAAATTGAGCTAAGCCATGACTGCACTCTTAACTGTCCAAGACCTGTGTGTCGAATTCCCGACCCGGCGTGGTGTGCTCCAAGCCCTGGATCATGTGTCCTTTTCCATCGCCCCCGGCGAAGTGCTGGGAGTGGTGGGGGAGTCCGGTGCCGGTAAATCCCTGACGGGTTCCTCCATTATTGGTTTGCTCGATGCCCCCGGTCGCATCAGCGGCGGCCAGATTCTGCTGGAAGGCGAGCGCATCGACAATCTGAACCAGGACCAGATGCGCAAGATTCGTGGCCGCAAGATTGGCGCGATTTTCCAGGACCCGCTGACCTCGCTGAACCCGCTCTATACCGTGGGCCATCAACTGGCCGAAACCATCGTCACGCACCTGCCTCTGTCCTGGAAACAGGCACAGGAACGCGCCATCGAATTGCTGGAAGCTACCGGCATTCCGGCAGCGCGCGAGCGTATCGACCACTATCCGCACCAGTTCTCCGGCGGCATGCGCCAACGGGTGGTGATTGCGCTGGCCCTGGCGGCCGAGCCCAAGCTGATCGTGGCGGACGAACCCACCACGGCACTGGACGTGTCCATTCAGGCGCAGATTATCGACCTGCTGAAAAAGCTCTGTCGCTCGCAAGGCACCTCGGTCATGCTGATTACCCACGATATGGGGGTGATTGCGGAAACCGCCGACCGCGTGGCCGTGATGTACGCCGGTCGCATTATCGAGATCGGCCCTGTACAGGATGTGATCCAGAAACCCAGCCACCCTTATACCCGTGGCTTGATGCGTTCCATTCCCAATCTGCACGCGGGGCTGGAGCGTCTGGAGCAAATCCCCGGCAGCATGCCACGCTTGAACGCCATCCCGCCCGGCTGCGCCTTCAATCCGCGTTGTGATCGTCGCTTTGATCGCTGCCTGGTCGAACGCCCCGAGCTGATGCCTGTTCCCCCACAAACACAGGCGGCCTGTTGGCTGCATGCACAGGAGTCCGCATGAGCGCCCCTAAACAAGCCCTGGTCCAGGTCAAGGACGCTGCCTGCTGGTTTGATGTGTCCCCGCCCTTGCTGGAGCGCCTGGTCTACCGCAAACCCAAAGTAAACCTGCGCGCGGTCGATGGCGTCAGCCTCACCTTGAACAAGGGTGAAACCCTGGCCCTGGTAGGCGAATCCGGCTGCGGGAAATCCACCGTGGCCCGTTTGCTGACGGGCCTGTATTCGCTGACACGCGGCGAGATTCTGTTTGATGGCCAGTCCCTGAAAACCATGGACAAAGCCAGCCAGAAGGCCATGCGCAAACGCCGTCAGATGATTTTTCAGGACCCCTATGCCAGCCTGAATCCTCGTTGGCGCGTGGGCCGCATCATTGCCGAACCACTGGTCACCCACACGGACATGAGCCGCGCCCAGCAAGACGCCAAAGTGGCTGAGCTGCTGACGCAAGTGGGCCTGAACCCCAGCGACGCCCAGCGTTACCCGCACCAGTTCTCCGGTGGCCAGCGCCAGCGTATTTCCATTGCCCGTGCTCTGGCTCTGCAACCCGAATTCATCGTCTGTGACGAGCCCACCTCGGCGCTGGACGTGTCGGTGCAGGCCCAGGTCCTGAACCTGATGAAGGATTTGCAGCGCGAACTGGGGCTGACCTATCTGTTCATCTCACACAACCTGGCCGTGGTGCATCACGTGGCCGACCGAGTTGGCGTCATGTATTTGGGCCGGATTGTGGAAATTGCGCCACGCGACGATTTGTTCGCGCAGCCTCGCCACCCCTACACGCGCATGTTGCTGGGAGCCATTCCCGACATGAGCGGAGCGGGCAAAAGCCGCATCCCGGTCGCTGGTGAAGTGCCTAATCCACTGAACCCGCCATCGGGCTGTACCTTCCATCCACGCTGCCCGCTGGCCAATGATCGCTGCCGCCGCGAAGCCCCGGCTTTGCTGCAAACCGGGCCGCAAGAAGTGGCTTGTCATGCTGTAGAAGAAGGGCGCGATCAGGCCTGATCGCTTGCGATGCCAACAGTAAAACCGCCCACGGCAACTTGCCGAATGGGCGGTTTTTTCTGATAATTGAGAATTATTCTCAGTTCTCATTGCCCGATTCTCTACCATTTTTCTGGTCGAGCAGGCACCACTGGAACGCATCATGCACAATGCCGCCTTCTCACCCGACACGGAATCGCTCTACCGAAATTACCACGGCTGGTTGCATAGCTGGCTACGACGCAGGCTAGGTAATTCCTTCGATGCGGCCGATCTGGCCCAAGACGTTTTTGTCCGACTGCTGCAAAAACCCCGTCAATTCGGCAGCGAACCCGAAGCCCGTGTGTATTTGCGGCTCATGGCCAATGGCATGTGCGTGGACTTATGGCGACGCCGTCAGATTGAACAAGCCTGGCTGGAAGAGCTGGCCAACCGCCCGGCCGCCCTGGTTCCTTCTGCCGAACACCAGGCCCTGGTGCTGGAAGCCCTGCAAGAGATAGACAGCATGTTGCGCACCCTGCCTGCCAAAGTGGGCAATGCCTTTTTCATGGCCATGGCCGACGGCATGAGCAACCGGGAAATTGCAGAGGCGCTGGGCGTGTCCACACGCATGGTGCACCGATATCTTAGCCAGGCCATGCTGTGCTGCCTGAAACTGGAAGCCCGCCATACCGCCGCTGACATGCCCGTGCATCAGGCGTCCAGCCTGCCCGAGCCACGCTGATTGCCTGTACGCCCCCCTATGAGCACTTCCGAACTGCATCCCGACGATACGCTGGAGCCTTCATTTGACGCGCTGGAGCAGGCCGCCGAATGGTTTGCCCTGCTGCGCTCGGACGAGGCCTCGGCCCAGGACCGACAAAGCTGGCAAGGCTGGCTGGCCGCTCAGGCCGAGCATCGCAAGGCCTGGCAGTATGTAGAGCGCATCAGTGGCCGCTTTGAACCGATCCAAAGCAGCGACAGCCGCCAGGCTGCCGTCCAAAGCTATTGCCTGGCCAACCGACGAATGGGACGCCGCCGCCAATTGCTGCTGGGCCTGGGCACACTGGCAGGCAGCAGTTTGGGCAGTTGGCTGGCTTGGCAGCATACGTCCTTGCCCGGCACAGTAATGGCCTGGTCAGCCGAGCATCGCACCGCCCGTGGTGAAGTCCACCAACTGACTTTGCCCGATGGCTCTACCGTTTGGCTCAGCTCCGACACTGCAATGAACCACGACTACCGAGGCAATCAACGGCTGCTCTCCCTGGTTCAGGGTGAAATTCGGATCGATACAGCGGCCGATCCTGCACGGCCCTTTCTGGTCGAAACCCGTCAAGGCTTGCTGCGTGCCTTGGGGACACGCTTTACGGTGCGACTGGACGGTCAGGAAACTTTTCTGGCGGTGTATCAAGGCGCGGTACAGGTGGATACGGCAAACAAGCGCCAGCAGCACATTGTCCATGCCGGTCAGCAGACACAGCTTTCGCGTACCGAGATTGCGGCTACCACTGCTGTCCTGCCCGAGCGGCAAAGCTGGACCAAAGGCATCCTCGTCACCGACAACACACCCTTGATCGAGGTCGTGCGCGAATTGCAGCGCTATCGCGGCGGCCACCTTAGCGTTTCACCCGAGGCGGCCCAGCTGCCTGTGATTGGCAGCTATCCCTCCACCGATCCGGACCGGGCCTTGAGAATGCTGGAGGGGGTGCTGCCGATTCGCATCAAACGAACCCTGCCCTGGTGGGTCAGCATTGAACTTGCCGAGCACTGACCTTGATTCAGACACACATTCACGGGCATCAGCCGCCGTGCATGACAAGCCGGTTTACGGGCCTATTCAAGCGGCCCAATGCTTCAAACCGGCTATTTCCACTTTTCCGAGTTCCGCTTTTCCTTGGCGTGTTCGATATACCTGATGAGGGCATCGTTTTACCCGTCTCCTGGCACAAAACCAGAATCTGACCAGGACACACACAAACCGGCTCGCTCTCGCCGACTACACCGCTTCCAAGGAGCAGAATTCATCATGCCCGGCTATTCCCAGCCTGTCGCCCGCGGGGCGAACTCTTTTGGTGCCATGCACTTTTTCCGACCCGGTTTCAAACTAAGCCCCTTGGCCTGCGTGCTGCAACTCGCCCTGGCCAGCGGTGCATTGAGCCTGGCAAGCTGGCATCCTCAAGCCCACGCCCAAACCATCAATAGTGCGTCTGCCAAACAACAAAGCTACAGCATTCCAGCAGGCCCCTTGAGCACAGCGCTGGCTCGCTTTGCAAGCGCATCCGGCGTACTGGTCGCTGGAGCCGGTGAGCTGGCCAGGGACAGAAACAGCCCAGGCGTTTCCGGCACGTTTTCGCCCCAGGCCGCGCTGGATGCACTGTTGGCGGGTACTGGCCTGACTGCTATTGCCAGCTCGGATGGCAGCTACCATCTGCGCCAAGTCCCAGAGGCACCTGCCGGTGACGTCACCCAGCTGAGCACCGTAACCGTACGGGGACGACTCGATCCCAGAACCGAAGGCACAGGCAGCTACACCAACGCATCGGCAAGCTCGGCCACGCGCATGAACCTGTCCGCACGTGAAACCCCGCAGTCGGTCAGCGTGATCACGCGCCAGCGGCTCGACGACCAGGGTTTGCTCACGCTTAATGACGCACTCAAGCAGGCCACCGGCGTCAAGGTACAAGAAGGCGAAGTGCTGGGCACAACCTATCAGATCCGCGGCTTCTCGCTGGATACGGCACAGCTTGACGGCGTGCCTGTCTCGCTGGGTGCAGGCGGCTCGGAAGCGGCCGCCGACATGGCCATCTACGACCGTGTGGAAGTGGTACGCGGCGCGGCGGGTCTGTTGCAGGGGGCCGGCAACCCGGGCGGCACGCTCAATCTGGTGCGCAAGCAACCCACCCATGAATTTGCCGCCAGCGGCAGCGCGATGGTGGGATCGTGGAACAGCTACCGTGTGGAAGCCGACGTCTCCAGTCCGCTCAACCACAACGGCGATCTGCGCGGGCGGGTGGTGGCCGTGCACGACGACCGCGACTCCTTCGTGGATCACGTCAAGGAACGCAAGGAAGTGCTGTATGGCGTCTTGCAATACGACTTCACTCCCTCGATCACGGCCACCGTGGGGGTGGATCATCAGCGCACCAAGGGTACGCCCAACGGCACTGGCGTCGTCTTCTTTGACGATGGCGGCGATCTCGAACTGCCACGCAGCACTTACCTGGGTGCCAACTGGAACCACCGGGCCACCCACAGCACCACCGTGTTCGGCGACCTGACCTGGGAGATAGACAACGGCTGGCAGACCAAGCTGTCGGCCAACCGCCAGCACTACGACGTAGACACGGTGTTTCTGTCCGCCTCGGGCGCGGGCGTGGACCGCAACACGCACCAGGGCCCACTCCTGAACTACGCACGAGCCAGCAGCCTGAACCGCACCCAGACCAGCGTGGACCTGTACGCCTCGGGCCCATTCTCCTTACTGGGCCGCAAGCATGAGCTGGTAGTAGGTGCGAACATGCGCCGCAATCCCACCGAAACCGACCAGGTGCCGCTGCGTGAATACGCTAGCATTCGGCCCGATGTCTTTAACTGGGACCCCACCTCGCTGCCTCCGCCCAATATTGGGCCTTATGAATCGCGCACCGCCACCACCACCAAGCAGTCGGGCATCTATACTGCTGCTCGTCTAAGTCTTGCCGATCCGCTCACCTTGATCGTGGGTGGTCGTTGGAGCTGGTGGGACTACAGCAGCGACAGCACCAATCTGCTCACCGGCGCCAACACGGCCTCCTCGAGCTACAAGGTCAGTGGCGAGTTCACACCGTACGCCGGTCTGATATTCGATCTGAACGATAACTACTCGCTGTACGCCAGCTATACCGACGTGTTCCGTCCGCAAAACGCCATCGATCGCAACGGCTCCTTGCTCAAGCCCATCGTGGGTGCCAACTACGAGGCGGGTATCAAGGGTGAATTCCAGGATGGCCGCGTGCAGGCTTCGCTGGCGGCCTTCCGTATCGAAGAAACCAACCGCGCCCAGACCGATCTGGACGGCCCCAAACCGTGCCCCTACACCACCAGCGACTACTGCTCGATTGCCTCAGGCAAAGTGCGCAGCGAAGGGATTGAGGCGGAGTTGACAGGTGAACTGGCCCCAGGCTGGAATCTGACGGCTGGCTATACCTACAACACCACCAAGTACGTGAAAGATGCGGCCAACCAGGGCAAGCCCTTCAACACGCGCACGCCAGAACATATGTTCAAGCTCTTTACCTCTTACCGCCTGCCAGGCTCGTTGCGCCAGTGGACAGTGGGGGGTGGCTTCACGTGGCAGACCAAGTTCCTGTACGAAAACACGGCCGGCACGATCCGTATCGAGCAAAATCCTTACGCCGTGGCTGATCTGATGGTGCGCTACGACTTCACGCCCAAGGTTTCAGCCACCCTCAACCTGAACAACGTGTTCGACAAGAAGTACTACCGTTATATTGCCCACGAACGCGCCTACAACTACTACGGCGACCCACGCAACGTGATGCTGACACTGCGCGCCCAATATTGACGCTGAACGTGATGAACAAGGTACTCAAGCGCTCTGATCGCAGCGCTCTGGGTATCTTGTGGACTGACGATACGCGGCACTACGGCGCTGCACGAAACGCCATATTCAGGCTGGAGCGCCAGAAGTCATTGGGCCACGAACGGGCTAAAGCAAAAAACGCGGTGTTTGCTGCCAGAGGCAGTGAACACCGCGTTTTTCAATAAAGCCATCAGCGGGCCTGATGCGGCCCGGTGACATTCAATCAGTTCTGGTTCGCAGGCGCGAAATCGGCCAGGTGGCAGGACAGGATGTCGGCAATGGCACGATCATCCAGGCCACGGGAGCGCAGGTCTGCGGACAGGGCGTCCACATCCACACGAGCCAGTGAACGCTCGGCACCACGAGGGCGATCGTCGCGAACCACGCGGAAGTCGTAATCGCGCTGGGCGGTCTTGGCCACTTCGTAGTGCATGACTTCATCCACTTCGTTTTCCGGCGTGAAGGTCAGCACGGTAGGGCGCAGGGAATACAGGTCTTCGGAGTTCATCACGTATTCGGTTGCGCAGATGATGACGGTGTCGCCCTTTTGACAGGTACGGGCCGCCGCGCCGTTCAGGACCACACAGCGCGAGCCGGGTTCACCGAAGATCACGTAGGTAGAAATACGGGCGCCACTGTCCTTATTCCAGATTTCCACAAACTCCATGGGTAAAATGCCCGCTTGTTCGCAGATTTCAGGATCCAGTGTGATCGAGCCGTGATAGTTCAAGTCGGCACCGGTCACCTTGATACCATGCAGCTTGGCACGGACCACTTTTTTCATGACAACACTCTCTAGAAACAGGTCCCCTGTAACGGACACCTAAGCTTGGCTAAAACGCGGCTTGCGCTGCGCCCTTAGCCCGATCAGGGCTGCGGGAAAGACTGCATCATAAACCCAGAAATGCGCGCAAATCCGTTTAGACCCACAGATTTGTACGGGAAAACCACAGCATCAATGATTTGCCTGACGGCCAGTCTGTGCTGTAATCCCCTCTGCCGCGTCGCGCCGGTCTTTTTTATTTTCAATACGATACCGTTTTCCATGCCCAACCTGCTCATCGAGAATATTCACAAACGCTATGGTTCCCTGGAGGTCCTCAAGGGAGTCTCTCTCAGCGCGGAGCCGGGCGATGTTATCAGCCTGATCGGTTCCAGTGGTTCGGGCAAAAGTACGTTTCTGCGTTGCATCAACTTTCTGGAAACGCCCAATTCCGGCCGTATCGTCATCAAGGGCGAGGAACTGAAAACCCGTCTGGACCCCAAAACGGATGAACTGGTTGCGGTAGATAAACAACAGCTCAAGCGCCTGCGCACCAGCCTGGCCATGGTGTTCCAGCACTTCAATCTGTGGTCCCACATGACGGTGCTGGAAAACATTACCGCCACGCCCATTCATGTACAGGGCATGGACAAGGCGCAGGCCATTGCCAAAGCGGAGCTGTATCTGGACAAGGTGGGCCTGTCGCGCGATCTGGCCAAACAATACCCGGCCTTCTTGTCAGGCGGCCAGCAGCAGCGCGTGGCCATTGCCCGGGCGCTGGCGCTGGAACCTGAAGTGATGCTGTTTGACGAGCCAACCTCGGCACTGGACCCCGAGCGTGTGGGCGAAGTTCTGCGTGTTATGCAGAATTTGGCCGAAGAAGGGCGCACGATGGTGGTGGTTACGCACGAAATGAGCTTTGCTCGCAACGTCTCCAGCAAGGTGGTGTATCTGCACGAAGGTCAAATCGAGGAAGAAGGCCCGCCAGAAGAAGTGCTGGTGTCGCCACGCAGCCCCCGCCTGGCGCAATTCCTGGCAGCGGGCGGTTCGTCCAAAGGCTAAAAGGCAAAACCGCCCAAAGACTTCGGCCACACTCTGAGCAGACATAAAGCAAACGGCGCCTTGCGGCGCCGTTATGCATTTGCAACCATCCTAATGAAGCCGCCAACCAGCGGCTTCTGACTACAGCCCTGCTATCAGGACTTGGGACGTGGCATATCAAACAAGGCCAGGTCCGTAATCTCAAAGTAATCGCCAGGACCACCACCACGCAGAATCGGACGTGGGATCGCGGTACGGTAAATGCCGTCCACGATGCTGTTGGGCGACACATGCACGCCGACCACTTCACCCAGCACCATCCAGGTGTTCAGATCCTTGCCTTCCGAGTCTTTCAACTGAAAGTGCGTCGTCACCTTGCACTCCAGCGAGGCATGGCTCTCGCCCACGCGGGGGGCATCAATCAGGCGGGAATCCACAGGCGTCAGGCCCGCGACTTCAAACTCGCGCACATCTTGTTCCAGGCTGGTCATGTTCATGGGTTCGGCCAGATCACGGGTAGCCAGGTTCCAGGTAAAGACGCCGGTTTCAATTGCGTTGCGCACGCTGTCTTTGTAGCCCACGCTGGAAAAAGCGATGACAGGCGGGCGGTAGTTGAACACGTTGCAGAAGCTGTATGGAGCCAGGTTCAGCACACCTTCCTTGCTTTTGGTGCCAATCCAGCCGATGACACGGGGACCCACAATAGAACTGATCGGGTCGTGGCGCAGTCCATGGCCTTGTGTGGGTTCGTAGAAGTGAAAGTCTTTCTGCACGGTTCTCTCTGTTAATAAACACAACAAACTAAACGGGACTGCGGGAAATCCCGGTGGCCCACTGATATACTTTACAACTAAAATAAAGCCGCTGCAAACCGTTGAAACTCAAGGTTTTACGTATCCTTCCTGCCTTTCAGAACCATCTAGGCACATGAAACATGGAAAATAAGCCCGATCACTGGGCACGTGTAGCTTCTGCTGACCTGGAACACGTGCGCAAATCTGTCAGCGATATGTTCAAGTCGCACCAGCTCAAGCAGCTACGTGCCGATCAGACCCTGCAAACCCGGCTGCGCCACGCCCAGTTTGGTCAGGTCGCCTTGAGCCGCCTGGGCTATGGCGCCGACGTACACATACAACCTGATCACCTGGCCGGTTTCTACCTGGTCCAGATGCCCCAATACGGCACCGCCAAAATCCGCTGCGGTGGCCAAACTGTGGACTCCAGCCCCTACGCCGCCACGATCCTGAATCCCAACGAGGACGTGGACATGGTCTGGCACGCCAATAATGAGCAATTAATGCTCAAGATAGACCGCAACCTGGTGGAGCAGGCTGCCCGTGGCATGGGCCTGGACGTAGGCCCGCAAGGTTTGCTGTTTCCGGTACGCCTGGAAGCTCACACCCAGCCTTCCTGGCAAATCATGCTGCGCTACGTGCTGGACTGTGCACGCAACTACGAAGACATCCGGCGCTCGCCGTTGATTATCAACCAGCTGGAGCAATTGGCGGTGACAACCTTGCTGGATCTGCACCCACCGGCTCAGATTCAGGCCCTGAACCCCGCCCGCATCTTGCCGCGCCACTTGAAGAAAGTAGCCAGCCACTTGCATGAGCAGGCCCATTTGCCGGTCACGGTAGACGAACTCAGCACCATTGCGGGCGTCAGCTCTCGCACCTTGCAGCAAGCCTTCAGAGACCACTACGGCGTCAGCCCCATGCAGTACCTGCGCCAGGTTCGTCTGGACCGTCTGCGCCACGAACTGATCCATTCCAACGAGCCTCACCTGACGCTGGCCGACCTGGCCATGCGCTGGGGCTTTGCCCACCAAGGCCGTTTCAGCGCCGAATACCGCAGCCGCTTTGGCGAAGCGCCTAGCGAGACCCTGCAACGAGTGCGCGGCGGCCAGCACTAAGCTGACCGCCTCACCCGTCCTCTCACCCCTTCAAGATACGCTGGGCTGCCAGATAGCCGGATTGACCACCCAAGCCAGGGCCTGGATGCACCGACGCACCAATTTGATGCAGATTGCGCCAGGGCGTGTTGCCATTGCGCGCGTTCTTGTGTCCTGCAAAAGGACGCATGAAAAAGAACTGATCGGGCGAGCACACCCCGCTATACGGATCGCCCCCCACCAGATTCATGTTCAAGGCTTCCAGGTCCGCCGGGCTGACGCTACGACGCCCGATAATCTTGGCGGCCAAGCCAGGCATGACGGTTTCCAGACGAGCCTGAACGCGATCGGCCATAGCCTCGCGCACGGCTTCGTTCCAGCGTCCATCCGCTGGCACAGGAATCTCGCCCGCTTCATCGCCTTTGATGTGACGCGGCAGCTCCTGCATTTGTACCCATAGAATCCAGTGACCTTCCGGTGCACGAGTCACATCCACCGCTACCGGCTGGCCCACGGCCAAGGTCGGTTTGGCAGGCAGGTAGCCATTGCTGGCCGTGACCACCGAGGAACACACCTGCTCCATGCTTTCCGTCACATGCACCATAGGGACATGGCGCAGCTCCGGGTCCACCCAGTCGGGCGGGGAATTCAAGGCAAAGTGTATCTGCATGCCGCCACGGCCATAGTGATAATCCTGGGCGGACTTCAACAACTCGGGTTCAACTTCAGGCAAAAGGTCGCCATACAACTGACCCGGCGTCACGTTACACACCACGGCACGACGCGCCAGGTAGCGCTGCGTACCGACGCACACGCCCGTCGCCTTATTGCCTTCCACCAACACGCGATCCACATGGGAATTGGTCAGTACCGCGCCACCAGCTTCTTCGATGATGCGGGTAAAGGCTTTCACAATCTGATAACTGCCGCCTTTGACGACAGGCATACCACCACTGACCACGGCACTGAACGTCAGCTTGCCGATCAGGGCCGAGCTGGCTTCATCCGGGCCCAAACCGCTATGCAGCACCCAGGGAGCAATCATGGCGCGGGCCAGATCGCTGCGCAGTTCGCGCATGGCCCAGCGCCGAAAGCTTTCCAGCGCTTGCGAGCCAAAGGACATCAAGCCATCCAGACCCCGTTCGCGCCAGGCACCAAAGGCCAGTTTGGCCATGGGCCAACGGTAAGGCTCACCGCCCAGCAAGCCAAATACCAAACCGGCATCCGGGCCAAACATGCGAGCCGCCATGGCACCCAAGGCATCGCCTTCACCCGGCATCAAGTCATTGAAGCGACGTACGGTGTCGTCCATATCCTGACGCAAGGCCAGCGACGGGCCACCAGGAATGGCCAGACCCGTGCTGTATTCGCCTTTGACAAACTCCAGACCGGCTTTGGCCAAGGGTTCAGCCAAAGTGGCATAGGATGCACCGCCCATGAACAAGGGATACCAACTGGACAGCACATCATGGGTAAAACCGGGGAACAGCTCTTGCGTACGGATGCAGCCCCCGGCCACCGCATTGCGCTCCAGCACTGTCACCGACAAACCCCGCTGGGCCAACAAGGCGGCACAGGTCAGGGAGTTCATCCCGCTGCCGACAATGACTACATCAGCGCTGTGCGCATCACTCATTTCAACGGTCTCCGCTAGGCGTGGTCAGGTTGGCGAAACGGCCACGATGAAACACCGCAGGCTCGTGTTCGGTCAGCGTGGTGTGGCGCACCACACGGCCAATAAACAAGGTATGGTCACCACCCTCGTGCTGACGGTAGTTCTCGCACACAAAGGTCGCCACACAGTCGTCTAGCAACGGCACGCCTTCTTCACCATCCACATGCGAGACCAGGGCAAACTTGTCCTTGACCTGGGAGTTGGCAAACCCCAGGGCCACGGGCACTTGTTCCTGGCTGATCACGTTGATCGCAAAGTGGCTGCACTTCTCGAAAATTTCCAGGCTGGGCGAGTGATTCACCAGGCTCCACATCACCAGAGGCGGCTCCAGCGACAGGGACGTAAAGGAGTTGATGGTCAGACCCACCGCCCGGCCATCGGGACAACGAGTCGTGACAATGGCCACACCCGTTGGAAAATGGCCCAGTGCCTGGCGAAACGCACGGCTATCGACCACATTCAGATTGGACGGTGTGGGTTTGGCGTCAGCGGCTGCCAACGCTTGGGCAGACACGGCCTGCCGCTGGGCAGCGGTTTGGGACGGGGAGTCTTGCAGCGTTGCGGTGGGGGTCATGATACGTCTCCTTGAATACTATCTATCAGGCAGCCACAGATTGGCTACGAGTCTTCTCGATCAATGCCTGAGCGGCACTCAGATCTTCCCAGGCCGGGAACAGAACCGGCGGGTGGTTGAAACTGTTGGCCAGGAAATGAGCCAGGGCGGGCGATTGTTGAGCCGAGGTCAACAAGGCAAAAGAGGAGTCGGTTGGTGGCTTCAACATGGAATTGGTCCAGCGCACCACCAGATTGGCGTAATCCCAGTAACGCTCGAACGTTTCCTGCATCCAGTTATGGTCAAACGCGCCTTCGCCACGTTGCAAAATGCTGTCCAGATACACCTGGGCGGCTTTGGCGGCGTTGTTGGAACCTTGGCCGGTAATAGGGTCGTTCACGACCACGGCATCACCCAGACCCAGCACCATGCGGCCCGAAGGCAGCGTCAGCACAGGTTTGCGAACTGTGGGAGGGAAAGCACCGGACAGGTAACCTTGGGCGTCGGTCAGTTCCACATTACGGGCTCGGTCGCCTTCCCAAGGCAGGAATTCGCGCAGGAAAGAAACGCTTTGCTCCAAATGAGCTTCGGGCGTCTTGGCATCGCGGAAACGATCCAGTGGGCCACCGGGCACGCCTTCGAACACCATGATGTCGCAGGGACCGGACAGGGTCAGCGAGGGGAACACAAAGTATTCGCCCACACCGGGGATGAAGTTAAAGGACACGCGCGAGTATTCAGGCGTAGGCTCCAGACCATGTACATAGGTCAGGGCCAGGGCGCGCTGAGGCTTGTCGTACATGGAACGCTGATCGTCACGCTCGAACAACTTGACCACTTCGCCTTTACCGGCAGCCAGCATGGTCAGGTCGTACTCCTGGGTGATGCGCTCCAGTTCGGCCACGCCCACATCTTCCATGATCAGCTTGCCGCCACGCTGCTCGAACAGTTCCAGCCAGTAAGGCATTTTCACGCGCTGGTCAGTTGCCTGGGCTTCACGATCCAGACGGCCGCTCCAGTCCACGGCTTTGGTGTCAGGCTGTTCAGGATTTGGCAGAGCAAAGCCGATGCCTTGTACAGGCGGACACTCGTCGTCCCAGAAATTCAGGCCCAGACGGCGCTCTACGTCCAGCGCCTCGGCAAACATGCACTGACTGGACATCACGCGGCCACCACGAACATCGTCGGGACTGCGGTTGGTGAAAACGGCTACGTCGTAGCCCTTGGCCAAAAGACCGAATGCAACGGGCATGCCAGCCTGGCCAGCGCCCACAATAGCAACTTTACGCATGATTTTTTCCTTCTGAGGGAGCTAAGGACGCCACTGCGGCGGCGTCCCGGTTTTTCTTATTCAGCCAACTTTGGAATGGCGGGTACACCTTGCTCGGGTCCCATGGCCGAGTAGCCGCCATCAACGGCGTAATCGGCACCGGTCACGAAACTGGCGGAATCCGAGAGCAGGAAGGACACGACTTCGCCCACTTCCTGGGGATCGCCCACGCGGCCCAGCATGTGAAATGCCGAGGCCACGCGATCGGTTTTGGCGCGATCGCCGCCAGTCAGCTCGTCCATCACACGCGACCAGATCCAGCCGGGCGAGACCGAGTTCACACGGATACCGTCAGGAGCAAAGTCCAGCGCCATGCTGCGTGTCAGTTGCAACAAGGCGGCCTTGGAGACCGGGTACAACCAGCGCCCGGTTTGAGCGATCGACGAGGAAATGGATGTGAAATTGACGATGGAGCCGCCACGCGGCAGCAAGGGACGCACAGCCTTGGCAGCCTGCACCGCGCTGACCAGGTTGATATCCAAGGCCTTGAGCCAATCTTCACGGCTGGAAGCCATGCCTTCATCCAGATAGGAACAAGCCAGATTGACCAGACCATCCACACGGCCAAAATGCGCCTTCACCTGCTCGATGGAGGCATTCAGGCTTTGATCGCTGGTAATGTCCACTTCCCAGAATTTGGCTTTGGCAGCATCGTTGCCTACGGCTTTCTGACCACCTGCGGCATCAATATCAAACACGGCCACACGTGCGCCATAGCCCATCAGCACCTCGACCACGCCTGCGCCAACACGTGTTGCGCCGCCGGTGACGATGACTACCTTGTCTTTCAATCCTTTCATCTCGCTCTCCTGCCGCGGGCCCTTAGAACGGAACCGCTACTTTTACAAAAAATTGTTTTCCTTCAGGACGGCCACGCACACCCAGATCCTGCTGGTACTTGGCCGTAATCAGCAGACCTTTGTCATTGGCGTAACGCAGGCTGGGACCAATGGCGAAGGCACGAGCCTTGCTGTCACCGGCCATGGGGCCACGGTCGCTTTCAATCTGTTGATAGGCGTAACCACCCACACCCAGCACCAGCCCATTGCCAAAACCCCAACCCACGGCGTAATCGGCGTGAATGGCTTTACCCGTACGGGTTTCGGTGTCGCTGTTGCGGAAGTTGAAGTCCACCATCATCTTCAAATCCAGGTTGATGCCGCTGGGCTGCATGTAGCTGAAGGCAGCGGCGGGCTGAATGGCCCAGTAGTTGCGGCCCAGGTTGGCGCTGTCGGTCACTTTGTAGCGACCAGTCGGGGCGACAAAATCCACTCCCAGGATGTAGTGCATTTTCTCGCTGGGGTGAAAGCCCAAGGCCGGACCAAACACCACGTCACCCAGACCGCTACGGCGCTGGGACTGACCAGCGGCCTGTGCCTTGACGGTCAGCAGGGGAGCCAGGGCATGAAATGCCAACTGGCCACCAAACACCTGCTGGTCCGTCACCCAGACCAGACGCGGCGCAACCATTGCCACATCGACCTTGAAGTCAGGAATAGGCAACTTGTCGCCATTCTTGTCACGCACCGAGTCGTAACGCATGGCACCGCCGTACATCAGCAAGTGCACACCGGGCGGCGGCAGGGCGCCACTCATGAAGTTTTCCAAACCATCGGGATAAATAGGCAGACCATTACCTTCAATGGCACAGGCCGGGCCGGCGCCCAATACCCCTGCACCCAGAACCACTGCTGCTATTTTTTTATTGATGTCCCCCACGTCCGTTCTCCTTTTGTTTTTTAGGTATGACGATGGAGCCAATGGTAGAAGTGCTCTTTTTGTCGGTATATCCACTTTGCGCAGCGCCTAGCCAATAAGCGCAAGAAGCCGCAAAAGCAGGGAAAACCCCGATTTGGTTTAGATTTAAAGGATGACGATCAGCAAAGTGGTTAAACGCTGTGTTTCAACGGGTATCTGAGATAATTCCTCGCTTCCCGCCCAGTGAATAATCAATATCACCTGGGCCTGAACACCCAGGACGGCGAGCGATGTGTAATACCGTCGTCATTGGCCTGGCCACAAGCACGCCGCTTCATCTCGATGAGCCCAACTCTCTCTTTTGCTGAATCCCGATTCAGCCAGGCCCTGCTCGGCCACCGTTTTGGTGCCTGGGCCTTTATTACTTTTGCGGTGCTGGCCGTGATGGCTACGTGGGCCATTTATTGGCTCACCCCCATGATCTCGGACGACTTCAACTACGCCAACAAAGGCATTGCATGGACGTCGATCAAGCAACATTACCTGCAATGGAGCGGTCGTCTGGTCTCGGATACGCTCTCCAGCGCCATGCTCACGCTGGCTCCGGGATGGCTGAAAGCCACACTGAATACAGCGGCCCTGTTTGGCCTGGTCACGGTACTGACAGCACTGGGGGCCCAACTGGCCGGACGAGCTTTGCGCCCGTCTTTACTGCTGCTGGTGTTCACCTTGTATTGGCTGGTCAACCCCCATCTGGGGCAAACGACATTCTGGTTGGTCGGCGCCGCCAACTACCTGTGGCCCAATCTGTTCAACTTCGGTTTTGTGCTGGCCTTTATTTGCTACTTGCAAAAGGGCAAGCCCTCTGTGATCACAGGCTTGGCGCTCTGCCTTCTGGGCCTGCTAGCCGGTTGTTCCAATGAAAACACCGGCATTATCAGCTGGTGTTTGCTGGCGTATCTGGGCCTAAGGCACTTTCAGCGCACAGGTTCGCTCGGTTCATGGCATCTGGTTTGGTTGCTCTGTATGGGGCTGGGAGTCGCCGTGCTGGTCCTGGCGCCGGGCAATCAAGCACGCGCAGAGGTCTTTGCTCATTGGTATGACCAGCCTTTGTTATGGCGCATTGGGGAGCATTTTGGTCGTCGTTTCCCGGACGCCCTATTGCGGTACTGGGGGGTGATTCTAGTGATGCTGGTTTGGCGCTTTGCCATAGGGCCTGCGTCTTCTGAATCTGTACGCCGGGCAATGTGGCTGCTCATTGGCGCATCGCTTCTGGCCAACGCCATTCTGGTTCTGGCACCTAATATCCCCAAGCGAGCCTTGAATGGCGGCTTGATGTATCTGCTGGTGGCCTTGTCTATTTACGGACATGATTTATTGGCGCAAGGGCAACGCGTTATACCCATGCAGCGCAACCTGTTAGTAACCTTGGGGGCCTGCGGCACGCTATGGCTGGTATCCAGCGGATTAATGTTGCGCAGCTATCACGGCACCTGGGAGCAGGATCAGGTACGACGCGCTATCTTGGCCGATGCCCACAAGCATCAGCGTCATCACGTAAAGCTACCCAAGTATTTTTTCCTGCCCACGTTGCGTTCGCGGGATCGCTTCGATATGCACTTTGACCCCAAAGCCATAGCCCGATACTTCCGGAGCAAGGTGGTGATCAATGAATATGCCGTCAATCAGCACTATGACCAGGAGACGGGGGCACCACCACCCCCGCCTTAAAGCTTGAGGACTTGAGTATTTCCTCCGCTGCAAGCCGCTTCAGGCCCTGGGGGGTCTGGCAGGGCGAGTCAGACTACTTGCCGCAGGCAAGGGAGAGCGTAGGGATGCAAGCATCCTGCTGTTTGAGCCGGGCGCTTGTACTTGGTCCGGGGGACCAAGTACCCGGCGAGTTCAGGATGCGCCCGTAGCTCTTTCTTGACCAGGGCACCGGTGCGCAGCACCGGCAAGTGGTCAGCCCTGCCAGCCCCCCCAGGGCCTGAAGCGGCGTTTTACAGGGAGAAACGTCGATCAGGGCTAAAGCATGGGCCCGATTGCCTATCCTTTGCCCTTACAACAGCCCCTCCCAAAAACATAAAAAAACCCCGCTCTCCCAAAGAAAAACGGGGCCAAAACTGTAGTAGTACTGCGGATTACTTGGCAGCGCTCAGCTCTTTGATCTGCTCGCGGAAGTAGGCCAGAGCGGCTTTACCGTCAATGCCCTTCTTGTCGGCAGCCTTGATCCAGTCCTCTTCAACAAAGGCCAGACGCTCTTTCATCTGGTCTGCAGCTTCGCCCTGGATGCGCAGTGTTTTCAGGCCAGCTGCGGTGTGCTTCTCAATGGCTTGCTGTTCGGCAGCCTGCCATTTGGAACCGAAGTCGTTGGCAATCCATTCGCCGCTGATTTTCTCGATAGCAGCACGGTCGGCTTCCGACAGACTCTTCCACTTGCGCTCGTTCATGAACATGTACTGGCTGGATTTGCCAAAGCCACCGGGCACCGACACGGCAGTCTTGACCAGCTTGTCCAGTTTCCAGTTATCCAATTGGTCGTACTGGAAGTACATACCGTCGATCACACCACGCGACAGCATTTCGTAGCTGTCCGAAGCAGGCGCGTTCACGGTCACAATGCCCAGGGCCTTGCCAATCGCATCAAACAAAGGGCTAGGCGAGCGCAGCTTCTTGCCTTTCAGATCGTCAATGCTTTGCACATTGTCCTGACTGGTGAAGATCACGGTGGCAGGGCTGGTCCACATACCCAGCAGTTTCACGCCCTTGTGCTCGTTGGCACCCATCATGAATTTTTCGTAAGTGCGCCAGTAAGCCACCGAGTTCACGCCGCCGTCATCAGTGGTGAAGGGCAGTTCGGCAAACTCGATCAGCGGGAAGCGGTTAGCCGTGTAGCTGTGTACCGACATGCCCATATCAGCAATACCGTTACGCACCAGATCCAGGTGAGCTTGCGGCTTGCCCAGCGCGTTGATGAACTCCACCTTCACGCGGCCTTCGGTAGCTTTTTCCACTTCCTGAGCCCAGGGCTCAAACATATTGGTCACAATAAAGTGGCCTGGAGGCATCCACTGGGAAAAACGCAGGGTGGTAACTTCAGCCGCAACCGAAGGCATGGTCGGTGCCAGGGCTGCTGCAGCCAGGCCCAGGCTCAAGGCCAATTTTTTGAAAACACGCATCTCGACTCCTCGTAAATTATTTTGCTGCCGGGCCACTACAGCCCGGCGTCCAGGCCACTTGATGGGACAGTAAACAGGTCCTGGACCTGCACACCCAGCGGCTTTACTGCTGCCCGGATCACAACTGCATCCGGGCCGGGTTTACATACTGTTCGGGACAACCAGAACAATCCAGGGGACAAACACCAGCAAGAGCAAACGCACGATATCCATCATTACAAAGGGAGTCACACCCCGAATAATGGTGCCCAAAGGAACATCGGGCATCACGTTCTTGATCATGAAAATGTTCAGACCCAACGGAGGGGTAATCAGACTGATTTCAGCAGCCACCACCACGATGATGCCGAACCACACCAGATCAAAGCCCAGAGAGGCCACAATCGGGTAGAAGATAGGCACCGTCAGCATGACCATGGACATGGTTTCCAGGAAACAACCCAGAACCAGGTAAATCGCGCAGATGATCAGAATCACCACAATGGGCGACACATCAATGCCCTGGATGAAACCCAGCAACTGATTAGGCAAACCAGCCACGGTCAGGAAGTTGGTAAAGACCAGCGCACCAATCACCAAAGCAAACATGATGGCCGTGGTTTGAGCGGCTTCAATCAGCACCGTCAGGTACATGCGAGGCTGCCAGCCACGACGCTTCAGGGTCAGCAAGAAGGTCGCTGCAGCGCCAATACCCGCCGCTTCTGTCGGGGTGAAGACACCCCCGTAAATACCGCCCATGATGACGATGAACAGCACGGTAATGGCCATCACGCCTTTGGTCGCCTCAAAGCGCTCGCGCCAGCTAGCTTTTTCGCCAGGACGGCCCAGATTCGGGTTGATCGCGGTAATGATCATCACCGTGATCAGGTACATCAGCATGGCAATCATGCCGGGCAGGAAGCCGGCGGCAAACAGCTTGCCAATGTCGGTTTCGGTCAAGATCCCGTAGACCACCATCATCACGCTGGGCGGAATCAGAATGCCCAGGGTGCCGCCTGCCGCAATACTGCCGGTAGCCAGACGATCGTCATAGTTGTACTTGCGCATATTGGGCATGGCCACACGACCCATGGCCGCTGTGGTGGCCATACTGGAGCCACAGAGTGCACTAAAGGCACCACAGGCAACAATCGTGGCCATCGCCAGACCACCACGCAGGTGACCAATAAAGGCGTGGGCAGCTTTGTACAGGTCCTTGGACAAACCCGAGGCATTGACCAGATTACCCATCAAAATGAACAGCGGCAGCACGGTAAAGCTGTAGCTCATGGCCGTGTCGTAGCTGGTCTGCGCCGCCATGGTCAAGGCCGCTTCCATGCCGGTAAAGAAGGCAAAACCCAACGTACCAACCAGCAACATGCCCCAGGCAATGGGCAAACCCAGAAATAAGCTACCCAGCAGGACAGCCAGTCCGATAATAGAAATCAACATGAAAAAACTCCGTCTTTATCGGCTTGGAGAGCTAAAAATCTTGAACAGGGAAGCCACAGTGGCAATGCCGGTCATGGTGGCGATGATGTAGGCAAACGGGGCAATGGGCACTTGCAAGGCGTTGCTCATATCGCCGTAGTCGGCCAGCTCGTTGGCGTGACTCCACAGGTAGACAGTCAACACGGCCAACATGACGGTAGAGACCACATTGATCACGAATTGCTGGATACGACGCGCCACTGGACCTAGCCAGGCGTCAATTAAACTGACGGTCAAGTGTTGCTGGTGCCAGGTAACACGCGGCAAGGCCGCAAAAATCAGCACACCCAGCAAGAGTTCGCTGGCTTCATAAGCGCCCAGCAAAGGGGCGTGAAATACGTACCGGCCTATCACGTCCACGGTAGTGATCCCTGTCATCAGGATCAAGATGACCACACAGGCAGCATCCAGAATTGTCTCTACAACTCGTACTACTCCACGTGAACGCACCAGCTCCATTCCTGGCAGATCGTCGTTCATTACAGCTCCACTCTTTTTGGCCGGCGAAGGCCCGTTTTTTGGGTCATCATGCACCTCGAAAAATCGACGCGCATTGTTATATTTCTGTTCTAAATAGTTTATAGATGAACAAATCCAGGTAAATAGAAAGAAACCCTTAATTCCATCCAAAATCATGGATTCGTGGTTTCTATCTCACATAGCAAGAAATACGGTCACAAACTGCCTCGCTTGTCCTGTGCAAGAGCTGATAAAAATTGCTGGAACAGGCGCGAGTACTGGCTTGGCGCAATGTCGAGCAGGCGAACATTGGCTTTAAGAAGGGCAATAAAAGAATCAGCCCACTAGCAATCAGGCAGCATCCAGACCGGTAGCCAAACCCTGAGGCCCAGGTGTTTCATGTGACAAAAAAAGAGTCGAAAATGAACAGGCCCCTCACGTGTTGGACATACTTCCATGCGATGCGAGCAGGTCTGAAACAGCAACTTTTGACACCAAAAACCGGGGATAAAAAGCCAAAATCGGCCTCTGCGACAAAGAAAAAAACTTAGGCAGCAAAAAATCCCGGCACCGCTGACCAGCCGCCACCAATCAAGACGGTCCCTTCAGCCGTTTGTTTAAACGACACTCGCCGCCAGACATGCTGGAACAGATAGTCCATCAAGGGGGCTGTGCCATCCAAAAGCAAAAACCCCCTTGGAAAACCAAGGGGGTTTTATATACCGCCAAGCAAATGGACTCGCTCCTGAACGCACTCAAAGCGCGATCACGGGCAGTCCCCTTGCCCGTCAATCAGATCGTCAGCGTACCCACGCTGGCACCACCGCAGACATACAGCGTCTGGCCGGTGATAAAGCTGTTTTCAGGGTCCGAGAAGAACATGGTTGCGCGACTGATGTCATCCGCACGGCCTAGACGCTTCACAGGAATCGCGGCTGCCAGTTTGGCTTCACGTTCGCTACCGGCTTCGATCACGTCGTAGAACATATTGGTGGTGATGGGGCCAGGGGCAATCACGTTAACAGTGATACCTTGATCCGCCAGCTCCAGCGCCCAGGTACGTGCCATACCCAACATGCCTGCCTTGGTCGCCGCGTAAGCAGTACGGGTTTGCAAACCCAGTGCGCCACGCGAGGACATCAGCACGATGCGGCCAAAGTGGCGTTCGCGCATGCCAGGAACGACCGCCTGAGTAATCTGCAAGGCTGCACCCAGGTGAATCTGGGTCAGACCCTGCAAGTCTTCCAGCTTGACCTCGTCCAGCAAGGCCGGCCAGATCACGCCTGCGTTGTGGATGAAGTGGGTCACTTCAAAGCGCTCGGCAATATCCTTGGCGGCTTTTTCGGTTGCTGCTGCATCCAGCAAATCCACCTGCACGCAGTGCAGACGCTCGTGCGTCCAGGGCAGGACATTGCGCGCCATGCTGATCACGGTGTAACCCTGATCCAGCATCTTGCGGCAAATGTCTTCACCAATACCGGTGCTGCCGCCCGTCACAATGGCGGTGTATTGAGCTTGTGTCATCTTGATTGTCTCCAGGCAAATTCAGGGCGCAGGGCGCGCCACCAGCACGGCTACGCCGCCAGCATCCAGCTCCAGACTCAGGCGCACTTTCTCGTCCGCCTGCCCGCCTTCGGGCAAGTGGGCGATGGCAAAAGGGCCGCAATCCAGGGCAACTGTGCCGATATGCCAGGGCAGTCGTGCCTGAAAGTAGGGTTCATTGCTGTGATGCAAGGTGGTCGTAGCCTGCAGAACACCCGTGTCGGCAACGGCCTGCCAGTTCAGCGTCGTGTGCAAGCAATGGCCGCACACATCGCGGGCGGGATACTGCACCGTGCCGCAGGACGGGCACACTTGCAGGGCGAATTTGCCGCGTTGGGCGGCTTCGGTCAGTCCGGCTGCCGTGGCGCTGCGTGCACCCGGTGGCAAGATTTGGGTATCGCTCATCACTGCCCCCGTTCCAGCAAGGCCGCAGCAGTACAAATGCCGCGGTCGTAATTGATCATGCCAAAGCCGGACACCAGGCCGATGCGGGCATTGGCCACTTGCGTGTCGCCTGCGGTATCCGTCAATTGGCGCAAGGCCTGAACCAGACCCAGGTAGCCGCCTGCTGCACCGGCCTGGCCTACCGATAGCTGTCCGCCACTGGTATTGAAGGGAAAGCTGCCGTCCACCGTAAAAGTGTTCTTGCGGATGAACTCCGGGCCTTCGCCCTTGGCGCAGAATCCCAGGTCTTCAAACTGCAGGACGTTGATGACGGGGTAGTCATCGTAGGTTTCCATGAAATCCACGTCTGCCGGGGTGAGGCCCGCATGTTCGTAGAACGCATCCTTGTCCATGGCCCAGCCACCGCGATGCTGCACAGGGTCTTCAGGGAAAGCGTTGTGACGCTCGATGGTAGAACGGATACGGACATAAGGCAGGCCCAGTGCTTCGGCCTGTTCACGGCGCATGACCAGATAGCCTTCGGCTCCGGCACACGGCATCACGCAGTCAAACAAGTGGATGGGATCGGCAATGACGCGCGCCTCCATGTACTGTTCCAGCGTCAGCGGTTTTTTCATCAGGGCATGCGGGTTGCGCAGCGCATTATCGCGCTGGGCGACGCACAGCTTGCCGAAATCTTCACGCGTGGCACCGTAGTGACGCATGTAGTAGTCCGTCAGCAGCGCAAAGCTGGCGTTGGGGCCACCGGCACCGTATGGGTAGACGGCATCCTGCGAGAAACGCGAGAAGCCCGACACCGTGTTCTTGAAGGACTCACGGTGATTGGTATCGCCCGCAATACACGCCACGATGGACGCATCGCCACACTGCACGGCGCGGGCCGCACGACGCATGGCCACCACACCGCTGGCCCCACCCATGGGGATATGGTCCAGCCAGCGTGGGCTCATCTGAAAATGCTGCATCACGCCTACGGCAGTGTCCGAACCCAGCGTGAAGCTGGATACACACACACCATCGACGTCGGCTTTTTTCAGGCCGGACTGGGCCAGCAACTGGCCCAATGCCGCACCCAGCCACCAATGCGCGGTCTGCTCGGAATGGCGCTCGTAGGGGATGGTCACCGGGGCGACCAGCACCACATCGTCATAGCCCTGGCGGGCTGCTTGCGGCAAGGCCATGGGCTTAGGCCTCCTGACGTTTTTTCAGGTGATTCGTGTTCACGCAGGCCGGGTTTTCCAGCGCAGCCAGAGCAACCGTTTTCAGTTCACCGCGCTGGATCTTGTTGGTCGAAGTCAGCGGCAGGGCATCCACAAACAGAACGTAGCCGGGCACCTTGAAGTAGGCCAGCTGGGTCAGGCCCCACTGCACCATTTCCTGGGCAGCCTGTTCGCGCTGTTCCTGGGTTTCAATTGGGTTGTGCGGCACCACCAGCGCCATCACTTCGTCGCCACGGATGGCGTCGGGCACGGCGGCCACGGCAATGGAGCGCACCAGCGGGTGCTGCTGCATGATGTTTTCCACTTCCACGGCAGCGATGTTTTCGCCACTGCGACGGATCACGTTCTTTTTGCGGTCCACAAAGTGCAGATAGCCTTGTTCGTCGCGGCAAACAATATCGCCCGTGTGGAACCAGCCGCCTTCCCAGGCTTCGTCGGTTGCTGCCGGGTCTTTCCAGTAGCCGGAGAAAAAGCCGTAGCGAGGGTTGTCACCGGCCGAGCGCACCAGCAATTCGCCGTTTTCACCGGCTTGAGCGGGTTCGCCATCGTCCTTGCGCAACAGCACTTCCACCACGGGCATTTCCTTGCCAAAGCAGGAGGTGCCGATAAAGCGGGGCTCGTGATTGGCGATGATGCTGGCACCCGCGCCGGTTTCCGTCATGGCCCAGGCTTCCAGCAGGGGGAAACCAAAGCGTTCTTCAAAGATAGGATGCAGACCACGGTCCACACCAGCGCCAAAACCAAAGCGCACATTGTGTTGACGGTCTTTTTCGCTGGCCTCGGCCTTCATCAGAATGGCGGGCATCACACCCAGGTAATGCACCACGGTTGCGCCGGATTCGCGCACCGAATCCCACCAGCTGCGTGGGTGGAAACGGTCCAGGGAGATCAGACAACCACCGGTCTTGACCATGGCCATGGTCGAGCAGGCCATGGCATTCATGTGGAACAAGGGCAGCGGAGTCAGCATGCGCTCTTTGCCATGCTCCAGCGAAGCCAGACCACCAATGTCGCGGTACCACTCACCAGCGTAATGGAAGTACTGGTTGGACAGCATGCAGCCCTTGGGGCGGCCTGTGGTGCCGGAGGTGTACAACAGAGCACATTCACTGTGTTCGTCAGGAATGTCACAGGAGCGGGCGGCGGCGCGCTCTACCATAGGAGGCACATCGCCGTCGGCCATGATGGCAAAGGGCTGGCCTGCACGCTGAGCCGCTTCCACCAGATCCTGGTGACGGCTGGGCAGGGCAATGGCCATGATCATTTCCGAATGGCCGATCAGGTATTCCAGCTCGGCAGCGCGCAAATCAGGATTGATTGGCACAATCGACACGCCCAGGCTGTTCAGTGCGAACCAGTGCAGGAAGAACACGGGGCGGTTCTCCAGCAGGATGCCGACGCGGTGGCCGTGGCCGTAGCCAGCAGCGGCGTAGCCGGCGCGCAAGGCGTCGATACGCTCCAGCGCCTGACCATAAGTCAGCTCGCCCGCTTCAATACCGTAGATCTCGGCGGTCTCAGGCAGGGTACATACAAAGGGCTTGTCGCCCCATTTCTGGGCGGTGTCTCGAAAAGCCTGGTAGACCGTGGTGTTGGCCATCAAAAATTCTCCTGTCCTGTCACATAAACAACTGGATATTGCCGAAAGGCGCGTCGCAATTGAGCAGATCCACCCGTTTCAGACGGATCTTCAAGGCGTCGTCCTGGCGCACCAGGGTGTAGGTATTCCAACCCACATAGATATCTTGGTTGTCGCCACGCGTTTCCGTGTAATGGAAGGCGCAACGCACGGTGTACTCGCCTTTTTCCTCGTCCATGCTTTCCACAGTGGGTTGCTGGAGCAGGTGATGGCTGCGGCTCTTGGGCTGCTGGGAAAAGGTACGGCGGCCTGCCAGACGTTCCACACGGATACGCAGCAAAAGCTTGTCCTCGTGCATCAGGGACGCGTGCAAACGGGCGTCCTGCTGATCGTGCACCAACGGCATCCAGTAGTAGCCATCCTCGGTGAACAGGTCGAGCCATTGCTCGTAGCGCTGCTCATCCAGCAGGCGGGCTTCCGCATACACAAAATCGATAAGGGCCTGACGGCTGATTTCGCTCATGGTTATTCCTCTTCTTTCTTGGCCTGCTGCTCGGGCAGCATGAACTTCAACCAGGCGCGGAACTGGGCGCGCATCTGCATTTCGCTGGTGCCGTTGATCACCACGTTCTTTTGCTGATCTTCATCTTTTTCCACCAGACGGGCCAGGTTCATCCAGTCGCGACCACGCGACTGCAAACCGTGCTGGGCACGCTCGTACATTTCCAGGTCATCGTGACCGACCATGGAGGTCGGTGCGTTGATCAGGCGGTTGTACATCAGGGTGCGTTCCAGGAAGGTGTCGGGTGCACCCACCAGGCGGAAGGTCCAGGATTCCACCAGGGTTTTGTCAGCGGCCAGCGGCTTGAACAAACGCAAGGTCTGGATCGGGCCCTTGACCATGATGTTGGGGAAGTAGCAAGTGTTGTGACGCGTATCGCCCAAAATGGCTTTGGCGCGCTCCTCACCGTAGGCTTCGACCATCTGGTCCCAGTAACCCGGAATTTCGGAGTAATCAGCGTGAATGGAATTGCTCACGCCGGTATGGCCGTGACCGTTTTCCCACACGCGAATGCCCATGCCTTCGTAGAACTCGTAAGGCGACATGAAGGGGGCAAATAATTCAACGGCCATGGGCTTGGGCGTACCCGGAGGGGCCGCTTCCCAGGCTTTCACAGCGGTACCCGCCGAGGACTCGTGCGCCACCATAGGGTGACAGGTATCGGTCTGGTTATCGACCAGCATTTTCCAGTTGCACTGGTGCATGTAACGCATCACGCCACCGGCCACTTCCAGACGGCCTTCGGGGGAGCGATCCACCATATTGTCGATGGTGCTCAGAGACTCGCCAAAGAATTCCTCAAAGCCAATGCCTTCATCGGCCAGGCGACAGAACACGAAATCGCGGTACACCTTGACGTTCTGTACCGCGGCCATGCCCTTGCTGCCTTCGGTGCATTCAAAGCCGGTGTTCTCGTAGCCCTTCTTCAAAGGGATGGACAGCAGGGAGCCGTCCGTCTTGAACGTCCAGGCGTGGTAGGGGCAACGGAAGAATTTGCCCGTGTTGCCACAGGTCTCGCCCGCCACTTGCACACCTTTGTGCGGGCAACGGTTGTAGAGCACGCGGATGCTGTCATCGGTATGGCGCACCATGATGACCGATTCAGTACCGACCGTCGTGGTGTAGAAGTCGCCTTTATTGGGCACCTGGCTGGCATGGCCAACGTAGACCCAGGTATTGACGAACAACTGCTCCATCTCCAGTTCAAACAGCTCCTGGTTGATGTACAAATCCTTGTGGACCTCGGCCTCGCGTACCAATTCGCGGATGGCCTGGGGATTATCACGATACTTTTCCATCATGTTCTCCGTCGCCCTTGGGCTTATAGATCCAGCACCAGACGCGGGGTCTTGGCGCGGGAAATACAGATCTGGATGACCTTGTTGCTGGCTTTTTCCGAGTCGCTCAGGAAGTAGTCGCGGTGGTCAACCTCGCCTTCGATCACATCACAGGTACAGACGCCGCACTCGCCGCGCTTGCAGTCGATCATGGGGTCCAGGCCCTGCTCTTCCATCACGTCCACAATGGTCTTGTCCGCGGGAATTTGCAGGGTCACGCCGCTTTGGCGCAGTTCCACTTCAAACGGCTGGTCGCCTTCCTGGGGAGCAGCCGTCACAAACAGCTCGAAGTGCACATGGTCAGTAGGCCAGCCACGTTGCTTGCAGGCTTCGATCACGGCATCAATCATGCCTTTGGGGCCGCAGACGTAAATGTGCTGGTCTTTGGACAGACCGTCGAGCAGGGTATTCAGGCAGAAACGGCCTTCGCTGTCGTCCGCGTAGTGACGCAGAGCCGGGCCGGACAGGGCGCTCAGCTCATCCAGAAAGGCCAGTTGTTCCACGCTGCGACCGGCATAGTGCAGCTGATAAGGGCGGCCCTGGTGATGCAAGGCAGCGGCCATGCTGGCAATGGG
Source organism: Alcaligenes sp. PF14 (assembly GCF_037150615.1). Classification (NCBI taxonomy): domain Bacteria; kingdom Pseudomonadati; phylum Pseudomonadota; class Betaproteobacteria; order Burkholderiales; family Alcaligenaceae; genus Alcaligenes; species Alcaligenes sp. PF14. Next base: position 110,056 of record NZ_JBAGRS010000006.1, on the reverse strand, counting down.
GGTGATACCGATACCACCGGCAATCAGCACGGTTTCGGTTTCGCCTTCAGCGGCAGCATGCAAGGGGAAATCATTCTTGGGGCCAGCCACGCGCAGCGTATCGCCTACTTTCAGGCTGTGCATGAAGCGCGAACCACCCGAGCTGTTGTCTTCCAGGCGCACGCCCAGACGATAACAGGTCGGACCCTGTGCCGTGTCGGCGTCCAGCGAAATCAGGGAATAGCAGCGGTGATCGTTCAGATCAGGAATCTGTACCTGCAGGTGCGAACCCGGCGCAAACGCGGGCAGGGAACCGGCCTGGGCAGGCTCTAGCGTAAAACTGCGAATCAGCGGGGATGCGTTCTGGATGTCCCGGATAACGAGTTCAAAAGTATCCATCATGTGCCTACCATTGAGCATGACTACATCAATTACCCAGCCAAAAAGGCCAAGCCGTGGCATGATGTAGCGCCGCAGGGGGCAATGGGACGGTATCGCGTAACCTGAAAAAGGCTGCGTAAGGCTCGTCTACTGTCTCCGCTAAAACCGGCTGCCTGACACCAAGACTGGCTGTATGGCTGGATCTCTATTCATTCTTTTGTGAATTTATTTTATTGGTGAATAGTTTACGGATAAATATATACTGCCGAATATAATGGAAAACCACTAGGTGAGAAAACAGCAGAACCGCATGGTACACAGTTCTGCCACTTCCCCACCGTTTTCTACTTACTGAGCAACCAGTGCGACCACGCGCAATGGGCTGCCGGAACCGCCTTCAATCTTCAACGGGGCCGACATGATCAGTGCACCTTGAGGGGGCAGCTGATCCAGGTTGCACAGGCACTGCAGACCGTAACGGTTGGCACCGTGCATCAGGGTGTGGCAAGGGTAGCCAATAGGCCAGGAGTAGGATTGGCCAGCGTCGGTGTTGATGGTTTCAACGCCAAAACCGTGAACCTTGCGCTCGTGAATCATCCACTCTACCGCTTCCTGAGCTGGGCCAGGCGTGTGAGCACCGTCTTCACGCATGTTCAGGAAGGCTTCGGCGTCGTTCACGCGTTTGGACCAGTCGGTGCGAAACAGCACCCAGGCGCCTTCAGGGATACGGCCATGCTTGGCTTCCCAGTTCAACAGGAACTCGGAGGTCAAAATGAAGTCTTCGTTCTGGGCCACTTCAGCAGAAGCATCAACCACCACGGCAGGGCGCAGGAAGTTGTCGACTGGAATAGTGTCGACCGTGTTGTCTGGATGGTCCTTGCCGGAAATCCAGTGCGCAGGAGCGTCAAAGTGGGTACCAGTGTGTTCGCCACAGGTGAAGTTGTTCCAGTACCAGCCTGGGCCGTTTTCGTCGTATTGGCTGATGCGCTCAATCGAGAAACCGGCAGTCTGGCCAAATTGGGGGGGCAGTTGCAAGGCGGGGAAGCTGGGAGACAGAGTCTGGGTCAGATCCACAAAACGGACCTGCTTGCTGTCGATCGCCTGGATAAAGGCTGCCAATGGGTTCTTGTCGCTCATTTCATCTCCTACTTGGGTCTTATGTCGTCGTTATCGTTGCCTGCCCTGCATGGCGCAGGATAGGGACCAGCCGTTAAAACAGCCCGCTCCTTCAGGCCCGGCACCGCCTTCCTTACAAAGGCAGCTTGCATCTTGGACCGCTGCGGCAAAGCCACGGCGGTTTTTTTTGAGCAGGTCGCTTGAGCAAAGAGACCTGTCAAAAAACGGTCCCGATCCACACAGGGAAAGGGACCGTCTTGAACCTTCTTACGCTTCCTTGTCGTCCAGAACGGAGAACTCGGCAGGATTCAGGTCTGGCTGGGACGCTGCGTCGCCTTCGTAAAAGCGGGCAGGAGTCAAAGCCTTGCGGTTCACACGCAGGTCAAACACGTCAAAACGGTTGTAGTGACCAGTGATGTCGTGCATTTGACGCGGCTGGATGCAGCGCGACAGATCGATGTCGGCGTAGGCAATGCCTTCCTTGTCGATCAGTGCTTCGCCCTGAACGCGGCCATCGGGGCCAATAATGCCCGAGAACGCGCTGTTGGGACGAGCCAGCAGATCACGTGCTTCAGGATGGCTGGCCGACATGGCTTCGATGATTTCCTCGGAAACCGTCGAGCAAGCCACCACCGTAAACACCTTGCCTTCAAAGCAGTGAGCAGCAGCACGCAGGCGAATCGCTTCCGCCATGTCGTAGTCTTTCGGTGCCACGGGCAAGGCGATGTAGCTGGCAACGTGTACCAGTTCACCTTGCGACAACAGGCTGAAACGAGCCAGCGTGTTGGTGTTTTCACCGCAAGCCAAGGCACCCAGAGGGCCAATAGTGGTGTCATGCACGCGCATCGAGGACGCATCGCCGTTGGCCCAGGTCAGCTTTTCAGCCCAGGTGGGAACCAGTTTGCGGTGACGGCCCAGAATGCGACCGTCAGCGCCGATGGTGACCAGCGTGTTGTAAATGGTGCCGATGCCAACGGGACTGCGCTCGTTCACACCCAACACCACGTTGACCTTGCGCTGGCGACAAACCTGCGCAACCTTCTGGATCTCGGGACCGGGCACTTCGATGGCCGATTTGCACAGGCGCTCGAACCACGGGCTACCGTCGATCGGGTTCATCACCCAGCTCCAGTAGGGGTAACCGGAGACGAACACCTCGGGAAAGGCGATCAGCTCGGCACCGTTATCGGCCGCTTCGTTGATCAGGCGACATACTTTTTCAATAGTCGCATTCGTATCCAGGAACACGGGCGCTGCCTGAACGGCGGCGGCCTTGAACTGACGCAATTCCAGCATCATGCTCTCCTTTACTTAGTTTTGGGGGGTGACGTCCACGATGGGGTGGCGCAGTTCGCCAATGCCTTCAACCACAGCGTGCACTACGTCACCAGGCCACATCCACTCTTGAGGATCACGGCCAGCGCCCACGCCTTCTGGGGTACCGGTAGCGATGATGTCACCGGGTTCCAGCGTGATACCGGCACTGATGTCAGCGATCAGGTCGTTCACGTTGAACAGCATGTGCTTGGTGTTGGAGCTTTGCTTGGTCACACCGTTCAGAGTCAGGCTCAGGTTCAGGTTGTGCGGGTCGGTCAGCTCGTCAGCGGTCACGATCACGGGGCCGAAAGGAGCGTAGGTGTCCTGGCCTTTGGAGTAGATCCACTGACCGGCACGACGGCAGTCGCGGGCGCTCACGTCGATCATGACGGAGTAACCGAACACGTACTTCAGGGCGTCTTCTTTGGCCACGCGCTGAGCACGGGTGCCCATGATCACGGCCAGTTCCACTTCCCAGTCCATTTGCTGAGTGATGTTCTTGTTGTGCTCGATGGCATCGCCAGGGCCAACCACAGTGGTTGGTGGCTTGGAGAAAATCACGGGCTGCTTGGGCAGCTCTTTGGAGGTGTCCAGAGTACGGCTGGATTCGGCTACGTGTTCCACGTAGTTCAGGCCGATACCAAAGATGTTCTTGCGTGGGCGTGGGATAGGAGCCAACAGCTTGACGTTGGCCAGGGGCAGCGCCACACCGAAAGGCATATCGTCGGCGTAGGTTTCCAGCAAGCGAGCCGTGGAAGTCACAGCGGCTGGGCCCAGGTCGATGAAATCGAGCATATTGTCAGGCAGCATGTGGCCTGTGGCGTCGCCCAGGTAACCCAGGTCAACCACCAAATCACCCACAATGGCACCCAAGCGGCCAGCGGCAGCAACTTCACTACGGTACGTTACAAGACGCATTTCTATCTCCAGATTGGGCCATCTTGTGCAGATGGCTTGAATAAATCGGGTCGGCCCGCCTTGGCAGGCCGTCCAAATAAGTTAAACAAGTAGTCTTACAGCAGGACCTGATGGCCGCCGTTCTCTGCCAGCGCTTCTTCGCGGTACAGATTCAGGGCACGCATCACGGGCAGGTCATGGAACGAGAACAGGCAAGCGTCATCAGACGAGGAGCCGTTCACGTGCTCATGGAACATCCAGGATGGTACGCAGAAAATGTCGCGTTCGCGCCAGTCAAAGCGTTTGCCATTGATGATCGAATAACCTTCACCCTTGGCGCATTGGTAAATAATGCTGCCGGTGTGACGGTGGGCCTTGGTGTGTTCACCGGGGCGCAGCATCTGCATGCTGGCACCAATGGTGGCCATGACAGGGCCGCCGGTCAGCGGGTTGATGTAGTCCATGATGACGCCATCAAAGGGGCTGCCGTCCGTTACCTTGGCGTAGGCCGACAAGGCTTCGTAGGTGGGCTCCCACTCGTACTTGAGCAGGGGCGAGTACGGTTTTTGCCAGTCGTGCAAGGTGGGCTTCAGACCACGACCACCCCAGATACCCACCGCGTCGTTGACGGGGTGCGTAATGGCCTGGGTCAGATCCGGGTGAACCGCGTAGAAACCGGCTTCCAGGGCGTTGACCAGCGGAATGTCCAGACCGTCTTGCCAGATGCAAGGCAGGCCGTCAGCTTCCACACCGTGCTCGTGCCAGCAACCGTTAGGCGTCAGCACGAAGTCGTTGGCGCCCAAGGTCATCTTGTGGCCGTCCACGATGGTGTAGGCACCGCGGCCTTCCATGATGAAACGCAGGGCCGAGGAGGAGTGCGCATGTGCGGAAGCCGCTTCACCCGGTTTCATGACCTGCAAACCGGAGTACAGCCAGCCCACCGCCGCCGAGACTTCCTGGCGACCGGGGTTGTTCAGGTAAATCACACGACGACCGGCCTTTTCAGGGCTGACCAGATCCACCGAACGCAACACGTAATCGCGCAGGTCGCGGTAGCGCCACACCACAGGCACGGATTCGGACTTGGGCTCCCAGGGCTCGATCTTGTTGGCCACGGTCCACAGGGCACCGGCCTCAAACTGAGTCAAATCCTGGTAGTACTTCACCAGTTCGGGCGTGTCCTCAACATCTGCACGACCGAGCACGCTTTCGCGGTGGGTGTCAAAACGTTCTTCCGACATGATGCTGTCTCCTTTCGTGTTTTATGACTTGGCAGGGCCGTCCTGGGCCACTGGCGCACGTTTGATTTGGCGCTGCAACCAGTCCTTGCCCCATTCGTACTGAACGGGCCAGGCCAGGTCGGTGTAACCCAGCTCCGCAGCCTGACGTTGTGGCCAGTTCGCATCGGCCAGAAAGCCTCGCGACAGGGCGCACAGGTCAGCACGGCCTGCAGCAATAATGCTGTTGGCGTGATCCGCTTCCATGATCGAACCCACCGCCATGGTGGCGATACCGGCTTCGTTACGGATACGGTCGGAGAATGGCGTCTGGTACATGCGGCCGTAAATTGGCTGCTGCTCCAGCACCACTTCACCCGAGGACACGTCGATAAGATCGGCACCGGCTTGCTTGAACAGGCGGGCGATTTCCACCCCGTCGTCCGCCGTGTTGCCACCTTCGGCCCAGTCTGTTGCCGAGATACGCACCAGGATGGGCTTGTTCTCTGGCCAGACGGCACGGATAGCGGCAAACACTTCCAGCGGGTAAGCCATGCGATTTTCCAGACTACCACCAAATTCGTCACTACGCTGATTAGTCAGCGGCGAGATGAAGCTGGACAAGAGGTAACCGTGGGCGGCTTGCAATTCGATGCAGTCAAAGCCAGCCTGGTCAGCGCGCTTGGCGGCGGCCACAAAGGCGTCACGAATTTCGTCCATCTGGGCACGGGTGATCTCGGCAGGCACGGCAGTGACGCCAGCCTGGTAAGGCAGGGCGGAGGCCGACACCAAAGGCCAGTTGCCTTCAGCCAGCGGCTGATTGGCTTTTTCCCAACCCAGCTGCGTCGAACCGCGACGGCCAGCGTGGCCCAGTTGCACACCGATCTTGGCACCCTGTTCGTGGGCGAAAGCCACCACAGGTTTCCAGGCATTGGCCTGCTCATCGTTCCACAGACCGGTACAACCGGGAGTGACACGACCTTCAGGCGTCACGGCCGTCATTTCAGCCATGATCAGGCCAGCGCCACCCATGGCGCGGCTGCCGTAATGCACCTGGTGTGTAGCACCGGGCATACCGTCCTTGGCGCTGTACATCAGCGTGGGCGAGAGCACGACACGGTTCTTCAACTGCATATCGCGCAGCTTGAAGGGCGTGAACATGGGCGAGGGAGCCTTTTCACCGTCGGCCAGCTTCATGCCAGCTTCGGTCGCCATCCAGCGCTCGTATTTTTCCAGCCAGGCCGCGTCACGCATACGCATGTTCTCGTGCGAGATGCGCTGCGAACGGGTCAGCATGGAGTAGGTGAACTGCTCGGGCTTCATATTGGCGTAACGGGCCACGTTCTCGAACCATTCGGTCGAGTTGCGGGCGGCGTTCTGAATGCGCAATACGTCCACGCTACGAGCGGCTTCGTAATCTTTCAGGGCCTCTTCCATGGACTCATGGTCCATGTGCTGAGCCAGCGTAATGGCATCTTCCAGAGCCAGCTTGGTGCCGGAACCGATGGAGAAGTGAGCGGTGTGAGCGGCATCGCCCATCAGCACCACAGGAACCTTCTTGCCGGTGCCGTAATCTTGCCAGTGCACCCACTTGTTGCAGATAACGCGTGGGAAGCGGATCCAGATGGCCGAACCGCGCAGGTGAGTCGCGTTACTGATCAGCTTGTTGCCATCCAGATGGTCGGCAAACAGCTTCTCGCAGTAGGCAATGGCCTCTTCCTGCGACATTTCGCCAATACCGGCTTTCTGCCAGGTCTCTTCAGGCGTTTCCACGATGAACGTGGACAGGCCATCCTGGAAGCGGTAGGCGTGAGCCTGGAACCAGCCGTGTTCGGTTTCAACAAAAATGAAGTTGAAGGCGTCGAACACTTTTTCCGTACCCAGCCACACAAAGCGGCAGTTACGGGTGTCGATATCGGGCTGGTACACGTCTTCGTAGCGGGTACGAATGGCGCTGTTGATGCCGTCAGAAGCAATCAGGATATCGGCGTTGTACTTGCGGGCCAGTTCAGCTTCGTCCGTGACCACGGTCTCGAACACCAGCTTGACGCCCACTTCTTCACAGCGAGCCTGCAGGATGTTCAGCAATTTCTTGCGACCAATCCCGATAAAGCCATGACCGCTGGAGCGCACTGCGCTACCCTTGAAATGGCACTCAATGTCGTCCCAGTGGTTGAACGCGTCACCGATGGTCTGCGCGGACACAGGGTCAGCTTCACGCAGGTTTTCCATGGTCGCGTCCGAGAACACCACACCCCAGCCAAAGGTGTCGTACGGTCGGTTGCGCTCGACGACAAAAACCTCGTTCTGAGGGTTTTGCAACTTCATCAGCAAACCGAAATACAAGCCGGCTGGGCCTCCGCCAATACATACGATATTCATGATATGTCCGTATGGTCTGAATACATGCTTCTGAGCATAGTATATTTATTAATAAATATTATACAAGTCAACTATTTAAATCAAAAAAAATACCTGACCTGCACACTGCCTGCTACTACTTCAAACTAGATCAAGCCTTGCTGCTTTCTGGCTGGGCAATCACATACTCTTGCATGGGGTTGCGCAGGAAATCAGGGATAGGAATACCCAGGTGCGTCTCCAGCGAGGTGGTCACCACGGTCTGGCGCACTTGCATACGCAACACACCGTCTTTACCGATGCAGCGCAACAGCAGCGTCAAGGAGCTATTGCCAATGCGTTCCACACCCAGGCTCATCACCACATCATCACCCATACGGCTGATGGACTTGAACTCGGCTTCGATATGCACCGAGGGCATGCCCACCCGTTTGCTGGCGATCATGTTGTGAAAACCCTCGGGGGTCATGGAGTCGATCCATGCTTCCATCAGGTCGTTAAACATCACAAAGTACTGCGGATAAAAAACGATACCCGCTGGATCGCATTCCGAAAAACGGATGCGATGTTCTTGTTCGTACAGCTTGGAAACCATGTTGTAGACACCTTTTTAGCAAGTGTTTTGTGCGCCTGTTCGTGACGCTATCCGCATCCTGCCTGGCTTACAGGCCTGGCAGGATGCACCTTATGCTAGCCAGCAGCGCTTTGCAGATGGACCCGCAACAGGCCCAGATGCTGATGGATGTGCACGACCTCTTCCGTGCCCAGACCTTCAAACATTTCCGCAATCCAGTCGCTGTGGGCCTGGGCCATCGCCTCGAAACTGCTCTTGCCCTTGGGGGTGAGACGCAACACCCAAGCACGTCGGTCGGTGGGGCTGCTCTGGCGAGACACCATGCCCTCGCGGGCCAGCTCATCAGTCAGTCCGGTAATATTGCCGCCGGTTACCATCAGATAGCGCGACAATTCGCCCATCTTCAGGCCCTGCGGGTAACGATACAGCTGGGCCATATAGTCGAAACGGGCCAGCGAAATATCAAAATTCTGGCGCAAGCGGCGACGAATTTCGTCTTCGATCTGCTTGGTGCAGGTCAGCATGCGCAACCACAATTTCAGGCTGGCGGGGTCCTTGGGACCGACGCGGCCTTCAAAGCCGGCATCGGCCGGTTCTACCAAAAATTCGAGTGCTGCTTCGCTTTGATTCATATTTTTTTCCCCCAAGCTTTGGCTAATTCAGTTTGACCAACAGGCGGGATATTCTTGCTTGAACAAGTGGCCAAGTAGACACGGGATGTCTGGCTTTCAGGGCCTTGGTCGCAGTGCCAATCCGAATTTATATTCTACTATGAATATTTTAGAAATAAAGTATTTGGCGGGATAAAAACGCTTCCTCAAGGGTTTTCACCAAGGCCGCCCGAAAGCGGCCCGGTGTCGCCCTTACACCAGTGCGTACTGGCGCAGTGCAGCCTCCAGCTTGACGCCATGCTCGTCGGCCAAAGCCGCATCGCGCAAGGCTCCCAAAATGGCAGGTGACAGGGTGCTGGGGTTGCGCTCCAGAGCCGACATCACGGTCTGGTAGTTACGCAAGCCACGGGCATGGGTATCACCATACCCTTTGACCAAACGCTGGCACTGAGCAATTTCCAGAGCCAGGGCCGGATGAGCATCGGCAGCCTGTTCGATCTGCTTCAACCAGCCTTCAATACGCTGCTGCTCAGCCTGGTAGCGCAGCGTACGACGACGCCAGCGCTTGAAGCCCGAGAGCAGGTACAAAGGAATGAAGCCGCGCACCGAGCTGGTTTGAATCACGCGACCGGATTTGGTCTGCGATTTCACCAGCTTGTTGCCCCAGGTAGGACGCATCAACCAACGGCCAACGCTGGCAAACGGCAGGATTTCGCTGATTTCTTCCACACGGGGGTGCATGTATTCATTGATTGCCACGATCTGGCCGTCGGCAGCGCGCACTTCTTTATGCACACGGTCAAAACGGCTCGAGCGGGTTTTCAGTTCAGCCACGCGAATGGCGTCCTCGTAGGACATCCACAGCGCCAGGTAGCGGCCGGTTTCGCGGATCAGGGCCACATCGTCAGGGCGGGCAAACTGGCTGATCTTTTTCAGGCGGTCCAGGTACAGATTGGCGTAGGCCACGTCCTGGAAGTCCAGAACACGACGCACACCTTCCACCACGATAGGCTGGGCCTGCGCGGGTACTTCGGCACGGACGCGGTCAATCAGCTTGGCCACCGCAGGATCGCGAGGAGCCAGCGTCGCCATATCAACCGGCTTGTTTTCCGAATCGGCTTTACCTGCATCACCTTCCGCAACACGGGCGTAAGCGGCACCAAAAGCCTTCAAGCTGGGCTTGACGCCCACACCACCGCGCTCGATGGTCTGTTCAAACTGCGAACGGCTAAAGGGCAGCACGCCGGTGCTGGCCAATGCGCCAAACAGCACGGCGGAAATCACGCTGCCCGAATCCTCGGCCGCTTTTTCCATATTGAAGTACACAAAGCGCTTGGCAGCCTGGGTTGCGTGCGCAATCAGGGCGTTGTCGTCCACACGGCCATCGCCCATGGCCGATTTTTCGGCAATGGAATAGACACGGTGAGTCGAAGCGATCAGCGTGGTGCGGTCCTCTGTCACCAGGCCACGTTGTACGGCGCGACCGGCTTCCATCAGTTCGGAAGCCAGCACCACGTCCACGTCACCGGGCATGGGCATCAAGGCCAGCACAGGCTTTTTGCCATCCACGGCGGCCGAGTGCGGGAACAGTTCCACGTAGTAAATCGTGGCGCCGGTACGCTGGGCCACGCCCGGCACCGAGGTGGTCTGTGCAAAGTAGCCGTTTTGTTCGCCCAGGTTGACGATCCAGTCGGCCAACACGCCGCCGCCTTCGCCACCCATGGCCAAAATAGCAATCTTGATTGGTTTGATCTGCATGATAAAAATCTCTACGGGTGTGCTTAGAAGGCCAGACGTTCACGACGGGCAGCGTCACGACGCTGCAACCAGCCGATAAAGCTACGGCGGGTTTTTTCGCGGAACTTGTCCCAGCCAGTCGGGTTGCTGACTACTTGTGCACGGTAGAAAGACGGGCACAGAATCGCGGCGTGGGAAACCTCACCACACAGACCGCAACCCACACAACTGTTCATCACGTTCGCCACTGGGTCCTGACGCAGGGCGTCCGGATTGGGGCGGATCGACAACGACGGGCAACCGGACAAGCGGATGCAGGAGTGATCGCCGGTACACGTATCCGGATCCACACCAAAACGCTCGCGCACTACGCGTTCGCCCGCCGCCACGGCTTTACGCACCTGGCCTTTCTCGCGGCGCTGACGGTTCAACATACATTCGCTTTGCGCCACCAGCACCTTGGGACCTTTTTCCTTGGTCGTCAGGGCTTCACGCAGGGTTGCCGTCATGGTCTTCAAGTCGTAGGTACGACGTATCATACGCAGCCATTCCACACCCACGCCACGCGCGGCTTTCTCGATCAGGTGACCGGTACTGCGCGTTTCGTTCTTGGCCTTGGAGGACAGAATGTCCTGACCACCGGTAGCCGCGGTGTAGCTGTTGTCGATCACAATGGTCAGGTTGTCGCTGCGGTTGAACACGGCGTTGGCAATACCACTGGTCAAACCGTTGTGCCAGAAACCACCGTCACCCATGACCGAGATCGCACGCTTGTCCGAATCCACGTTCAAGGCAGCCGAGCCGGCGCCACCCAGGCCGTAACCCATGGTGGTGTTACCCAGGTTGAAGGGCGGCAGAATGGAAAACAGGTGACAGCCAATGTCAGCCGACACGTGGTGCTCGCCCAGCTCGCGCTCCACCAGCTTCAAAGCGGTAAAGATAGGACGCTCGGGACAGCCGGTACAAAACCCTGGCGGACGGGCGTGAACGTTCTCGTCCAGGCTGCCCAAGGGTTTGACTTCAGCCGCTTCCACTTCCACCAGGCTGGCTTGCTCAGCTTTGGGACGCTCCACGGTCTCGACTTTCATCGGGATCACGCGTGGTTTGCGGGCTGGCAGGGGCTCGATGCGCTCGTATTTTTCCATGAAGGCACGCAGGCCTTTCAACATGGTGGCGGTGTTATATTCACCGGCCAGAGGCAACAGATCCTTGCCGTGCAAGGTCACATCCACATTGTGACGGCGCACGATGTCGGAGATGTTCTGTTCAACAAAGTTGGGCTGACCTTCTTCCAGCACCAGCACCGCACGCTTGCCTTCACAGAAGCGGACGATTTCAGATTCGATCAGCGGGTAGGCCACGTTCATCACGTACATCGGCACTTTGGATTCGCCGAACACGTCGGCCATATCCAGGTGTTCCAGAGCACGGATCACGGTGTTGTAGCCACCGCCCTGAACGATCAGACCGACGTCATCGGCGCCATCAGCAAAGAATTCATTCAACTGACGCTCTTCGATGAACTTGACGGCATTAGGCCAGCGCTGTTCGATCTTTTCTTTTTCATGCAGGAAGCTGGCAGGCGGCAACACAATGCGATTGATGTCGCGTGTGGGCTGCTCCATGGCTTCTTTGATAGTGAACTTGGCGCGGCGGTTATCCGAGGCCACAAACTGACCATGCACGTGACAGGCGCGAATACGCAGCTGCAACATCACGGGGGTATTGGACGCTTCGGACAGATCAAAGCCGTCTTTAACTGCCTGCACGATACAGGGCAGGTTGGGACGGGGGTCCAGCATCCACATTTGCGATTTCATGGCAAAAGCGTGGCTGCGCTCCTGCATGATGGACGAGCCTTCACCGTAGTCTTCCCCCACAATGATCAGCGCACCGCCCTTGACCCCGCCGGAGGCCAGGTTGGCCAGCGCGTCCGAGGCCACGTTGGTACCCACGGTTGCTTTAAAAGTGATGGCGCCACGCAGCGGGTAGTTAACCGACGCAGCCAGCGTTGCCGCCGCCGTTGCCTCGCTGGCACTGTTTTCAAAACGGATTCCGTTCTCTTGCAGGATGTCCTGGGCATCGGCCAGCACGTCCATCAAGTGCGAGATAGGCGCACCCTGGTAACCGGCCACGTAGGACACGCCCGATTCCAGCAGGGCCTTGGTCACCGCCAGGATGCCTTCGCCACTGAATACGTCTCCATCACCCAGGCGCAGCTTTTTGACTTCTTCGACAAACGATCGCTCAGCCATTTTTCTTTCCTTACTTACCGCTCATTGTGAACATGGTATTTATTTTCATCGGAATATGTTTATATCTCAACATATCCATTCTCATGGTTTTCCCTAGTAAAGTAGCTAAATTATTTGCGACACGCGAGCGGACAGCTTGGTTATAGTGAGCCCTGTTGCTGCCTTGCGGCACCCATTAGCCTGTAATGACAATAAGCACCATGAGCCCCACCGAACACGACACCGTCTTTGTCGAAAACTACCTGCCCGCCTTGTTGGCCCAGGCAAGCCAGCTGATCTCTGCCGAATTCCATGAAGTGGTGCTAAGCAACGGTTTGTCCATTTCCGAATGGCGTGTGCTGTCCACCCTGTCCGGCGCGGGTGAAGTGAGCATCGGCCATCTGGCTCGTATTGCCACCACCAAGCAACCCACCGTCACACGCTTGCTCGATCGCCTGGAAAAGCAAGGTTTGCTGCGCCGCGTGGCCCACGATGTGGACCGTCGCATCACCTTGGTACGCATCACCGAAGAAGGCCAAACGCTGATCTCCGGCCTGATTGCCAAGGCTCGCCTGCACGAGCAGGAAGTGGTGCAGCGCCTGCAACCGCTGGATGTCGGCGCCCTCAAAACCACCTTGCGGCGTCTGATCTCCGAGCAGCACGACTACAACGATCAGTAAAACGCAGCCCGCCCGGCCACACTATCGGTTCTAACCCTGCATGGCGCGGGCTTGGCGTTCTGAACCTGGTCTGTAGCGACTCCCAGATTCAAGAGACACCACACAGGTCCCATCTGAACGGGGCGTGTGTGGTGTTTTTTTTATCCTTTCCAACCTTGAGGCTTCACAGAGCCATCACCGTCAGCAGCCAGGCTACTGATCAGATGTATGGCTCTGCCAGATAGCCCATTACTCAGGCTGGATACCCAGGGTCGGAATCAGCTCGGAATAGACCTTGGAGTCATTCTGCACGCGCTCCAGCGTCTGGGCCGGGGTGGTGAAGAACTGGGCCAGACCACGGCTCTTGAAGGCAGCCTGCATTTCGGGGGTCTTCAGGGCAGCATCCACCTTTTCCTGAATTTCTTTCACGGTGTCATCCGGCGTGGTGCCGGGGGCAAACAGCGCAAAAGTCGTCGTCGGAATGCTGTTGGCATGGCCACCTGCTTCCTGCACCGTCGGCACATTTGGCAGCAGTTCAGTACGCTTGTCAGCGCCTACCGCCAAGACTCGCACCTTGCCGCCATCTACGTGCTGGGATGCCAGAATGCCACCGACCAGCATGGCATCTGTCTCACCGCCCAGAATGGCGTTTGTCGCCGGGGCCATGCCCTTGTAGGGAATGTAGGTGAAGTTCACCCCTTCTTCTCGGGCTAGCAAGCCCATACCCAGGTGCGTGACGTGCCCACGGCCACCGGTGCCCACATTGGTATCACCATTGGCTTTCTTGGCCTGGGCGATGAATTCCTTGTAGTCCTTGGCCGGGAAATCATTACGCACCAGCAGGTACAGGTTCACGCCAGCGACTGTGGTGACCGGCTTCAGGTCCTTTTCCCATTTGTAGGGCAGGTTGCTGTAAAGCAGCGGGTTGGTCGATACCGCCAGGCTATCGACCATCAGCAGGGCCGAGCCGTCCCCCTTGGCTTTGGCGATATTGTCAGTACCGATAATGGCGTTGGCGCCCGGACGGTTTTCAATCACAAAGACCTTGCCGGTGGCCTTGTTCAGATGCACACCCAGATCGCGGGCCAGAATGTCAGGCTCGGTGCCGGGTGGGTAGGGGACCACAATACGCACCTGGTCCGTAGTCGGCCAGGCGGCTTGAGCCATCATCGGGGCCAAAGCACCCACACCTGCCAACCACAGGGCCAGCGTCGTATTTTTAAGCTGCTTCATTGTCCACTCCTTATCGTTATTGATTGCGGCCCGCCACCGACTGGTAGCCCCCCGCAGCGCATTTACCATCGTCCAATCAAGATATTCATCATGCGCTCATGCGCATTGGTACGATCCTCTACCGCAGCCCAGCTCTCGCTGGCACGCCCTTTCAGGGTGTCATGCCAGTCCAGCAGGCCTTCTTTCATCCGCCGACAAACCGCTGCATACGCCGGGTCTGCGCCCAGGTCGTGCAGCTCGTCAGGGTCTTGCTTCAAGTCGAATAATTGTGGCCGATAGCCTTGCCAATGTATGTATTTATAGTCGCTATCGCGCAGCATCAGGCCACGACATTCATCCACGCCACGGCCCAGAATCTGGCGGGCTTCCCGATAGGCGTAATCCAGGCTGGCCACGGTGTACTCACGTGCCCAGTCGGACTGGCCGTGCAACAAGGGAATCAGCGAACGGCCTTCCACCCGGTGCTCCTGGGCGGGCAGGTGCAAGGCATCCAGAATCGTAGGGGTGACATCCACGCACTCGACAAAAGCATCACTGCTTTGACCACGTGTGACATTCGCTGAAGTCCGTGGATCAACCACGATCAGCGGAACGCGTATGGCGTTTTCAAAGAAATACTCTTTCTCGCCCAGCCAATGGTCGCCCAGCAAATCGCCGTGATCGGAACTGAAAATAATCAGGGTGTCTTTCAGGCGGTCTTGCTGTTCCAGCATGTCCAGCAAACGGCCGACTTCATCATCGATCTGTTGAACCAGGCCCATATAGACAGGCTTGATCGTGCGCCAGACCTCGTCCTGGGCAAAGGACAGGGACTCTTCATGCTGCTGATAGGCCGCATGCACGGGGTGTGCATTCTGGCGCTCGTGCCCTGCACGCAGGGGCGTACAGGCGTCTTCCGCGCCAAAGCGATCGTGGTAGGGCGCTGGCGCTTTATAAGGCCAGTGCGGTTTGATGAAAGACAGATGCAAGGCCCAGGGCTCTTCGCCTTTGGCCGTGATGAAATCCATGGCCCGCTGGGTGAAGTAGGCGGTTTCAGAGTCCTGCGCCTGTACCCGTGCTGGCAGGCTGGCATTACGCATGTACCAACCGGAGGCAAACTGACCCTGGGCATCCTGGCTGCCAATCACATAGTCTTCCCAGGGACGCTCGCTGTCGTAACCCTGAGCCTGCAAATACTGGCGGTATTCGCTATCCGGGCCCATTTCAAAGTGACCGTCGTAGCGTTCAATCGCGGTAAAGCCGCCTTGCCAGAAGCGCTCGGCCGCCTCGGGCTGAACCTGGAAGCGTCGGGCATTGGCCCCGGCCGGGTCCGGCACGTGATGGGTCTTGCCCAGCAGATGGCAGTCTCGCCCGGACTGGGCCAGATAATCGCCCAGATACAGCTCGTCGATGGGGTGGGGAACGCGATTCCAGGTGACCCGGTGCGACAAGGGATAGCGGCCGGTGTAATACGAGGCCCGCGACGGGCCACAGACGGCAGAGTTCACATAGGCACGATCAAAGCGCACACCCATGGCGGCCAGACGATCCAGATTGGGGGTCTTTAATGCGCCCCCAGGGGCATAACAGGACAGGTGGTCTGCACGTAACTGGTCACACATGATGAACAGCACATTCTTGATCTCTAAAGACACCTGACTGGGCTGAGCCTGATCCATGTCCGCCTCAAAAAAACCGGGTCCGGGCCCGCGTAGAACCCGACGTCACAAAAGGAGTAGGCCATGTGTAAGCAAATGCTTAACAGACCCGCTTATGCCTCAGATTATTACCGCAGTCTGAGAATAATTTTCGAATAATCTGATGGTTTAGGTATAAACCAGTAGACTCGGCCAATGCCCGATGTTGCGCTCCACTGACACGCCGCAGCATGGTTAGAATAGAGAACCAACAACTCCGCTTCTACGAGGGCACATGAATAGTCTAAGACGCATGCTGCAAATTCTGGACTTGTACGGTGCAGACACTCCGGTTCTGGATGTGGAAACCATCTGCGCTCGCTTGAATTACCCTCCCGCGACAACCTATCGCTACCTGAAAGAGTTATGCACTAGCGGCCTGCTGATACGCAGTCCCGAAGGTTACGCGCCGGGGCCCCGGTTTATAGAAATGGATCTGCTGATCCGCGAATTTGATCCGCTGGTCAGCCGTTGCCGCCCCTTGCTACGTTCGCTGGTCGAGCAGACCGGACTGGACGTCCTGATCGGCCAGCAATATGGCGAACGCATATTGACCACCCATCAGGAAACCGGGCCGGAGCGTTTCGAGCTGCTGTTTGGCAGAGGGCGCACCATGGATATGTTCCGCAGCTCCACAGCCCGTATCGTCACGGCTTATCTGCCCACCCGCCATCTGCGCCGCTTGTACGAGAAAAACCAGGAAATTGATTATGTACAGCGCCTGGGCAAGGAATGGCCGGTGTTTTCCGCCCATATGCAGGAACTGCGCCGTGCGGGCTATTGCATCACCAAAGAGCAGATCAATCCGGGCATAGGCGGTATTTCCGCGCCTATTTTTGATGATGCCAAACGTATCTTCGGCAGCCTGACCTTGTTGGGTACGCTGGAACGCTTTGAGGCGATCAGCCCCGAAGCGCTAGCCAGCCTGATCCAGCCCGCTGCACGCGCCGTTAGCCGCGCCCTGGCCCAAGTCTGAGGACTGGGTGCCCCCAGGAACCAAGCCGCGCCTGATCAAGCATCAGTTCGCGGCTTTGTCCTGGCCTGTTTCCGCCCTTTCTTTTTCTCCGGCACCACCGCTTTGACCGGTGGGTGGTTAACCACCCCAAACGGAATATGCACGGACGGCAAAGTCTGCGCGGTGGGAATCAGGTGGGTGGTCTGGTCATCAAAGAAAATATGGGGCTGCAAGACCTCCAGCACCCGACGTTTTTCAATGCCACCCAGAAAGAAGGCCTCGTTCACTTCAATACCCCAGCTGCGGATGGTATTGATGACACGCTCGTGAGCCGGTGCATTGCGTGCCGTCACAATCGCAATCCGCAGACGCGGCACATAGCTGGCATCCTGCTCCTGACGCAATTGCTCCACTTCCTGAATGTGCGCCAATTTCAGCAAAAACGCCTGTAACAGGCCGGGATTATGCGGTTTTTGCACCAAACGCACTTCATGCTCGAAAAAGGCCGGCAAACCACCTTCCTGCTGATACACGCGCTCGGACTCATCGTCCGCGATCACCCCGTCAAAGTCGAAAGCTACGCGAATGGGCTGGTCGTCATAAGCATCCTCGTAAGAGGAATTCAGAACCTGACCTGCGGGATAGCCTTGCTGCACCGCCCGATGCACGTCTTCCTGATTAGCCGACAGGAACAGGCTGATGGACAGCGGCTGGATGTAAGGGCTGGGGTCGCCCCCTTGCAGAAACACCGCCCGCGTAATGTCCAGATCATGATGGCGAATGGAATTCATCACCCGCAAACCTGTATTGGGATCATTACGGGACAGCAGCACGACCTCGACCAAGGGATCGTCAGGCGATAAATCATTCAGGGCCAGCAAGCGCCGAATGAAGGAAAAAGCCACGCCCGGCTTCAGGGGCTCATGCTCGCGCGCCAGCTGGTAATCACGATACGCTGCCTCACCTTGCTCCAGAAAGACCTGATGGGACTGGCTCAGATCAAACAAAGCGCTGGAAGCCAGCCCAATCACCAGCCGTTTCTCCAGGTCATACGCCATGCACACCGCTCCCCAAATCCGCAAAAAAAACCAGCATACCAAAACGCTCAGCCGGCACTGGTACTACCCAAGCAGAACAAAGCCTACTAAAGTGCAAACACCATCACCTTCGTGAAAGCTTGCCGCCATGCAACCCTCAAAAAGCTATACCCTTGTTCTGGGCAATCCCCATTATTCGTCCTGGTCCTTGCGCCCCTGGTTATTAATGAGCCACTTGGGCATAGACTTTGACGCACGCTGGTTCAATTTTGGCCCCTCCTTCAGCACCCTGGCTTTCCATGAAATGGCACCGGCGGGCCAAGTACCTGTGCTACACACCAATGGGCAAATCATTTGGGACAGTCTGGCTATTGCCGAATACCTGGCCGAACAGCATCCCGGCGTCTGGCCCATAGACCCCATTGCCCGCGCCTGGGCGCGCAGCGCCAGTGCAGAAATGCACGCCAACTTTTCTTCCTTGCGAAATCTCTGCCCCTTTGCCGTCGCCCTGCGCGCCCACCACCATCAGCAGGACATGCGTCTGCAAGGCGAGCTGGAACGCCTGCAAACCATCTGGCAAGAAGGCTTGAGCCGTTTTGGCGGCCCTTTCCTGGCCGGAGAGCGCTTTAGCGCCGTCGATGCCTTTTACGCTCCCGTGGTATTTCGCCTGCAAACCTATGGTCTGAAACTGGACGAAACCTGTCAGGACTACATGAATCGCATACTGGAATTGCCTGCCATGCAGCGCTGGCACCAGATGGCCTGTCAGGACACCTGGCGCGACCCGGACCACGAAGCCGAAATTGTGCGTGTAGCTGATATACATCTGGATTTACGCCAGCCAGCCTAGTGTCAGCGAATTGCCATGTCAGTGCAGACACGAAAGAGTATCCTTGATGGTCCCGAATGATTTCGCTGTCAAGGATTGCGCCGTATGGGCGATACGTACTTTCGCACTACAAACTACCATTTCACCGATCTGGACCCTCAGGCACAGGCCGCTTATGTAGACTCGCTGGCTGGACAAGCCCGGGCCAACAGCGCCTGTTTACGCTTCGATGTATTGCGCAAAGACCAGGCCCCAGGACAATGGGTGCTGCATGAAAGCTGGCGAGACTCCCAAAGCTGCAAGGACTTTCACGCCAGCGCCCCCGCTCGGACCCTGCAAAAAGCACGGGTCGAACAGAACCTGAACCATCCAGCCCAGCAAAAGGCTGCTGACAAGCCTGCGGCTGCGCGCCCGGCGTGCAAGAAGAGCAAGTGGGACCCCTACGTGTGGATCAGTATCGCCATGTGTATCGGGGTGATGGGCACGGCCCTGGCCAGCCCGCTATACCCGCTGTATCAGGACCGCTGGGACCTGAACGCCAGTCACATTACCCAACTGTACGTGGCCTATATGGCCGCTGGTTTGACGGGCCTGCTGTTTCTGGGCCGCTTGAGCGACATGAAAGGCTTTATGCCCGTGCTGCGTACCGGCCTGATTCTGGTGACCAGCGGCGTAACCCTGTCCGCCTTTGCCTGGAATGTAGGCAGCTTTGTGTTCAGCCGCATCATGATCGGGATGGCCTCCAGCATGATTGTGACTTCAGCCTCCATCGGTCTGGGGCAATTTAACCGGGGCGGAGACGTGCAACGTGCTGCCGCTACCACCTCACTGATGCTGGCCTTTGGTTTTGGCCTGGGCCCGGTCGTAGGCGGCCTGATTGCACAGTGGGTGCCAAATCCACTGTTCTCCAGCTATATCCCCTCCATGGCCCTGGGTGTGCTGGCCATCTATGCCCTGTTTCAGATCAAACCCATTGCCAGCAAACAGCCGGTACCGCAAAAGACCAACTGGCGCACCTGGATGCCGCGCCTGACACTGCCCGCCACCCATCTGCGCCGCCCTTATCTGATTGGCTGTTTGTCCGCCTGTTGCGCCTTTGCCATGTTCAGCCTGTTCGCCTCTCTGGCCCCCAGCTTCATGGCACAAATGGTGCCTTGGCACGGCCCGGCCACCAGCGGCTTTTCCATCGGGATTATTCTGTTCCTGTCCTCGGGCTTCCAGCTGCTGATCCGCCGCTGGCCCGCCAAGCGCAGCGTCATTGTGGGTCTGCTGTCCTTTACCCTGGCCTGTATCGCCTTGCTGATCAATCTGTGGGCCAGTTCCTCGTTGTTATTCATCCTGTGCGTGCTGCTGACCGCCTTTGGCCACGGCCTGTGCATGTACGGCGGCATGTCCATCGTGCAGCGTGTCTCGCCCCCGCATCAGCGTGCCGGCCTGACGTCTACCTACCTGATCACCGGCTATCTGGGTGCCATCCTGCCTATTCTGGGTCTGGGCTGGCTGGCCGACCATTTGGGTCTGGACCAGGGCCTGATGATCTTCTGCAGTCTGATCGCCACCGCCGCACTGACTGTTTCCATCATCGCCTATCTGACGCCGGTACTGCATAAACCAGCCTCTGCCTGAGCAGGCACCTTGGCAAGCCACAACCTCTGGCTGTGGCTTGCTCGCCATGCGAGCCCCCGTATATTCCCCTAGTCCATTCACGCCCCTTACTAGGGTTAGACCTGAAAAAGAAACACGTCCACCCTCAGTAGAATAAAGCCACTCCTGCAACGCTTCGCAACACAGAGCGACCGGACCCAAGTATCTCCCAAAAGAATAAGTAATCCTTATCAAGGAGGCATTATGGCTGTTGCATTAAACAAGCTGTTTGTCAGTCTGGGCGCGGCCTTGGCCTGCTCGGTTACCGCACAGGCAGCCGGTTATCCGGACCACCCCATCAATATGGTGGTACCTTTTGCGGCGGGCGGTCCCACGGACAACGTGGCACGCGCTCTGGCCGAAGCCATGCGCCCAGTTCTGGGTGAAACCATTGTGGTGGAAAACAAAGGCGGGGCAGGTGGCTCCATTGGCACTTCCCAGGTCGCCCGCGCCAAGCCGGATGGCTACAACATACTGCTGATGCACATCGGCTTTTCCACCGCCCCTTCGCTATACAAAAAGCCCGGCTATGACGCCATCAACGGCATGTCTCCCATCGGCCTGGTCGTTGACGTTCCCATGACCATCATTGCCCGTGAGGACTTCCCACCCAACAACATTCAGGAGCTGGTGCAGTACCTGAAGGACAACCAGGACAAGGTTTCCCTGGCCAACGCCGGGATTGGCGCGGCCAGCCACCTGTGCGGCACCATGTTCACTGAGGCACTGGGTATTGAACTGCTGACCGTGCCCTACAAAGGCACCGCCCCGGCCATCGCGGATTTGATGGGCAAGCAGGTGGACATCATGTGTGACCAAACCACCAACACCACCCAGCAAATCAAATCCGGCAAGGTGAAGGTCTATGCTGTCACCAGCCGCGAGCGCGTCCCGACCTTCCCGGACGTGCCCACCATGCAGGAGTCTGGTTTCAAGGACTTTGAAGTAGGCATCTGGCACGGCATGTGGGCACCAAAAGATACACCCCAGCCTGTCGTGGATACCCTGGTAAAAGCGCTTCAAGCCGGCATGGCCGACAAGGACTTCCAAAGCCGCATGGCCACCCTGGGCGCAACGGTCATGGACAAAGAAGCCAACCCGGCTGCCTTGCAAGCCAAGGTGGAGCAACAAGTGCCCCAGTGGGCCGCATTGTTCAAGAAAGTGGGCGTAGAGCCCCAATAAACTCTGTTAGCCCAAAGGCTTTTGAAAAGGACGCTTAGGCGTCCTTTTTTTCGGCTTTGGGGTGCTGTCTGCCGCAGCGGTGGAAAGCCGGTTCGGATAACCAGGAGACAATGCTCCAGCAAGCTCCCGGCGACTCAGGAAAATCCGATCAAAAAAGGCTCGAAGTCAACGACTAGAGAAAATCCGGCCAAGAGAGGCTCGGACTCTGCGAGTATCAATCCGTCTTTCGAACCGCCGTATCCAAAGCCTGCAACCGCGCCCAAAGCTCCTGGAAATCCAGATCCTGTGTGATCACTACCATGCGCCCTTGTTGATCCGGCCAGGGCCACTGCGGCACGGCCTGCCAAGGATAGGACTGATGTTGCACGGCATGAATCACCTGCGGCTGGTCCATGCCCTGGACGGGCAGAACAGCTTTAAGGCGCAATAGGCGAGGGCCTGCCCACTGGCACAGATCCGACAACCAGGATTGCAGTTTGTCGGCGGGCAGAGCTTGGGGGAACAGGGCGCTTAACGAGTAGATGGAATCTCCATGGCGGGAAACATCAGGCAGGCCGACCGCGGACTCGTTGGAGCTTGCTCCATGCAAGTGAGCAGACTCAAGACTGCTGGGCTGACTGTTGCCGTTGCCGTTGCCGTTGCCGTTGCCGTTGCCGTTGCCGTTGCCGTTGCCGTTGCCGTTGCCGTTGCCGTTGCCGTTGCCAGCCAGGGTACACGTGCCGTGGCTATGGCTATGGCTATGGCTATGGCTATGGCTATGCACATGATCGTGATCGCCAGTATCTTGCCCCAATGCCTCGAACGCTTCCAAGCTCCAGGCCCGACCTTGTCCGGCTTGCTCGCCCAAGCCCAACAAACTGGGCGCAACGGGCTGCGCGGCCGACAAAATCTGCTGCTGCGCCAAAGGATTCAAACCGCACACGTATTCACGCAGCGCCGTTTCCGCCCCTGCATCCACCCGGTCGCGCTTGCTGAACAGCAGCAGGTCTGCCACGGCCACCTGCCGTCGCGCTTCGGCATGGCGCGCCAGCGTTTCCAGCCCATGCTCCAGATCCACCACCGTCACCACACCCGCCAGGCTGTACTTCCCGGTCAGTTGCGGATCGCTTAACAAGGTATGCAAGATAGGGGCAGGATTGGCCAGCCCGGTCGTTTCAATCAGAACCCGTCGGAACTGTCTCTGGCCTGCCCGCGAAAAACGCCAGGTAATGTCGCGCAAGGTCTGTACCAGATCGCGCCGTATGGTGCAGCACAAGCAACCACTACCCATAGCCTCGATCACATTTTCCTGGCTATGCGCCACCAGATGATGGTCCAGCGCCGTCTGCCCAAACTCATTGATGATGACCAGGGTGTCGGCCATCTGCGCTTCTCGCAAAGCGCGATTGATCAAAGTCGTTTTCCCGCTGCCCAGAAAACCGGTCAACAATGTGACCGGGATAGGGCCTTGTGCAGATTTGGGCATCGTATTCATCCGGCTAATGGCCCGCCGTCGGGCCATTAGCCATTATACGAAGCCCAATACTGTCCCTTCTAGCGCAGAAACCGAGCCTCGATCTGCCGCATATGGGCATCGCCTTGCAAGCCAATAATGGTTTTGACGGAAGGCAGGCCGGAATCCACATTCTGAATGCCGCCATCCTGACGAATTTGGGCAAACACCGCTTGCATGGCCCCTACAGCCGCACGAATCGCATGATTGCCGTAAATCACCACGCCCACTTTGCCCAGTTGTGCAATGTCCGCCTCGGTCAGTTGAGGGTAGGCTGTTGGCACCAGCACCAACGGCACCTTGCCGGTCCAGGCCTGAACAAAAGACAGAATCTGATCTGGCGTAGCTTGTTTGGAGTGAATCAGAATGGCATCTGCACCCGCCTGCTCGTAAGCCAGCCCCCGCGTCAGGGCCTCCTCCTGCCCCAGGCCAGCGATCAGGGCCTCGACCCGCGCAATAATCAAGAAATCAGGGTCACGGCGCGCAGCACAAGCCGCCTCAATCTTGCCCTGGAACTCTTCAATCCGTACCAGCTCCTGACGCCCGTCCGCTCGCAAGCTGGTGTCTTTAGGGAAGGTTTTATCCTCCATCACAATGGCACTGGCACCCGCCGCTTCATACAGCGGGATGATATAGCTAACATTGACCGCGTTGCCAAAGCCGGTATCAATGTCGGCAATCAAAGGAATATCCACGCTTGAGGCAATCGCCCGCATCATCTCCAGGTGAGTTCCCATCGACAGGATATTGGCATCGGGCACGGCATAACTGGCTGACAACTCAAAACCGCTACCCCAAATCGCTCCGAAACCGGCATCCTGCGCCAGCCGAGCAGACAGGGGGTTATGTGCGGCCATCGCCGTCATCAAACGCCCTTGGGAGAAGGCTTCTTTCAACACCTGATTCTTTTTGCTATTCACACTATTTCTCCGTAAGGGGATCAGCTCAGTCGAGCAATGGCTTGGGCAATGCGGCTCATCGCCTCCTCCAGCTCCTGATCGCTGGAGGCATAAGACACCCGGAAGTGACCGGGTAGTTCAAATGCCGACCCTGGTACCACAGCCACCCCTGCACTGCGCAGGAAGTACATGCACAGATCCTTGTCGGTACTGATCAACTGACCGGAAGGGTCTCGCAAACCCAATACGCCCTGACAGCTGGGAAACACGTAAAACGCGCCCATGGGAAGATCACACTCAATCCCCGGCATGGCATTGAGCGCCGCCACCACCTTGTCACGGCGTCGGCGAAACGCTTCCACAAACTCAGGCAGAAAATCCATGGGGCCATCCAGTGCAGCCACGGCCGCTGCCTGACTAATGGAGCTGGTATGAGAGGTCGCTTGCGACTGCACCAGATTCATGGCCTTGATCAAAGGCAGCGGACCAGCGGCGAACCCCACCCGCCAGCCGGTCATCGCGTAGGCCTTGGAGACACCATTGATGGTCAATGTGCGCGCTGCCATGTACGGGGACAAGGCGGCAGGCGTGGCAAAGGGTTCGTCGCTATAGCGGATTTTTTCGTATACATCATCAGCCATCACCCAGACATGCGGATGGCGCAACAGCACTTGCTCCAACGCTTCCAGTTCCTGACGTGAATACACGGCACCACTGGGATTGGATGGAGAATTGAGCATCAGCCATTTGGTACGGGGGGTGATGGCGCGTTCAAGCTGATCGGCTTGCAGCTTGAAACCGGCTTGTGCACTGCAACGCACAATGACCGGCTGGCCACCTGCCAACAAGACCATTTCAGGATAGGAAACCCAGGCAGGGGTAGGGATAATGACCTCATCCCCGTCCTGCACCGTGGCCTGCAAGGCGTTATACAAGGCTTGCTTGGCCCCGCAGCCCACCTGGATCTGATCGGGGCTGAAGTGCAGGCCATTGTCACGCTCGAACTTGCGCACCACGGCCTCACGCAGGGCCAGGGTGCCAGCGACCTCGGTATAGCGGGACTCATTACGATCAATTGCTTCTTTAGCCGCCTGACGCACATGCTCGGGGGTCGCAAAGTCCGGCTCGCCTTGACTGAGGGTAATCACAGACTGCCCCTGTTGCCGCATTTGATTGGCCAGACGCGTCATCTCTTTGGTGGCCGATGCCTTGGCTCCCAACACGCGCTGGGCTAGCGCGATCTCTTCCTGACATTGCACAGAGCTCATTGTGTCCATCCTACTTTTACTTTGAAAATGAAACGGGTCAGCAGCAACGGCAAAAATATCGCCATCAACAGCACCAGGCTATATGCACTGGCCTGTGCCAAACGCCCACTGTCCACCAATTGAAAAACCTCGATAGGCAGGGTGCTCATCCCGCCAAAATACAGAACCACCGTGGCGGATAATTCCGACAGAGTCGTGATCCACATCAACACCGTGGCGGCAATTACGGCAGGCCATACCACCGGCAAAACGACCTTCGCAAAGGTTGGCATCGGCGCTACGCCCAGGCTGATGGAAGCCTCTTCGATGGAGCTACGCAAGTTATGTAAAGGTCCCATGGCTGCACGCACACTGGTGGGCACCCGGCGTAAAAAGTAAGCCAGCGCCATAATGACCCAACTGCCGGTCAGCACCAGCCAGCCACTGTTAAACACATTAATCAAGGCAATGCCCAATACGGTGCCCGCAATCGTCAAGGGCAACATGACCAGCACATCCAGACCTGTACTTAGACCGGAAGGACGCTTTACGATCAGATAGGCGGCCACGATGGAAAATACGGCACCGGCACTGGTCGCTGCGGCGCCCAGCAACAAGGAGTTGTACAAAGGCCCGGGTGCCTGCACCAAAGCTTGCTGCATATGGCTCAAGGTAAAGCCGCCATACTTCAGCACCGGTCCAATAGAGGGCGTAAATGCGGTAACAATCACCACCATCACGGGTAGCACTGACAGCAAAATCAGGATCGATACCAAAGAGGCGCACACAGCGGCCTGCCAGGCACGCAAGGGCACGCGCTCCGGAGCTCGTCCAGACTCCATCTGGTAGGTGCGTCGGGCTACAACCCACTTTTGAATCAGCAGCAAGGCCAAACCCAGAAACACCAGCAAAGAAGCCATGGTGGTCTGCATTTGCGGGTTACCGCCCATTTCGCTGACAAATTCGTTATAAGTCTTGACCGCCAGCACGGGGGTACGGGCTCCCAAAATGGCCGGAACGCCAAAATCCCCAATAACGTGCATGAAGACCAGCACCGCTGCACCGCATAAAGCCGGCATCATCAAAGGAAAGGTCACCGTGCGCAAGGTGCGAGCCGGGGAGCTACCCAGACTAAGCCCCGCCTCTTCCAGGTTGCGGTCCATGGACTTCAACCCTACCAGCACAGCGACATAGGCGTACACGTAGTTGTTCAAGGTCATCACAAACACCAGACCCCACCACGAATACAAAGAAGGCAGCTCCAGGCCCAAAGGAGCCAGCACGCTATTGAGCACGCCTTGTTTACCCAGCACCACAATCCAGGCTGCTGCAACCACCACGTCCGGAATGACCAAGGTCAGCAAAGGCAAGACGCCCAGGCAAGTAGCCAAGGGGAAGGAAAAACGAGCCGCAGCCAGAGCCAAACCAGCGCCCAGCACCAGGCTAAACACGGTTACGGCCCCACCCAGCCACAAGGTGTTGAACAAACTCTCCCGATAAGCAGGCTCGGAGAAAAACTGCACGTAGCCGTGCAAACCAAACTGACCATCCTTGTTGAACAGGGAGCTGGTCAGCATGGACAGGACCGGCCATAGCAAAAAGTAGCCCAGCAAAGCCACTGCACCCAGGGCCAGCATCAGCCAGGTTGGATCGCGTCGCAAAGAACCCAGCATCATGTGCGCTCCACCAAGAGAGCCGATTCGGGAACGCGCAATACCACCGCATCGCCCCGGGCCCAACTCTGACTGACACCGGTATTCCAGACCACTGCCCTCAGGAAACCGAACTCCGTGCGCAATTGATAAGCCGTGCTGGGACCCCGGTAATCCACGCTCTCAATCCGCGCCGCAATGTCACCCTCGCCCAGCGGGCGCACAGCATCCACACTCAGAGTTTCAGGCCGCAAGGCCAACATCGTCCGCTCGGTAAAACGTCCGACAGACTGAATACGCACAATGCCCCCCGCCGTACGGAACCGGCGGCAGCCATCTGCAGCCTGGCCGAGCTCCTCCTGCAGCTCGATCAGATTGGCCCCTCCCACAAAATCAGCCACAAAACTGTTGTCAGGGCAGCGGTAGATCTGCTCGGGCGTCCCGACCTGGCGGACGCAGCCTCTATCCATGACGGCAATGTAATCAGACACGCTCAGCGCTTCTTCCTGATCATGCGTCACAAACACGGTAGTAATGCCGGCTTCCTGCTGCAGGTCCCGCAGCATCTCGCGCAGATCGGTGCGCAGCTTTGCATCCAGGGCAGACAAGGGCTCATCCAGCAAGAGCAGATCGGGCTTGATCACCAAAGCGCGTGCCATGGCCACTCGCTGTCGCTGCCCACCGGACAAGGCCGACGGCAAAGCATCTGCCTTGTCCTTCAAGCCCACGCGCGCCAGCATTTCCAACGCGGGGACACGAGCCTGGGAGCGAGACTGGCCACGCGCCAGCAAACCGTAGCTGACGTTATCCAGCACGCTGCGATCCGGAAACAGCGCGTAATCCTGAAACACCATGCCCACATTGCGTTTATGCACAGGCACTCGCGTCATGTCTGTTTGGCCGAACAGCACCTTGCCATGATCAGGGCGCACAAACCCGGCCAGCATGCGCAGCAAGGTCGTCTTGCCACAACCCGATGGCCCCAGCAGGGTAAACAAGGAGCCACTGGGGATGTCCAGATCCAAGCCGTGAAACAAAGTTTGCGAGCCGTAGCTTTGCTCAATACCTGATAGATGTATCTGCATACCAGTCCCGCCTAGCGTTGGGAAACCAGTGCACGCCAACGTGCCAGGAAGTCTTCACGATCCGCACCCATACGATCATCATCCAGCGCATGCACACGGATCTGATCCATGGCAGGCAAGCTTGTCAGCGTATTGACGGCAATATCGCTGCGCAAAGGGCGACGGAACGCGCTTTTGAACACCTCTTCCTGCGCAGGGCGGGAGGCAAGGAAGTCATACAGCTTGCGAGCGGATTCGGGATTACGCCCGCCCTTGATCAAGGCCATGCCTTCCGGCGACAGGAAAGTGCCCTCTTTGGGGTAGACCAGGTCAATCGTATCCAGACCACCGGCCACATATTGATAGGCGGCATATTCCATCGTTACCGCAACCGCGAACTCGCCATTGGCAACGCCCTCGTAGGCACCGGAGGTGGTTCCGACCACCACTGCATTGCGCACAACCTTCTCAAACACCTCCTGGCCCATCAAATCCTGCAGGCCATACAAGGCAACATAAGAAGAGCTGCTGCGCTCCGGATCTGGAATCACGATCTTGCCCTTCCAGGCCGGATCAGCCAGATCCGCCCAGCTGTCAGGCGCCTTGAGTTTGCCCAACTGCCGCTCGTTAAGCATCAACACCGTGACATGGGTATTGGTACCCAACCAACGTTGCTCAGCTCCCTGATACTGGGCACCTACAGCACTGGCCTCGGGCGACGAATAGGGCGCCAGGTACTCGGCATACTGCGACAAGGTGGAAAACCCACCGGACCAGAACAAATCGCCCAAGGGTTGCTCTGCTTCGGCCTTGATACGCTGCATCAAGGCACCGGAACCAGCCCGCACCACGGACACCGATATCTCGGGGTGAACCTGACGGAACTGCTCGATCACCGTGTTCACCACATCGATGTTATTGGAGGAGTACAACACCACTTCATCCGCCTTGGCAGCCCCCGTACCCAAGCAGGAAAGCATGAGCAAAGCGGATAGATAAGGGAAACGGTTTTGCATGATTATTTCCTGTAATTTCAATAAAATTGCATGAAAATCATGGTATTTATCTTAGATGACCGTTCTGTTACACCCTACTTCCACCCCCTGCTAACCGTGACCCTATCATGAGTTTTAATCATGCTTGAGAATGTTCCTCTGGTTCCCTTGCGCGTATTTGTCGCGGTGGGCCGACAAGGCAATTTCACCCGAGCGGCCCAAAGCCTGGGGATCACCCAAAGCGCAGTTAGCCGACATATCGCCACCTTGGAAAAAGTCAGCAAACAGGCTCTGTTCATTCGGCGCGGCCCCTATATTGAGCTGACGGCAGCCGGCCTGCAGCTGTATGACACGGTCAAAGATGCCATGGCTACCCTGGAGATGGCCATTCAGCAAATCACCCATCAACAGGATCAGCATGAAAGGCTGCGAGTCCGCACCTCCATGCCCAGCTTTTCAATGACGGTGCTGGTGCCCATGCTTGGCCAGTTCACCGCCCAGCACCATATGCAAATTGATCTGATCACCAATCTGTCGCCACCCCGTCCTAATGAAGAGTTTGATGTGTTGATCAGCCGTGACTTGAGCCTGCCCGACAGCGAAAGCTGGGAGCTCATACGCGAAGAGCTGGTATGCGTGGCAGCACCTGCCTTGATCCAGCAGCACAGCGGGCAGGCCTGGGAACACTGGCCTATGGTGACCGCGCGCTCACGACCGGACATGTTGGGTTTATGGGCTTTGGATCAGGGTATTGAGCCTTCGCGGCTACTGATGAGCGCCACCTACGATCACCTGTTTTTCGCGATTGCCGGGGCCATTGCCGGTTCCGGATTTCTGGTTGTGCCGCGTTTACTGGTGATGGATCATCTACGCGATGGCGTCCTGCGAGAATTCGGCCCTGGCCAGGTGGCCACGGGCGCAAGCTACATGGCCTATGTCAACGCACAATCACCACAGCAAAGTGAGGCCCGCCAGTTTTGCCGATGGTTAAAGAGCAGCTTGCGACAACGCATTGCGCCTTGAGACCGTTCGCATCATTTCGCTGCTTCAATCAGGCTCTGCGACGTCGCAGTTGACTGATCCAGCTATAGGCACTGACCAGGGTAATGCCCATCAACACCAGTAAAGCGCCCATCACAAAACGGGGTTCTATGGCCTCGCCCAGCAGGAAAGCGCCGAATAAAACACCGAACAAAGGGGTTGCGAAGGAAAACACCCCCAGGCGCGACGCCTGATAATTACGCAGCAACCAGAACCAGACCAGAAAACTCAAGAACGCCACCACCACAGACTGGAACACCAGGCTGGCGCCCAGCAAGCCGGACCAATTAATATCGGTTTGCCCGGTCACGACAGCGGCCACCATCAAAATCACAAAAGCGCTGAATAGCTGATACAGCAAGGCTTCCGAAGGCGGCACAGCAGACAGGCGCGTGCTGCGGATCAGTACGGTGGTAAAGCCCCACAAGGCTCCGGCAGCCAAGGCCATCAAGTCCCCGATCAACATGCGTCCCAGATCAGCCCCGTCCATGCTGGCCGGGCCCAAAAAGGTAATGGCGATACCCGCCACCGCCAGCCCGATCCCTACCCATTGCAAGCGGGCCAGACGCTCGGACGGCAAGAGAATATGCAGGCCCAAAGCCGCAAACACGGGCGCGGTATATAAAAACACCACCACGTGCGCTGCGGAGGTAAAACGCAGGCTCTCACCCAGCAGCAAATACTCCAGCGCAAACAGCAAACCGGCCATCAGCCCCGGCTTCCAGGCCCCTTCGGTGAAGGCAAGCTTGTGCGTGCGCACCAGAACCAGCAAAGCCACCAGCACACAGGCCACACCCGAGCGCAAACCGATCTGAAAAATAGGCGCCATGTCATTGGCCGTGGCCTTGAGCAAAATCTGCTGAAAGCTCCAGATCAGGCACAGGACCAGCATGGCGCCGCTGGCCAACGCATCCAGCGGTTTACGTTCTTCGCTCATGGTTTTTTTATCCGAAAAATAGCGTGCTTTCCCCTATGACCGAACAGGGGCAGAGGGGGGGGGCAAAAAATGATTATCCGTGAAATTTTCCCGAATCAAAACGGGGCAAAACTTTCTTTACCCTCGGATAAGCCTTAATTGATATATCAAAAACCCCTCCCTAGAATCATTTAAGCCTAAAAAACAGGAAAAGGCTTGGGAGACAGACATGACGCTTAGCAATACCGACCGGGTACGAATCGAACTGGAGCACCGCATTGCCAGCGGTGATCTGCCGCCGGGCAGCGCCATTGATGAATCCTTGCTGTGCACGTTTTTCCGGGTATCACGCACCCCGGTGCGCGAAGCCTTGCTGCAACTGGCGGCCACCGGGCAAGTGCGCATCGCCCCACGCGCCGGGATTTTTGTCACCCAGCACACCATTGAAGAACTGGAAGAAATGCTGGAAACCCTGGCCTTGCTGGAAGGTGCCTGTACGCAACTGGCGGCCTACCGCATCAGCAATGCCCAGATTCGCGAACTGGAGCGTTTGCAAAAGCGCGGTGCCAAGGCCCTGCAGGACAAAAGCCTGGCTGACTACGCCACGTACAACGCCGAATTGCACGCCCTGATTCACAGCATTGCCGGCAATACCTTCATGGTGCAGCAAATTGAACATCTGCGCCGTCTGACCAACCCTTACCGCCACCGCCATCTGGATCAGGAAAACCGCATGGAGCAGTCCTGGCATGAACATCAGGCACTGACCCAGGCCCTGGCCCAACGTGACGGCCCCAGCGCCATGCAGGCAGCGGCCAGCCATGTGCTGTCCGGGGCCGAATCCCTGCGTCGTGTCGCCCAAGCCCATCCCGAGAAATGGGAGTTCGACAAGCGCGAGCGCTATAGCTGGCTAAACGCCCAGCTCAACCCTTTAGCCGGGTTTTATATGCGGCACTGAATTAATAATTAGCTAAAAAAACTACCACTCATACCGAGGAGACTTTCTCATGTTTGCAAGCCGTTTCACACGGCGTGCGCTGGCTGCGCTCGCCCTGACATTAAGCCCTGTGGCCGCTTTACACGCTGCCGAACCCATTCGCCTGGTCGTGGGTTTTGCCCCCGGCGGCGGGGTCGACACCCTGGCCCGCGTCACCGCTCAGGCGCTAAGCAAGGAGCTGGACCGCACCGTGATTGTGGAAAACAAATCCGGCGCAGGCGGCACCATTTCTGCCGACTACGTATCCAAATCCCAGGCCGATGGCAACACGCTGCTGTTTGCCGATACCTCCTTGCTGGTCGCCCCATATATTTACCCGGCGCTGCGCTACGACTTGCAGCGTGACTTCGCCCCTATCGGTATGGTGGGCCAGTCTGATCTGGCGCTGGCCGTTCCGGGCGACAGCCCTGTCAAAACCGTGGCCGAATTGATCGAGGCCATCCGCAAGGCGCCCCCTCAAACAGAAACCTTCGCCTCGGTGGGCGTAGGCTCGGTGCACCATCTGGGTGGTGAACTGTTCGCCTTGCAGACCAAAACCGAACTGGTGCACGTTCCTTACCGCGGTGGCGCTCCCGCCAGTCAGGCTCTGGCCTCCGGTGAAGTGTCCATGTCCTTTGCCAGCCTGGCTTCCTCGATTGGCCTGGCCAACTCCGGCCGCATTCGTCTGCTGGCCACCTTGTCCGAGCGCCGCTTCCCCGGCATGCCCGATCTGCCCAGCGTCTCGGAAACCATTCCTGGCTATAGCGTGACACCGTCACTGTTCATGCTGGCCCCACAAAACGTGGACCCGGCCTTGATCGCCACCGTCAGCAAGGCCTTGGAAAACAGCATGCAGCAAAAGCAAGTACAGGATGCCTTTCTGGCCCAAGGTTCGGTAGCCGGTTATCAAGATGCCCAGGCCACCGAAAAATGGCTGGGTGAAGAAACAGAACGCTGGGCCAATGTCATCAAGACCGCCCAACTCGACTTTAAACAATGAAACAAGCAGCTACTGTTATGACGACTGACAACTCTGGCGCCCAGCGCCCCGTACTTGGCCTGATCGTGCCGCCAGCCGCCGGTCTGGTGCCTCCGGAAGGTCCGGAAATGTACCCGGAAATCGATTTCATCGCCCAAGGTCTGGCGCTCAGTTCGGTGGACAAGGAAGGCTATGACCAGGTTATTGACCAGGTGGTGGAAGCAGCCCAGAAACTGGCTGCCCGTGGCGCCCAGGCCGTGTCCTTGATGGGAACATCGCTGAGCTTTTACCGTGGCTCGGACTTTAACGAAGAGCTGGTGACACGTCTGCGCGAATCCACCGGCTTGCCATGCTCCACCATGAGCCATGCCATCTTGCGCGGTCTGCGTGTCAGCGGCATCGAACGGGTAGCGGTGGCCTCGTCCTATATTGATGACGTAAACCAGCGCCTGGTCCGATTTCTGGGCCAGAACCAGATCCAGGCCGTCTGCGCTTATGGACTAGGCGTTAACGACGTCACGGCCATGTCGAAAATCAGCACGCAGGAGCTGGTAGACCTGTGTCTGAAGACGTGGGACATCGCCCAAGAGCAGGCCCCCGGTCAGGCACAAGGTTTGCTGCTGTCTTGCGGAGGCCTGGTATCGCTGGAAGCCGTACGTCAGGTCGAGGACAAACTGGGCGTCACTGTCGTGTCCAGCTCGCCTGCTGGCTTCTGGGATCTGGTGGCGACAGCTGGCCTGGATTTATTTCCGCAAGGGATGGGACGACTGGCACAAGAGCGTCAAACCGCCTGATACCTCGATGTAGATAGCCCCTTGTCCGCAAACGCGGATAGGGGCACGTAACACGCTATTTGCGGACACTAACGCCAGGCAGATTGTGCCGCCCCACAGGCCGTCGTGACCTGTTTGGCATCAAAACAAGGCAAAGGGCTGTCTCACCAAGGCTCGGGCTGGGCCACGTCCAGCTTATGTTGCTCATCATACGTAGTCATGCCCCCCCAAAGGTTGGAGCAGTCTCCAACTTCTGGGTTGCAAGCCAAGCTGGGTGTGGGACTTATTGTTCAGACCTCTGCAACATCAAAAGCGATGCGCCCGCAGCGCACTCAAGCGCGGTCCGACAAAATACCTTCTCCCGCCCTGGTCGCCGGTCCGCTGACCGCCCCCAAGCAGAGCCGTTTTATCTAGGCTCGACCAGCGGACAAAAAACCCGCACGCGCCTGGGCTCCTTCTACACTGTCGCGACACACCAGCGCCTGATCGGCATCCATATAAATGCCCAGACGGTTCATGGCATTGGCGACCTGATTCACCGACTCCTTGGTCATGCGGATAATCGCCGCAGGCGACTCCGAAGCCCGCTTGGCCAAAGACTGTGCCACCGCCACGGCCTGACCAGGCTCGCAGACCTCATCCAGCAGGCCCCAGTCCAGCGCCTGTTCAGCACCGAAGCGTTCGGCCAGCAAGATGGCACGTTTGGTGCGAGCGGCACCCAGCATGTTCACCATGCGTGGAATGGCGCCCCAGCCCATGTTCAGGCCCACCTTGGCTTCAGGTAGATACAAAAAGGATGACTGCGATGCCACACGCCAATCACACGCCAGCGCCAGAGCAACCGAACCACCGACGGCGGCGCCTTCAATGGCGGCAATCGTCAACTGAGGCAGTTCCTCCCACAGGCGACACAAGCGTGCACCACGCTGGGCCACATCACGGCGTTCCAGCAAGCCTGCCTGCTCGTCGTTCCACTTTTGCGGGTCTTTCAGATCAATCCCGGCCGAGAAAATATCCTTGGCCCCGGTCAGCACCACGGTGTGAATCTCCAGCGACAAGGCCAGATCCTGCGCCACCTGCGTCAAGGCCAGCAAGGTGTCCTGATCAATAGCATTGCGGTTCACGCCGCGATCAAAGCGCACCAGCGCATGGTCGCCCGTCACCTTGACCGTCACACTGCGGCCATATTTGCGTTTCATGAATGTCTCCCCAAAGGTTCGGAAAAATCAGCTCTGCGAGCGGTGGCTCCCATCACTGCGCGACAGGCGCGTGACGTAGCGGAACTCATAAGGTGGGTAAAAGCTGACCGCCACTTCCATGACCTTGCCCGCCAGATTGCGGAAGGTACGGATAATCAGCAGCGCCGGGTCGGAGTCCTCGTAGCCCAGAAAGCGGGCAACATGCGGGGGAAAGCGCGAGGCGGAGATTTCCATCTCGATGGTTTCCACCACTTCGCCACAGTGCTCCTCCAACAGCGGATACACACCACCGGGCTGGGTGGAAATCAGGTCAGCCACCGCCTGGTATTCCTTGCGCAGATAAATATCTGTCCAAGAAATGCCGCGCTTGCTGCCCGGCACACTACGGTAGGTTTCCACCTTCACCCAATCTGCCGGCTCACCGTCCAGCGCGGTTTCAGGCGGCTGCTTATCCACACAAACCGCCTTTTTATGCACGTGCAAATCGGTAAATTCCAGATAGCGCTGCAACTGGTCCGTGGTGTCCAGCGCCAGGCCAAATTGCGGCTTGGGATGCTGGCGTATCACGGTGGTACCGGCACGGCGACGCCGCTCGATCAAACCCAGATCGGTCAGCTTGCGTATGGCTTCACGCGCCGTGTGCCGACCGACCCCGTACATCTCGCACAGCTCCATCTCGGTGGGCAGCTTGGAACCGACGGGGTAATGGCCCGAACGGATCAGCTCCAACAAGCGATCGCTCATGTTCTGATACAGGGTTGGCTTGGCGCTGGACTGGGATTCGGTGTTTGCCATACGGTTTTCAGCTTAAAGAGACAGGCGGCGCATCGCAGCCAGGGTGTCGCGGGTGAACTGCTCAGGACATTCACTTTGGGGAAAATGCCCGATGCCCGGCCATTCTATATATTCCACCGGAACTTTGCCTTCTCGCAGCAAGCGTTCGACCTCTCTGGCGGACTCTGGCGGCACGGACCAGTCCTCGCTGCCTTCCACGATCACCACCGGGCAGCGGATATCGTCCAGAATCTGTTCCATGCGAAAACCACCAAAAGCGCAGATATCCGCAAAGGCCACCGCCGGAATGCAACGACGGGCATCCGTCACCACTTCCAGCGCACGGGCCGGGTCGGACAGGGTGCCCATCAAGGTGCGAAAGGTCACTTCAAACCAGTCTCCCGGATTAATACGCGCCATCTCCAGAATGCGCGGGTTATAGCCGGAGGATTTCACTACGTTCACCGAAGCGCCATCGACCAGCACCAGGCCACGAATACGCTCGGGCGCCATGGCAGCGGCCTGGGCGACAACACCCCCGCCCATGGAGTGTCCCATCAAGACCGGATTCTGGATACCTGCCGCATCCAGAAATTGCAGCAGATACTGAGCGTTTTGCGGGGTGGCGGTATGAGGTCCACCCAATGGCATGCCGCTCTTGCCGTGACCGGGTAAATCCAGCGCATACACCGTGTAAAAGGGCGCAAAGTGGTCCAGCACATATTGCCAGGACAGACTGTCCTGACTGGCGCCGTGCACCATCACCAAGGCCGGACCGGAACCGGCCAGATCGTAATAGGCGCGGATACCATCCGCGGTTGTCACATAAGGCATGCTCAGACCTCCAGCTCGCCCGTCAGGCGGGTCAGGGCGTACAACAACATCCAGTTCTGCACGCAGGCGCGCAAATCGCCTCCCACAACCAGACGGTGCTGACGCACCAAGCGGTTAAATGGAAAGCCCTGGGCCAGATCCGCAAAAGCAGCACTATCGCCTTCCAGCCAGAACGGCACCTCGCGCGGGCCGGTGCCCGCCTGCACATCCTGTTCGGACACGGCCAGCCAACTATGCTCGCCGGTGTCGGTATTGCGCAGCGCCACGCAAACATCGGCCAGGACACTATGCTGCCGTACAAAATCATTGGCGCGGGCGCGCTTGGCCCAGGCAGCCAGCACGGCAGGGTCAAACAGAGATAAAGACGTCAGCATCAGACATACCTTTGTCGAAGAAGGAACTTCTGCACTTTGCCCGAAGAGGACTGGGGCAGGGAATCCACAATAAAGATGCGTTTGGGTACTTTAAAGCCGGACAGTTTTTCCCGACAAAACTCGCGCAGCACTTCCACATCCGGCTCACGGCCATTAGCGGGCACAATCGCGGCAACCAGCTCTTCGCCCCAATACTCGTGGGGCAGGCCAAAGGCGGCGGCCTCGCGCACATCGGTGTGGCTGGCCAGACAGTTTTCCACTTCCAGCGCGGCCACGTTCTCGCCACCTGTCTTGATCATATCTTTGCTGCGGCCCATGAAATAGGCAAAGCCTTCATCGTCCACCCGAATCAAATCGCCCGTGTGCAGCCAGCCATCGGCATCCAGCACCTGGGCAGTCAGCTCGGGCTGTCGCCAATAGCCTTTGAACACGGTCGGGCCACGCACCTGCATTTCGCCCGGCCCGCGCTGATCGGGCAGCACCTTGCCGTCGGCATCAACCAGTCGATACTGCACATGCCGCCACAGGTAACCGATGGAACCGGGATGCTCCAGAATCTCCTGCGTGTAGCGATTCTTGATGGTGGTGACACAGCTCTCCGTCATGCCAAAGCCCCAGCTGAATTCAGCATTGGGAAACACGGTGCGGATCAAATCCTGACGCCACTGGCCCAAAGGCGCAGCCGCAGTTTGCACAAACTGGGCACCGGGCAGGGACAGCTCTTTAAACTCAGGGTGATCGGTCAAGCCCACCCACATGGCCGACAACAGGAACACATGCGTAGGCTGGTACAGACGCAGTGCGTCCATGACGGCGTCGGCCTCAAAACGCGGAACCACATGCAAGCTGCCACCGGCATACAGAATGGGGCCATTCACCACCCCGAAGCCGCCAATGTGAAACAAGGGTGTCGCCAGCAAGGAGCGGCTGTTGGCATCAATGCCCAGCTCCATGATGTAGTTCACCGCATTGGCCGACAAATTGCCGTGTGTCAGCATGGCCCCCTTGGGGGCTGAGGTCGTACCCGAGGTGTACATGATGATGGCTACATCTTCATCCCCCACACGGCCAAAGCGGTGCTGCACCGGATCATCCGCACGGTGATCGGGCAAGGACTC
Source organism: Alcaligenes sp. PF14 (assembly GCF_037150615.1). Taxonomy (NCBI): domain Bacteria; kingdom Pseudomonadati; phylum Pseudomonadota; class Betaproteobacteria; order Burkholderiales; family Alcaligenaceae; genus Alcaligenes; species Alcaligenes sp. PF14. The sequence continues at coordinate 72,084 of NZ_JBAGRS010000006.1, read as the reverse complement.
AGGCAAATGCTCCAGCCACTGCACAGCACTGTTCAAACCACCTTCGGACTCGATCTGCTCGCGCAAGGGACGGTAGGCCGGGTCCACAATGCACACGGTAGGCTGGGCATCATCCAGCAAGTAACGCAGTTCGGCGGCGCCGTAACGGGTGTTCACCGGCACCAGAGAAAAACCGCCTACGGCCGTGGCATGCAGCAAGGCCAGATAATCGATGGAATTGGGCGTCATGATGGCCACCCGATCCCCCGGCTGTACGCCCAACCCTTTCAAATAAGCCGACAAGGCGCGCGCACGCGCGCAGAACTGGCCAAAGGACAAGGCCTGGCGCTCGTCCGAGACCGCTACCTTGTCGGGGTAGCGTTCGGCATTAAACATGGCGACCTGGTAAATATTAGGCATGATGCGAAGCCTCTGCGGCGTGGCCCAGATAGGCTGCTGCAATTTGTGGGTTATTCATGATGTCTTTGCTGTCGCCCGCCAGACTCAAGCGCCCGGTTTCCAGCACAACGGCGTGATTCGACAACTTCAGCGCCAGGCGAGCGTTCTGCTCCACCAGCACAATCGTGGTGCCGTCCTGGCTGATCTGACGAATCGCACGGGCCACTTCCAAGGTGACCGCCGGGGCCAGACCCAGGGAGGGTTCATCCAGCAAGAGCAGGCGGGGCCGGGACATCAGGGCTCGGCCAATCGCACACATTTGCTGCTCGCCGCCCGAGAGATGACGCCCCTGGCTTTGCTCGCGCTCCAACAGGCGCGGAAAGTAGCCATAAATACGCTCCAGATCCACCGTAATGTCGACCTGATCGCGACGCAGATAGGCCCCCATCAAGAGGTTCTCGCGTACCGTCAGTTCCGGGAACAGGCGACGGCCTTCAGGAGACAGGGCAATACCCAGATTCACACGGCGTTCTGCACTCAAGTTCTGGATAGGCTGGCCTTCCAGCAGGATTTCTCCCCCAGCAACCGGCACCAGACCGCTAATGGCTTTCATCAGGGTCGATTTACCCGCTCCATTGGCTCCGATCACGGCGCACACACTGGCTTCTTCCACCGCAAAACTGACCTTGTCCAAGGCCCGTACTGCGCCATAGGACACGCTCAAGTCCTTGATTTCCAGCATGGGCGCAGGCTTGCTGACCTTGGCAGCTCCCTGACCAGCTGTAGAGACCGAAGCCGAGTGTCCCGTCCCGTTTTGCGCTGCGCGGGCTTCCACTGCTGGCTCCAGCCCAGGCTCCTTGTCCAGATCCGCACCCAGATAGGCTTCAATCACCCGCGGGTCCTGACGCACTTGTGCGGTCGGGCCTTCGGCCAGCAAACGACCGTTAACCAGCACCACCAGCTTTTGGCACAGGCGCATCACCAGGCCCATATCGTGCTCGACCACCACCACATCAATGCCACTGGCGTGGATGCGTTCAATCAGGTCGGCCATAGCCACGGTTTCCACCGGGTTCAGGCCAGCAGCGGGCTCATCCATTAAAAGAAGGCGGGGCATGGCTGTCAGGGCCATACCCACACCCAAAATCTTCTGTAAGCCATAGGCCAGCGAATCGGCCTGCTCATCGGCTACAGACTCCAGGCCAATCAAGGCCAAGGCTTGTTCTGCCTGTCGCGCGGCCTCTTCGCGGCCACGGCGCACACCCCAAGGGTTGAACAGCGACCAGGGCGAAGGAAACTGACGGAACAGAGCCGCGCGATACAGGTTTTCAAATACCGTGTGGCCTGCAAATACATGCGTCATCTGGAAGGTACGCACCAGACCCTGGCGCGCCAAGGACGCGGCCGGGCGACCCGTAATCGCGGCACCATCCATGGTGACAGCACCCGCGCTGGGCTTGGTCGTACCGGCAATCAGATTGAACAGCGTGGTTTTACCGGCGCCGTTGGGGCCGATCAAGCCGGTAATCTGACCGGGAGCCGTGCTGAAGGACACCTCGTCCACCGCGCGGATCCCACCAAAATGTCGGCTAAGACCCTGAACATTCAATTGCACGCTCATGCTGCCTCCTTGCGCGCGCCGCGCCACTTACGCCACAGACCCGCCAAACCTTGCGGCATGAACAAGAGCAGCAAAATCAAAGTCAGGCCATAGATCAGGCGCTGATACTGCTGCAAGTCGCGCAGCAACTCGGGCAGGGGGATCAGGATTGCGGCCCCCACCACGGCACCAGCCAGGGCACCCACACCACCCAGCACATTCATGATGACGGCATTCACCGCTGTCCAGAAACCGAAGGAATCAGGCGAGATATAGCCTTGGTAGTGGGCATACAAGCTGCCTGTCCAGCCGGCAATCAGGGCGCTGAGGACAAACACACTGACCCGAAAGCGCAGCACATTCAAACCACCGGAACGCACCAATTGCTCGTTCTGATGCAAAGAGTCCGCCACCATGCCCCATTCGCGGCGGTACAAGGCCCGCAGCACGAAATACACCACCAAGGCAAAGCTGACCGTCACCAGATAAACGCCGTAACGCCCTTCAGGAATCGGCAAGCTGGCTTGCAGGGCCGGAATCTGGCCAAAGCCGTTATTGCCGCCAAACAGTTCGTGGAACTCGATAAAGCACAGCACCACGGCTTCGCCAAGGGCGAAGGTCAAGAGTGCGAAATGCACACCCTTGATACGCATAAAAATAGGGCCGGTGATCACAGCTAATGCTGCCGTCAGCACTCCGGCGCCCAAAAACGCGGCTGGAAAGGACCAGCCATAATCTCGACTCAAAATGGCCGAGGCATACGCCCCCAGCCCGAACAAGGCGCCATGCGCCAGCGAAAGCTGGCCGATGCGCAAAACCAGATTCATGCTCATGGCCAGGCAGGCGTACAGCGACACCATGATGGCCAGATGCAGGGCAAAGCGAGGCTGTCCGGCCCACACGGGCCAGCCCAGCAGCACCGCGACCACAACGGCATGCCAGACCCATTGCAGGGCGCCATCACGCGGATAGAAAGAAGCAGTTTTGATCGCGCTCATGACGATTTCCCCATCAAACCGCTGGGTTTGACCAGCAACACGGCCATCACGATCAGGAAGGACAACATGGTGGCCACGGTCGCGTTATAGAAGGTTGACGCCACGGCCTCGGTAACACTCAGAATCAGGGCGGCAACCACCGCACCGGGCAAGCTGCCCAGACCACCCAGAACCACAATAATGAAGGCTTTCACCACCACGGCTTCGCCCATATAGGGGTGCACGGTGTAGACCGGCGCCATCAGGGCACCCGACAAGCCGGCCAGGCCGCAGCTCAAGGCAAAGGTGAAGGCCATGATCTTCCAGGAACTGACGCCTTGCAGACGTGCCACTTCCCGATCCTGCGCCACCGCACGTATCGTCATGCCGATACGGGTGCGCTCGATCAGAAAATAGAAGGCGGCCAGCGCCAGCACACTCATGCCTACGATCAGCAATTGATCCTTGGCGAAAAAGGCTTGGCCAATTTGCCATGCACCTTCCACCGGACGGCGTACCGATTGCTCGTCCACCGAGAACAGCAGCGAGATCCCCGCCTGCAAGGTAATCGCCAAAGCCAGGGACATGATCATGCCGCCCATCTCGTCGCCGACAAAGCGACGGAACAGGCCGCGTTCAGCCAGTAAGCCCAGAAATCCCACCAGCACGGCAGCAGCCGCGATAGAGGGCAGGTAGGGCCAGCCAAACTGACCATAAAACACATACATGGCGTAAGCGCCCAGCATGTAGAACTCGCCGTGAGCGAAGTTCACCACCCGCAAGATGCCAAACACCAGCGTGAAACCCAGGGCAACCAGGGCGTACACGAACGTGGACATCAGGGCGATGATGGCGATTTGCATTGCGATCTGCATAATTGCTAACCGTATCAAGGTGCACTCCACCGCCGTGGCGGAGTGCGTACTGAAACAAAACCGGTAATTAGCGGGCGTCGAACTTGTTGATGACCTTGGCCTTGCCGCCCTCGATCACACCCAGGTAGGCCGGGGTGGCGATCTGGTGGTTCACGCCATAGACATCCTTTCCGCCCCACACAATCGCGCCTTGAATACCGTCAAAGCTGCTATTGGCTTCAATGCGGGCACGCACGGCATCGGTATCGTCCACGGTGCCAGCTTCGTTAATGGCCTTGAACAGCAGGCGGGTGGCATCGTAGAAGTAGAAAACGAAGTCATCCATGCTGTTGCTGTGGACCTTGGCGTAAGCCTGGCTCAGCTTCTGGTACGGTTCGCTGGACGGATCGGCAGACAAATACACCAAGGTTCCTTCCGCATTGTCCGCACCGGCAGACTTCACGGTTTCAGCCACGTTATTGCCACCAAACTTGGTGAACTGGCCTTTGAAGCCCATTTCACGTGCCTGACGTATCACGATCCCGGCCGGGCCAGGTGGCACGGTGTCCAGCTCGATGAAGTCCACGTTCTTGGCCAGAATGCTGGTCAGCAAGGTGCGGAAATCGTTTTGCGAGCGCTCGAAGAACTTGGTTTCAGCCACGTCGTAACCGGCGTCCTTGTATGCAGCGGTCTGGATCTTTTGCGTACTCCAGCCGGTTGCATCGTTAGGCGACAGGATCGCCAGACGCTTCAGCTCGGGGCGTTCCTGCTTCAACCAGCCGATCAGCTGACGGTTGTATTCGTACTGCGTAGGCAGCACGCGGAACATGTATTGCGTGTTTGCATCCAGCACTTCGGTCGAGTAGCTGTTGGACAGCATGATGACCTTGTTGCGCTCGGTAATCGGCTTCATGGCCATGACCGAGGCCGAGCCAATCGGGCCGATGATGTATTTCACTTCGTCCTGATCGATCAGACGGTTGGTGGCGGTTACTGCATCCGCTGCCTTGTAGTGGTCGTCGTAGGTCAGCACTTCAACCTTGTACTTCTTGTCGCCCACTTCCAGGCCACCGGCCTGATTGATTTCATCCACGGCGATTTTCACGCCACCATCAATAGCCAGCCCCCAGGGCGCGCCTGGACCTGTCATGCCTCCTACCACACCCAGCTTGAGCGTTTGAGCCTGCGCGCCCAGCGCGGCCACCATCCCTGCTGCTGCCAGTACACCCCGTATCCCGTTTTTCATGGACCTGCTCCTATTAATTGACCGGACATAATTGTTGTTTGATACGAACAATATAATAAGGAGCCGATACTTGTCTATGGAAATATGGATTGATAATGACCTTATAACCAGCGCCCACAGGGGAATACGCCTGAATTTAAGGGAAAACACCGACGCAGTCTGTCGGTTTATTTGTACGGACGTTAATCTATACATTTATATAAAAAAATCATGGCCTGGGCATGTATTCCGCTAAATAGTGGGGTTGAAACCACCTGCTCCCAGACACAAAAAAAAGCCGCTTTCCATAACAGAAAGCGGCCTCGAGGTCCGGCTACTCCTACCACTCATTCATAAAGACACGGTCTGCATGTACTGATCAAAGCGTGCTTCCGCGAAGCGGAACCACAGCAGCTCATCCTTTTGGAACGCACGGTAATCCGCATAAATCGTACGCCATTGCGGATTGCTTGCATTCAGTTCGGCATACAGTTCCTCACTCGCCTTGAATGAGGCATCCAGCACTTCCTTGGAGAAAGGCAAGACTTTGGCTCCCTGACCGACCAGTTCTTTCAGGGCACCTGGGTTACGGGCATCGTATTTGGCCTGCATATCCAGATGCGCATACGTGCTGGCTGCCGAGACAATATCTTTGTAGTGCTGCGACAAGCCGTCATACGCTTTCTTGTTGACCAGCAGATCCAGCCCTACTGAACCCTCCCACCAGCCTGGGTAATAGTAATAGGGCGCGACCTTGTGAAAGCCCAGTCGCAAATCGTCATACGGCCCCACCCACTCGGCGGCATCAATAACGCCTTTTTCCAGCGCCTGGTACACCTCGCCACCGGCGATGTTTTGCGGAATGCCACCCAGCTTCTCGATGACTTTACCGGGCAATCCACCAATCCGAATCTTCAGGCCCCGTATGTCTTCCGGGGTATTGATCTGCTTGCGAAACCAGCCACCCATCTGCACACCGCTGTTGCCACAGGGGAAGTTGACGATGTTGTAGTTAGCATAAAAATCACGTGTCAGCCTCAAGCCATTGCCGTGATACATCCAGGCCGTCAGCTGGCGAGAGTTCATGCCAAACGGAATGGCACAGCTCAAGGCAAACGCCTCATTCTTCCCAAAGAAATAGTAGGGCGCCGTGTGAGCCGCTTCCACCGAGTTCTGTTCCAGCGCATCGACTACACCCATGGCCGGCATCAACTCCCCACCCGCATGCACGGAGATATTGAACTTGCCATCGCTAAGCTCGCGCACTTTCTGCGCAAAGACTTCCCCACCGCCATAAATCGTATCCAGGTGCTTGGGAAAGCTCGATGCCAGTCGCCAGCGCAAATTCTCTTGCGCCTTGACGACCGCAGGGGCCATGCCACTGGCCACAATGCCGGCCAGGCCGGTCAGTTTCAGCATTGCTCGTCGTTCCACGCTTGTGTCTCCTCGTTTTATTTATGCAAAGTCAGCAGCTTGCCCCCAACGGATCAAGCTGCCTGCGGGACGAATCAATCAAACATATCGGGCTGGGTGCGCAACAGGTTTTCCCAGATCGGCTGAAAGTGCAGCCAGCCAATGTATTCGCTCCCTACGTGCTCACGGCTGTAACGGGCACGTTCGGGGGTCACCAGTGTTGGCGTCATGCCGGTTGCTGCAATCATCAATTGCTGCTGGCAGCAGCGTTCCAGCGCAATGAACCAGAAAGCGGCGGCTTCAATGCTGTGGCGGCTGGCCGTCAGCAAACCATGGTTCTGGTGAATGGCTGCCTTGACGCCCGCAAAGGCATTAGCCACTTTGTGACCAGCCTTGGTTTCCACGGCAACCTGACCCGCTTCTTCGCGAATGACAACATGGTCTTCAAAAAAGGCGGCGGCATCCTGCGTAATAGGCAGGATTTCCTGGCCCAGTGAGGCAAACGCAGTGCCATAAACCGTATGGGCATGGCACATGGCAACGATGTCGGGATGTGCTTCGTGAACCGCAGCATGCAGGACAAAGCCGGCACGGTTCACCGCGTAATCGCCTTCCACCACTTTGCCTTCGTGGTCCGCCAGAATCAGGTTCGAAACCTTCACATCGGCAAAGTGCACGGCCATGGGATTGGTCCAGTACAAGCTGGGATGCTCGGGATCACGGATGGTCAGGTGACCAGCAAAGCCATAGTCCAGACCATGCAGGGCAAAGGCACGGCAGGCGGCCACCAGGCGCTGCTTCAAATGCGTGCGCGCTTCTTCAAAAGACTCAAACTGGGGCTCTTCGGGATAGATCAGGCCCTGCTGCTCGGGCTGGTAAATGGACTTTCGGCCCGTCATGGCCAAAATTTCATTGATATCGGGTTTAGCGTTCATGGGAAGGTCTCCTTCGGGTTCGGCAAGATGTTGCGTTGCCCGCACGCCAGCCCATCCAGCGCAGCGTACGGGTGAAACGTAAAACCATGGTAGAGGTCGAAAACCATGAATGACAAACGAAGCTTTTTCAGCTATTGATTAAAAATATTCATCTGTTTAAGGCACCCTTATGCGAGCCATCCCTAATTTCGCCTGGCTACGAGCCTTTGAATCCGCTGCCCGTCTGGAGAGTTTCAGCCTGGCGGCCGATGAGCTGCACCTGACTCCTTCCGCGATCAGCCATCAGGTCAAAAGCCTGGAGACTCATCTGGGACGCAGCCTGTTCGTCCGTCACAACCGGCGTGTCAGCTTGAACAGCCAAGGCCAGGAGTTCTATCGGGAACTGACTCCCTTGCTGGACAAGCTGGCCCGGCTTTGCGAGGACACACAAGGCGAGAGCGGGGGTACGCACGCCTTGACCGTGCATTGCGCTCCCAGCCTGGCGGTGAAATGGCTGGGGCCCCGTCTACATGCTTTCATGCGGGATCATCCCGGCTTAGCCATCCATTTGCGCACGGATGCCACGCCGCCCGATCTGCACCAGTCCACCGACATTGACTGCGTGATCAGCTACGGACATGCCCCCAGCCACGACCCTAGGCTGGTGGTGGAGTCGCTGCATCCTGAACCCCTGTTGCCTTTATGCTCGCCCAAACTCTATGCCAGTCTGGCTCTGCATCAGCCCTGGTACCTGCATTTGCCCTTGATCGATTCCACCATCAGTCCGGTCAGCTGGGCTGACTGGTTTGGCAGCAATGGCATGGCCTCCTCCCCCGGTCCACGTCTGTCCTTTGACCGCGGTGCCATGGCAGTTGCAGCAGCGGTGGACCAGTTGGGTGTCTGCCTGGAAACACAACGCTTTGCCGAACGCGAACTGGACAATCGGGAACTGATCGTCTTGCCCGCCCCCAATGGTCGCAGCCTGCAACGCGAGATGCATTTTCTCTACTACCGCAATCACCGCGACACGCTTAAACGCGTTGAACACCTGCGTGAATGGCTGCTGCGCGAGGCCAGCCTGACCCCGATGCGCTAAGCAAAATTTCTGTCCTAGGGATTTCCCCCGACCTGCCAATTTTTCCTTGACACCTCGAATATCGCCCCACAATACTGAACTCTGTATACAGAACACAGAACTCACAAAAAGGAGGCAGTATGAAGGTGTTTTATGACAAGGACGGCGATCTGGCCCTGGTGCAGCAACGCCGGGTTGCCATCATCGGCTACGGCTCTCAAGGCCATGCTCACGCATTGAATCTGCGTGATTCTGGCGTGGAAGTGGTCGTGGGTTTGCGCCCCAACAGTGCCTCGCGTCAAAAGGCCGCCATTGCCCGTCTGGCTGTGGCAGACATCGCGTCTGCCGTTCAACAAGCCGATATCGTGATGATGCTGCTGCCTGACGAGGACATTGCCCGCGTCTACGAGCAGGAAGTCGCCCCCCATATCCGCCCCGGCGCCACGCTGGGCTTTGCCCACGGTTTCAACATCCATTACGGCCAGATCCAGCCCCGCGACGATCTGGACATCATCATGGTCGCCCCCAAGGCACCCGGCCACACGGTGCGCTCCACCTACGTGGAAGGCGGCGGGGTTCCCCACCTGATCGCCATTCATGCCGACCGTTCCGGTCAGGCTCGTGACTTGGCCTTGTCCTACGCCATCGCCAATGGCGGCGGACGCTCCGGCGTCATCGAAACCGATTTTCGTGAAGAAACCGAAACGGATTTGTTTGGCGAGCAGGCGGTGCTCTGTGGCGGCATGGTGGATCTGGTCAAGTGTGGATTCGAAACCTTGGTTGAGGCGGGCTATGCCGAAGAAATGGCCTATTTCGAATGCCTGCATGAACTGAAGCTGATTGTGGATCTGCTGTACGAGGGTGGCATCGCCAACCTGAACTACAGCATCTCCAACAATGCCGAGTTTGGCGAATACCAGGCCGGTCCACGCATCGTGACCGAAGACACACGCCAGGCCATGAAAGTCTTGCTGCGCGACATCCAGGACGGCACCTATGCCAAGAATTTCATCCTGGAAAGCCGTGCCGGCCAACCCTCCTTGAATGCCCATCGACGCCTGAACCAGCGCCACCGCCTTGAAATCGTCGGCGAGCAGCTGCGCGCCATGATGCCCTGGATCAGCGCCCAGGCGCTGGTCGACCGAAAAGTAGCCTGACCCTTTCCACCATTGATCTATACACGAGGACGACATGACCGAAAAGAAACTGATTCCCTACGGCGGCTATTACACCAACCGCATTCCTGATCACGACCCTGAGTTGACCGAAGTCGGTCCTGGTACGCCCATGGGCGAATACATGCGCCGCTTCTGGCATCCCGTCTGCATGGCAGCGGAACTGACCGACACCCCACGTTTCCTGAAAATACTGGGTGAAGAACTGGTCGCCTTTCGCGACAAGAGCGGTCAGATCGGCCTGCTGCACGCCCATTGCGCCCACCGTGGCGCTTCCCTGGAATACGGTGCCATCCAGGAAAAGGGCATTATGTGCTGCTATCACGGCATGGTGTTCGACGTAGACGGAACCTGTCTGCATGTCCCTTATCCGAAAGGCGAAGAGGCCGAGGGCGAAAAGTACGCCTGCTCCATCCGCCAGGGTGCTTACAAAGCCTTCGAGCGCCATGGCCTGATTTTTGCCTATATGGGCCCACCCGATGCCGAACCTCCCTTCCCCGAATGGGAAGAAAACTTCACCGTCATGCCTGGTGATGAACTGGTGGCTTTCAGCAACTTCCAGCACTGCAACTGGCTGCAAGTACAAGACAATGCCGCTGACAACTTCCACCCCACCGCACTGCACGCTGCCAAGAACGTGGTAGGCGGCAACTACCAGGGCACCACGTTTGATGAGGTGGGCGCAGCCTCCATGGAAGTAGCCCCCGACATGCAGTTCATCCCGGTACACAATGGCCGCAGCCTGGCCTGCGCGGGTGCGCGTCGTGCCAGCAAGGACAATCTGTTTATCCGTGTTCAGCACCAGGTCCTGCCCAATCTGAGCCTGCATGCCTACACGTCCGAAGACGGTGCCCAGCAAAAGTTTTTCAGCCGCTTTCACATCGTGCGCTGGACCGTCCCCGTGGACGACCAGAACAGCAAGATGATTGGCTGGCGCGTCATGGGCCCTGGCATTGATACACGCGGAGTGGGCAACAAGGATATGGTGGGCTACGAGACCATCGACTTTCTGGAAGGGCAGGTTGCGATGCGCCGTCCCGAGCGCTTTGGGCAATACAAGCTGGAAGATCTGCCACCCATCCCGTCCGACCACCGTGCCCGTCACAACTACAAGGAATGCCAGCAGGCACCGGGCGATTACGAGGCCATCATCAGCCAGCGCCCGATTGCGGTCCATGCCCTGGAGAACCCGACCAAGTTCGACGCCGGGCTGTACATGTTCCGCAAGATGTTGCGCGATGCCTTGCGTGGCTCCAACCCTGCCGCGACCCCCGAAGGCTTTGCCCAATGGCTGAAAGACTGTGGGGGTGCCCCCAACAGCTATTGCTCGGGCAATGTCCTGGCGATTCCCGAGTCCGAGGATTTGGCCCAGGAAGTCGCACGCCGCCGACATGCCACGCGCGAAATCGTGCGCATCCTGACCTCGGCCGACAATCTGAAAGGCTCGGAACGCGAGGCTTTCGTCAAACAGAGCATGCAGGAACTTCAACAATCGCTCAGCGCTGTTGCTGCTGAATCCTGATCGCCTGCCGCACCCGCTCCAAAGGGGCGGGTGCCCCATACGGAGAGCGCCATGAACGCCATTGCAGAACCCGCCACTCCCGTCCAGGCGGCTACCAACCCGGACGGGCTGCTGTCACTGCGGATCCGGCAAATCCGCTACGAAGCACAAGGCATCAATTCTTATGAACTCAGCTGTCCTCAGGGTGGCGAGTTGCCCGCCTTTGAGGCCGGTGCCCATATAGACGTACATATTCAACCCGGCCTGATCCGCCAATACTCGCTGTGCAACCCGCCTCATGAGCGTCATCGTTACGTCATTGCTGTCCTGCGCGATGCCAATGGACGAGGCGGCTCACGCACCTTGCACGACGCCTTGCAGGTCCAGCAGCAAGTCACCGTCAGCACGCCCCGAAATCATTTCCGACTGGACCCGAACGCACGCCGCTCCATCTTGCTGGCCGGGGGGATAGGCATCACCCCCATCAAGGCGATGGCCCACTTTCTGGAATCGCAGGGCCAGCCCTTTGAATTGCACTACTGCACTCGCAGCCACGACACGGCCGCCTTTGGCTCCGAACTGCTCACATGGCAAGAGCAAGGCCGCCTGCATCTGCATCTGGACAACGGCAATCCCGCACAAGGTCTGAACCTGCAGGACTTGCTTGCCAATGCAGCTGAAGGCACCCACGTGTATTACTGCGGCCCGGCCGGCTTCATGCAAGCCTGTGCCCAGGCCAGTTCGCACTGGCCTGCCGGTTCCGTGCATTGCGAACACTTCAAGGCGCCTGAACCTGCCCCGAATGCCAATACCCTGCCTCCCGGTGCCTTCGTGGCGCAGATTGCCAGTACCGGCCAGTGCATTGAGGTTGCTCCCGATCAATCCCTGAGCGATGCCTTGGCGCAAGCCGGTGTGCCGATTGCCACCTCCTGCGTATCGGGCCTGTGTGGCACATGCCGCATCAACTACCTGCAAGGCGATGTGGATCACCAGGACTACATCCTCAGTCCCGACGAGCAAAGCCACTGCCTGACCGCCTGCGTTTCACGCGCACGTTCGGGCGTACTGGTTCTGGACCTGTAAGGCCATCTCCTGGTCCTGGCTCCCGCCAGGGCACACCCCATTTACTTCGGGCACGCTCATGGCCCAAGGAGTCACCACAGCACCTGCTACAACGCGGCTTGCACACGGCCGCCATCAAACACTCCCCGGCAGCACAACGACGAACACAACAATATTCGCGGAGACAACAATGACTGCATTGAAAACCATGGTGGGGGGAATAGACCACCTGAACCGCTGTATCGGATTCATCATCAAATGGCTATTGCTGGCCACCACCATTCTGAGCGCCAGCAACGCCATCACTCGCAAGGCTTTTGACCTGAGCTCCAACGGCATGCTGGAAGCTCAGTGGTACCTGTATGCGGCTGTCTTTCTCTTGGGAGGAGGCTACGCATTTCTGCATAACAGCCATGTTCGTATCGACTTCGTTTCCACCCGCCTGGGGGCGCGGGGACGCAACCTGGTGGACATCGCCGGGATTGTTGTCGTCCTGATCCCGTTCTGTATTTTTGTCATCAACCTGAGCTGGGGATTTTTCACCGCCGCCTGGCATTCGGGTGAAATGTCCGGCAATGCCGGCGGGCTGGTGCGCTGGCCCGCCTACCTGCTGATTCCTGCCGGCTTTAGCCTGCTGTTGCTTCAGGGCTTGGCCGAGCTGGTCAAACGTATCCTGTTCCTGACAGGCAAAGGGCCGGACTGCATTGCTGAAGATAATGCCCAGGACACGCCTATTCATGTGCCAGCCGAAGCGCTATCGACCGCACAGGAGGGCGCACGATGATTGCCACCTTTATCACGGACTACTTCGTCCCCATCATGTTTCTGAGCCTGATTGTGCTCTTGCTGACCGGCTTTCCTGTAGCCTTCGGGCTGGCCGCCACCGGCCTGGTATTTGGCGTACTAGGCATTGCACTGGACCTGTTTCCGACCAATCTGTTCCAGGTTTTGCCGCTACGCATCTTTGGCATCATGCAAAACGAAACCATGCTGGCCATCCCCTTTTTCACCTTGATGGGCATCATTCTGGAACGCTCGGGCATGGCCGAAGACCTGCTTGAAACCATGGGTCAGCTCTTTGGTGCTGTCCGTGGTGGCCTGGCCGTTTCGGTTGTCCTGGTAGGGGCCCTTCTGGCCGCCTCCACCGGCGTCACATCGGCTGTGGTGATCTCCATGGGCCTGATCTCCTTGCCCGTCATGCTGCGCTACGGCTACAAACCGGAAATTGCTACGGGCGTCATCACCGCCTCAGGTGCTCTGGTACAGGCATTGCCGCCGTCTCTGGTCCTGATTGTGATGGCCGATCAATTGGGCCGCTCAGTCGGAGACATGTACGCAGCGGCACTGGGCCCCGGTCTCTTGCTGCTGGTGATCTACATTACATTCGTCATTGTTCTGGCCTTGATCCGTCCTTCCTGGATGCCAGCACTGCCAGAACAGGCCAGAAGTCAGGTGACAGCCACTGGTGCAAGCGGACGACGGTCGCTGGGCATGTTGGTCCTGCTGTGCGCCTTCATCGGGTTTACCTGGGCAGGCCTGCACAACGAAGTCATGGCCCAGGTCTTTTCCCAGCCGGCTCAGGCCCCCACGGATCAAGTGGCCATCACCGCCCTGGTTGTCGCCTCCCTGAGTGCGCTGCTGTTTGCGACGGTAAATCGCGTGACAGGATGGGGACTGCTCTCGCAACTGGCCGAACGCTTCGTCTTCGCCCTGATCCCGCCAGTCATCCTGATCTTTCTGGTCCTTGGCACCATATTCCTGGGAATTGCTACACCAACAGAAGGCGGTGCCATGGGTGCAATTGGCGCGCTGATACTGGCCTTGATACGCAAACGCCTGAACTGGTCCTTGCTCAATCAAGCTCTGGAAAATACCGCCAAGCTGGCTATTTTTGTGATGTTCATCCTGATCGGCTCCACCGTCTTCAGCTTCACATTCAGTGCCGCAGACGGCCACCTGTGGGTAGAGCACCTGTTTGATGCCATTCCCGGCGGCGAACTGGGTTTTGTCATTGCCGTCAGCGCCATCATCTTTGTGCTGGGCATGTTCCTGGACTTCTTCGAAATTGCGTTTATTGTGGTCCCGCTGTTAGCGCCCGTTGCCAACAGTCTGGGCATTGATCTGATCTGGTTCGGGATTGTCATTGCCCTGGTCCTGCAGACATCCTTTCTGACACCCCCGTTCGGTTTTGCCTTGTTGTATTTGCGCAGCGTGGCACCCCGATCCGACTATGTGGATTCCGTTAGCCAGCAAACTATTCCAAGGGTTCGTACCCAGCAGATCTGGAAAGGCTCAGCCTACTTCGTCGTACTACAATTGCTGGTGGTAGGAATCGTCATCGCCTATCCGCAACTGGTAACGGGAGGCTTGCACAAGACAGTCAGCCTGAGCGAAGAAGAAATCCTGCTCCAGCTGAACCGTCCCGCCCCCATGCTCAGCCTAGATGCGACACAGGCAGACGATCCGCTAAGCAACCCGTTCGAGGTACAAGCGACGTCAGACCAGGACCCCATGGCTGCGCTCTTGCAATCCATGCGGACCACGCCCTGATGTAAACCCAGGGCCGCAGCCAGGCTGCGGCCTTAACTTGTTTTTTGTTTGTAGCGGAGTTCCAGACCTCATGCATGCCAAGCTTTCCGGTAAGTTGCAGGCCCGTCCACACTATGTTGACGAGGTCTATCGCATCCTGCTCGATGCCATCAGCGACGGCTCTCTGGCCCCCGGCTCGCGCATCACTCAGGAAGACATTGCCGAGCAGCTCAACGTGTCCCGCTCGCCCGTGTTGCAGGCCATCCAGTTGCTGAAAAAAGATGGGCTGCTACAAGATGCCGAAGGGCGGGGCGTCATGGTGGCCCCACTGGATCTGGAACATATCGGGCACCTGTATCAAGTTCGTGGCGCATTGGAAGCATTGGCTACCAAACTGGCGGCCCGTCAAAGCGCCGTACTGGACCCGGACCTGATCCGTCTGGGCCGCAAGGTTGCTCGTGGTCATGACGTACGCGCCATGATCGAAGCCGACGAAGCCTTTCACAAAGCAATTTACGAAGCGTCGGGCAACCCCATGATCGCCGAGAGTGCGCAGGTTCATTGGGTACACCTGCGGCGTGTCATGGGGGCGGTACTGCAATCGGCAGAGCAGCGTCTGTCCATCTGGGACGAGCATGAAGAACTGGCTGCGGCCATAGCATCGGGCGACGAAGCAGGCGCCCTTGCCATCTGCGAGCGGCATATGCACAACGCCAGCGACAAGCTGCTGACCCGCCTGCAGGAAATACTGGAACAGCCAGTGTAAGAACAATACAAAACCAAGGACAGAGCGCCCCTGTAAAAAAGGGGCGTTCTTCATTGCACTGTACGTCCTGTGTTAGAAGCCCCTCTTACTCCATATGCGCCAACGCCGCGACCGGCACAGGCTTCACTGGCGCTTGAGCCTTGTAAATTCCCACTTGATCTATGCCCCGGCCCAAACGGCTGGCCAGCATCTGCGCCACGGTGTGTTGGCAGTAGCGCCCCTGGCACATGCCCATTCCGGTACGACAGGCCAATTTGATGCTATTGATGTCCGTGACATAAGGATGGGCGTCCAGAAACTGATTCACCTCCTGTGCCGTGACTTCCTCGCAGCGGCACACCACTGTATCCGGGGTGATTGCCTGGGCCAGTGCCTCCAGCTTGGGGGCAGACAAGGCAATAACGGTGTCGGTAAAACGACGATTACGACCCAGGCGCAGTTGCAGGTCAGCAATGGTTTTTGCTATCTCTGTCTCGGCAACTGGCTGCTGCAACTCCAGCACACATTGCCACGCGGCCAACTCACCTTGCAAATGGGCATTGAATGCCCCTGCAATGCCCGTTTGCTCCCCGGCAACCAGCACACCTGACTGAGTGCTGTGCAGCCTCTCGTCATGCTGCACCAGCCAGCCGCCAGCGGCACTGTCCCACCGCACGGCACAACCTGCCTGGCGCGCCAATTCAGTACTGGCGAGCAGGCCATAGCCCACAACCACCGTATCGGCCTCTACACGCCTTTGTGTACCCGCAATGGCGTGCCAGTTTTGATCCAATTTACATAGCGTGGCAGCCTGAACGGACTCGTCCCCATAGACACGCTCTATACCCGTTGCAAAGCGCAAAGGCACGCCATGACGACGCAGTTTCAACAAGATCGCCAGCAGTTGTTTAACCAGCCGGGACTGTCCGGGCAGGGCACGCGTAGCGCGCAGCATTTCCTTTATGGACGGCAAGCTGCGGGCGATGGCAACTTCGGCAATCTGTGCACCGGCATCCAGCAACAACTCAGCGACCAGAAGCAGCAGGGGATGGCCGCCCACCAACAGAAAACGCTGTCCCGGCAGCAGGCTTTGGCTCTTGATCATGGTTTGCACACCACCGGCGCTCAGCACGCCCGGCAAGGTCCAACCCGGAAAGGCCACGGGCAAGTCATAGGCCCCGGTCGCAATCAACACCCGGCGTGCTTTCAGCACGGAGGCGCCCTGTGGGCCAGCAGTGCCGATCTGACGCACATGCTCATCCTGCGGGTCGTCAAAAATCCCCCACACCAGGGTACTGAAATGCCACTGCACAGCCGTGGTGGCCCGTGCCCAGGCAAACAAGCTGTGTGAAAAAGGATAGGTGTGCATGGAGTCCGGGTCCGCTGCCGCAAACTCCTCGGGTGCCTGCCGGAATACCTGTCCGCCAAAGCGCGGCTGCTCGTCCAGCACGGCCACGCTTAAACCCTGTGAGCTGGCGACTCGAGCCGCAGACAGTCCTGCCGGACCTGCCCCCACAATCAATAAGTCCAGAATGTCAGACATCGTCGGCTACCTCGATCTGCATACCGCTACGCACCGTAGTCATGCAACTGCGCTGCCCCTGCACACCGTCAATGGTCACGATGCAGTCAAAGCACACGCCCATATTGCACACCGGACGACGTGGCGCACCACTGGCGGTGCGACGAAAAGCGCCGACTCCGGCCGCCAGCAAAACCGTCGCCACGGTTTCACCGAGATAACAGGCTGTCTCATGACCATTGATTGTCACCACGGCAGGCTCGAAGCGCTGGCGTTTGTGCAGCAAACGTTGTGCGTCAGGCAAAGGTCAAACTCCTAAAACGATCAGGATCGTAGGCAGAGATATCCAGGCTGGGCGGCTGGCCCAGCATCTGCGCTATCAGCAAGTGGGCGTAGGTCAAACCTAGGGTGAAGGCGGCTCCACCAGTAGCAATGAACAAACCGGGGCGGTGCGGCACTTGGCCCAGCAATGGCAGTTGGTCCGACACCAGAGAGGTCACCCCGGTCCAGGAGCGCAAGACAGGCAAGGTGGCCAGTTGGGGGACGACACTGCAGGCGGTCTGTACGCTGCGTTGCAAAGAATCCAGGTTCAGACTGGGTTTGCGTTCCAGATCCGCTATCCCCTTACGGTGATGCAGTGTGGAAGGCCAGCCGCCGCCAATTAGCACCGTGCCTTCAGCCGTTTGCTTCAAGGACAGACGTCGTCCCACGTGCTGGAACAGGTAATCCATAAAGGGCGCGGTGCGTGCGGTGGCGGTCATGGTCAGGGCAATCGGGCTGACAGGTAACTGCGAGCCGGTCATTTGCGCAATACGCCCGGACCAGACACCGGCCGCAATCAGAACCTGCTTGCTGCGACATTGCTCGCCACTGAGCACCTGGGCTTGCCAGTCAGAACCCACTCGCCTCAAGTCCACCACCTGGCATTGGCTGACGATCTGTGCTCCCAAGGCACGTGCGGCGGCGGCCAGGGCCAGACTGGCACGGCGCGGGTCGGCCTTGCCTTCGTCAGCACAAAAAGCCCCCATCAGCACGGAGTCCGACAAATAGGGCGCTTTGGCTTGTAAAGCGGCCCGGTCCAGTAGCTCGACCTTCAGGCCGGCCTGGTTTTCCAGACGGCTTTTTTGTTCCAGAACCTGGGCTTGCTGGGCCGTCTCTGCCAGCATGAAGCCGCCTTTCTGGCGCACACCCACAGATACACCCAACTGATCCTCCAAAGCCCGCCAGCGGGCAATGGCGTCCACATGCAAGGGCATGGCTTGCAAGGCGCGTTTGCTGGCCTCCAGCCCCGCCTCGATCATGCGGTATTCCATCTGGAAATGCAGGCTGCCCGCATTCTGGCTGGATGCCTGCAGGCCCAGCTCACCTTGTTCGATCAAGGTAACGGGCACTCCCGCCAGGCTCAAATAGTAGGCAGCGGCGCAGCCCAGCAGCCCGCCGCCAATGATCAGGACATCCGTCCGGGTGGGCAGGGTGCCAGGGGCACAGGCAGGTAGGGGGGAAAGAGAATCAGGCTTGGGGCTCATAGTGTAGTGATGCGGTACACCGTTCGCCCCGGATCAAGACAAATCAGGGGACGGGCGGGGTAATCGACATGATGATTTCCGCTTCCTCCGTTCCCCGGTTCAGGTAACGGTGGCTTTGGCGTGCATCAAAGCTGATGTTCTCACCAGCTTTGACGTCAAAACTTACCTTATCAATCTCTGCAGTAATGACACCCCGGACCACATAGACACTTTCCAGGGACGGGTGCGACATATCGTCCATGGACTGTTGACCGACTTCGTAAACAGCCCGGAACACTTCCATCTCGCCATTGCCCCGGGTGAGCCGTTCATAAACGACGCCCCCACGCGGGCCACGCAACAACATGCGTTCACCAGGGCGGCTGATCCATACCGACGGCCCCTTGCTGGTATCCATGAACAAGGAAGACATGGATTCCCCAAAGATCCCGCTGAGCTTGCGCAGGGTCGTCAAACTGGGTGTGGTGACACCGCGTTCTACCTGACTGAGCAGCGTGGGCGAGAGCTTGACCATCTGACCCAACTCCCGCAGGGACAGACCCTTGGCCACGCGCAGCTCATGAAGTCGTTTGCCTATCATTCTGAAGTCCTATGTTCGTGTAGTTATGTGTAGCCGAACTTCACGAATTATAGGGTAAGAGAGGCAGCCTAATGGTGTGCAAATGCATGTTCCGAAACTACACAAACCGTGCAGTTTCAGTGCTGAATTCTTCCAGACTTTACACGTGTGCACAAGCACTTTACACGTCACATCGATATAGACCTCACAGACACAAATCACAAGCCATTGTTTATAAACAATATTTTACCTAGGGAAAATACGTAGTCTGGTTTTTCAACAAAAAACTACAGGCCTAAAGTATTATTTAACCGTAAATTATGTGCAGTTTTATTGCACAATCTTGTATACAGCCCCCGTACGGGCATAAACGGAGACTTCATGACATCGCCTGTTTTGCCATTGGCTATTGAACAAATTGATCACGCCGCCTGGACCGTACCCGATCTGGATGCGGCCATTGCTTTTTATGAACGCCTGTTTGGTGCCCGCCAACTCTACCGTCTGGGGCCCATCAACAGTGCCGATCTGCCCCGTTCTGCTCAAGGCAAAGACTGGACCCACGCTCACCTGGACGTCCCCGATGCCAAGCTGGAACTGGCCTTTATGGTCCTGCCCAATGGCTTTCATATCGAGCTGTTTGCCTACGCACAACCTGCCAGCGACACCCAAAAGGCCCTGAAGTCCAATCATGTGGGTGCACATCACCTGGGTTTTCTGGTGGCCGATCTGGATCAGGCGGTGGCACGACTTGAACAGCACGGCTGCACAGTATTGGACCGCATCGCCTTTGATTCTGGCCCGACCGCCGGTGCTCAATTCCAGTACTTCACCGACCCCTGGGGCAATATTTTTGAGCTGGTCCAGCGCAGCCAACCACTGAACGCCCCCCAGGGCCGTGAATGCGTGAATCCGGCATCGCTCTACAACAGCACCAACTTCGGTTTTTCGCACGCTGTTGTGCAGGACAACAGCCGCACCGTGCATCTGGCCGGACAAGTCGCCTGGAATGGCGAAGGACAATTAGTAGGCGCGGGCGATCGCATCGCTCAAACCCGCCAGGCTTTACAGAACCTGAAAACCGTCCTGAAGGAAGCCGGTGCCAGCCCGCGCGATGTCGTGCGTTTGCGCACCTACCTGGTCGGCCATACACCTGAAGAGCTGGGCCCGATCTGCGCACTGATCAACGAGTTTTACGAGGGGGCCGAACCGGCTGCCAACACCTTGCTGGGAGTGGTCAATCTGGCGCTGCCAGACATGCTGGTCGAGATCGAAGCCACGGCACGTCTGCCCTGAGCCAGAGGCCTCCTCTTTTCTTCAACCCATACAAGTGACACACATGAGCAAGAAACACCGGGTGAACTGGAAGGGCTATATCCCAACCATCATCACCCCTTTTGATGAAGCACGACAGCTGGATGTACCGGCACTGCACAGCATGCTGGAATGGCTGCATGCCGAGGGCATGCACGGTCTGTTTGTAGGCGGCACCACCAGCGAATGGACCAGCCTGTCCAACCAGGAACGGGTAGAGCTGTTCCGCGCCAGTGCCGACGCCATGCGCGGCAAATTGCCTTTACTGGCAGGCTGTACCGGCTACACACCCGCCGAAGTGGTCGCTCTTGCTCAAGAGGCCCAGGCACTGGGCTATGAAGGGGTCGTGATTGCACCGCCCCCCTATGTACGCCCCAATGACAAGGAAATACTGGCCTTTTACCAGCAGATCGCCAAAGAAATCACCCTGCCTATCGTGATTTACAACTGGCCTGCCGGGACCGGAATCGATTTGTCGGTGGATTTGCTGGAGCAACTGAGCGATATCGATGGTGTCGTCGGCATCAAGCAATCCAGCCCCAGCATTGAACAGTTCATCAAGACGCTGTTCCGCCTGAAAGACAAGGTCCGTGTGTACGGCTTTCGCATGGACGAACACGGCCTGTCCCTGCTGCAAAGTGTGGATGGCGACGGCACGATTGGCGCAGGCGGCGTGTTGGGCCGTTATCAGCCCGATTTTTACAACCACATCTGGCGCGGCGATATAGACGCTGCCCGCGCCTGCGGCCAGAAAGACATACAGATTCTGCAACGCTGGTACACCCCTGAGCTGATCGGCCGCTACGGCTCCTCGCCCTCGGTGCTGAAAGTTGCATTCAAGATGCGCGGCGTACCCGTGCAGCCCTATGTACGCCGCCCCATTCTGGAGGTCGAGGACACCGAGATAGACGTCATACGCCAAACTTTGGTCGATCTTGAACTGATCTAAGACCCCTGCCGCGAGTACCGCCGGTACTCGCCCCACACCCCCTTCGCTGGTACACGGCGCAGGCACTTTGCCCTGCCTGCTTTGTTGCGCCTGTTTCTTGCTGCATCACTTGCGGTAGGGGGATTGCTGCACGCTTTTTTTATCTACCACGAAGGAGAAGAGGAATTGAAAACAAGAAATAAAACTGCTGTCGGTACGGCCCTGTTTTTACTGATGGCCAGCTCGGCAGCCCACGCATCCATCACCCTGTACGGGATTTTGGACACGGGTGTTGGCTACGACATGAACAAGGGTAATAGCAGCTACAGCCGGGACCGGACTGATGCCACCGAGTTCAAGACTTCGCGCCTGGGTCCTAATAGCGGTGTGCATTTTGGCAGCCGCTGGGGTATCCGCGGCACGGAAGATCTGGGCAACGGGCTGCAAGCCAAGTTTGTGCTGGAAAGCGGCTTTGATGTGCCTACCGGCAAGTCCATTCAGGGTGGTCGCCTGTTTGGCCGTCAGGCCACACTGGGTCTGGCTGGCGAGGACTGGGGTCAGGTGGATTTCGGTCTGAAGAACAATATGCCGACCGAATACTTCAGCATGGCTCACCCCTTGGGTGGCGGTGGCGGGATTGTGGGCTTTGGTTCGACCTTCAGCGTGGCCAACACGGTGCGTTACGACAACCAGATCCAATACCAATCGCCCACGTTGAACGGCTTTCAGTTCGGTATTGGCTATTCCTTCAACATCAACGGGCAGCAGCACTGGGATAGCGAGCGCCCGGATGGCACCAACAGCAAAGACAACAATATCCGTGCAGTGACCACCGGCCTGCGCTACAACAACGGTCCCTTGAGCGCCGCTCTGGTGTACGACCAACTGCACATCAATAAACAGTCTGCCAGCGGTGCACGTCCTGCTGCCGACTCCACCCGTGTCAGCGCCTGGGCGGGTGCGGCAAGCTACGACTTTGATGTGGTCAAAGTTTTCGCCGGTATCGGTCAAACCCGTGACGGTCTGTTTGCTACCCAGGTCTTTGGCCTGAGCAACGTCACCAACCCCTTGCCATCCTTTGCTGCGGTACCGGGCCTGCGGATCAACTCCTACTCCTTTGGGGTGACCACACCCCTGGCCGGTGGACGCTTCTCGCTGGGCTGGAACATGGCTGATCCACGCAACTTGCCAGAGAGCATTACCGGCCCCAATGCGCAGACCAAACGTCAGCATGTGTACTCGGTGGGTTATCAGTACGACCTGTCCAAGCGCACCATGGTGTACGTGTACGGCGGCTATGCACAGAACCTGACCTTCCTGCCAGACGCACGCGCCACACAGCTGTACGTAGCCTTTAACCACAAGTTCTAAAGCGGGACGCCCCTTCGGGGGCCACACCCTGACTCGCTGTACTGTTTTTCCGTAGATACGCGATTCTGTTCCGCGCTATCTGTTTTTATACGCCCCTGTACGTAAGTCGTCAGGGGCGTTTTTTTACCACCTGGCCGTCTCAAGACTCGGTGCCCCATGTAAAAGCGCCCCTCGAGGGGGCTGCAAGCCGAAGGTACAGCTTTGGGGTATTTCTTATTGGTCGCAGCACAAAGCAGGCACGCAACGTCAGTCGTCCTGCGCCTGGGGATTTGCCTGATAACGCAACCAGCCAGCAATCACACTGCCACCGCCCGGACGATCCTTGGGATGACTACGGCCTTCATTAACCGGTACTTCTTCAAAGTCGAAGGGGCTCATGCCCTCAATACAGGCTACGTTCACTCCATACTGCTCCGGGTTGGAACGGCGCTGATGGAAGGTATAAATCCCGCAATGCGAACAGAAATAATGCCGGGCCTGCCCGGTGTTGAACTGATAAAGCGTCAGTGCATCCTGCCCTTGCTCCACCTGAATATCGGCCAGGTT
The DNA here is from genome assembly GCF_037150615.1 of Alcaligenes sp. PF14. Taxonomy (NCBI): domain Bacteria; kingdom Pseudomonadati; phylum Pseudomonadota; class Betaproteobacteria; order Burkholderiales; family Alcaligenaceae; genus Alcaligenes; species Alcaligenes sp. PF14. The sequence continues at coordinate 48,870 of NZ_JBAGRS010000006.1, read as the reverse complement.
AGCCGACACCGCCACCGCGCCACGCATGCGGCAATAGGAGCAATTGCAACGGCGCGCCGAACGCAGACCATCTGTCAGCTTCACATTGAAACGAACGGCTCCGCAATGGCAGGCCGCTTTGTACACAGGGCGAGTATCAGGGGTGTTTTCAGTCATAAGTGGCTTTTAATCGCAATGAATGCAAGGCTGGAAATACCATGCTAAATCACAAACGCAAAAAAACCGGGCCAAAGGCCCGGTAAAAGTAGTTTGTCTAATAAAAGACAGAGATAACTCAGTTGCTTGCCAGCGCGACCAGACGCCCTGACAGTACGGATTCTTTATCAGCCAAGGCCGCAATTACGTTGTAGTGATTCGTTCCCGGCAAGCTGCGATACACCGTATCCCCCCCTTGTCCCGACCAGACCTTGGCCAGTTCCTGACTTTGACGATGAAATTCCGAGGTTTCGTCACCGCCTACCCAGGCCTCGAAAGGCTGCCCATTGGCAGGGGCAGGCCAGAACAAGGGGCTGGAGGCTCGGGCGGTATCGGCATTGAGCTGCAAGGCGTCATTGATGCCGATATGCGTCAGCGGTTCCAGGTCATACAAGCCGGACAAACCCAGGCCCGCCTGCAACATGTCGTGGGGCAGGTCCGGCGCAAAACCGGGCCAATCCGTAGCCAGCAAGCAAGCTGCCAAGTGGCCCCCTGCCGAGTGTCCTGCCATCACGATCGGACGCTTGAAACGTCGCCAGACCGTCGCGCAAGCCAGGCGCAGCTCATCAATGATCTGCGCCACGCTCGCCTGCGGGCACAAGGTATAGGTAGGCAATACCGTAATCAGGCCGTTATCCACGCTGCCTTGTGCCAGATGGCTGAAACGACGCTGATCCATGGACTGCCAATAGCCACCATGAATGAACATCAGCACCGCCGCATCCGGGCGCTCCACAGCCGGAAAGTGAATGTCCATGACATTACGCGTTTCCGGGCCGTAAGGCTGATTGGCTTCATGATGCGAACCAGCCCGAAACTGCTCGGCCAACCCCGACCACGAGGCCACAATCTCCTTGTGATCGGGCACATGCCAACTGGCGTTGTATTCACTTTCCAGATGCTGTGTCATGACGGGCTTAGTCCTTGGGAACGCCCAATTCAGCAGCCACGCGATCCAGCTCGGCACGGTAGAAGTTCAGCGCTTCCTGAGCCTCCACACCCTTGGCCTCGCTTAACCATTGCTGCTCAATCACCGCCAGCTTGGTCTTCATGGCTTCCAGCTGCTCGCCTTCAATACGGTGCACCTTGATGCCTTCAGCGCTCAAGCGATCAAAAGCCGCCATATTGTTCTTTTGCCAGATACCCGAGAAACGCTTGACCAGTACTTCACCCGACAAGGCATCAATCGCGGCACGGTCGGCCTCGCTGATACGCTGCCAGCTGCGCTCGTTAACCACCATGAACTGGCTGGAAGCGGAGAAGCCACCGGGCAGGACGAACAGATTCGGCATGAAGCGCGCCAGATTGAAGTCGATCACCGTGGTGTAGTTCTGGAACATGCCATCAATAATGCCGCGCGAAATCTGGTCATAGGCTTCGGTCAGCGTCGAGGAAATCGACACCAGACCCAGCAACTTGGCGATACGCTCCACCAGCACGCCGGGAATACGGATCTTGGTGCCATCCAGCTTGTCCAGGCTGTCTACCTTGGCAGCGGTCCACAACTGGTACGAGCCAGGAACCCACGCGCCCAGCAGCTTGGTGCCGGCGTGTTCGTTCTTGCCCATGAAGTACTTCTGATAAGTACGCCAGTAGGCCAGCGAATTCACCTGAGCGTTCTCGGCCGTCATGGGCAGCTCCACCATTTCCGTCAGCTTGAAACGCTCCGGGGTATAGGAGTGCACACCAATGGTCATGTCCGCCACACCATTACGCACCAGATCGTAGTGCGAAGCCGGGGTGCCCAGAGGCGGCAAAACCTGAATCTTCACCCGTCCTTCCGTTGCCTGTTCCACATCCTTGGCCCAAGGGTTCAACATCTCGGTCACCATGGGATGGGTGGGTGGCAACCAATTGGAAAAACGCAGCGTGACGTTCTGTGCCTGAACGCTGGTGCTGGCTGCCAGGGCGACTGCCGCTACCCCCACCCATTTGCTAACTTGCTTAATCATGCTTATTCCTTCGAGAAAATCAGATTCAATAAAAATGGCTTACATCAATGAGGGCAGAAACAAAGCAATGCCGGGAATGCCAATCAAGAGCGCCAGGCGCAGCAGATCAGCAAAGACAAAATAGATAACGCCGCGGTAAATGGTGCCCAGCGACATGGACGGCACCACTGAATTGAGCACAAAGACATTCATCCCCAAGGGCGGTGTGATCAGGCCCACTTCGATCAAGGTGACCACCAGAATGCCGAACCAGATCGGGTCCAGGCCCAGATTCGTGATCAATGGGAAGACAATGGGCAAAGTCAGCAGAAGCATGGACATGCCTTCCAACATGCAGCCCAGGACCAGGTACAGCACCACAATGCCCAGCAAAATGCCCCAGCCTGGCAAGTCCCATTGCTGGACCGCGTCGGACAACATGGCGGTAAAGCCGGCCACGTTCACAAAGGTGGTGAAGATCTGTGCCCCCACCATAATCACGAAGATGGCGGCACTGGTCATGGCGGTTTCACGCAGGGCACCCATCAAGCTCTGCCAGCAAAACTTGCGACGCCAGATCATGATGAGCAGCGCACCCACCGCACCAATACCGGCCGCTTCAGTCGGCGTGAACAAGTTGCCGTAAATCCCGCCGATGACCAGCAGGAACAACAGTAAAACGGCGCCGACACTTTTCAGGCCGCGAATGCGCTCCAGCCAGGAACTACGCTCTCCTGCCGTTGCCAGACCGGGAGTCATGCGAGTGGCCACCATCACCGCAACGATATACAACACCATGCCCAAAATACCGGGCAACACGGCTGCAATAAACAGCTTGCCAATATCCGTGCTGGTCAGCACGCCATAGACAATCAGGGGCACGCTGGGCGGGATCATGGCACCCAGGGTACCGGCCGAGGCAATAGCGCCGCCTGCCAGGGAATCGGCATAGCCATAGCGCTTCATGGAGGGATAGGCGACCCGAGCCATAGTGGCCGTCGTCGCAAAGCTGGAGCCGCATACGGCCGAGAACATACCGCCCGACAGCACCGTTGCAATGGCCAGACCGCCACGGCGATGGCCTACAAAGCGATAAGCCAGATCGAACAGATCTTTAGAGACATCCGCCCGTGTCACCAGATTGCCCATCAGGATGAACAGCGGGATGACGGACAAGTTGTAGTTATGAACCAGGCGATACGAGGTTTCCGCAGCCATATAGGCGGCCGGGCCCCAATCAACTACGTAAGCAAAGCCACCAATACCAACCAGAGCCATCGCCACCGCGATGGGTACTTCCAGGACCATGAGCACGATCAGGATGATCATGCCAGTGACAACGACAGTCATTATTTTTCCTCAGCGAGCTCGTCGCCGTCAGCACTGAACAGTGCGGCCAGCGTGGACAGGGCGCACATCACCGCTGCAAAGTAAGCAAAAGGCGCCAATGGCAGGTCTGCAAATACCGCGCGCGAATTGGTCTGCGCAAACTGTGTACCCAAGGCCCACAGGTGATAAGCCAGAAAGGCCATCAGCACACCTGTCGCCACGCGACTGCACCAACGCAACAGACCTTGCACCAGCACGTTCTTGCCCACCAGAGAGCGCAGCAAGGACACTTTGACGTGCTTGCCACTCAAGGTGACAAAGGGCAGGGCGGCAAACACCATCACCCCGACCAGCACCTCGGTTAATTCAAAAGCGCCAGACAGCGGCCGCACGAAGCTGCGCATCATGACATCGGCAAAGGCCACCGCCATCAAGGCCAGAATGGCCAGTGCGGACAGCCCGAACATCCAACTACAAACATGACGCAAGAAACGGGTCTGCATCAATCTCCTCCCCTCTATAGGCATTGCGTGTAAATTTCAGCGCCTCGTGTAAATTTCGTGCATTAAATGTACACAAAATTTGCCCAAAAACAGTGTGATATTACTTTAAACCTCTAGTTTTTTGAAAAAAATAAGCTTGGGGTTTTCCATTAAATATTTATAAAAAACCTGAATACACAAGGGTTTCAGAGCCTCATTATGAAACCCGGGCAAAGAGCTTTCAGGAAAAAGACGGTCGTAAAGTACGTGCACAAATACTTTACAAAAACAGGAGTAAATGTACAGAAGCGGCTTTCAGGACGAAAAGGTGTACAGAGAACGAAGCTGGACCCAAGCTTCAGGCTTGCATGAAAGCGGATTACCCCTTGTTATTGAAGGGATATTCTGAACAGAAGATTTGCCTCCTCCCCGTGCCCGGCCTACCATCAAGGCGCTTCTGTTTTCGCTTCCGCTTTATTACTGACCAAGAGCCCGAACCATGCCCACCCTACGTCCCGCCCAACTTGCCGACATTGGCACGATTGGAGATATGTACGCCGAGCTATTCGCCCACATGCATCATTTGCAGCCGCACTACTACCTGCAAGCACGGCAGGACGAGGGCTTTATCCAGTCCATGATCGAGTCGGACCAGGCAGCCTTGTTTGTGGCCGAGAAGGACGATCAGGCGCTGGGTTTTATTATTGTTCAGCAGCAAAAGACCCCACCGTACAACTGCATCACGCCGCATGACTTTGCCTATGTGATTGATCTTGTCGTGACGGAATCGGCACGAGGCATGGGACTGGGCAAACTGCTGATGCAGACCGCCCAGGAGTGGGCACAAGTGCGTGGACTGGACTACATCGAGCTGGGAGTCTTGAGCAATAATCGGGGCGCTATCGCGCTATATGAGCAACTAGGCTATGAACACAACACCAGCATCATGCGCAAGGCGCTGAAATAAGGCAGGACACCGCGCCACCAGACCCTTTGATGATTGAGCAGGTACAAAAAAGCGCTCAAACACATTCTGTTTGAGCGCTTTTTTTGACTGGTTTCCCAAAGTCAGGACATCAAAGCCTTGGCCTTGATACGCCTTTGACTTATCAAAGCCATACCCAAGGGCCAGGAGTTCAGCCTTCTTCTACAAACTGCTGCACCTCGGCGGGCGTTAAGTAGCGCGACTCGCCTGGCTCCAGGCTGTCGTCCAGGGACAGAGAGCCAATACGCTCGCGATGCAAGGTCTGAACCAGATTCCCCAGAGAAGCAAACATACGCTTCACCTGATGGTATTTCCCTTCCTGGATGGTTAGCCTTGCGGTACGTTCATCAATGCGTTCCAGCACGGCTGGCAGCGTCGGCTTGTCCTCGCCATTCAACAAGATACCGGCCTTGAACAGTTCTTCTGCATTATCAGGCAAAGGCTCTGCCAAGGTCGCGACGTAGACCTTATCGCATTGATGGCGGGGCGAGATAATACGATGCGTCCACTGGCCATCATCCGTAATCAAAATCAGCCCGGTGGTATCCACATCCAATCGACCGACGGTGTGCAAGCGCTCGCGCTTTTCTACATCGATCAGCATCATCACAGAAGGGTAAGCACTATTTTTTAGGCTGCACTCGTAACCAGCGGGCTTATTGAGCATGATGTAACGCAGGCCAATCAGGGCAAGCGGCTCATCATCCCAGCACACTACATCGCCCTCTTGTACAACGTAAGTGCCTTTGGTCACTACCTCGCCATTGACGGTGATTTCTCCGCTTTTAAGCACTTTACGCGCGTCTGAGCGACTCAGATCCGTGCTCTCACCAAGAAACTTGTCCAGTCGCATTCCATTTCCAAACAAAGAATTATTGAATAATTTACAGCGTCTTTACGATCGATCAAGAGGCCTTGCAAGGCCGACGCCAGTTGCCACCATCAGATCCCACGACCCTTCTTTTAGTTCGTTCTGAAGCAGGGTGTATCACTGCAAGTAGACCACATCAGCTTGATTCCGCGCCTTTCCATTCCTGGCGCGTGACGCCATTGCCACCAACCCACCAGGCAATTGATCAGTCCGTGTCTACTGACAAAAATTAATTGAGCCTGCCCAAAGACGCTGAATCTTTAAGACTCAGAGCTCATCAGTCATCACCAAAAAAATGAGCCCCAGCAGGAACGCCGGAGCCCATTTTTCTTATCCGCATCACTGCGAGGTTTTCCACAAATTTCTGAGATCAGTTTTCATCAAACCGAACAGCTTTCAGGAACTGTGAACACCGACAGCCTTAAATATCCAGGTTCCCCGCCTGCAAGGCATGGGACTCGATAAAGGCACGACGTGGCTCAACGTGATCACCCATCAGCGTGGTGAAGATCTGATCCGCATCGATAGCATCAGCAATCTGCACACGCAGCAAACGACGTACAGTGGGGTCCATGGTCGTTTCCCACAGCTGGCTGGGGTTCATCTCACCCAGACCTTTGTAGCGCTGCTTGCTAAGCCCGCGTTCGGCTTCGGTCAACAGCCATTGCATGACTTCACGGAAGTCATCCACGGCGGTTTCACGACGCTTCTCGCCTTCACCACGAGCCACCATGGCGCCATCACCGATCAGACCGGCAAAGGTCTCGCCAGCGCGGGCCAGAGTTTGGTGATCGCCACCACGCACGAAGTTGCGGTCAAACACCGTGACACGGATGTTGCCATGGTGCAGACGCTGCACCACCACACGCCAGGACTCGCTCCCTTCATCAAAGGCGGCAAAGACTTTGACGACGGTGGGGGCAGCTTCGTCGAACAGGGCCTTCTCCAAATCCTTAGCAGTTTGTTCGGCGGCTTCCTGCGAGTCCAAGTTCAACTTCACGCCTTCAGCCAATGCTGACAGGGCATCACCGTCCATATGACGCGACAGACGCTCAATCACGGCCTTGGCCTTCACGTAGCGATGAGCGTAGTCGGACAAGGCTTCGCCTGTGATGGGAGCTGCACCTTCAGCTGGCGTCAGCACTGCATCGCGCAGGGCCAGCTTCAACATGAATTCCGCTTCCTCGGCCTCGTCCTTCAGGTACATCTCTTCACGCCCAACCTTAACCTTGAACAAGGGCGGCTGCGCGATGTACACATAGCCACGCTCAATCAACTCGGGCATCTGACGGTACAGCAGTGTCAGCAGCAGGGTACGAATGTGAGCACCGTCCACGTCCGCGTCAGTCATGATGATGATGCGGTGGTAGCGCAGTTTGTCGATATCAAAGTCCGGACCGATGCTGGTACCCAGGGCGGTGATCAGGGTGGTGATCTGCTCGCTGGAAATCAGACGATCGAAACGGGCTTTTTCTACGTTCAGCACCTTGCCGCGCAACGGCAGAATGGCCTGGAATTTACGGTCCCGACCTTGCTTGGCCGAGCCGCCTGCGGAGTCACCCTCCACAATGTACAGTTCGCACAGGGCGGGATCTTTTTCCTGACAGTCGGCCAGCTTGCCGGGCAGGCCAGCGCCTTCCAGCACGCTCTTGCGACGGGTCATTTCGCGGGCTTTACGGGCCGCTTCACGGGCACGGGCTGCTTCCACGATCTTGCCGCACAAGGCCTTGGCGTCGTTCGGATTTTCCAACAGCCAAGTTTCCAGGGTGCGGGCCACGGCTTCTTCCACGGCGGGACGCACTTCGCTGGACACCAGCTTGTCTTTGGTCTGGCTGCTGAACTTGGGCTCGGGCACCTTCACCGACAGCACGCAGACCAGGCCTTCGCGCATGTCGTCACCGGAAGTGTCGACCTTGGCTTTCTTGGCCAGTTCGTTGTCGGCAATGTACTTGTTCAGCACGCGGGTCATGGCCGCACGCAGACCGGTCAGGTGGGAACCACCGTCGCGCTGGGGAATATTGTTGGTGAAACACAGCACGGTTTCGGCGTAGCTGTCGTTCCACTGCATGGCCACTTCAACCGATACTGGCGTACCGCCGGCATTGGACTCGGTTGCGACGCTGAACACGTTAGGGTGCAGCGGGGTCTTGTTGCGGTTGATGAAGTCCACAAAACCTTTGACGCCGCCCAGGAAGGCAAAGTCTTCTTCCTTGCCCTGAATCTCGTCAACCAGGCGAATCTTCACGCCATTGTTCAGGAAGGACAGCTCGCGCAGGCGCTTGGCCAGGATCTCGTGGTGGTATTCGATATTGCTGAAAATTTCCACGTCAGCCAGGTAACGCACGCAAGTACCCGTGCGGCCTTCTGCAGGACCGGTCACCGCCAGGGGAGCGGTGCGCTCGCCACGGCGGAACTCGACCTGGTGTTCATTGCCATTGCGCCAGATGGTCAGCAACAGCCATTCGGACAGGGCGTTCACACAAGACACACCCACACCGTGCAAACCGCCAGACACCTTGTAGGAATTCTGGTCGAATTTACCGCCGGCGTGCAGTTCGGTCATGACGATTTCAGCGGCGCTGCGCTGGTGTTCGTCGTCCTTGTGGATATCGGTTGGAATACCGCGGCCGTTATCGCACACCGAAATGCTGTTGTCGGAGTGGATGGTGACGACGATATCGTCGCAATGACCGGCCAAGGCCTCATCAATCGCGTTATCCACCACCTCGAAAACCATGTGGTGCAGGCCGGTGCCATCGGAGGTGTCCCCGATGTACATGCCTGGACGCTTGCGCACGGCCTCCAGGCCTTTGAGCATTTTGATGGAATCAGCGCCGTAATCGGCTGGCTGGGTGGTCGTGGTTTGATCGGTCATAGCATAAAACCTTGTAATAGCCTGTCTGCTTCAAGCGGGTATGGCCCGGCGGGCCATACCGGTCAAACATGCTGCATTAAATGCGCATCGGCATGACCACGTACTTGAAGTCTTCTTGCTCGGGCAGCGTCATCAACACAGAGGCGTTGGCATCGGGCTGCACAGACCAGCGGACCGTTTCGTCCTTGATGCTGGCCAACACATCGAGCAGGTAGCTGACGTTAAAGCCAACGTCCAGACTTTCGTGTTCATAATCAATATCCAGCTCTTCGACGGCTTCTTCCTGTTCAGCGTTGGAAGCGGAGATCTTGAGCTGGTTTTGCGACAGTTGCAGTCGCACGCCACGCAGTTTGTCGGTGGTCAGAATGGCAGCACGTTGCAAACTGCCTTGCAGCACTTCACGGCTGACATCGAAGTGGCGGGTGTAGTTGGAAGGAATCACACGAGCAAAGTCGGGGAATTTGCCTTCAACCAGTTTGGAGACCAACTCCACATCGCCAAAGCGGAAACGAATCTGACGGCTGGACACATCAATGTTGACCAGATCGTCGGTATCGCCCAGCAAACGCTGCATTTCCAGCACCGTCTTGCGCGGCACGATGATGTCGTGACGCTCCTGCACGCCGTCAATTGCGGTGGCATTATGAGCCAGACGGTGACCGTCCGTGGTAACCGTACGTACCAGGCCGGGTTCAAACACCAGCAACATACCATTCAGGTAGTAGCGAATGTCTTGCTGCGCCATGGCAAAGTGCACCGTATTGAACAGGTGCTTCAAAGTGCGCTGGGGCATGCTCAAGGACACGTCCCACTGCTCTGGCAGGTTCAGCACTGGAAAATCAGCGGCTTCCAGAGTCTGCAACTGAAAGCGGCTCTTGCCGGACTGGATGGTCAGCTTGCCGCTGTCCAGGCCCAGGCGCACATCGCCAAAGTCGGGCAGGGCTTTCAGAATGTCCAGCAGCTTGCGGGCCGCCACCGTGGTGGCTGCATTGTCCTCACCCACGCCAAAGTCGGCATTGGTGGTGATCTGCACTTCCAGGTCGGTTGCCAGGAAAGAGACATCAGAGCCGTTTTTACGCAGCAGGATGTTGGCCAGAATCGGCAAAGTATGGCGGCGCTCCACAATGCCAACTACTGTGGATAAGGGCTTTAGCAATGCGTCGCGAGTAGCTTGAACGAGTTGCATGGTCATCCTTTGAGAGTTTGTTCCAGTACGTGTAATGCGTGATTCAGTTCGGCTTGCTTGGTGCGTGCATCCGAGATTTTGCGCACCGCGTGCAGCACCGTAGTGTGGTCCCTACCACCGAAAAGATCGCCAATTTCCGGCAAACTCTTTTGGGTCAGTTCCTTGGCCAGATACATGGCCACCTGGCGCGGCATGGCGATATTGGCGGGGCGGCGCTTGGAGTACATATCCGCGACCTTGATTTTATAAAAATCGGCCACGGTTTTCTGAATATTTTCCACTGTGATCTGCCCATTGGAGACCGACAGCAAATCCTTCAGTGCATCCTTGCACACTTCCACCGTCAAGACATCGCGGCCATGGAAACGCGCGTAGGCCGAAACCTTGCGCAGCGCCCCTTCCAGCTCGCGCACGTTGCTGCGCAGATGCTTGGCAATGAAGAAAGCCACTTCTTCGGGCATGGCAATGCCTTCGGCCTGAGCCTTGCGCAACAAGATTGCCACGCGCATTTCCAGCTCGGGCGGCTCGATGGCCACGGTCAGGCCGGAGTCAAAGCGCGAGATCAGGCGGCTATCAATATTGGCCAGCTCTTTGGGATAGGTATCCGAGGTGATGATGATCTGCTTGCGCTGAGCCACCATCGCTTCAAAGGCGTAGAAAAACTCTTCCTGCGTACGGTTCTTGCCGGCGAAAAACTGAATATCGTCAATCAGCAGCAAGTCCAGCGAATGGTAGTAGCGCTTGAACTCGTCAAACGCCTTGCGCTGGTATGCCTTGACCACGTCCGACACGTATTGGTCGGCATGGACGTAACGTACCCGCACACCATTGCCATTGGCGACCAGCGCATTGCCGATCGCGTGAATCAGGTGGGTCTTGCCCAAACCCACACCGCCATACAGAAAGAGTGGGTTATAGGAGACACCGGGGTTCTCGGCCACCTGCAAGGCCGCTGCGCGTGCCAGCTGGTTGGCTTTACCCGTCACGAAGTTGTCGAAAGTCAGTTCGGCGTTCAGGCGCGAACGATCCTGTACCGCATCCACCACCGCCGTCATGGCCGGGTTGGCAACAGGAGGGGCCAGGTTTTCACCGGTGGGGCTGCCTGCAGGCGCAGGAGCGGCACGATCGGCCAGGGCGCGACGAGGCGCCGCGCTGGCCGAGGGCAGCTCGAACTGAACCGTTACGGGACATTCGTAGAAATCCGAAGCCAGTTCCTCTATGCGAGTGGCGAAATTCTTGCGGACCCAATCCAGTTTGAAACGATTAGGAGCAGAAACGCGCAACACCCCGGCTTCGCTGTCGAAGTCCAGGGGAACCAGTGGACGTATCCACGCACTTATTTGTTGGGGGGGAAGCTCCTGCTCCAATTTCTGAACGCAGGACTGCCAGAATTCATTCATCGGTCATCACTTCTGTAAACCTCGATTCTACCCTGAGCTGTGCCAAGTTATCCACAGGCTAACAAATTTAGTTGCGTAATATCGGGCTAAATAATTGACACAACAGAAAGAATTTGCTGAAATGACGGGCTTAACACGATTTTCTGTTGCCAGATCCCAAGCGTTTGCGCTGTCGGGGTGGAGATTTTCTGCGATTTCTGGCGGCTCATTTTTTTGGATACACCATGAAACGCACCTACCAACCCTCTGTTACCCGTCGCAAGCGTACCCACGGTTTTCGCGTTCGCATGAAAACTCGCGGTGGCCGCGCTGTTTTGAACGCACGTCGCGCTAAAGGTCGCAAACGTCTGGCTGTATAAGCCATGTCGGGATGCGGGGCCCAGGGTGATGGATCTATTATCTAAAGCCCGACTCCCACGATACGCATCATGCGTGCCTCCTTTCCAGCTACGGCTCGCTTACATAGCCCCACCGAATACGCACAGTCTCTTAAAGGGCAACGCGTAGGTCGCGGGGCTTTGTTCGTGGTCACTCGCTCTCGTGGCGAAGATCCACACCAGACCGAAGGCGCCCGTCTGGGACTGATCGTCCCCAAGCGCTTTGCCAACCGCGCCGTCACCCGCAACACCATCAAGCGTATCTTGCGTGAAACCTTCCGCCACAAACGTGAAGGCTTGCCCAATGCCGCCTATGTCTTCAGGCTGCACAGCAAGGTACCCCAGGTGTCGCTGACTGCCCTGAAGCAACTGGTTCGCACCGAGGCCGACACCTTGTTCTCCAAGGTACGGCCATGATGCGCAAACTGGCTTCGGCACCGATCCGCTTTTACCAGTTTTTTCTGAGTCCCTGGATCGGTAGAAACTGCCGCTTTACTCCCAGCTGCTCCAACTATGCCTTGCAGGCCATTGACATTCATGGCCCGCTCAAAGGGCTATGGCTTGGTGGTGTACGCATCTGCCGCTGCAATCCCTGGTGCAAGGGAGGGCATGATCCTGTGCCCGCTCGCACGCCCGAAGACCGCAACACTTTCTGAAATCGTCCTGGTCTGCGCCTTGTTTTTCAAGGCAACCCCCTGTTTGCTGACCAGCTACGTTAAACTGCTAAGCTTTTGCTCAGCTTTATAAATGTGATACAGGCGCTATGGATATCCGACGCACCATCCTATGGATGATCTTCTCCTTTGCACTGCTGCTGCTGTGGAACAACTGGCAGGAATACAACGGCAAACCATCGCTGTTCGCTTCCACCCCAGCCACCACACAAGCGCCAGCAGCCTCCGACGAACCTGCCGCAAACGGTGGTGTTCCCGCTGCTCAAGAGCCGACTGCGTCTGCTGCCTTGCCTTCGAGCAACAGCGCGGTGTCTGCCACAGCGCAAACTATCGACATCACGACAGACGTCTACAAGCTGGGCTTTAGCACCGAAGGTGCCCAGCTGATCAAGGCCGAGCTGTTGAAGTACGGTTCGCCCGAGAACCCCGAGCAGCCCATGGTGCTGCTGGATAACTCGCCCGCCTCCACCTACCTGGCCCAGTCCGGTATTGTGGGTGCCTCTGGCCAGAACCTGCCCAACCACCTGACCCCGTTCACTCTGGTCTCGAGCCAGCGCAGCATGACGGGCGATACGCTGGACGTGGTGTTTGAAGCGACTTCGGACGACGTGAAAGTCACCAAGACCTACACGCTGCACAAGGGTCGCTACGACATCCAGGTTCGTCACGACATCCAGAACAATACCGGCTCGGCCATTGACCCGCGCCTGTACCTGCAACTGACTCGCGACGGCAACAACCCACCCGACTCTTCCCGCCTGTACAGCACCTTTACCGGTCCTGTGGTTTACTCCAGCGGCGACAAGTTCCAGAAGATCACCTTCTCGGACATCGACAAGAACAAGGCCACCTACGCGCGCAGCGTGGATAACGGCTGGATCGGCATGGTGCAGCATTACTTTGCAACCGCCTGGGTTCCTGCCCAGGATCTGCAACGCACCAACGAAATCCTGAAGCTGGGCAACAATCTGTACGCAGTACGCACGCTGGAGTCGGTCGGTTCGATCGCCGCTGGCCAAAGCAAGGCTGTGGACGCCTCCCTGTGGGTAGGCCCGCAAGACCAGAAAGCCATGTCGCAACTGGCTACCGGTCTGGATCTGGTGGTGGACTACGGCTGGCTGACCATCATCTCCAAGCCGCTGTTCAAGCTGCTGACCTGGCTGCATTCCCTGCTGGGTAACTGGGGCTGGGCCATTGTGGCGCTGACCGTGCTGATCAAGCTGGTGTTCTTCCCGCTGTCGGCCGCCAGCTACCGCTCCATGGCCAAGATGAAGCAATTTGCGCCACGCATGCAAGCCCTGCGCGAGAAGTTCGGTGACGACAAGGCCAAGCTGAACGCCGCCATGATGGAGATGTACCGCACCGAGAAGATCAACCCGCTGGGTGGCTGTTTACCCATGCTGGTTCAGATCCCTGTGTTCATTGCGCTGTACTGGGTGCTGCTGGGCAGCGTCGAGATGCGCGGTGCACCCTGGATTCTGTGGATTCACGACTTGGCCGCACGCGACCCATGGATGATTCTGCCCGCCATCATGATGGGTACCATGTTCCTGCAGATCAAGCTGAACCCCACCCCGCCTGATCCAATGCAAGCCAAAGTCATGATGCTGATGCCTCTGGTCTTTGGTGGCATGATGTTCTTCTTCCCCGCCGGTCTGGTTCTGTACTGGTGCGTGAACAACATCCTGTCCATTGCCCAGCAGCGCTACATCATGGTGCAGATCGAAAAGAACAGCGCGAAAGCAGCCAACAGCTAATTCGCTCTGACACAAAAAACCTCGCTACGTTTAGCGGGGTTTTTTTTTGCCTGCTACCCATGCCAGATCACTCGGAACGATCCTGCCCCACCTCGCTAAAGGCCCGTATTTACAAACATTGATTAACTTTTCAGATTCTGCTCATAGAAAATTCATGCGCAGCGTTTCTACTTACCGCTATGATCGGGATGAAAACCGTCTTGATAGCAAAAAGCTATTTGTTCACTAAAATCATTTGATTTAACTATTTCGACCAAGGCAAGTAGACTGATCTCAACTTCTTAAAACGACCCGCCCCCCTCGGTTCGGGTCAGCTTCAACGGAGAAACACAATGAGCAACAAAACCCTGACAACCGCCGCTGGCCGCCCGGTTGAGGAGAACCAGAACTCCATGACGGCAGGCCCTCGTGGTCCCGTCCTGATGCAGGATTATTGGCTGCTGGAGAAGCTGGCTCACTTTGACCGAGAACGCATCCCGGAGCGTGTCGTACACGCCAAAGGCTCGGGCGCTTTCGGTACCTTTACCGTCACGCACGACATCACGAAGTACAGCATGGCCAAGGTCTTCAAGCCAGGCAGCAAGACACCCGTTTTCTTACGTTTTTCCACCGTAGCAGGTGAAGCAGGAGCCGCCGATGCAGAACGCGACGTTCGAGGATTTGCCCTCAAATTCTATACAGAAGACGGAAACTGGGACCTCGTGGGCAATAACACTCCTGTCTTCTTTATACGGGATCCACTGAAGTTCCCCGACTTCATCCACACACAGAAACGCGACCCGCGCAGCCACCTGCGCAACATGAGCGCCGCCTGGGATTTCTGGTCCTTGTCGCCCGAGTCCTTGCACCAGGTCACCATCTTGATGAGCGACCGCGGTTTGCCCTGTAACCTTCGTCAGCAGCACGGCTTCGGTTCGCACACATACAGCCTGATCAACGACAAGGGCGAGCGCCACTGGGTGAAGTTCCACTTCAAATCCCAGCAGGGCATTGCCAACTACACCAATGAAGAAGCCGCCAAAGTCGTGGGCCAGGACCGCGAGAGTTCGCAGCGCGATCTATACGAGAACATTGAAAAGGGCAACTTCCCACGCTGGGCTCTGCGCATTCAGATCATGACCGAAGAGCAGGCACGCACCTACCACATCAACCCCTTTGACGTGACCAAGGTCTGGCCACATGGCGACTTCCCGCTGATCGATGTGGGCATGCTGGAGTTGAACGAGAACCCCACCAACTACTTTGCCCAAGTGGAGCAAGCCGCCTTTACGCCTGCCAACCTGGTGCCCGGCATTGGTCACTCGCCCGACCGCATGCTGCAAGGTCGTATCTTCTCCTACGGCGACACCCAGCGTTACCGTCTGGGCGTGAACCACGGGCTGCTGCCAGTGAACGCACCGCGTTGCCCGTTCCACAGCTACCACCGCGATGGCGCCATGCGTACTGGCGACAATAACGGCGGCACGATCAACTACGAGCCCAACAGCCAGGGCGAATGGCAACAGGCTCCCCGTAGCGAACCGCCTCTGGCGCTGGACGGCCAGCCGGCAGATCACTGGGATCACCGCGTGGATGATGATTACTACTCGCAGCCCGGCAATCTGTTCCGCCTGTTCAACGACGAGGAAAAGCAGCGTCTGTTCAGCAATATTGCCGACGCCATGGCCGGTGTCCCCAAGGAAATCATCGAGCGTCAGCTGGGTCACTTCACCAAGGCAGATCCTGCCTACGGTGCAGGTGTCAAAGCAGAACTGACAAAACGCGGTCAACTTTAAACCCTGACCGGGCTGTTTAAACCATCAAAGAATCGGCTCCCCATCTACAATCGGGGAGCCGATTTTTTTTGCACTGGCCCTGCGTTTTCCTACCGAGCCCCACCATGAAATTTGGCTACACCATCATCTACGTTCCCGACGTCGGCCAGGCACTGGATTACTTCAACCGCGCATTTGGCTTGACCACCAAAATGCTGCATGAAACCGGCTTGTACGGCGAGCTGGAAACCGGCCAAACCACCTTGGCCTTTGCGGGGGAAATGCTGGCCTACATGAACTACCCAAAAGGCCATTTGTCACCGCACGCGTCAGAAGTGCCGCTGGGCATCGAAATTGCCCTGGTCTGCGATGATGTACCTGCCGCTCATGCCAAGGCGCTGGCAGAAGGGGGCACGGAACTGGCGCCGCCGCAGGACAAGCCTTGGGGACAGGTGGTGTCTTATGTGCAAACACCGGAGCGCATTGTGGTGGAGTTGTGTACGCCGGTTAATTAAGTTTGTGCTGGATTCGGGATATGCATTCCGTGCACCTCAAGCGCAATCTGACAGGGGCGTGTCCGGGTCTTGCTAACATCGACTTGTTCAGAGCGGTTAGAACACTACACGTAGAAGCAAAAACGCCCCACACTCAAACTTGCGGGGCGTTTTTCCACATCCTTGAGTTTTACTGCTGCAAATACCCCGACTCCTTGATGATGGGTCCCCAAGTGTCCAGGTCGTTCTGAACAATGCGCGATAGCTCCTGCGCATCGCCCGACTCGGGTCGGAAGCCGATGGGCACAATCGCGCTTTCAATGCGTGGCAGCTTGGCCACTTCATTGAAGGCGTCCTGGAACTGTTTGACCATCTCCGGCTCCATGCCCAGCGGGGCAAAAATCCCCATCCAGCCCGACGCTTTCAGGTCGCCATAGCCCATTTCTGCAAAGGTGGGCACGTCTTTCAAGATAGGCAGGCGTTCCGCGCCGGTAATCCCCAGCACCCGCACCGAACCGGCGGCAACGTGTTCGGTAATCATGCCCACCGCATCCACGCCAGCGGGTATATGGTCACCCAGCAGGTCGTTGATCAAAGGGGCACCCCCTTTATAAGGCACGGGGGACATCTGGATATCGTTCTTCTTGGCGATGCTGTAGCCAATGAACTGAGGGGCACTGCCGGGGGCGGGAATGCCATAGTGGCCGTACTTTTCCGGTTCTTTGCGCACCAGCTCCACGTACTCCTGCAAGGTATTGGCAGGCGTGGTTTTACCCACCACAAAGATATGTTCGAACTTGGCGATCACGGCTACCGGCGCAAAATCCTTTATTGGATCGTAGCTGACCGTTTTTACGGTCAGGGGCAGGGTGGTCATCATGTGATTATTGGCGACCAACAGCACCGAGCCATCGGTAGGCGAGCGCAAAAAGCCTTGAGCGGCAACCTGCCCGCCCGCGCCTGCGCGGTTATCCACCACCACATTCACACCCAGCTTTTCACGTAATTGCTCGGCATACACCCGCGCGACGGCATCCGCTGTTCCTCCGGCCGGATAACCTACGACCAAACGTATGGTGTCCGGCAACTTGCTGGCAACAGACATGCCTGTTGCCAAGGCCAACGCCGTTCCCAGCAACACCTGCGCCCATTTCTTTTTCATTACTTGTCTCCCTACCTCTTGATGACGCTATTAAAGTTCTACTACTCGTCCATTTCCTTGTGCGGCATGACGGCTTAACAAAGCGGCAGCCGTCAATACGTCCTCGAATGCCAAGCCCAAGGATTTAAAAATCGTGATTTCTTCATTGTTGATGCGGCCTGCGGATTGCCCCTCCAGAACGGCACCCAGCTCGTTCAACTCGGTATCCGCCGACAAGTAGCCCTGCTTGCACGCATTCAAGAACTCGCCCGACTCGTTACGAGTGGATTGCGCACGGTCCACAAACAAACGGCCTGCCGTCATGGTGGGGCCATCCAGTTCACTGCTGGCGGGTGTGCTGGAACCCATGGCAGTGATGTGCGTGCCAGGGCGCAGCCATTCGCGCTGCAAGACAGGCGTGGCAGAGCTGGTGGCCGTCAGTACCATATCCGATTGAGACACGGCTTCCTGGGCCGAGACTCCAGCTATCAAGGGGCAATCCAGATACGCCTGGGCTTCCTCAATAAAATGCTGAGCCGACTGTGCGGAGCGGGTAATCACAAATACGTTGCTCAAGCGACGCACTTGCGCCACGGCACGCAACTGCCACAAGGCCTGATGCCCGCCACCAAACAAGGTCAGCACACTGGCATCCGGGCGCGCCAGCATGTCGGTGGCCAGGCCACTGACCGCTGCGGTACGCAAGGCCGTCACGCTGCTGGCATCCAGAATGGCACGTGTTTCGCCGGTCAAGCCGCTCATCAAGAGCACGCAGCCTTGATGGGGGTCCTTACCCAGGCGCACATTGTCTGGAAACAGGGTGCCCATCTTGGCACCGTACAAAGGCTCGGGATAAATCTCCGGCATGTTGATGCAGGCAGGCATCATGCCCAGAAAGCCGCTGGACAAATGGCTGCGCACAATCGTACGCAAGGGCTGGTCAATACGCCCTTGCTGCATGGCGACAAAACCCTGGCGCATCAGATCAATCGCCGCCCCCATATCCAGCCCTTCATACACTTCCTGAGCTTTTGCTACATAAACGCTTAGCTGCATAATTAGCCTTGCGCCAGTGGCGTGGTGATATGGCGGATAAAGGTGTCGGTATCCGTATTGGAGCCGCAAAACAACACGCCCACTCGTTGCCCGACCAGGTGTTTGCGCAAGGGGAACATCAAGGCGGCTGTGGCTACAGCGCAAGCCGGTTCAGTAGCCATCTTGAATTCGTTGAACAGGAAGTGCATGCCAGCGCGGATCTGGTCGTCGTTGACGGTCACCAAAGTATCGATATTGTCCTGACACACACGGAAGCTGAACTCGTCAGTATGCGGAGCCATCAGACTATCTGCGATGGACTGCATGGCGCCGATCTTTTGCGGCTCGCCAGCCTGGCGGCTAAGCGCCATGACGTTTGCTCCCACAGGCTCGATGCCATAGACCACGCAATCAGGCTGCCACAGCTTGACGGCAGCCGACACACCGGCGGCCAAGCCACCGCCCCCAATGGGCACCAGCACCGCGTCCAGCTTGCCCGCTTGCTGCAACCATTCGTAGCCCAGCGTGGCGGTTCCCAGCACGGTGGGGTAGGTGCTGAACGGATGAATGAAGGTCTTCTGTTCGTTCTTCTCTATATGACGCACCAGTTCAAACGCCTGCTCGCCATTGTCAGCAAAGACGATCTCGGCCCCATATTCGCGGCACAGCGCTACGCGCGCCGGGCTGGCCGTCTTGATCATCACGGTCTTGGCTTTCACCCCCATTTGATGGGCGGCATAGGCCACGGCCACGGCGTGGTTACCTGCAGAAACGCAAGTCACCCCTTGCTGGCGTGCT
The DNA here is from genome assembly GCF_037150615.1 of Alcaligenes sp. PF14. NCBI lineage: Bacteria > Pseudomonadati > Pseudomonadota > Betaproteobacteria > Burkholderiales > Alcaligenaceae > Alcaligenes > Alcaligenes sp. PF14. The sequence goes on along the minus strand of NZ_JBAGRS010000006.1, from coordinate 29,586 downwards.
TCTTCGGACAAGCTCAACAAGTTGTTGAAAGCACCGCGTACCTTGAACGTGCCCGAGGCCTGCAAATGCTCGAACTTGAAATTGACGGCGCTGTCCAGACGCCCGGTCTGGTAATCGAACACGGGCGTCTGGTGCACATAGGGACGCAGACGCTCATGCGCCTGCACCACATTTTCCTTGGTAACTTTTTCTGTTGTCATGGGTTTGCCTTGAAACCTGTTTGTCTATTTTTAAGAGGCTACGGCCTGGCTGCGAATCAGGGCCCGCAAGAACTGCTCGCACTGCTCCACTTGCGCCAGTTCTACGTATTCGTCAGGACGATGGGCCTGCTCGATATTGCCGGGACCACAAATAATCGAAGGGATACCGGCTTGCTGGAACAGACCTGCCTCGGTGCCATAGGCCACTTTGCGCACCGTGTCGTCCCGCGTCAGTTCACGCACCAGCTTGGTAATGGCTGCTTGTTCTTCAGGATTCAGGCCGGGAGCGCTGGCCAGTTTCTCCAGCTCCACCAAAGCATCCGGATGCTCGCGGCGCATGGCAGGCAGGACTTTCAGGTCAATGAACTCACGGATTTCCTGCAAGATAGGCTCAGGGTCCACGCCGGGCAGATTGCGGTATTCAAATTCAAACTCGCAAAGGTCAGGTACGGTATTCAAGGCGATACCGCCACGAATCATGCTGGTCTGCAAAGTGGTGAAGGGCACGTCAAAATCATGGTCATAAGGGCCCATGCTCTTGTAGTCGTCGGCCAGATCACGGATGGCGGTAATGATGCGGGCGGCATGCTCAATCGCGTTCACACCCTTGGGGGTCAGCGAGGAGTGCGCGGCATGACCGTGCACCCGGCAGCGATAGGCGTTAATGCCTTTATGCGCCACGATGGTGCGCATGCTGGTGGGTTCACCCACCACGCAACCTTCCGGTTTCACGCCACGGCGGACCAAGTCATCAATCATGACTGGCGCGCCCACACATCCCACTTCTTCGTCGTAGGAGTAGGCAAGGTGGATGGGTTTGGACAGCTTGGTCGCCAGCATTTCAGGAACCAATTGCAAGGTCACACCGACAAAGCCTTTCATGTCGCAAGTACCGCGGCCATACAGGCGGTCGTCGCGAATCTCGGCTTTGAAAGGGTCACTGCTCCAGTTCTGGCCATCGACAGGCACCACATCAGTATGGCCCGACAAAACAATGCCACCCGTACGCGTGCCATCGGCAGCCGGAATCGTAGCGAACAGATTGGCCTTGCGGCCGCTGGCGTCATGCGTCAGCACAGTTTCCAGCCCTTGCTGCTGCAAATAGGCCTGCACGTCATGAATCAGTTCCAGGTTGGATTCCCGGCTTGTCGTATCATAAGCAATCAGTTTTTGTATCCATTCCACCGAGGTAGAGGGATAAGCAGTAGGATCAAACAACGCAGTCATGCCTTCTTTCTCCCAGCGTAAAACGTGTAGTTCTATACAATAGGACAGAGTTTTCCTATAAGAAAATTAATATTATTTATAAGAAGATGGTTTTTTACTTCTTTAGGTTATGACAAAAGACTTAGCCAACACCGCCCCCAACTTATTGAGCAAAACAGCCATGGGGGCGCGCATACGTGATGAACGCAAACGACAGGGCCTGACCCTGCTGATGTTGGCACGCTTATCCAATGTGTCTTTGTCCACCCTGTCCAAGGCAGAGCGCGGCCTGATTGGCCTGAGCTACGAAAAATTTCTGGCCGTCAGCCGGGCCTTGAAGATGGATTTGTCCGACCTGTTCAAGACACCTCGCGATCAAAATGAATCCGGCATGGATATTCTGGTGGGACGGGCTTCACGTACCGTGACCTACCATGCGCATCGTTATGAATACGGCATGCTGGCATCGGAATGGATCAACAAGAAAATGACGCCCATGCACGGGCGTGTCCTGGCCGGTAAACCACGCGATGCCAGCGACTTCAGCCAGCACGAAGGCGAAGAATTTATTTTTGTGATCGAAGGGCAGTTGACCATGCAGTTTCAGGACGGGCGCCGCCACGTGCTGCAGGCGCGCGACAGCATCTACTTCAAAAGCAATCTGGGCCACTTGTACCTGTGCGAACACGGGGAAAGCGTGGAGATCTTGGTGGTTTGTGTGAACAATCATTAGGCTCAAGAGGCGTAGACAGCTAACTTTTGCCGCTGTGGTGACATACCCAAGAGCTTGTTTATTTGCTTTGGCCCCGGTTAGATAACCCAGATGCCTGCCTGATTGCCTGATTGCCTGATTCTCAAGACCCTGGGCCACAAGTAGATAAACACAAGCGTTTCAGATACCAACAAGGGCTAACGCTCCAAGTCCGAACCATCCACCTGCTCCATTACAATACGGCTCTGTTCTGCCTCTTTGATCGATCTGCCCATGTCCAGCTCTTCCCCTATTGTGGCTATTGCCACCGCCCCCGGCCGGGGTGGTATTGGTGTCATCCGTGTGTCCGGCAAGGAGCTTGATGCTCTGATCCAGACCCTGTTTGGCCGTACGCTGCAAGCGCGTCATGCGCACTTTTTGCCCTTCAAGGACGCACAAGACGAGGCAATCGACGAGGGCATCGCGCTGTTCTTTAAAGGCCCGCATTCTTATACCGGCGAAGATGTGCTGGAGCTGCAGGGCCACGGCGGCCCGGCTGTTCTGCGCCGCCTGCTGGATCGCTGCCTGGAAGCGGGTAAAGATCAGGGCCTGCGCCTGGCCGAGCCTGGCGAGTTCACCCAGCGCGCCTTCTTGAATGACAGACTGGACCTGGCCCAGGCCGAGGCCGTGGCCGACTTGATTGACGCTTCATCGGAAGCCGCGGCCCGCAGTGCCGTCGCGTCCCTATCCGGCGTGTTTTCCAACAACGTCAACGCCCTGGCCGACCGTATCATTCACCTGCGCATGCTGGTAGAAGCTACGCTGGATTTCCCCGAAGAAGAAATCGACTTCCTGGAAAAGTATCAGGCGGCGGCCACCCTGCAAGGCATACAGGACGAGCTGGAACGCATCCTGCAGCATTCGCGTCAAGGGGCGATCCTGCGCGAGGGCCTGCACGTTGTACTGGCAGGCCAGCCCAATGTGGGTAAATCCAGCCTGCTCAACGCCCTGGCCGGTGAAGATGTGGCCATCGTGACCGACATCGCCGGCACCACCCGCGACCGCGTCATGCAGCTGATCCACATCGATGGCATCCCGCTACATATCGTGGACACCGCTGGTCTGCGTGAAACCGAGGACACCGTAGAGCGCATCGGTATCGCCCGAACCTGGGACGAAATCGCCAAGGCGAACGTGATCGTGCACCTGCTCGATGCTCGCAACCCGCAAGACGAGCTCGATAGTGCCATTACCACTCGCCTGCCATCACACGTACCCGTGCTGCGCGTCTATAACAAGATAGACTTGCTGACAGCTGAGCAACAGGCGGCCTTGCCGGCACAAGAAAGCGGCGCCACCGTGCTGCCGATTTCTGCCCGTAAGGACATCGGTCTGGACACGCTGCGCCGCACCTTGCTGGATATCGCAGGCTGGAACCCCGGCAGTGAGTCCCCCTGGCTGGCACGAGAACGACACCTGCGGGCCTTGGAGCGCGCGGAGTACCACCTGGGCCTGGCTGCGGAACACGCCACACACAGCGATCAGGTATTGGATCTGTTTGCAGAAGAGCTCCGCCTGGCACATCTGGATCTGTGCTCGATTACCGGCGAGTTCAGCAGCGATGATTTGCTGGGGGAGATTTTCTCCAGTTTTTGTATTGGGAAGTGATGCAGGCCTGAACGTCCTCGGTGTCTCATCGCACTGGCCCCAGAACCAGACAAGGCTTTTGGCGACGTGATGGCAAGTGTCATACAACCCGGAGACATCAAGTGGAATCTCAAGACATTACGCAGCTAACAAACCAGTTCGACGGCTTGAGCCACACCATCCCAGAAGAGGGCGTGGAGTTCTGGTTCGCCCGCGACTTGATGGAGCCTTTAGGCTATGTGCGTTGGGAGAACTTCAAGACGGCGATCGACCGGGCGGTAGAGTCTTGTAAAACAACGGGTTACGAAGAAGGGGACCATTTTCGTGGCGTCACGAAAATGGTCCAGATTGGCAGCGGAGCAGATCGTTCGATAGAAGACATCATGCTCACCCGCTATGCCTGTTACCTCATCGCCCAGAACGGCGACCCACGCAAGCCGGCGATTGCCTTTGCTCAAAGCTACTTCGCCATCCAGACCCGCAAGCAGGAGCTGATTGAAGATCGCATGCGTCTGCAAGCCAGACTGGATGCCCGCGAACGCCTTCGCGAGTCCGAAAGGACACTATCGCAAAACCTCTATGAACATGGGGTAGACGACAAAGGCTTTGGCCGCATCCGATCAAAAGGGGATGCGGCGCTATTTGGTGGGCACACCACCCAGATGATGAAAGACCGCTACGGCATTATTCAAACCCGCCCCTTGGCTGACTTTCTGCCTACGCTAACCATTGCCGCCAAGAACCTCGCCACGGAAATGACGAATCACAACGTCACGCAAGAGCAGCTACATGGCGAGACGTCGATCACCCGCGAGCATGAACAGAACAACCGCAGCGTGCGCGATATGCTGGGTCAGCGCGGTATCCAGCCTGAGCAGCTCCCTGCCGAGGAAGATATTAAAAAGCTGGAACGTCGCGTCAAAACAGAAGAAAAGAAACTGCTGAAACAAACAGGGAAACTTCCAGCCCACAAGCAGAAAGACCAAGAGCCACACTAGCAGCTAAAGGAAGAAGGCCTGGAACCTTCTTCAAGCCGACTGCCGGATACTTGCCTACCCCTACTACTGCGAGCAGGCCCCCACCTCAGTAAAAACCCGAAATTCATCCCTGAATTAAGCCCTATCAAAACTCGTCCTCATCGATCAGGACTATGCTGGGTATTCCATCGTCTCCTGCGGGAGGACATCATGCACACACTCAACAAGTGGGTTTTGATGGCAGCTTTGCTTCATGGCGCTTGGGCAGCACAAGCTCAAGAATGGATGCCTCTGGAATTGGAGGCGGAACAGCGCTCCATCTCCCGTCTCAGCGTGGCCCAGTGCCTGGATACCGTTCAGCAAACCGCCGCGGGCGAAGGCTACCAGCAGCGCAATGACTCGGCAGCCAGCGAACAGTTAGGGGTTTATATTGGTGCGGCTCCCCTAGGGGGCGGATCGCTGGTGGTGTATTGCATTGATTTGAATCCATCGACTGCCTACATCATTCGCACCAAAGCACAGGTCACGGCGGATTTGATGTCTCCACATCAGCTCAACCACAAAATTACGCAGGCCTTGACGGTGGCAAACCAGCCCTGAGTATCAGTGACGGCAGCCCCAGACTGTCCCGAGTCAAAAAAGGGCGCAGTCACTGGTTCATACAGGCTTGCGCCCGAACAAACCACCCGCGCCCCCAAGGACTCCCGAAGCCAGTCGAACGGCTTCTTACTTCATCAACAAATCTGCCACTTCCATACGGCTATCTCCATCCAGCTCAATGTCGTCCATAACCTTGTTCAACATGGCGTGGGCACTGGACAGAGCACCGTTCAAACTGGTCAGCTCGCCTTGCACGCGCTCCAGCTCCTGTTTCTTTTCCGCTTCACTACCTTTGTCGCTGGCCTGGATACGCTGCAACTCCATCAGTTTTTGCTGAATTTGCTCTTTCAGGTCGCGGATACGTTTAAGTATGTCCTTGACTCCGTCAGGCAAAGAGCTGTCATCAATGTCCTTGTCGCGGCCTTTTTTCTGAGCTTGCTGACTGGTCAACGACAGATCTTTTCCCATGGGAGACAGGTGCACCTTGATACGTCCCGACGAGTCTATGGAACCAGACTCTTCCTGCTCGGGCACCACAGGGGGCGTCATGGCCGACGCGTTTAATGGTTCAGCCACGGGCATAGTTTGTTTATGTATTAAACCCTGTCCACTGATCTCTATGGTCATACTTTCCTCTCTTGTACACATCATCCCCTAGAGGGTTACGGCTGAAACCCGGTAGTTCTTTACCGTGATGTGTTCACCAAGTGTTGCGCCTTTTACTCAGCTGTTCGGCACAGCTCAGAAATAAGTAGCAAGAAAAGACACTTTTATTTACTTTTATACGAAAAGTGCCTCCTAACCATTGTCTTCTCTTTATCTGAACCCCATGGACTTCAAAATCAAAGCACTACTAGGCCACACTCTGTTGGCCTTGAGCTGGGCCGGCAGCGCTTATGCCTACGAGACAGAATTCATTCTGAACAAACAAGGTCAACAAGCCTTTGAGTTGCGGATCTATGGGCCGGATGATGGCGGTTACGATACGTCGGATCAATCCAATCCACGCGTTTCCCCCTGGAATATTGACGAGAATGGTCGGCTGAAAATTCGTGCCGCACTGGAGCGCTGGGCCGAAATCCTTGACCTGCCGGCGGGCTACACACCGGCTGTGATCAACTTGGGCACCATGAATGACAAGAACGCCAATGCCTATGGTGCCCAACTAAGTAACCCTGATCATCCCAACTTCGTCCTGTCGGCCTTGCAAGCACGCTTGCACGGAATCTTCCAGGGTGACCCAAACAACCCCGATGCGGTTATCAGCGTCGGAAAGCTGGATCTGGATACCGCCCCCGTCAATCCAAGCCAACTGCCCTTAACTGGCAAGGCGGACTACAACGCCGTGATTTTCCACGAGTTGGCGCATGCTTTGGGCATCAGCAATACAGTCACCGACAACCTGCCTGAAAACAGCTTTGATCCACCCGATCCCTTTTTCCTGAATGACCTTAGCCCCTGGGCCTTGGGCTTGCGCGATGACCAGGGTCGAGCCCCCAGCCCCGGACAGAAAATCCTGTGCTCGGTCTGCACCAACCCATATGATCCCGCCGCTTTTGACCTGCGCCAGGACAAGGGCTATTTCACCGGCGATCACGTACAGGAAGTCCTGAATGGCGCCATGCCGGGCATCCCCGTCAGCATCCTGAACGTTCATGACCAACCGCGATACGGAGTGGATCGCAACTACATGAGCCACACCGAGCTGCGCAACAGCTTGATGAGCCATCAGACCTATCGCAACTATGTGAATCTGATGGAAGCCGAGCTTGCCGCCCTGCAGGATATTGGGCTGAGCATTGATCGTCGCAACTTCTTTGGCTATTCGGTCTATGGGGACGGTGTCACCCTGAACAATACCAATGGCTACTTTGCCCGCAATGCAAACGGCACGGCCTACCTGCCCGGTCAATACAATATGGCCACGCAAGGCTTGGGGCTGCACATTTATGGCGAACGCAACATCATTACCCAGGCGGCGGATTTACTGACAGCCGGGCCAGGAGGCGTAGGCGTACGTGTGGATGGTAGCGAAAACACTCTCCTTATCCCCGAAGCCACGCGTATTCATGCCCAGGGCTGGTATGGCCGCGGCCTGCAATTCAGCTATGGTCGTCATCACAATATTGTTCAGCAAGGTGAGGTCCGGGCAGATGGCCAAGCTGGCATCGGAGCCCTGTTTGACTTCGGCCAGAACGCCATGGGTAGCGACGATGAGTATCACGGCTCCTGGCTAGTCGTAGTGGATGGCCAGCTACAAGCTGTACCGACCATTTTGCAAGGTGCCTTGATCAGCAATTACGATCTGTCCGGCACCTTGTCGGGCCAGAAAGCAGCCATCCATATCGCAGACAATGCCTGGGTGCAGAACATCAATATCTTGCAGGGCGCGCAAATTACTGGTGACATCACCTCGGACTACAACCGTCGCGACTCTGACCAGCAACTGCTCCTGACCCGCATCAGCTTCGGTCAAAAGGCCGATGAAAACGGTCGTGCCACCAAGGCGGCTGATCCTAACTTCCAGATGCGTTATGACGGCAATATCAAAGGTCAAAACAATCTGGCTGTTGTCATTGCCGGGGGCGCAACCTCTTTGAATGGACAACACGAGTTGTATGGCTTGCGAGTAGATCGGGGTGCCACCCTGTACGGCAATAGCGAATTCACGATCAACCCTGAATACAACTTCACCAATAACGGCACACTCAGCCCTGGAAATTCCTACGGGAACATGACGATCAAGGGCAACTTTGTCCAAGGTGCCGATGGCCGGATTCTGGTGGAGGCCTCGACCACGCAGAACGATCATATTGATGTGCAAGGTTTGGCGCAGCTGGATGGTGAACTGCACGTGGACTTGCAGCCAGACTGGTATCAGAACGGCTGGACACTGAATCAGGACAAGGTGTTCACTGCCAGCCAGACACAAGGGCAGTTTGCTGCGCTCAATGCCACGCTGGCATCCCCCACCCTGAATGTAGAAAGTACCGGCAATGGCTGGTCCGTCAGCCGTAATCAGGACGCTTATGCGCAATATGCTGCTTCACCCAATGCAGCCTCGGTAGGTACCAGCCTGGCCCAAGCCTCCTCGGGCAATCAGTCCCTGGCAGCGGTGTATCAGGCCATGGACTTTTCTCGGACTGATGGCAGCGATATTGGCCTGGCTTTGGACCAATTAAGTGCAGGATCTTACGCTGCCCAAACCGCTGCCGCCTTGCGTCGCGAACAACTGGTATCCGAACAATTGCGCCAAATCGACGGTATCAACAAGAGCGGCTGGCAAAGCTTCATCCAGACCTATGGGGGCCGCTACCACTGGCAACTGGGTAACAACGATGTTGACCACCGCAGCGAGACCTATGGGGTAATGCTGGGGGCGGAACACCGGGCTGAAGGCAGTGACTGGAGCCTGGGGGTGCATGGTAATGCCAACGAGCAGCGTGTCAACGTAGACGCCCCCTTCCAGGCCAAGAGCAAGCTGACCGGTCTGGGCCTGGGGGTGCATGCCCGCTACCGTGGCTACAGCCAGGAAGGCTGGAATGGCTTGGCCCAACTACGTGTGGGTATCGAACAGGGCAAGATGAACCGCAACATCAGCTTTGCGGGCTATCAAGCACGTCCCTCCTCGGATTGGACAGGGCATACCTTCTCGCTCGGTGTACAGACTGGCTACAACTGGACGCTGGGCGAGAACGGCAGCATCGGGCCGGTTCTGGCTCTGGATTACCTCCATTACCGGCGCCCTGGACTGGAAGAGAGTGGCGATGCCGCCAGCCGTCTGCGCCTGGACGCCAGCCGCCAAAATGCCTTGCAGGCTTCCATTGGCCTGGCCCTGCGTCAAAACTGGAATTTAAGCCAGGATCGCCAACTGCAAACGTCCTTATCGATTGCTTGGGAGCAGGCTTTGCTAAGCCGTAACCAGAACCAGGAGGCGGCCTTCGCCAGTGCCCAATCCGTGAGTTTTGATGGTCGTTACGCGCGGGTAGATAGCCATGCTTTGGCGCTGGGCACCAGCATCAGCTTGCAGCAATCCGAGCGTCTGCGTTTAGGTCTGTCGGCCAGTACCCGTTTATTAGGGGATAGCCGTGCCGATATAAACGGTAAATTATTCCTGAACTGGATGTTCTAAACGCTCTGAAACGTAAGAGGCCGACTGTTAGTCGGCCTCATTCGGAGATACAGGAGCGGGTTGAACCCGTTTCATTCCAGACCATCGATCCACATCAATATGTTGACCGGGAATCAAGACCCGAGTCTGTCGACGCCACCATGTCCCGCTAGATACTTCGACCGATCCAGTATCCACAGCAAATTTCATTTGATCGCTGTCCAGAAAAGCCGAAAACTGCCCCTTGTTACTGCGAGCCTGCGCAAAGCTGGAAAAGACCGTCACACTCTTTGGTGTGGGATCAGCCAGCAACAGCGTGACCTGTCCACGTAAAAGCTGCAGATTCAATCTGTCCTCGTATTCACGGATTTCAAGGGCTGAATCCGGGCCCAAGCGCAGCACGGCCCCATCAACAAACCGTTGCTCCAGCATTTGAGCCCCCGATACCAGGTGCTCTTCTCGCAATATCGGCTCGGGCCAGGAGAAAAACACGGTCAGCGCCAAGGCCAACACCAGTAAACCCGCCAGCAAACCACGGTGATAGGGCTTGAGCAACGCTGGCTTTTCCCCCGAGCCAGCCAATAAACGGCGTATCTCATGCTCGGGCGCATCCAGGCTGGCGTCACAAAAATAGCAAATATATCGATATGAACGTTCGTTTTCAGGATTGTCACGGCGCCAATCCTCAAATTCCCGTAATTCAGCTGCGGTAGCCTCGCCCGAGTTCAAGCGAGTAAACCAGTAAGCAGCCTGTGCGTGGGCCTGCGTATGCTCCAGCAGTTCCCCTTGATATGTCGTCATAGCGGCATCTAACCTTGTTCAGTTAAGCCAGCAATAGGGCGGTTTCAGTCCGACGGATTGTCCCTTCCGCTCAAGGCCAAAACCTTAAAAAACGAAACCAGCAGCCACCAACCCTCTAAATTCCACCTTTGAAAACGATACGTTTTTATTTTATACATTCGCTTCAAATGCTTACATTAACTCAAATTGACCCATTCCAAACAAATTCGCCTTATTTAATTACACTCACCACAGAAAAACTGCAGATTACAGGTAAAAAAAGCCGGAATCAGGTCGTTAACTAGTGAAAACCGTCCAAAACTTGGCCACTAAGCAGGTCATGAACCTGTTCTTTTCTTTGATCCGATTCGTCATCCGCAGGCAATACCATTCTCAATAAAAGTGGCCACTGCGGGTAAAAGCGATAGTTGGGCGTCGACACACGCGTACCGGCTGGATAACTAAATCCGCCGAATTGAAATTCTCGAGCCAATTGAGCATGCGAGAGATAAAGTAGATCTTTATTTTTATCGACTGAGAAATAAGCACGCTCCAAAGGCAGATTCCATGCCTGAACCTGTAAACCCTCTTCCTCTACACGTACCATCCAACGGTCCTGATCCCGCTCACCGTTGACATACAAAGTCCCATCCGGCCTTGCCTGAACCAAAGTGCCGGCAGGTAGATCCAGAACAAAATCCGGGGCTGTGTTCATATTGGAAGCCGCCGCATAGGGACTCCAGCCCCTGATCTGATTCCCTTTAGCCAAAAAGCAGCTGACAAAACGAAAACCGTGCTCTGCCATGGGATCTTTTTCCATTTCAAGCACTTGGTTGCCATCACATTGCCAGCCCTCCAATTCCGTATCGCCTGCCAGATGCAGCTTCCAGCTGGAGTTCTGCAAATCGGGCCGGAGGCGCTTGAAAGACAGGACTGGAGCATTGCCTACCATGACCGCCTCCGGGAAACGAGCCCAGGACACGCTGTCCGGGTCGCCCCACACACTCAACTCCAGCTCTGTTCCGGCTGGCATATCAATTCCGGCAAAACGGCCAGGCTCTTTTAAAACATGCTGCCGACTAGCCAGCTCCTGTGCCTGACGTTTATCGAACTGATAGACCTCCCATTGGAAATAACTGTAATAGAGCGCCAATACAAGCAAAGGAAGCAAAACAAGTACGCGTGGCCAGGGTTTTTTCTTAAAGTTTGCCCGGCTCTGTGGCTGTACTAAAAGCAAAACCACCCAGACCAGCACAATAATCAAGGCAAGCGGCCCGAGCGTAATAATCAGCAGAAACAGCAAAGAAAATGGAGCGACAGGAATCATAAGAGATCAAAAACCCATAAAAAGTCGCAATAAAGAAGGCCAAAAAAATGTACAGCCTGTCTTGCTGACTACTGCGCTGATCGGCCAAAAACAAGGGAAGGGCGTTACCAATACAGGCACGGCACCGCCATGCCCGTTTAAACCGCTTGGCATCGTCTCAGACGATCTGGATGTGTCCTTCCATATACAGGACGGCCTGGCCTTTCAAGAACACGCGGTCACCCGTTAAGGTGCAATCCAATACACCACCACGGGCAGAAGCCTGATACGCCAGCAAATGAGTTTTGCCCAGGATAGGAGCCCAGTACGGCAGCAAAGCACAATGGGCCGAGCCCGTAACCGGATCTTCCTCAATCCCGTGACCAGGAGCAAAAAAACGGCTGACAATATCAAACTGGCCCGAGCCCGGCGCTGTCACAATGCATCCGTCACAGCCACTGGCCAGCATGGCTGCCGCATCCACCTGCAGCTGTCGCACTTGCTCTTGCGTTTCCAATACAGCCAGATGGGTGAAGTCATTACGCCACAGTTGCGTAATCTTGGTGCCCAAGGCTTGCTCCAGCAAAGGATTGTCATCCACACGGTGAACCGGGCGCACAGGCAAATCCATGACATAGCTGTCTTGGTCACGACGCACCGTCAAAGCACCACTTAGCGTATGGAACACCACCTGGCTGTCCTGGGGACGCACATGCTGCAGCACAACGGCGGCGCTGGCCAATGTTGCGTGTCCACACAAGGGCACTTCTACCGTAGGGGTGAACCAGCGCAGGCGAAAGTCCTGGCCTTGTGGCACCAGAAAGGCGGTTTCGGCAAGATTGTTCTCCTGCGCAATCGACTGCATCAAGGCATCGTCAGGGAACTCGGGCAACAACACCACGGCGGCAGGATTGCCTGCAAACAAGGTGTCGGTAAAGGCATCAAGCTGATAGATGGGTAAGCGCATTCTGCCTCCAGGCATGGTATTCAAGGTGAGTCCCCAGTATAGAAAAATAGACTCTTTGAAGGCAGGTAAATCCGCGAAACAGGGGCATTGTTTTAATGCCGCCTATCTTTTCCGTTTTTTAAGCACCAGACACGCGAGCGCTTTTTGCAAACGCCTGTTTGCATTCCATTAGTTGGACCCGAGCGCTTCCCGCTTATTTACCTGATGCCAAACGCTTCTTTTTGCGGGTTCAGCAATTACATCGGGTGCAAGGCCGCGCCATTTGATCAATCAAACATTTGCCGCCTCTAAAAGACAGGCGGAAAGACGATCAAAATGCAGCAGGGCAGCCTGGCTCAAGTCCACTTGTTTGCGGCGAGTGTCCTCCGTATCACTAAGGACGATCCAGCCTTTCTCGCGCATGGATTTGAGGCGGGTATGAATAGTCGCGGGCGATCCCAGCCGTTCTACGGCCATGACATCGCGCACCGACAAACGCAAACAGTCTTTCGATGCCTTGGCAACCAGCACCAGGATCCGCTCTTCAAGAGGGTCCAGGCAAGGTAAGCAAGGCAGGGTATGCAGCGAATCGGCGAGCTGCAAAAAACGCATATAAATATCAGCAGGTCTGGTGGCAGTTTTCATAACAAAATCTTTATTCCTTTAAGAACCGCTACCACAGCGTCCTTTCTAGAAATAAGTTCTGGTTATTATTGTTTTTATTCCGCCCAGGCAAAGCAAAAAACAACACTGCTTTATGGCCCGAGTGATTGGAATGAGTTTCGGTGCTTATCATGCACTTAAAATTAAACGCTTAAGACCGGGCCTGAATTCCGTACGGAAAGGGGTCTTGAGTCGGGCGATTTATCTGGAATTTTATCAGATAAGCCCTTGATTTAGCTTGAACACTACAGTCCAGACGAAGCAAAATTGTAAGTAGGTGCAGACACGTAGTTAGTTAGTAAGCTGCCTCACATTAAACGCTAATAAAGGGACTTAGCGCAGAGAACAAGAACAGTTACAAAATCCAGGCCCGATGATATAAGCATCCTTTCCAAACAATTTTCCGCCCGCTTGTCCTGGTCGTCACAAAACCGTGCCCAGGATCTTTAGCCACACGTGTTTCAGACCGATAAAATGTGGTGAACAGCGCTCGGAGCGCCCAACGCGCCCCCTCAGATCACTATAAAATCTGGAACGATAAGAAATGATTCTTCACCTTGAGACACCGCTCATTTTTTCACACGCCTTGAGCGAGCAGCTTGGGAAACAAATCTGGTTAAAAATGGATGCGCTGCAACCTAGCGGATCATTCAAAATTCGCGGTATTGGCCACTTGTGTCAGCACCATGCCCAGCAAGGAAAGAAGCGCTTTATCATTTCTTCGGGAGGCAATGCCGGAATTGCCGTTGCCTATGCCGGACGCCGCCTGACCATGCCCACCCTTGTTGTCGTCCCCGAAACCACTAGCGAACACGCCAGACGCTTGATTCAACGGGAAAAAGCCGAGCTGCACGTAATCGGCAAGAACTGGCAGGAAGCTCATGAGTATGCGCTGACCCTGGTGCAAGAAGACGACGCCCTGATTCACCCATTTGATGACCCCTTACTTTGGGAAGGCCACGCCAGCCTGATCGCAGAAGTGGCCCAAATGGGCGTACAGCCGGATGCCGTCTTGCTGGCTGTAGGCGGAGGTGGCTTGCTATGCGGCATGGCCCAAGGCCTGCGGGAGCAGGGTTGGGACAAAACCCCGATTATTGCGGTAGAAACCCAGGGCACCGCCAGCCTGGGCGAGTCGGTAAGGCAGCGCCAGCACATCACACTTGGCGAAGTCAGTGGGGTTGCCACCTCCTTGGCTGCACCACGCGTCTGCGATCAGGCCTACGCCATTAGCCAATCTCATCCCACCACCTGCGTTCAGGTCAGCGATGCTCAGGCCGTCAGCGCATGCCTGCGCTTTCTGACCGATCATCGCGTTCTGGTGGAACCCGCATGTGGCGCGGCTTTGTCGACTCTCTACCTGGATCATGAGGCCCTGGCTCCGTACAGCAACATTCTGGTCGTTGTGTGTGGTGGCAACACCACGACGCTGGAGCAGTTGGTGCAGTGGCGGGCCACTCCTTAAGCTGTCCATGAACGGCCCTGACGCATTTGGCAAAAATAATTATTTTCTATCGCATCTGCAATCTGGAAAACAGGGTACAGGGATTAAAAAACCCCATCACATGATTTTCATATGATGGGGTTTTTATTTATTATTTTTATTCCTGATACGCTCTAATTTTCAGAGCGTATAAAGTAAAACATATGTTTCACGTGGAACAAAAGCGCCTAAAGCAGCCTTAAAAAGGCTTTACGAGAGGCAAATCCTGTCGAATCAAAGCAGAAAAATCCTGCCCCTCCTGCTGCGACAAGGCTCTCGGGTTGATGTAGCCCAGTTGCTTCAGTTCCTGGAAACTATGGCCTGGCGCCAAAGCATTCAGACCATACACATACTCGGCCAAATAGCCCGAAGCCAGCACACGCCAGTCCCACGGTATCCCGTCCACGATCCTGGAGACCATGTCGTAAACAATGGTGGTGCAATTAGCCGTCAAGGTGTTGTAGAAACGAGGAGTAGTCTGCAATTGCTGGCCCTGCTCCACATAAGACAAGAACAAGGCCTGCATGGCAGGTTTTGCCAATTCAACGCTGTACATATACACGTCTTCGCCGCGCGCATTGCTACGGGTACGCACAATGTCCTGCTCTGTTGCCGCAATCAAGCTCAACTCAAACTCTTTGAAAAAACCGCCTATCGCAGAAAATGCCTCGTGCTTTTCCTTGCGTATTTCTACCGAAAACACCACATGGCGGCCATCCTCAAACCCGAAAGACACCAGGGTATGAGCGATCACCGGGCCCATCCAGTACGAAAGGAACATATCTACCGATTTGAGCGTCTGCAGATCGTAGTCCTGGCTAATCCAATGCTCATCAAAATCGGTCTCGCTGCGCCAGTTAAAGTCACGCACATTGTGCAGAGTCACCACGGAACCATTTACCTCGCCGTAACTCATTCTGGCCACATCAGGCGCCCATTCCCGGTCGTTGCTGGGCGCAATACTGCTCCACCAGACTACCAGCACCAGAAAGCCCAACGCCTGGGGTGCAAAGAGCCAGTTCTTGCCCTCGCTCAAGGCATACAGGCTCAATCCAGCCACCGCTACCCAGCCAACCAATGCCAGCCAGCGCCCCAGACCTGCTGACAACTGAAACTGTAGTGCCAGCGCGCCCCAGGCCGCTACCGCCAAGACCAATAACAGGACCAAAATCTTGATCACTATCGCCCCCCACCTTTTCATACTCACTCCACAGACCTCTTGAATACAGATTACTTTTAAGCGCTGAACCGTCAAAAAAAGCCCCGCACAACGCCTTCGGCTTGCTGCCCCCCCAAAAAAGGGGGAATTTTTGCCGGAGGCGCCGAGCCTTTAGGCGACCCGACGACAAAAAAAAACCTGTGTCCACTTGAACACAGGTTTTATTCATTAGAAAACAGGGTTTAGCCCTGATAGCCCATCGCTTGACCTTGGCGGATTACGCCTTGCGGCTGCCAGCTCGGATCAAAACGATAGGCGCTTTCTTTGGGGAACAGCATCACCACCGTGGAACCCAGCAGAAATCGGCCCATTTCCTGCCCCTTTTGCAAGGCGATATTCTGACCTTCGTAGTTCCACTCGTGGATCTTGCCGTCACGCGAGGCATTTACCACACCATGCCAAACCGTGACCATACTGCCCACCACCGTCGCCCCCACCAGCACCAACACGAACGGGCCTTGCTCGGAGTCAAAAAAGCAGACCACACGTTCATTACGGGCAAACAGGCCGGGAACACCGCGCGCCGTCGTCGGATTGACCGAGAATAAATCGCCCGGTACATGAATCATGCGCTTGAGCACACCCGCACAAGGCATATGTACCCGGTGATAGTCGCTAGGACTCAAGTACAGGGTCGCAAACAGCCCATCCTGATAGCGGGCAGCCTCCTGAGCGTCTCCGCCTACCAAAGCCGTCGTCGAGTAACTATGCCCCTTCGCCTGGAACACCTCGGCACCCTGGATAGACCCCAACTGGCTGATGGCACCATCAACCGGGCTGACCAAGGCCGTCTCCGCGATAGGGCGGGCCCCCGGACGCAAGGCACGACCAAAAAACTCGTTAAAGGTGGCGTAGCTGGCTGGGTCGGAGTTTTCTGCCTCGCTCATGTCGACCTGATAACGGTCGATAAAACGCTTGATAGCCCAGGTCGTGCGCCCGCCCATGGGCTTGGAGGCCAAACCGCCTAGAAACTGGGTCAGAGCCTGTTTAGGGAGCAGGTACTGGGGAAGAACAGCCAAACGGGGATGCATAAAATCAGCTCGCAAACAAATCCTGCTTCAGCCTGGGGCCAAAGCGTTTATGCCATTCAATGTAATTGTGTTTCACGCGCCACATCCGGCCGGGGCCACCACTTCAAAGGCCGCGCAACTGTCAGGAATCAGGCACCAAACACTGGCAGGAACAAAACAATACGCACTTGTAGCACAGGTTGCCGCCATACGACATAAAAGGGCGGGCAAGCCCGTCCCATCAGACGTATACAACCCGGTCGCGGCCTTCTTCTTTGGCCTGATACAAGGCGCGATCAACCCGGCGCAGCGTACGCTCGTAATCCGGGTGACCGTCGTACAAGGCCACACCAATACTGGCGGTGATACTCATGCTTTCGCCATCCACAACCCGGAAGGTCTCCGCATGAATACGTAGACGCAAATTACGGGCGGCACGCATCGCACCATCCGCATCCACGTCGACCAAGACCAGAAGGAACTCTTCGCCCCCAAGGCGGAACACGTAGTCACCGGCACGCGCGCTATTGCTGAGCAGTTCAGCAAACTGACGCAGGATACGATCACCGGCATCATGGCCATGGGTATCATTAACCCGCTTGAAGAAGTCTATATCCACGGCCAGCAGCGCAAAACGCGATCCCCGCTGCTGGGCATAGCCCACTTCACGGCTAAGCACGACAGGCAGGTATTTACGGCTTAACAGGCGGGTCAGAACGTCCCGGCCCGACTCCAGCTCGTTTTGCTGCTCGAACAAGCGATCCAGGTGCAAACCAATGGCTCGGGTTCGATCACGCAGCTCATGCAAGCGTAGAACCTGTCCTTTCGCGTCCCCTTGCTCGAAAGCCGGCATCAGCTCGGTATCAATCAGGTTCATCAAGTCCAGGATCTCACGACTCTCTACCGTGCCCTGGAAGGCATGCGCGCCCTTGTGCTTGAACCAGATACCGAAGTCCGAATCTCCGATTCGCGGAGCAGGCGTCACACCATTGTTGACCGCCATCGCAAACATGAAGAGATTTTCCCAATCCAGCAGCGCGGCTCGCTGTCGACCACGCTCGGCCGCTACGTTCTGCACAATGGCAAACAGGCGATAGGACTCTTCGGCACGGGATTTACGCTCACGCGAATTGGCATAGGCATGGCTCATCAGCTCCATCGCCAGATCAATGAAGTTCTGAATGTAGCGATAGCACTCCCAGGCCTGCTCGGAACTAATAGTCGAAGATTCAAACAGGAAGCGGGCGTAACGCCCCTTGAGCAAGCGTGCACCACGCAGCACCAGGTGAACCGGCACCCCAACCCGAGCATGGACCTCGCCAACCTGATTTTGCAGCTTGACCTGATCTTGCATATCACTGTGCTCATCCACCGAAAACAGCTGTACCAACCAACTGCGCAAGGAGCGATGCAAACGCTTGTGTACCTGATCATGCGAGAGATACACCTGTGCGGCAGGGTGCTTGAGCATATGCGTATAAAAGTGGGTCGCAAGCTCGTCCTGATTATCTTGAGTGATAGTCAGCACATGAGCACGGACCGCCAGGGGCACTTTCTGGAGCAAGCCGTGCCAGTCCTGAGCGGCTTCTTCGATATTCGGTTGAGACATGAAGTACAGGGAGAGTAGCGAGACGATACTTAAGGATTAAACAGCCTTGGCGGCAATTGTTACATGAGGGGAGATTTCGCGCTATTTCTTATAGCGATACAAGCCACGGGCTAGCAGGAGAATACCCTTGCTGCCCACAAGGAAAAAACATACCCCTTGAAGATAAGTGGGTGATTCCACGGGCCAAGGCAGAATTACGTTGTCCATGTACTGGAGCAAGTGCCGGTTTCGCCTCACTTTGACAGCAGTTTGCGATTCAAACCCATGGCTTTGTCGACCTAAACGCCCCGAAAGTTCCACGGTGAGCAGATTGTCCTATCAAAGTCGATAGCTGACAAAACGAATTGCCCACTATCGCCAAAAAGCCACGTTTGGCATACGGACAGAGAACGATCAATAAAGCGTGCTAGTGCTTGGGCAGGGGAGGGAGTGCCGGGAAACAGGCACATAGGACTGGGTTTATATCCAATACTGAGCAAATACCCAGACTTCCATAAGACAGCCTGGCCGCCGCAGTCGGGTCGGGTCGGGTCGGGTCGGGTCGGGTCGGGTCGGGTCGGGTCGGCAGATAGGTTCCACCGCTAAACCCGATCATTCAATACTTATTACTCTGCTTGAAGTCATTTTTTATTAAAAATAAGCAAACTTTATCTAAAAAACTCGGGAAGGAATCAAGAAACACTTAAAGAAAGTGACTGGAGAATAGAGATAAACAGACTCAAATGATTGATTAGTTTCTGTTTTTTCTAAGGAAGCCCATTAATAAAAAAAGAGGCCATTCCAAATAAAAGATAGATGAATAAGGAGAAAGCAATCCAGACAAAAATTAAAAATTCGGATTGATAATTTTTTATTTTTTGAAAAAAGAAATAAAAACTGAAATAAAAACAAAACCACGATATTGAATTACAAAAACAGGGTTTTGTTTAGATCGAGAAAGCAAATAACAATCGTGATAATCAAATTTATCCACAGGGTTTGGATAACAAAGAAATCCACAATTTTATTAACAAAATAGATTAAACCAGAAATGGAAATATAAAATCTGGTGAAATCAGCGGTTAATAAGAAAGTGAATAATTTGTGGATATTATAAGGGCTTAATTCGCACTTCAACATGATGTTGGTGCAAACACCGACATCCGCTCATCCAGATGCTCCAGGCGGGCGAGATCCGGCCAGAAAATCGGTCAGGGACTGGGCAAAAAAAGCTATATTTGAGGCAGCTACTGGCTCTGGGCCCCTGTGGATAAGCTCCAAGAAGGCCTGCTGTGGACCTGCTGTGGATGAAAGGGGGATAAGTTGCCTGTCTGGCCAGGCCTCAAATCTTGTCCAGTTTCGGTCCACCGACTCCATCGGGGTGGTGCACAGGCAGAAGTAATCAATAAGTTGCTGAAATTAAAGGTTAATTTCTATCTATGCCACTTATCCACAGACACCCATTATCCATTACCAGTTATATATATAGTTATTATTAAATAAAGATCTCTTCACCCATGCCCAACTTTCTTGTACAGCCTTTACCTGCTGGTTCTTTAGACATCATCGGTGATGTACACGGAGAGCTCCAGGCCTTGCAACAACTGATCCAAAATTTGGGTTACCAGGAAGATGGCTCTCATCCAGAGAAACGTAGCCTGATATTTGTGGGAGATTATTGTGACCGAGGTCCTGATAGCCCTGCTGTAATTGAATACCTTAAGTACTTGATAAATAATAATAAAGCAAAAGGAATATTAGGTAATCATGAAATCAATCTACTGATAGACGATGCAAAAGATGGATCAGGTTGGTATTTTGATCAGCGATATCAATCAGATTTAAAGAATTACTCGCCATTTACGCGTGCAAAACCTCAAAATAGAGACAAAATCCGGAAGTTTTTAAGCTCACTACCCATTGCATTGGAAAGAAATGATCTGAGAATTGTGCATGCAGCCTGGAATAATCCTGCTATTGATGCAATTAGATCGGTTAAAAGCGAAGATTTTCTTGATTTTTTCTTTGAATGTGAGCGTAAAGCTGATACGTATGCAGAAAAAAAAGGAATTCTGAATAAATATCTAGCGGCAAAACAAGAATGGAAAGAAAAAATTGAAGACCCAAAGGCCTTGATGCCTTTGTTGCAGGCCTACATTGACTACGATTTGGTCAAAAATGACTTCAACCCCATCCGTTTGCTGACTTCCGGCACTGAAGGACCCGCAGATCGTCCGTTTTTTGCTGGCAACCGTTGGCGTTTTTCCGACCGAACTCCTTGGTGGAACAACTACCAGGACGATATTCCTGTCGTTTTTGGTCATTATTGGCGTCAGCTTTTTCCTCAACCAGCAGCGAAAATGTCTAAATATTCCTTATTATTCAAGGATATAGATCCATTTTCCTGGCATGGAGCAAAGAAAAACACATTTTGCGTGGATTTTTCCGTAGGAGCTCGTTGGCGCGATCGCCGCAAGGACCAGGCACCTGAAGGCTCCGCTTTTCACCTGGCCGCTTTGCGTTGGCCAGAGAAAATCATCATGACAGACACCGGATTTACCCAAGCAACCCGATAAATTCACTTTATATTCCGCTGTTACAATTTTCTTTGCTGTGGATAAGCTCTAGGAAGAGCATTGTGAACAGGGTGTGGATACATAAGGCATAAGTAGGTACTTCTTTGTGAAGTCTAAAAGTTGTACCTAAACCATCCACCGGTAAGCGTTAGATCTATCCCCGGAAAAAAAAGCGCTAAGCGCTTGTTTTAACGCTGCTAAAGACACTTGTTCGACTTATCAACAGGGCTCCATCCAATAATTCCAATAAAAGATTTAAGTGCTTGTTATATAAGATAAGTTCAACTCTCTGCAGGCCAGCTCCATGCCCTTTGCAAGCTAAAAGTTCTCGACTAAGATGCAGTCCATGAACAAAAATCACGATCTCGCTCAAAGCTGGCTTATGCGGCTTTTGCATACAGAAATATGAGCGGTAAAGGCTGAAAATTTATTTTCAGAACCATACAAGATCGACTTTGTCGTCTGTTCTCAGAGTTTTCTTTCAACATGAGAAAAACTCAAACAAAGGAACGGGGTGGCAAAAGAGGGGTGTTCTACCTGGACGACATGTTTGGCCAAGAGTTTGCTATGGCTGCAGGGATTGTTGCGCCTGGAGCTTGTACTAGGTCAATCTTGTTTGAATTTTTGACTTATCCACATTTTGTGGGTAAAGCGTTGGTTTGTGCTTGCTCGTATCTTGTGGTGCTCGAAGAGGCTTGGTGACCTGTGTATTTTCACAGTTGCAAAGTCTGTTCGAAGCTTGTGATATTGAAATAAGTCCTTGTTTTATATCTATATTTTTTGTGGTTTTAACTTTGAGGCCTGTTTTTTTGCAAGCAACATGAACTGAAACAGGAAGGCCTGCGAGCTGGCTGATTTTTACTTTTCTTAAAGGAAAAGAAGCGATAACTGGGCAAAAAATCAGGTTTACCCCCAAAGTTATCAACAGGACAGCGCTGGAAGGCTGTATTGCCTGTTTCACGTTTGGTGTTCTGTGGGGCACAAGATGTGGGTTTTGTGGTTTACGACAGATGGTTTGTGCTTCGGACAATGCTTGCTGTTTTACGTCGCCGTTGCAGGGCTTGTGTGACAGATTTAGGCAAGATTGCGACGACTGCACTTGTCCACAAAAATCAGGACACAAAAAAACCGCCTGACGGCGGTTTGATGAAGGTAGGGAAAAGAGCCTTTAGACCTTTTTCAGGCGTTCAATAGCCTGGTCCAGGGTGTTGAGCTGCTTGGCAAAGCAAAAACGCAGCAAACGATGGTTAGCCTGCTCAGAATTGGGATTCAGGTAGAAGGCAGACACGGGGATCGCGCCTACGCCATAGTTCTGGTTCAGATGCTTGGCAAAATCCAGCTCGGACAGCTCCGAAATGTGTTCGTAGCTGGCTAGCAAGAAGAAAGTCCCTTCACTGGGCATAGGAGTGAAACGGGTGTTCTGCAGACCTTGATGCAAATGATCGCGTTTTTCCTGGTAGAACGCGGGCAGACTCTCCCAGGTGGCTGGATCCTGCATATAGGTGGCTAAACCAGCCTGTAAGGGGCTAGGAACGGTAAAGACGGTGTATTGGTGGACCTTGCGAATTTCCGTGCTGAGACTGGCAGGAGCACAGCAGTAGCCTACTTTCCAACCTGTGGCGTGGAAGGTTTTGCCAAAGGAAGAAACGATTACTGCTCGTTCTGCCAGGAGAGGGCGGGTAGCAAGACTTAGATGCTCTTTCTGATCGAAGGTCAGGTGTTCATAGACCTCATCGGACAAGATGATCAAGGAAGGATGTTTTTCTACAATCTGCTCTAACGCGTCCAGATCCTTGGGCTGCAAGATGGTGCAGGTTGGGTTGTGTGGGAAATTGATCACCAGCATACGGGTCTTGCTGGTGATGGCTTGTTCCACACGGTCCCAGTCGACGCGGTAGTAAGGTACAGCCTCGCTAGGCGCTGTCATGGGGACAGCAACAGGGGTACCTCCGGCCAGCTCGATGGCGGGGATATACAGATCGTAGAAGGGCTCGATTACGACGACCTCATCGCCTGTGTGCACAAAGGCCTGGAAACTGGCCATTAAGGCCTCAGTAGCGCCACTGGTGACGGTGATTTCCGTATCCACGTTGTAAAGGCGGCCATACCGAGCCTGCGTCTTGCTTGCAATGGCGGCTCGCAGGGCAGGGTAACCAGCCATGGCAGGGTATTGGTTGATGCCATCCAGCATGGCCTGGTGCACAGCCTCAATCAGGGCTGGATCCGGATTGAAGTCTGGAAAGCCCTGTCCCAGGTTAATGGCCTTATGCTCCAGAGCCAGCTGGCTCATGGTTGTAAAGATGGTGGTGCCCACAGAAGGGAGCTTGGATGTGATCTGCATGGGTCTACTGATATGAATAATAAAAATGCACCCGCGCTTCAGATTTGAGTAAAAAGTTGGGTGGCGAAGTATCAGACAAATTCTTGTCGAAAATACCATAGATTCTGCGCGTATCTGTTGATCGTGGAACTGAGCACTCAGGATCGGTTTCTTACATTGATATAGCTATTGCCTATATAGGTTCCGAGCCAGGCTTCTCCTGCTGTTTTCCTTCCTCAGCTCTCGCGCTGCAGGTTCGTGTTGTAGCTGCGGGAGTTTTCTGGCTAGACCTGTGTCTTAACTTCGGCCTCTCGATTAAGTCCCAGGTTTTAAGCTAGGCGTTAAAGGTGCTGCTGTTGTTTCTTCAAAGTATCTGTCGTCTCAAGTAAATCCTGTTCTATCTGGGTAGCTGTCTTTTTGCGCATAGGACACTTTTTTCTTGTAGCCAAGGTAGTCGGATTACATAATCGACACCTTATATTCTCCGCAGGCCAGCGGAAATTTCCTTATCGCCACACTGTAGAACGGTGGATGTGGTCCTCGGGCAGTATTTCTTTTTATTGCTCTGTTATCCACAATTTTGCTGCCTGCTTGGGCTGCTTTTATCCACCTGTTGTGAGGTACTGGCTTAGATAGCCCCTTTTAGGGGATTTAAGAGTGATAAGCGCGCCTTTTATGGCTTCGCTCCGTGGGGAGTTCTGGCTGAAGAAAATCTTTGCAAGCGCTGCCTGTGCTTCCCAAGGTGGCCTGGGGATAAAAAAGCGTCCCTTTCTCCACAAAGTTATCCACAGTGGTATTTACGCAAAAAACTGTGTTCCACGTGGAACAGATATTGGTTCCATGTGTTTCACGTGGAACATACTCCGCTGGTAATCGTATAATTGATTTTTATTTTTTAGCTGTTCTGACATGATTTATCCCGAAGAGTTTGACGTTATTGTCATAGGCGGCGGACATGCTGGTACCGAAGCGGCTTTAGCGGCAGCTCGAACCGGCGTGTCTACCTTATTGTTAACCCATAATATGGATACCCTGGGGCAGATGTCCTGCAACCCTTCTATTGGGGGGATTGGGAAGGGGCATTTGGTCAAGGAAGTGGATGCGCTGGGCGGGGCAATGGCGTTGGCTACCGACCACGCCGGTATTCAATTCCGTACTCTGAATAGCTCCAAAGGCCCGGCCGTGCGCGCCACTCGTGCTCAGGCGGACCGTTCTTTGTACCGCAAGGCTATTCGCGAGGTTCTACAAAACCAAGCCAACCTGATGGTGTTCCAGCAATCAGTCGAAGACTTGATTGTGGAAGGAGATCGGGTTGTGGGTGCTGTGACCAAGATCGGCTTGGAATTCAAAGCCAAATCTGTGGTTCTGACAGCAGGAACTTTTTTGAATGGTCTGGTCCATGTAGGCCTGAATAATTATTCTGCGGGCCGGGCAGGGGATCCGCCGTCCATCAGCTTGGCGCATCGTTTGCGGGAACTGCAGTTACCGCAAGGGCGGTTGAAGACAGGAACCCCTCCGCGCATTGATGCCAACACCATCGATTTCTCCCGCCTGGAAGTCCAACCTGGCGACAGCGATCCGATTCCGGTGTTCTCTTATATGGGCGATGTTTCCATGCATCCTCAACAGATGCCGTGCTGGATTACGCATACCAACGAGCGTACCCACGACATCATCCGTTCCGGGCTGGATCGCTCGCCCATGTATAGCGACCAAGGCACTATCGAGGGCATTGGTCCGCGTTACTGCCCGTCTATCGAAGACAAGATTCATCGCTTTGCGGACAAGAGCAGCCATCAAGTGTTTTTGGAGCCTGAAGGCTTGAGCACGACCGAGATCTACCCTAATGGTGTCTCGACCAGCTTGCCTTTCGATATCCAGTTGGCTATGGTGCGCAGCCTGCCTGGTTTGGAAAATGCCCGCATCATGCGTCCAGGTTACGCGATTGAATACGATTATTTCGACCCTCGATCCCTGTACCCCACGCTGGAGACCAAACAGATTCGTGGCTTGTTCTTTGCCGGTCAGATCAATGGCACGACAGGTTATGAAGAAGCCGCCGCTCAGGGCTTGTTGGCCGGGGTGAACGCAGCGCGTTTGGCACAAGAGAAAGAGCAGTGGTATCCACGTCGCAACGAAGCCTATCTGGGTGTGTTGGTAGACGATTTGATTACCCGTGGGGTGACCGAGCCTTACCGTATGTTCACGTCTCGTGCCGAATACCGTTTGAGTCTGCGGGAGGATAATGCCGACCAGCGATTGACTGAAATTGGCCGGGAGTTGGGCCTGGTGGATGATGCCCGTTGGGATCATTTCAATCGTAAACGTGATGCGGTTGCACGTGAAATTGAACGCTTGAAAGGTACCTGGGTGAACCCCCGCAATTTGCCTGCCGAACAAGCAAATGCACTGTTAGGTAAAAATATCGAACGGGAATACTCCTTCTTCGATTTGCTCAAGCGGCCCGAAGTGGACTATGCCAAGTTGATGGCCGTGCTGAATGACCAAGGCATGCCTGTAGCAGGCCCAGGTCTGGAAGATCCGGTGCATGTGGAGCAGGTGGAAATTCAGGTGAAGTATGCGGGCTATGTGGCGCGTCAGCAGGATGAGGTGACTCGCCAGGCAGCACTGGAAGAGCAAGCCATTCCAGAGGACCTGGATTACGACGACATCAAGGGATTGTCGATTGAGGTGCGCCAACGCTTGAAGGCAGCCAAGCCTTTAACCATTGGCCAGGCCGGGCGTGTTCAAGGTGTGACACCTGCGGCGGTTTCTTTATTGTTGGTACACCTGAAGCGCAAGCAAAAGAACAAACAAACGGCATGAGCGATATTTTTTCAAAACGCCTGAATCAGGCCCTGCTGGATTTGGGTCTGGATCAGGACCCTGTCCTGGTACGCAAGCTACTGGATTATATAAATCAATTGCAGCGTTGGAACCGTACCTATAATCTGACCGCCCTGCGTGACCCAGATCAAATGCTGGTGCAACACATTTTTGATAGCCTGTCGATTGTCCGTCCGTTTCAGAACTATCTGGCCGGCAACAATACACAGACACAAGAATCGGTAAAGATTGTAGATGTAGGTTCAGGGGCAGGTTTGCCGGGAGTTGTTTTGGCAGCATCATGTTCCACGTGGAACATTAGCTGTATTGATGCTGTCGAGAAAAAAATGGCATTTGTTCGACAAATGGTTGGTGCTTTGGCTCTGCCCAATTTGTCGGCGATGCATGTGCGTGTAGAGCAGCTGGAACCCATGCAGGCAGATATTGTGGTTTCCCGAGCTTTTTCTTCGCTGCTTGATTTCGTAAATTTGGCAGGCAGGCATGTTCGTCCAGGTGGACGCATTGCGGCTATGAAGGGTAAAGAACCTGATCAAGAAATAGCGGCATTGCAATCTGAAAGTAACTGGCGGGTCGAACGAATAGAATCATTAACCGTACCGGAGCTAGAGGCACAGCGTTGTCTAGTGTGGTTGGTGCAGCAAGGATAATCATGAGTAAAAAAGACGATAAATCTCCCCGTGCCTATGTGTTTTGTATTGCGAACC
Organism: Alcaligenes sp. PF14; assembly: GCF_037150615.1. Classification (NCBI taxonomy): domain Bacteria; kingdom Pseudomonadati; phylum Pseudomonadota; class Betaproteobacteria; order Burkholderiales; family Alcaligenaceae; genus Alcaligenes; species Alcaligenes sp. PF14. The sequence goes on along the minus strand of NZ_JBAGRS010000006.1, from coordinate 2,715 downwards.
AAAAGGGCGGGGTTGGCAAGACGACCACAGCAATTAATTTGGCAGCTGCTCTTGCTGTGCTGAAGAAAAAGGTTTTATTGATTGACCTGGATCCTCAGGGCAATGCCACCATGGGTAGTGGTATTGATAAAAACAGCCTGTCTGGTAATTTGTACCAAGTGCTGATTGGCGACGAAAGCATTGCTAACGTAAAGATACATTCAGAAACAGGTGGTTATGACGTCTTGCCTTCCAATAGGGAGCTGTCGGGCGCCGAAATCGACCTGATCCAGATGCAAGAGCGTGAGCAACAACTTAAACAGGCTCTGGCTCAGGTGTTGGACGATTACGATTTTGTGCTGATCGACTGCCCGCCTACCTTGTCCTTACTGACGTTAAATGGTTTGGCCAGTGCTCACGGGGTCATCATCCCCATGCAGTGCGAGTACTTTGCGCTGGAAGGGCTGTCGGATCTGGTCAATACGGTTAAACGGGTCTATCGCAATATCAACCCGGATTTGGAGTTGATTGGTTTGCTGCGGGTGATGTTTGATGGCCGCGTAACTTTGCAGCAGCAAGTCTCCAATCAGATCGAGACACACTTTGGCGATAAGGTGTTCAAGACGGTGGTGCCACGTAACGTACGTTTGGCTGAAGCGCCAAGCCACGGTATGCCAGGTATTGTGTATGACAAGAACTCCCGGGGTGCCAAGGCCTATATGGACTTTGGTAAAGAGCTGATCAAGCGCTTGAAGAAAGAATCCCGCAGCGACAAGGCATAAGGCACACAAGAATCAATAGGAATGTAAGCATGGCTACACGAAAACCAAAAGGTCTAGGTCGAGGCTTGGATGCCTTGCTCGGCGCAGACGCAGGCGCTATCGCAAGCATCGGGAAAAAGGGCGAAGCGACGGTGAGCGATGGCCCACCTTCCAACCTGCCCGTCAAACTGCTCAAGGCTGGGGTGTATCAGCCGCGTACTCGCATGGACGAGGGCGCCTTGAACGAGCTGGCCGAGTCCATTCGCGCACAAGGCGTGATGCAGCCTATTCTGGTACGTCCTCTGTCGGGTAAGGACAAGGGCAAATACGAAATCATCGCCGGTGAACGTCGTTTCCGTGCGTCGCAAATTGCTGGTCTGGAAGAAGTGCCCGTTCTGGTGCGCGAGGTAGGCGACGAGAACGCCGCCATCATGGCACTGATCGAGAACATCCAGCGTGAAGATCTGAATCCGCTGGAAGAGGCGCAAGGTGTGAAGCGTTTACTGGACGAGTTCGGTCTGACTCATGAGCAGGCCGCTCAGGCGATTGGCCGTTCGCGTTCGACTACCAGCAACCTGCTGCGTCTGATCAACCTGGCAGAGCCTGTGCAGATCATGCTGCTGGCCGGCGACATCGATATGGGTCACGCTCGTGCCTTGCTGGCTGTGGACGCTGCCCGTCAGATCATGTTGGCCAACGAGGTGATTGCCCGCCGTCTGTCGGTGCGTGAAACCGAGAAGCTGGTCGCCCGTGCTTTGCACGAGGATGACGAGCCTGCCAGCAAGCAGGCCCAGAGCAAGGCGAACCGCAATGGCGACGTACAGCGCTTTGAAAAGGTGCTGTCTGACCACTTGGGTACCAAGGTGACCTTGAAGGTCGGTGCCAAGGACAAGGGCCAGTTGCAGATTGCTTTCCATGGCTGGGAGCATTTGAATGCTTTGCTGGAAAAGCAGGGGCTGTCGTCTTTGTTGGAGCAAACGGACGATTAAGTCAGGCCCGCGCCACGCTGAAAGCGATGCAGTTGATGTAGAAAGCCGACCTGAGGTCGGCTTTTTCTTTGCCATGCCCCGTGTTCTGCTACTGAGCAGTATTTGGCTGAAAAAAGAAGCAGCTGGTGGGAGCTGAACTGGAACAACTTCTGGAATGATGGATTGCTCCTTCCTAAGTAAAGTTCATCAGCAATCCAAGCTTCTTTCTGAAGACAGTTCATGGCTGCATGGTTTTCAGATTGCTTGCTTGTGCCCCGGCCAGTAGAAAACAGCAAGAGGAACTCCAGGCAAGTCAGGGAACAGAGCAGGGAAGACGTCCGAGAGCTGGATTAAAAGCGAAAGATCCGGTTTCGTATCTTTTGCTTACAAAAACAAGCGCTGAAAACAGAAAAAAATCTATGTGTTTCCCCGTATTTCACCGTGATTTCCCAGTTTTGAAAGCATTCAAAAGCGGCATGTCTGACGCCTGAAAACAGTGACAAAACCAGTAAGAAAAGCACCCCAAATCCGGTTTTTTTAAAAAATTCATCGAATTATTCAGTTTTCTTCCCAAAAGGCTTGACGACCTCTTAAAACATGTCCATAATTCGATTTTCGCTTCGGGTGGGATGTCCGAGTGGTTAAAGGAGGCAGACTGTAAATCTGTTGGCCCTGCGCCTACGTTGGTTCGAATCCAACTCCCACCACCAGCACTTTTCTAGAGTCAGCCAGCAAGGCGACTTTAGGAGAGGGTGAAGAAAAGTCTGCGGGTGTAGCTCAATGGTAGAGCAGAAGCCTTCCAAGCTTAAGACGAGGGTTCGATCCCCTTCACCCGCTCCAGGTAAAAATCTTTAGCCACTCTCGGCTGAAGTTGAATGCCCATGTGGCTCAGTGGTAGAGCACTCCCTTGGTAAGGGAGAGGTCACGCGTTCGATCCGCGTCATGGGCACCACATCTCTCTTCTCTATATCGTTCTATCCCTTCAGGAGTCTGCCATGGCTAAAGGC